>CP019154.1:1483129-2224693 GCA_002844335.1 Haloarcula taiwanensis
AGCGGGTCGATGTCGTCGTCGATTCGGCGGGCCACCTGCGACCCGACGCCCTGTACCTCGAAAGGGTTCTTCGCGTACGTCTTGAGCTGGTAGACGCCGGCATCGGGGTGTCCGAAGTAGATATCCTCGCCGATTCCGTTCGCGCGGTCGCCCCCGACGGCACGCCAGTCCCCCGGATTGGCATTGCTCTCCATCACGTCTTCGAGAATGTCCTGCCAGTCGCGAACGCGCATTGTCAGTTTCCTGTTTGAACTGGGTCAGAATGAACCCATCGGTCCTGAATGGCACAGTGACCGGTCGTCGCTGCGCGGGAGCGAAGCATCCGGGTGACAGCCAGCCTGTCAGTGGCGTAGCCGAACGGCTTTACTCCCCGGAACAGCCAGACGTGGTATGGAAAGCGAACGCAACGTCCTCGGCGGGGAACTGGCCCCCTGCTCGATGGACCCGAAGACGGGCTTCATGCGCGACGGATACTGCTACCCGCTCCAGCGTGACCCCGGTCGGCACGAGATCTGTGCCGTGATGACTGCGGAGTTTCTAGAGTACAGCAAGGCGCAGGGCAACGACCTCGTGACGCCGCGGCCGGACCTGAACTTCCCGGGCCTCGACCCCGGCGACCACTGGTGTGTCTGTGTCCCGCGCTGGATAGAGGCTCACGAGGCCGGGCGTGCACCGCCGGTGAACCTCGACGCGACGAGCGAAGACGTACTCGAAGACGTATCGCTGGAGACGCTGCAGGAGTACGCCGCCGACACGGAGTCCGAAGCCGATGCGACCAGCGAATGACCCGCGGCGCGAACGACTTTTGAGGGTCCGCCCCCTCGCTTGGGCCGTGCAACAGGGGAGGGCCAGCCAGTGAGCGCGGATCGCGTTCGCGGCGTCGTCGTCGACATCGAGGAGCCGAAGACGGTGACCACCCAGTACGGGGAAAGCGACCTCTGTGAGGTGACCATCCGCCCTGAACGCGGAGCCGGCGAACCGACGACAGTGACACTCTGGGGGAAGTGGACTGAGAACGCCGCCGTCATCGAGACAGGCATGGAGATCGCCGTCTACAACCCCGACGAGCGGGAGTACCAGGGCGAGCAGCAGTACTCCGTCGGCGGCGACGCCACCCTCGTCGTCCAGCCGGATTTCCTCGTCGACGTGACCGACATCCGGGCGTGGGTGCAGTGCCCGCGGATGTACTACCTCCGGAAACTCGACGGCGCGGACCACGCCTATCCGCTGGTGAAGGGGACCGTCGTCCACGAGGTGTTCGGCGACCTGCTCCGTGGCCGGGACCTCGACACTGCTATCGAGGAGCAGGTGGACGCCGCCGGACTGGATATCGGATTGCTGGGCCGAGAGTCCGACGAGGTGGCCGGCGACGTGCGTGACCACGCCGCAGCTATTCAGGGCTGGCTCCAGCAGGGGACGCTAACTGAAACAGACCAGTGGCGCTCCGAGATGACGCTCATCTCCGAGCGGTTCGGCATGAAGGGGCGGGCCGATGCCGTCCGGCGCGGGATGCCCGTCGAACTCAAGACCGGCAAGAACACCAAGCGAGAGCCCCGATTCCAGGACAAGATTCAGGCGACCGCGTACGCGCTGATGCTCGGCGAGCGCACGGCCGGCGCGGACAGCGCCGTCGAGGCCGCGCCGGATACGGGCACGCTCCTGTACACCAAAAACGCCGCCGTGGACCGCGCCGAGGAAAGCGGCGACCTCTCACCGGCCAAGGAGTTCTCTATCGGGAGCGGGCTGCTGAACTACGTCGTCCGGACGCGCAATGCGATTGCGGCGATGGAGTACGACTGTAGCGTGCCGACCGGCTACGAGGCCAACGCGAAATGCGAGTACTGCTTCGAGCAGGACACCTGTATGGCCGTCTCCGGCCGCCTCGACCAGGAATCCAAGGCTGGACAGGTCGGCCGAGCGGTGCCCGACGAGGAACTGGACTACTTCGAGCAGTTCTACGCGGCAATCGAGGCCGAGCGCCGGTCCGTCCATCGGGAGTACGCGAAGCTCTGGGAACAGACGCCCGAGGAGCGCGCCGACAACGACCGCGCGCTCATCGACCTCGAACCGACCGGCCGCCGGGAACTCGACGGCGGCCGGTGGGAACTCCGCGCGACCGGGACCGGGGCCGTCTCGAAAATCCGCGAAGGAAATCTCGTGCTCGCCAGCGACGGCGACCCGGTGACCGGCAACGCTGAACTGGCCCGCGTAGAACGTCTCGGCGAAGAAATCGTCGTCACGGCTGACGAGCCACTGGACCTCCGGCGGCTGGACGTGTACCCCTCCGAGCTGACGACCGACCGGCTCCAGAACGCGCTCCACGACGCCGTGCTCCTCCAGTCGCCCGAGCAGAAGGACGTGCTGTTCGGGCGGCGCGAGCCGGACTTCAATACCGTCGAGGAGACGTTCATCGACAACAACGACGCCCAGAACGAGGCCGTCCAGTTAGCGGTCGGCGCGGAGGACTTCGCGCTCGTTCACGGCCCGCCCGGGACGGGCAAGACCTATACGCTAGCCCGAATGGTGCGGGCTCTGGTTGCTCGCGGCGACCGAGTACTGCTCTCTGCCTTTACCAACCGCGCCGTGGACAATCTGCTGGAGGCGCTAGAAGACCAGGGGTACACCGATATCGTCCGCGTCGGCACGGAGAGCGGTGTCCGCGGGGACATGCAGAAGTACCGGCTGGAGACCAGCGGCGACCCCGGTGCGTGTGCGAGCCGGCTCCAGACCGCACAGGTCGTCGCGGCGACGACGGCCACCTGTGGCGGGAGCACGCTCCAGACCCAGGAGTTCGACGTGGCCGTCGTCGACGAAGCCGGCCAACTGACCGAGCCGGGGACGCTCGCGGCGACGACGCTCGCCGGCCGGTTTGTGCTCGTCGGCGACCACCAGCAGCTCCCGCCCGTGGTCCAGTCGGAAGACGAGACGCTGTCGACCTCGCTGTTCGAGCGCCTGATGGAGGCCCACCCCGAGGCCGGCATCATGCTGGACCGCCAGTACCGGATGGCCCAGCACATTCAGGCCTTCGCCTCGCGAGAGTTCTACGACGGGCAGTTGCGGCCCGCGACCGGCGAGGTAGCGGCCCAGCGGCTCGATGACCTCGACAGCGTCTCGACCACGAGCCTGCCCAAGCGGCTCCGGGACCGCGTGGCGTTTGTCGACCCCGACGGCAGCCAAGTCGGCAACACCAACCCCGCCGAGGCCGACCGGATCGCCGACATCGTCGCGTCGTACCGGTCGGCGGGGGTAGCAGCCGACGATATCGGCGTCATCGCCCCGTACCGCGCGCAGGTCGCGGAGATATCGAAGCGTCTACCCGACGTGACCGTCGACACGGTCGACCGGTTCCAGGGGTCGAGCAAAGAAGTCATCATCATCTCGTTCGTCGCCACCGGAGCGCTCGACAGCCCCATCTTCGAGGACTACCGGCGTATCAACGTCGCGCTCACGCGGGCGAAGAAGGCGCTCGTGCTCGTCGGCGACGGCGACGCGCTGGCGACCGACGAGGTGTACGGTCGGATGGTCGAATGGGCGCGGGGCTGACTACCCGTCCGTGTCGCCGGCCCTATCGCCCAGCCGCAGTCCCGCGAGGTGTGCGGTGAGGCGTTCTCGCAATGTCTCTCTGAGCGCTGTTGCAGTGTCCTCGTCGATATCGTACACGCGGGCGATGCCGCCGAGAAGGCTCGACGAACTCGCCGTGTCAGCCCCCACAGTCGCCAGGTCGCGACGACGCTGGAACGGCGAGCGCGTCACGAACACCGTCTGGAGCCGGTAGTACGGGACGATGCGGGTCGTCCGCCGCCAGAACCCGCTCCGGGTCGCGAGCACAGAGTCGTCCAGGTCGAACCCGCGGTGTCGCCAGCGGAGGTGGGCCGCCGGCGCGACCGGGAGAAAGAGGAGGGCTGTGAGCCACCAGTAGCCCGTTTCAAGCACCAGCGCGTCCACGGCGTAGGCGACCGCGGTGAGCCCGGCTGCGGCCAGCGAGAAGCGCGCGAGATAGCGCCGTCGGGCGCGTTTGGGCGACCGCTCGAAGTCAAGGTCGCCGAACGGTTCGATGTCACGGGCCAGTTCGTACACCTCCTCGCGTGGTGCAAGCGGGACGGCGACACCCTGCGTCGACTGCTGGTTCCCGCCGCTGTAGCCGGCCGTCTCGACGGCCAGCGTCGCGTAGCCGAACCGCCGCATCAGGACGTTTTCGCGGATAGTTACCGTCTGCACCTTCTCCAGTGGGATGTTGCCGCTGTAGCGGCGCAGGAGTCCACGCTCGTACCGGAGGTCGCCGTCAGCCTGCGTGAGCTGGAAGCCGTAGTATTCGATGACGGTTAGCGCCACGCTAACGACCAGTGCGAGCAGGAAGAACTGAGCGAGCGAAATCGCAGCGAAAATGCCAACTCGCGTTGTTTCTGGTGAGCCGGCTAGCCAGCGGACGACAGGCCCATTCAGCGACGCTCCAACGAGGGTCGCATTGAACCGCAGCACGGCCCAGACAATGTCCATCCCCAGCGGGAGCGACGCCAGCGTGAGGACCGGCGCGGCCGGTCGAACAGAGACGAGGGCGTACGTCAGGAGTTCGCGCTGGTCGAAGGCGAACAACAGCGACCCGTCCGGCTGGTCGCGGTCCTCCACCTCCGACGTCGAAACCGGGTCCCCGTGCTCATTCGCGGTCTGGGCGTCGCCCGCGCGTGCCGGAGTGGGGCCGGTCACGCCGGGGAGGTCCGCGTGAGCCGACCGGACAGCTGTCGCAGTCTTAGACACCGCATCGGAGGTGGCCGCCGCAGTTTCGTCGTCCCGGTCGTGGGTCCGCACGTAGTTCCGCAGGCGTCTGACTTCGGCCTCGTCGACTGCATCGAGGGTGGCCTCCGTCGCGCTGCCACCGGCTGTCTCGAAGCGGACGATAGCGAGGCCGAGCAGGCGATTGAGGATGTTCTGCTCGACATCGAGGTTCTGGACGCGGCCGAGCGGAATCTGCCGGGACTGTCTGGCGAAGACACCGGATTCGACGGTGAGCGTGTCCCCGTCAAGTTCGTAGCGAAAGCGGAGGTAGCGCGCCAGTGCGTAGCCGCTGAATGCCAGCGCGCCGAACAGGCCAAGCAGCGGAACCGCAAACGCCGGCAGTCCGAGCATCCCGGTCCCAAGTGACCCACCGAAAAAGCCGAAGAAGCCGCCCTGCAGCGCCGCTCGGGCGACGCGCAGGACCGCACTTCGCGGGTGGAGCCGGTTCATACCGCGTCCGTCGCCTCGCTCTCGTTCGCGAGGTCACGGAGCTGTTCACGGAGTTCGGTCGCCCGTTCCGGCCGCAGCCCGGGAATAGTGATGTCCGCGCCGCGGGTCCCGGCGGTGTAGACGACGACACTCGCTAGCCCGATAGCGCGTTCGACCGGACCGCGCGTGGTATCGACGTGCTGAACACGGACGTACGGGACTGACGTGTCGGTCCGGGTGACGACACCGCGAAGGAGAAACAGTGCGTCGTCTTGCAGGTCAAATCGCCAGATTCGGTGGGCAGCGACGGCGTGGACGACACCCAGAACCACGAGCACGACCCAGCCGCCGACGATGACCGTCTGTGGCAGTGGGACAGCAAACCGGTCGACGAGATATGCGATGACGCCGAGCACCGACGCCTGAATAACCGTCGATAGAATCCACAGCAGTCTCACCCGCGGATGAATCGACTCCATGTCTCATCCGAGGGCCCGCCCGCGGATTAACGGTTTGGCTCCGGGACGGAGGTGGTGGCCGCACAGTCACTCGGCGACGACGCCGGTCGGCTACACGCGCTCGTTGACCTGCTCCGCGACCCGCTCGCCGGGCCGCCGGAGGTGCCCGCTCTCGACCTCGTAGACGTACCCGGTCACGCTCACGTCGTCGGGAATCAAGTCGTGGTTTTCGAGGTATTCGACCTGTGCCGCACACGCCGCGTCGATGTCGTCGGTCATCCGGACCCACTCCGCGAGTGACGCGTCGCCGATATTCAACTCCGGCAGCGCCGGGTCGAGGTCGACGTCGTCGAGGTCGCCGTCGACCGCGGCCTCGAACCCTTCGATCACGTCCTCGTCGGACGCGCTCATCATCCCACAGTCGGTGTGGTTGACGACGATGATTTCGGTCGTATCGAAGTACTGTGTCGTCAGCGCGGCCGAGCGGATCACGTCGTCTGTGACCTTGCCGCCGGCGTTGCGGTAAATCTGTGCGTCGCCCAGCGAGAGGCCGAGCGCGTCCTCGACGGGGATGCGCTCGTCCATGCAGGCGACGACGAGCAACTGCTTGTCTGTCGGAATCCCCTTCCGACGCCGCCGCGCCCAGTCGTCCCGTGCGTCGACACCCTCGTCGACCGATTCGTGGACGTGGCCGGCTTCCGGCTCGTCGTGCTCGTGTGCGCCGTCGCTCCCGTGTGTGTGGTGTGGCATTGCAGAACACGCCTTTGTGCCCCGTGGACTTTACTGCTTGCTCGACAACAGGCCAGCGGACAGAAAGCACACAGTCGAACGGTGCCAGCCGTTCAGTCATCAGTGGCGACCGCGCTGTCGTCGGCATCCCCGTTCTCGATTTCGTTCAGGACTCGCTGGTGGAACTCCTGGAGGACGGCCGACTCGTCCTCCGCGAGGACCACGTCGCTTGCCATCAGCGTCGCCAGGCCGAAGGCACGCGGCGACGGCGAGTCGACGCGGGTCCGGACCACGTCCACGTCGCCGGCCCGTATCGCACGGAGGACGGACTCGATGCCGTCGATGTTCAGTTTGTCCTCCAGAATCTCGCGGTAGGTCTCCTCGACGACGGCGAACTCGCCCAGGTCCTCGGCGAACCCAAGCAGCATCTCCGAGGAGACCTGCTGTTCGCTTGCGGACTTCTCGTAGCCCTTGTAGCGTTTGAGTATCATCAGCGACCGCGTGGCGTTGATGCGGAAGTACCGCTGGAGGAGGTCGGTCCCGTCGAGGCTGGCCCGCAGGTCCTCCCGTGCCGTCTCCGGGTCCAGGTCCCGGACGATGCGCGAGATGTCGACCTTGCGGTTCAGCGGCATCGAGAGGGTGAAGCCGTTGTCGGCGACGGCGACCTGGACGTTCGCGCTGGCCGCCTGCGCGATGTGGTACGCCAGGAGCCGCGAGAAGCCGTCGTTGAACCGCCGGCCGTAGTTCGAGTGGACGTGGTAGTGGCGTTCGTACTCGTCGTGGTCCAGCGTCTCCTCGACGACCAGCCGGTCCGACGTGGCGACGCTCTCTGGACCGGCGTAGGCCACCTGCTCGCGGAACATCCGAGCGATTGCCCGTACGCTATTCTCGTCGACGGGGAACTCTCGGAGCCAGTTGCGGACCTCAGACATCCCGCCGTCTTCCAGCCGGTCCAGCAGTTGGCCCTGGAAGTCGAGTATCTCGCGGCCGAGGTCATACGAGAGGGGGAGCCGCTCGGAGAACCACGACGGGACCGTCGGCCGCGCGGCGGTCCGGTCGACGTACACCTTCGACCCGCGGCGATACCGGTACTCGAAGTTGTCCCCGCCCAGCACGAACACGTCGCCTTTCTCTAAGGTATCCAGGTACGACTCGTCGAGTTGGCCGACCCAGCTGTCGTCGCTCCGGGTGACCACGTCACAGGTAAAGGAGTCCGGAATCGTCCCGATGTTGGTCATGTAGATGACCCGCGCGAGCCGGCCGCGCTTGCCGATGAGGTGCTCGCCCACGTCGTAGTCCTCGTAGTGGTGTTCCCCGTCGGGCGGGTCGTTCGTGTCCCGCCAGATTTTGGCGTAGACGTTCTTGTCCTCCATCCCGGGATAGTCGGCGGTCATGTACCGCATCAACTGCTCCCAGTCACCGTCACCGTAGTTCCGGTAGGGGTAGGCCCGCCGGAGGACGCTCTTGAACGTCGCCTCGGGGCGAACGTCGTTGATTGCCATGCCGTAGACGTGCTGTGTCGCCACGTCCTGTGCGTTCTCGGGGATGAACACGCGGTCGACGAATCCCCGCTCGCCCTTCTCCAGCATCACCGCACACTCTACGAGTTCGTCGCGGTCCAAGGCGATGACCCGTCCCTCGACGGTCTCGCCGAGTTGGTGACCGGCGCGGCCGATGCGCTGGAGGAGCGCGGCGACGGATTTGGGGGAGCCGACCTGCACGACGAGGTCGATGTGGGGCATGTCGATGCCCAGTTCCAGGCTGGTCGAGGTCGTCACCACGTCCAGCGTCCCGGCTTTCAGCGACTCCTCGATGTCGCGTCGCTTCTCCTTCGAGAGCGAGCCGTGGTGACACCCGGAGTTCGATTCGTCGTAGTCGTCGAACTTCTCGCGGAGGTTGTGCAGGACGCGCTCAGCCCCCGACCGGGTGTTCGTGAACACGAGCGTGTTGGTATGGGACTGGACGTGCTCGTGCAGTTGCGTGTAGAACCGCTCGGTGACGATGTCCCGCGGTGTGTTGATGAGGTCGTCGGCCGGACAGGACAGCTCCATGTCGAAATCGCGGGAAAAGCGCGTGTCGACGATTTCGTAGTCGCGGGGGGCCCCGCCGGGCTCCTCGCGGCCGACCAGAAACTCCGCGACAGTGTCCAGTGGCTCGACGGTGGCCGAACAGCCGATTCGGGTCGGCGGTTCCTCGACCATTTCCTCTAATCGTTCCAGCGAGACGGAGAGGTGGGTTCCGCGCTTGTTCTCCGCGAGGCTGTGAATCTCGTCGACGATGACGTACTCGATGGTTTCGAGCTTCTTTTTGAATTTCGGGGAGTTCAGCAGGATAGCCAGCGTCTCCGGCGTCGTGTTGAGGATGTGGGGCGTCGTCTCCAGCATCGCCTGGCGCTCGCTGTCGCTGGTGTCGCCGTGGCGGATGGCGTGGCGGATTTCCACGTCCTCGCCGCGGTCGTCGAGCTTGGCCGTGATGCCGTCGAGGGGCTGTTCGAGGTTCCGGTGGATGTCGTTGGCCAGCGACTTCAGCGGGGAGACATAGAGGCAGTAGACGGAGTTCGCAAGCTCGTTTTCACGGGCCTTCCCGAACAGTTCGTTGATGATGCCGGTAAACGACGCGAGGGTCTTCCCGCTCCCCGTCGGGGCGCAGATGAGGGCGTTCTCGCCCTCGTGGATGAGCGGGATGGCCTCCTTCTGTGGCGGCGTGAAGAAGCCGCCGTTGCCGGGGACGAACTCGCCGAACTGCTCGACCCACCACTCCTGGACGACGGGCGCGAGGCGGTCGAGTACCGCCGCGTCGTCGATGTCGACCGCGTCCGGATCGAAGTCCGGGTCCGTCGCTGCGAGACGCTCGCGTCCTCCCATTGTCGGCTCTTACCGGTCAGTAGGACTGCCACGTCAAGTCGGTTCCGCCATATCGGCGGGGAAAACGCCTAAGCGACCACCGTGTCTGACCAAGGGCATGGCTGAATCCTTCGACGTACTGACGCCGCTAGTGACACCATTCGACGCCGACGGTGACCTCGATATCGCGGGCCTGGAGTCGCTGGTCCGGCACGTCTCAGCGGCCGGCGTCGACGGTATCGTCCCCTGCGGGACGACCGGCGAGTTCGAGACGCTCTCGCCCGGCGAGTACCGGACCGTCGTCAGAACCGCGGCTGACACAGCGCCAGACGACTGCCACGTCATGGTCGGGACGGCGGCGACGGACGTTGCGACCGTCGACGAGCGGATGGCGTTCGCAGCCGAGCAGGGCGCGGACAGCACGCTGGTCGTGCCGTCGTACTACGGCGGCCAGGCCAGCGCAGCGGGCAACGAGGCCTTTTTCGACGCGGCGCTTGCCGACGCTCCCCTGCCGGTCTACCTCTACAACATCCCCGGGGCCGTCGGGCAGAAACTGTCCGTCGAGACGGTCGCCGCGCTCGCTCAGTCCGACGCCGTCGCCGGACTCAAAGACTCCTCGGGTGACCTTTCCTACGTCACCGCAGTCATGAATCAGACGCCCGACGAGTTCACCGTCTACCAGGGCCACGACGGTCTGTTCGTCCCGTCGCTCGTGGTGGGCGGGGACGGCGGCGTCAGCGCGCTCTCGCACCTGCTGTTCGACGACTTAGAGCGGGCGGAGACCGCCATCGAGAGCGGCGACGTGCCACAGGCCAGAGCGGTCCAGCGGGATGTCCTCTCACCGCTTTCGGAGGCGTGTGCCGAGTTCGGCTTCGCGCCCACGGTGAAAGCCCTGCTCGCCGACCGCGGCGTCATCGACCACGCGACGGTGCGACCGCCCCGGGACTCACTGTCGCCGGAGGCGGTCGCGTCGGTGACCGAGCGGCTGGAGTGACCTCAGACTCAAACGAGTCTGTGAGGTTCCACGAGATTCATTACGCTGGGCGGCAGTGAACGGAATATATGTCGTTGCTGCCCTCCCGCGGTCCCGACACGAGCACCTCACAGGACGGGGAGCTTCAGGTCGTCGGGGTCGACGAAGACGTTTCGGCGGTCCTCGACGCCCTTTCTTCGGAAACGGCCAGAGAGATACTCAACACGGTCTACGAGGAGCCGGGCACGCCCTCCGAACTGGCAGACCGGCTCGATATGTCGATACAGAAGGTCTCCTATCATCTGGAGAAACTGGAAGACGAGGAACTCATCGCCGTCGCTGGGGTCCAGTACTCAGAGAAGGGCCAGGAGATGAAGGTATACGAGCCGCCGGAGGACCCGCTGGTGTTGTTCGTCGGCACGCAGGAGCGCAAGCAGTCCCTCCGGTCGCTCGTCCGCCGCGTCCTCCCTGTTATCGGTATCCTCACCGCGGCCAGCGTCATGCTGCAACTCCTGCTCGGACAGTTCCCGCTTCAGTTCGGGAGTGCAGGGGCTGGCGGCGGGGACGCGGGAGCCGGCGGTGACGGTGCCCAAGGTAGCGGGGACGCTGAGAGTCTCGAAG
This sequence comes from Haloarcula taiwanensis, assembly GCA_002844335.1. Lineage (NCBI taxonomy): Archaea > Methanobacteriati > Methanobacteriota > Halobacteria > Halobacteriales > Haloarculaceae > Haloarcula > Haloarcula taiwanensis. The sequence continues at coordinate 1,493,956 of CP019154.1, forward strand.
CGGCGAACCGGACAGCCGCGTCGGCCGAATCTACGCCGACCCCGACAGCGTCGGACGACGGTGGGTTCCAGATAGCCGAAGCGACGGAGACACCAGAAGCCACGCCGGCCCCCGAGAGCACTCCGGCCCCGGAAGCCGATACCCCGGTCCAAGCGATGACCGAGGAGGCGCGACAACTGACGACCGAGGCCGCGAGGGGTAGCGGCGGCTTCCACATCGAGCCCGGCGTGGCCTTCTTCCTCGGCGGGCTGCTGGTCCTGACGCTGTACGTCTCGTTCTGGGCGTACAGAAACTACCGCTGAGCCGGTTTGGCGGTCCAGTCGCTTCAGTCAGAATCGAGTCGGTCGGCGACCAGCACGCCAGCCTGCTCGGTGACCATCTCGACGGCCGTCAGCGCGTAGCCAGAATCGGTGAAGGCGTCGGCGAGGACGCCGACCGTCGCCGGGTCGTCAACCTCGGGGCTGTAGAACGGGGCGTCGGGGTCGTCGTCGCCGAACAGCATCACGTCCCCGAGGACGATTCGCCGTGGCCCCAAATCGGCGATGGTGTCGATAGCCTCGCGTTTTTCGTCGTCGCCTAGGTGGTGCATCGCGAAGTTCGACGTAACGACGTCCACTGAACGGTCGACGTTCGGCGCGCGGAAGCGACCGTCATCGAAGGAAACGTTCCCGACGCCGCGCTCCTCAGCTTTCTCCCGCGCTTTGTCCAGCATCCCGTCGCTGATATCGCGGCCGATAACCTCCCGTGCGTCGGGCGCGAGCGCGAACGCGATGGCTCCGGTGCCAGTGCCGAGGTCGAGCACCACGTCGTCAGTTTCGGGGGCTGCGTGCTCGACAACGAAGTCGACACAGGCGCGATACGCCGCTGAATCCTGGTTCTCGTCGTAGGCGTCGGCGTGTGCGGAGAACCGTTCGGCGTGTTCGTCGAGTGATTTCTTCATACTCGCGTCTCGGCGTACTCGCACAAGTGTCTCCCGCTCCGTTTCGTGGGTTTGCCGCAAGCGCGGTTCGGTTAAAATGGTTTTTGAGCCACGGGTGAACTTTTGCTATCCCCGTCCGAAGCATGAACTGCGCCGTCGACGGGTGACCTTCCCACACGGCCGCCCTGACCCCGTCCCCGCCGACGGCCACCGCCCTCACTCCGCTGACGCTCCCTGGTGGTTCCCCTGCCACGTGTGCCCCCAGACACCAACCCTTTGTCTGTTCGCTCGCTGTCGTCCGGTATGCGTCTCACGTTTCTCGGCACCGGAAGCGCCATGCCGACCGGCTCTCGAATGCAGTCCGGCTATCTACTGGAACGCGGCGGACACCGGCTGCTCGTCGACTGTGGTAGCGGCGTGTTGCACTCACTGGCCCGAACAGATGCGGGGTACGAAGGCGTCGACACCGTCTTGCTGACACATCACCATCTGGACCACGTTTCCGACCTCGATGTGCTGATGAAGGCCCGCTGGCTGGCCGGTGAGACGGACTTCACTATCGCAGGGCCGCCGGGGACAAGCGACCTAGTTCGTGACCTCCTCGAAACACACGACTATATGCAGGACCGGCTGGACCTGACGCTCAGGGACCTCGACGGCGGACCTTTCGAACTGGCGGGGTTCAGCGGCGACACCTGCGAGACGCGCCACTCGATGCAGTGTTTCGCCTACCGGCTCTCTGTCGATGACGGACCGGCAATAACGCTCGGCGCTGACTCCGAGGCGTTCACGGACCTCATCGAGTTCGCCGATGGCTCGGCCGTGCTCGTCCACGACTGCTCGTTCCCGGACGACGTGGACGTATCGAACCACCCGACACCCGAAACGCTCGGCCGGACCCTCCGCGATGCCGACGCCGAGGTCGGGCGCGTGTACCTCACCCACCTGTACCCACACACGGAGGGACGACACGAGGAGATGGTTGCGTCGATAGCAGACAGCTACGACGGCGACGTGCAGTTCGCCGAGGACGGCCTGACGATAACAGTCAGCTAGACGCGTTCGAGCGTGACGCGGAACTCGGCCCCGCCAGCGTCGCTTTCGGCCACGCTGACACTGCCGCCGTAGGATTCAGTCAACGCCCGAACGAAGCCGAGCCCGAAGCCGGTCCCCGGACTCTCCTGTCCTTTCACACCCATCTCGAAGATATCCTCACGCAGGTCCGGCGAGACACCGCCCCCGTCGTCGCCGAAACAGACGGTGACTTCGTCCGGACTGGCTTCGGCTGGTGAGACCCGCACATGAATCTCACCGTCGTTGTGGACCGCCGCGTTGGACATGATGTTCGTGAACACCGAATCGAGCAGGTCACCGCCGTACACCTGATAGTCGAACTCGGCCGCATCGAAGTCGACGGTCAGCGACTCGTAGTTGGCCTCGATGTCACGGACCGTCTCCCCGAGGACCGTGTCGAGGTCCCGAGGCTCCGGATTGTCTTGTGCTTCAAGCGTCGAGACGAGGTCGCCAACGCGCTGGATGAGGTCGGCGGCGCTCTCGGCCGCACGCTGGATCTTGCCGGCGTACTCTTTCGTCTGGCCGTCGACCTGTCCCGCGACGACATCGGCGAACCCGGCGATGACCTGAAGGTCGTTGCCCAGGTCGTGGCGGAGAAGCCGGTCGTACATCTCGATCATCTCCTTTCGCCGTTCCAGGTCCCGGTGTGCCCGTTCTAGCCGTTCACGGGAACGGATGTTGGAGATGGCCGTCGCGGCGTGGGTCGCGAGAATCTCCATCGGTCTGACGTACTCGTCCCCGAACTCCTCGACGGTTTGTGACCGTTTGACCAACACCGCTGTCACCTCGTCACCCATCCGGGCCGGGACAGCCAGCGCACCCGTCACGTCCGAGTCGGCCGTGACAGCGGCGTCAGCGCCCTGTTCGACGAGCGTCTCGCCGGCCTCCTGCGCCCGTCGAGCCAGGTCACTGGGTGGCTCGCCCTGAACGAGATTCGGGTTCGTGCTGTGGACGACCCGGAGGTCGTCGTCACGAACCTCGACGAACGTAGAGTAGGAGAACTCGAACAGCAGCGACATCGCTTCGAGCGTGAGGGAAACGACCTCGTCGACGGACTCACACCGATTGAGCGCCTGCCCGTACTTGTTCAGGTCGGCGACCTGTCTGGCAAAGTCCTGTTGTTCTTCGAACGACATATCACCCACTCCTCGCAGACATTGGAACTACACATAAATGGGGAGCGGAGCAAAAAACGGTTTCGGGGGACTCAATGCTGAAATGAAGAATTACAGACACGCCCACCCGGTTCGCGATCTCAGTCGAGTCGGTACCGCAACAGTGCAGCGATGCCACCGAGGTTCGAGAGCTGCTGGCCGGGCGCGAACTCCGCCGAAAAGACGGTCACGTCCCCACCCTTCTGCTCGGTCGTCTCGATTATGTCGTCGACGTCGATGTCCCAATCGCCCTCGCCGGCCCGCTCCAGTCGGAGCCGTTCGTCCAGCACGAGCAGCGTCTCGATTGCGCCGTAGTCGGCCGCCTTGGCGACCTCCTCCGGGCCGTAGGCCACCTCTGAACCGGAGCCGATGCGCTCCATCAGTTCGTCGATGTAGTCCGCCTCCTCGGCGATGCGGGTCTGCTGTTGGACATCCTCAACGGCACCGCGTTTGAGCACCTCGTGGACACCACGGTCGCCGACGGCCGACGTGTCTACGACGGTAATCTGTTCGGCGATATCGGGAATCTCGTCCTGAAAGTGGTCCAGGGCGTCCTGTTTGGTGAAGCCGGGACCCGCAAGGATGTAGGCGTCCACGTCCTGCCGTTTGAGGACTGACGCCAGCTCGTCGAACAGTTCCTTCCGTGGACGGGCGTACTCCCCCTTTCCGGTCGTCGAGGTGATGGTCGCCCGCTCCTCGGTGCCGTACTGGGCGACGGTGTGGACGTGTGCTTCGCCCTCCTCTACAGTTGCAATCGCAACGTCAGGATTCTCCGTCGCTTCGACGGCCTCCTCCAGTCGGTCGGCCTGGTCGGGCTTGAGGTGTTTCTCGACGGTGAGTTCGGTGTGTTCCTCGACGTTGAGCGTGTGGTGGAAACCGAGCTGGTCCTCGCGGGAGCAGTCGACGATTTCGCCGCCCACGCGGAGCCGGTTGGCAAACTTCGCGAACTCCACGTCGGTGACCTCGATCTGAATCCACATCGGTTCGCGCTCGCCGCCCTTGTCCCGGAGGTTGTCGTCGTTGCGCTGAATGCGCCGCGTCGTGTCGCCGGAGACGAGATCCCCGGGCTCGATGACATACGAGAGATGCCAGAGATCATCCAGCGTCTCTGGGACCACCTCGATGCGTTCTGCCCCTTCCGCGGTGGTCTCCTGGCTCGGTATTTGCATACTGAAGCGTCCGCTTCTGGGACACAAGTGTTCTGCCATTCGATGCGCCGACGGTCCGGGTCAGGCCGCAGGCTGTGCGTCAGGCGTCTCATCGCCAGCGTCGACGGCGGGCATGTCTCGCACGGCGGTCCCGACTGCGTAGGTCCCCGCCACGTTCGCGTAGAACGTCACGAAGGGAGCCAGCACTGCGCCGATGACGACGGCGTTCAGCGCGCCGATGATGACGCCGGCGAGCAGACTGATACCGAACGCGACCAGCCAGCCGGTAGCGTAGGTCCGACTGAACGCGAGCCGGCGGATTTCATCCGGTGCGAACGCCGCCGCAATGGCGTCCGTCCGGACGTACGCAACGATTGCGGCCGGGAGTACGTACGCGATGGCGAGCGATAGCACAGTCATCGCGAGCGTTGCGACGAGGACGATGATGGCGACGGCCAGTCCGCTTCCGGTCCCGTTGCCGCCCAGCCCCAGCGTCGCGCCGCTTGTGAACACCGCCACGAGAGCGATGGCCGCCGGGATGAGTGAGTAGGCGAATCCGATGACGAACACCTTCAGGCCGTCCATGCCGAGGTCGCCCCAGTCGTCGAACACCGGTGGCTCGGTTTCGCCGTTCAACACCGCCCGGAGCGTCCGGGTGATGTAGCCGAGAACGAAGAACACCGGTACGACGAGGAAACTCAGGAGCAGCAGCACGCCCCCGATGGCGATGGTTTTCACTGCGCTGTCACTGTCTCGTGGATACGAGAGTGCTTCTTGGAACATGATGGTACTCCGTGACATCAGCCTGGCCGGCGTGGCCGGTGCCACGTCAGTCGCGACGAGGTGTCACATCAAATTATAATACAACTTACAACTATATATACCAGTACGTGTGCAGTGCTAACACTCGTAAACGCGGCGGTAGAGTCAGCGGCTGTTGGGGTCCCCGTCCGCGGCCGCCTGCAGCCGCGCGAACGCCTCCCACGAGGGGTCGGCTCCGGGATGGGACCGCTGGGTACCGTCGACGTACAGCCCCGTCCCCTCGCTCACCTCGCCGACGACGGCGGCCGGTGTCCCCCGGTCCCGGAGCGCGCTGACAACGTTGTCGGCGTCCGCAGGGTCGACGGCGGCCAGCAGCGTCCCGCAACTGCTGACGTGCCAGGGGTCGATGTCGAGGGCGTCACAGAGGGCATCGACGCCGTCGGCGACCGGCATCGCGTCGCTGTCCACGTCAAAGCGGACGCCCGCACCGTCGGCCATCTCGATGAACGCACCGACGATGCCGCCCTCAGTGGCGTCGTGCATCGCCGTCACATTGCCGGCGCTGGCCGCGGCCATCGCGTCCTCAACGAGTGCGGTGTCAGCCAGACGTTCCTGTGCGGTGGCGATTCGGTCGGGCGACAGTCCGATCTGCGCCGGGAAGAGGCGGGCGAACAGGCCCGTGACCTCCGCGGCGGGGCCGGTGCCGACGACCAGTTTGTCGCCCGGTCGCGCGCCGTCGGGCCGGACGACGTCGTCGTGGGACCCCACCCCGAGTACCGTCGCGCCGCCGACCCAGGAGTAGTCGACGCCCGAATACCGGGCGGTGTGGCCGGTGACGACGCTTACGCCGACTTCCTCGGCCCGGCCGGCGAAGCCGTGCCACATCGCCGCCAGTTCGTCATCGGTCATCTCGGGCGGGAGCGTGAACGTCACGGAGAGGTGTGACGGCGGGACGCCCGAGACGGCCACGTCGGCCAGCACCACGTCGAGTGCGAACCGACCGGCCCGCTCGAACCCCAAGCCGGGGAGGACAGAGAGCGGGTCGGTAGCTGTGACCAGCGCCTTCCCGTCAACGTCGATGACGCCGAAGTCAATGCCGTGAGTCGGCCCCAGCGTCACATCCTCTCGGTCCGCGCCCAGTTCCGGGTAGATGACGGTATCGAACAGTTCGCGGTCGATTTTCCCGAGGTCACTCATGCAGGTAGTCACCTCCGACGCGGTGTACTCTCTGCTCCGACATCGTCAGTCCTCAGTCATTCGGCTGCCCCCGGGCGGCAGGAACTCCTGTATCTGGTCCGGGCTGGCCACCTTCCGGACGAACGTCTCATCGGCGAAGCGGTCCTTGAACTCCCGATAGAGTCGCTTGGCGATGTCGTTCTGGGCGTACTGACCCGGCTCGACGGTGATACTCGTTGCAGCCTGTCCCTCGATGGCCGCCGGTGGGCCGCCGATGACCCGCGTCTCGTCGTCGCAGGTGATGCCGACAGCGATGCCGGCCGGCGTGGACTCGAAGTACGTCCGGTCGCCGCGGACGGCGAAGCCGCCCTTCTCCAGGTACTCGCCGCTCTCGGGCGTCTTCGAAACCTGGTCAGGGTCGACCATGTACACGTCGCCGGCGAACTTCCCATCTTTCCAGACCGAAGAATAAGAGACGGCGAACTGCGCGGCCTGGTCCAGCGACGACTGCGGGAAATCCACCTCCTTGGACGGCTCGCTGGGGCCGGTGGCCTTGAGAACCGTGACCGGGCCGCCGTGAGCCTGCGCGTGGAAGAACTTGTCACCGCCCTCCAGATACTTCTGGACGAGTTCCTCGTTGTCGTCCGCGTCGCGGCCGCCGATGACGAGGAAGCCGTCCGAGGTATGGAACCAGCGGAACTGCTCGTACCAGCGCTCGGTCGACCGAGTGGGGATGGACTGCATCGAGAGCCAGTCAGTCGATTCGTCCTCACTATCGTCTTCCTCGGCCTCGTCCTCGCCGTCGTCGGCCTCCCACTCGTCGCGGCGCTTCTTGACCGCTTCGAGGTCTTCGCGCGTGTTCTCGATGGCGGTGAGCGCACCCTCCTTTTTCTCCTCGATGCGTTTTGCCTCCTTGTACAGTTCGTCGGCGTTCTTCTCGACGCCAGTGAACGCGTCGACCGTGACCCGCGTCCCGTCGATGTCGAGCGTCACCGTCCCCTCGCTGCCGTCCAGCGAGACGACCGCCTCCGCGGCCGCGATGCCGCGGTCGGCCCCTTCGTCGAACTTCGCTTCGATGTCGTCCCAGGCCACGTCGTCCTCGCGGGCGGCCCGGACCGTCGAGAGCACGTCGTCGACGAGGTCGTAGTTGGCGTACAGCAGTTCGGCCTTCTCCCGTTCGGCCTCGGCGTCGGCCTCGAAGTCCTCGATGGCCTGTTCCTGCTGCTGGATGATGCGCTTCTGTTTCTCGATTTCGGCCTCGAAGTCCGGACGCTGTGTTTCGCCGCCCTCGACTTCCTCCTCCCGCTGGAAATTGAAGAAGTAGTCGTCCAGCGCGGGATTGAACTCCGTGAAGGATTCGCTGTACAGTTCCTCGTACTCCGACAGCGGAATCGGGGTCACGTCGACGCGCCTGCGGTCCAGGTCATCGCCGGACCCTCCGTTGTCTGCACCGTCGTCGAGCGTCTCGTAGTACACCCGCGGGTCGACGTTGCCCTCGCGCAGGCGCGTCCCCATCTCGTCGACGAGTTCGTACAGCCGCTGGAAGTCGGACTCGGTGAGTTCGTCAACGGCGACGTTGTAGTCGATGCCGGCGCGGGTACACAGCTCCTCACCGTAGAGGCCGCCGAAGTTCAGTTGCGTCGCCAGCGTCCGGACGAGGTCGGCGTCGGATTCCGTGATACGGGCGACGAAGCCGTCGTAATCGACGGTCATCGGATTGAATCGCGCCGACGGGAACTCGTAGGGCGTCCCCGGCGCGACGGTTCGGGACTTGAGCCGCACCGTCTCCAGACAGTCGATGACCTCGCCGTGTTCGTCCAGCACGGCGACGTTCCCGTCGCCGAACAGCTCCGCGACGATGGTGGTCGAGGCGTCGTCGCGGTCGAACTCCAGTTCGATGATGCGGTCGAACTCGAACTGCTCGACGCGGACGAGGTCGGCCCCCGAAAGCCGGTTCCGAAGCATCATGGCGAAGTCCGGTGGCCGACCCGGCGCGTCGGGGACGTGGCTCTGGTCGGCAACGTGAGCGCGCTTGACGTCACCGACCTCGATGAGGAACTCGACGCGCCCGCGGTCGAAGTCCCGGAGCTTCAGTCTGACGAGGTCGTCCTCGGGGTAGAGGTACGCCTTGTCGAGCTTCGCGCCCTCGTAGCCGGCGAGTTCACCCTCCAGGGCGGCGAGGTCGACGCTCGTCAGTTCCCGCTTGTGGTCCATGTCGGTGGCTGTCGGCGGGCACCCAAAGGCGTTCCGTTACCCACCGTCGGCGATTGCCTCGCCCGTCTCCAGTCCGTTCCGCAGGGCCGCGTGGAGCCGACCCTCGCCGGCCACCCAGTCCCCGGCAAAGTGCAGGTCGTGCTCGGCGGCACACGACAGCAGGTCGTGGTCGACTTCGCCCTCGGGCTGGGAGTAACGCCAGTGCTGGTGGTCGGCCCAGTCGGGGTCGGCCAGCCGGTCGTCGCCGAGCAATCGCGCCGTCCGCGCGGCGATGTCGCCGACGAGCGAGTCGGGGTGTTCGTCGTAGTTCGCAATCGACCACGGCTCGTTCATCTGGACCAGCAGCAGAGACTCGCCGTCTGGGACGTGGCCGTCCTTGCACTCTTCGCGGCCGATCCAGCCGATGTCGTGGTCCTTATCGCTGTTGACCGCGGCGTACCACGGCACGTCGAGTTCGAATGGATAGTGCAACACCCCAGCGATGACCGTTCGGTAGGGGACCGACGCGATCTCCTGCCGAAGTTCCCGGCAGTCGTCGTGGTCCCACCGCGACTGCCCCAGCAGGTCAGCCGTCTGTGGGGCTGGCGGTGTCAGCAGCGCGGCGTCGAAATGCCCCAGGTCCGCTCCGTCGTCGTCCTCAAGCTGCCAGCCGTCGCGTTGTCGCTCCAGACGCTCGACCCGAACGCCGTTCTCTATCTCGGCGTCGGTCTCGTTGAACAGCCGTTTTGCAATCTGTGTAATGCCTGCCTCGTACGTCCACTTGTGTTCGTCGGCGTCCCGGCCGACATCGATGTCGCCGGTCCTGTCGAACGCATACACCGGTTCCTCGATATCAACGAGTCCCTCGGTCGGGAGCGTCTCCGTGACCAGTTCCGTCACGCGGCCGTCGTCTGCCTTGAGATAGTTCGCCCCGTACTCGTACGTGCAGTCGCCCTGTCGCCGGGTCGCAGCGCGCCCGCAGACGCCGCGGCTCTTCTCGAACACTGTTACGTCGACTTCCGCGTCGTGGAGCGCGTACGTTGCCGCCGCACCGGCAGCGCCGGCACCGACGACGGCGAGGTCACGAGCCATATTGACCAGTCGGACGGTACGAGTAAAAATCCACCACACAAGCAGTTCGGACCGCCCGCCAGTGGTCCGATTCAGCGGCCCCGGCCGCGCCGGAAGCCCTGACGCGTCCAGCAGATGACCGTGAGTATCGTGATAGCGACGCCCGCCTGCGCGAGTGAGAACCCGGGGCCTTGGGCCGCGGTCGTTGCCCGGTCGTCACTAGCAGCTCCGGAAAGGGACTGGTTTTCGACGGTGAGCGGGCCAGCGGCCTTGCCGTTGACCCGAACGGTTCCGTTGACCGCCTCGAACTCGGTCTCGACGACGATCTCTTCGCCGGGGTTGAGCGCCACTCGGTCCCGTGCCACGGGTTCGCTGTCGACTGTCACAATCAGTGTCTCGTTGACCGGCCGCGAGCGAGTGTTCGTTACTGTTGTTCGCACAGTCGTATTGAACCCGGCCCGGACCCAGTCAGCCGACAGTGACGCATCCGAAATCCGGACATCGGCGCTGCCCTGCCCGGTCGGCGTGGGTGCCCCGTCGGTGTCCGCTTCAGTTTCCATCCCGAACCCGACGGTTCCGTTCTCGCTACCGGCCGTGTTGTCAGCAGGCGCGCCGCCGCCCGCCGTGTTCTGTGTAGTCGTGTTCTCCCCGTCGTCTGAACCATTCGAGCTATCGCCTGAACTGTCCGAATCATCGGAGCTGTCGTCTGAGTCGTTCGAATCATCGGAGTTCCCGTCATCGTCGTCAGAATCGCCTCGGTCAGCGCCGTCGTCGCCGTTTGTCTCCTCCCGGCTTCCGTTCTCGGTCGGTTCCTCTGTCTCCGTAGTTTCTGTAGGTTCCTCGGTTTCAGTCGGCCCCTCTGTCTCGGTCGGCTTCTCTGTCCTCTCAGTTTCTGTGGGTTCTTCAGTTTCAGTCGGCTCCTCGGTCTCTTCGTCAGTCTGCTCACCGTCATCCGGTGTGTCTGTCCCGTTGACCTGCCCGAGTAGTGTCCCTGTGTGGCGGTCGAGAACAGACGAAACGGCGGTCCCGGGTGTGCTTGCTGTACCATCAGTCCCGCTCTGTGGACTGGCGTCAGAAGCGACCACGCCGCCGACGGCGAAGACAGATGCGAACACAGCGATGGCAAAAACGACGGCGACGGCAGTACAGAGTGTTCTGGCCCCGCTCATACAGTGGTGTACGTGAGTAAAGGATTAGTTACGCAGCAGCCAAACCGCCGGTAAGGTCGTCCGTCCGACACTGAAACAGGAGCGATAGAACGTCTCTGTCGGCTGGGGCCTCACACTCGTCGACGGAGGCGGGCGAAACCGGTGATCAGCGCCAACACGATTGCGACTAGCTGAACAGTAAATCCCGGGCCGGACGCTGCGACCGTTTCGGCGGCTGGCTCTGCGCCACCACCGCTTTCACCAGTCTCGTCAGCCCCGGAGCCGCCCGTGCTCTGGGCAGCATCCGAGCCGACGCGGAGGTCACCGGCACTGACGCCGTTGACTGCGACTGGGCCGTCGACAGCCTCGAACTCTATCGTCACAGTAGTTTGTTCGCCGGCGTTGAGTCGAACGGTCCGAGAAGCGACCGAATCGCCGCCGACGGTGACTGTCAGTGCCTGCTCGACGGTTTCGTCGCTCGGATTCTCGACTGTCGCTCGCACTGACGTGTTGAAGCCAGCCCGGACCCAATCAGCCATCAGGGACGCATCAGCAACGGTGAGTTCGGCGGGCGTCGGCGCCGATGCATTCGTCGAGGGCGCCACTGTCGTCTGGGTGGACCCATTAGCGACCGGGGAAACGATAGCAAGGGTTGCCAGGTTTGGCGATGTCGCCCGAATAGACCTGTTCGTTCCGTTTACCGTACTCGGTAGCTGACTCCAGGACTCGTTGTGGTACTGATACACCCGGACCGCGTCCATCGACCCGTTGTCCGGAAGCGCCGATTCGTTGAGCTGCAGCGTGTACGTCGCCCGGCTGACGGCAGACGCATTCGCGCCGGAGGTGACAGTCACGTACCCGCGCACACCGTCTTCCTGAACCGCGGCCATGTCGTTCGGCGTGGCGTGTGGACCAAGCAGTGTCGTGTTGAACCCAGCACTGTCATTAGTCACGTTGAGCGAGAGCGCCGAGAGAGTGATCACCGGCGCGGTCTCGGACGGCCCGGAGCGGTTCAGCGACTGGGAGACCGTCGAGTTCGCAGCGTCGGCGGACACCCGGACGGTGACCCCGTTATCGATCTTGGACTGGGAGATAGCGGGTGCCTCTGCGCCGCCGCCAGTGTCGGTCTCGTCCGAGTCATCATCGAAATCGAACCCGCCACCACCGCCACCACCACCGCCGCCTCCGCCACCACCGCCTCCGCCGCCACCGTCACTACTGGCTTCAGCTTCGACGGCGAGCGTTTCGGTAGGGGTGTTGCCAATAGAGAGCGACCGGTTGCCCTCATTGTCGAAGGAGATGCTGAATGACACAGTTGCAGTTTCTCCGCCGGCGATCGGACCGATGGTTTTGGACTTGAGTGTCTGATTGCTCGCTGCGAGCGCCGCGGTGTAATTCCCACTCTCCGTGCCGACATTTGCGACAGTCGCTGTCACGTCCACTGACTCACCGGTGTCGACGGACTGATTGCTCAGTTTTGCGTCGCGGACCTCGAACGTCGCGGGTTGTGTCACTGAGATAGTTCCGCCAGAGTCACCGTTGACCGCCACGTTGTACTCGCCGCCACTCTCGAAGACGTAGACGAAGGTAACCTCGGTCTGTTGTCCGCCCGAGAGCGTGGCGTTCGTCGTGTCCGCGATATCAGCGTTGGTCTGGAGGCGAACCGGGGAGGTGCCCGTCTCGTCACCGTTGTTGACGACTGTGGCAGTCACCGCCACGGGTTCGCCTGTCCGGGCGGTCGTTCGGTTCAGTTCGACGGCGGCCGTGTCGAACGCCGCCGGCTCCTTGACCGTGACCGTGCCCGCCCGCTCGCCATTGATAGCAACCACGTAGTTCCCGCTGTTGTTGAAGACGTGTTCGTACGTGATTTCCGTCGCCTCGCCGCCGGCTACGGTCACTTCCCGGCTCTCAACGACGGAATTTGCGACTGAGAAGGTGCCCGTGACGTTCCCCGTCCGCCCACCGGTGTTCGTTACAGTCGCGCTGAGTTCGACAGCGCCACCCTGGGTCACGGATTCGCTACTGACCGCCGCGTTGCTGATTTCGAACGTCGCCGGCTCAGTGACGGTCACACGGGCCCCGAACTGGTTGTCGACGGCGATGGCTCGCGTCCCCGCATCGCTGAACGACTGGACGAACGTGACGGTCGTTTCCTCGCCGCCGTCGAGTGTCACCGATTGCGTATCTATCGTGGTACCATCTTCCTGCAACCGCACATCGGCCGTCCCGGGCTGGTCGCCCTCGTTCCGGACGGTCGCGGTGACCGCTATCGACTCTCCGGTGATGACATCCGTTCGGTTCAAGTCGACAGCGGTGGTTTCGAACGTTGCCGCCTCAGACACGCGGACCGTCCCGACCCGCCCGTCGTCAAGGTCGATAGGGTATGCGCCGACGGCAGTGAACGGCTCCGTGAACGAGACGGTCGTCGATTCTCCAGGTTCTAGTTGCAGTTCCGCGGCATTTTTCCGTTCGTCAGCGACGGTAAGCGGGACCTCATAGCTACCGGCCTGGTCGCCGGTGTTTGTGACCGTTGCAGTCACCGCGACGCTCTCGCCCTCGCTCACACTCGTCGTGTTCAGCGCCCTATCAGATACCTCGAACGTCGCTGGCTGCTCCACTGTGACCGTCTGCGTCTCGCTCCCGACCGTGAACTGGTACGTCCCGGGCTCATCGAACGTTCGCACGTACGTTTCCGTCCCGGAGTCACCCGGGGCAAGGTCGAACGAGACGGTGTCGACGACTTCGGTCTCCGTTTCGATCCAGAACTCCTGCTCTGCGGTCACGGCCCCGTCGTTCCTGGCCGTTACTGTCAGCTCTGCCGCGTTGCCCCGGGTGACCGTCGTTCGGTTCCAGCTCGCATCAGTGACCTGCATATCGGGCTGGCCGACGGTCAGGGTGCCGGCGGTGACATCTCCGACCGTGACTTCGTGGTCACCCTCGTCAACAGCACCGTCGAGTCGATAGAGTAGTGTCTCGTTGACTGTCTCTCCGGCCGGAACCGTCGTCGACTCCTGTCCGACCTGCGTGCCGCCGACGTCGATTGGCAGCGTTATCGTTCCGGCCTGTCCACCAGTGTTCTCCACCGTAACCCACAGCTCCGGCTCACGGGTCCCGATGCCGCCCGTGTCCGTGTCAGTATTGACCTGGGTGTCGATGAGCCCGGCGTCCCGAACCTGAATCGAGGCCTCGTCCGCAACTTCGACAGACCCGACCGACTCGCCGTTTACTCTCAGGGCATACGTCCCTTCGGTGTCGAAGGTCGGCGAGAACGTCAGCGTCTCCGTCTCGCCGTTCTCGATTTCAACGGTCCGGGTGGCGATTTCGATGCCGTCAGCCTGCAGCACGACCGTCTCTGTCGCCGAGCCGTCGCCGTCTCTGGGGTTTGCCATCCGAGCGGTGAGTTCGACTGGCTCATCCGTTACTGTCGATTCGTCGCTTAGCTGCGAGTACTCGACGGTGAACCGAGTGGACTCCTCAATGGTGATCGTCGGGTTCGAATCCCCACCAGCTTGCAGTTCGTATTCCCCGGCAGACAGCTCGTCGAAGGCCCCGGTGTCCAGCGTCCACGAAGCCGTTTCCGTGTCGCCGCCACCGACCTCGACATCGAGTTCGTTGACCATCTGAGACTCTCCGGTGTCCGTGTTCTTCAGCGTCGGTGTGATGGTCAGCGCGCCGGTTTTCCCGCCGGTGTTTTCCAGCGTGTGCGTTACTTCGATGTGTTCACCTCGCGTGATCGTAGTTCGGTTGACGGCCGTCTCAATGACCGTGATACTCGGCGGTTCGACGACGGTCACCGTCCCGGCTGAGACACCGTCGACGGCGAGGTCGTATTCGCCCGTGTCATCAAGCGTGATTGGGACGCTCTCCGTCGTCTGCCGGCCGCCGTCGACGGCAACGTCGACTTGCTTAAGTTCCTCGTCGTCTGCCGTGACCGTTACCTGTTTCGTGCCGTTGACGCCCCCGGAGTTTTCAGCCGTGAACGCCACTTGAAACCCTACGCCAGAAACGACTGAGAACGGCGTGTCGTACGTCCCAGAACTGTTGGTTTTTGTCGCTGACGCGTCGGTCACTTCGATAGTCGCTGTCTCGTGATTGGCTGCCGTTGCGACACCCGGTCCAAACATCGGGGCCGTCGACACCGCAACCACAGCCAGTAGCGTCATCGCTGCTAGCCACAGGCCCGTACTCTTACCCATGGGAGGGGCGATGACAGTATGGTAATTAGTTAGCGGGAACGAATCGCGGAGTAAGGTACTATTATCGCGTATACTGTCCGCTACCGCCGGTTCTGGTCTAATAAGGGCCGAGACCCGGCATTATGGGTAATGGCCCGTTCGCCGCGCCCGGCCCACAGGGCTGGCGCGTCGGTATACATATAGTCCCTCAAACGCCGGCCGTTCTTTCGCTCATCGCCCGGCTCCTGCCGCGCGATGCAGCAACTCCTGCTGGCCAAACACACAACAGCATGGTTCCACAGCCACACTCTGTCGACAGGACGCTCGGTCACATGCCCGGGCAGCGGATCAGAAAGCCATCAGAGACGCTTGCTCACGTACGGCCCGTCCTGCTTGTACCCGAGTTTCTCCCGGTAGTACTGCCGGACGCCGATACCGGAAATGACGGCCAGCTTCGGGAAGCCGGCGTCTCGGGCCAGTGCCTCGGCTTTTTCCAGCAGTTTCTTGCCGTACCCCTTGTGCTGGTGGTCGTCATCGTCCCCTTCCTGCCCGACGCCGACAGCGTTGCCGTAAACGTGGAGTTCACGCACGATTGCGGCGTCCTGTAGCTCCCGGCGGACCGGGTCGTTCGGGAACCGAAGCCGGCAGAAGCCGACGAGTACGTCGTTGTCGAAGTCCTCGAAAGAGATGAAGTGTTCCGTGCCGCCACAGGCCTCGTAGGTCATCACGCCGAGTTCGATGTTCTCGGCGGCCTCGTCGCTGTGTCCGGCCTCGCGACAGCGGATGCAGTCACACGTCCAGTCGTGTTCTTCCATCCGCTGCCAGGCGAGCTGTCGGAGGTTCGACTTCCAGACGCCGCCCTCGATGAAGTCCGCCGGGATGTCCCGCTGGACGCGCTGGAGGCGAGTGTAGCGGGGGATCATGTCTTTGATTTCGGCGACCAGCTCAGCGGCCTCGTCGTTGGAAAGCGGGTCGAACTCGTCCTTGCGCCACCAGTCGTAGGTGACGGTTCCCTCGACGATCAGCGTCGGGTATATCTTGAGGTAGTCCGGCCGCCAGTCGGTCTGCTCGAAGATGCGCCGGAAGTCTTCCAGACACATCTCCTTGGACATCCCGGGCTGGCCCGGCATCATGTGGAAACCGACTTTGAACCCCGAATCGCGTAGCCGGCGGTTCGCGTCGATGGAGGCCTGAACGCCGTGGCCGCGGTGCATCTCGCGGTTGATGCGCTCGAAGGTCGTCTGGACGCCCACCTCGACTTTCGTGCCCCCGAGGTCCAGCATCCGGTCGATCTGTTCGGGGTCACACCAGTCGGGCTTTGTCTCGAAGGTCGTGGCGACGTTTCGGACGTCGGCGGTCTCGTTCTCGGCGATGACGTCCTCCAGATAGCGGAACTCGTAGTCGTCCTCGGCGAAGCTCACGTCCTCTGCGGGCGTCGGCTCCGCGTCGACGTCGAAGTCGTTCATCGCCTCCAAGGCCCGCTTGACGAACCACTCCTGATAGTCGTGGCTCCGGGCCGTCATCGTCCCGCCCATCACGATGAGTTCGGCCTTGTCGACGGGGTGGCCGATCTCCCGCAGTTGGTTGAGCCGGAGGGTGACCTGACCGTACGGGTCGTAATCGTTCTGTTCCCCGCGTGCGGCCGCGGGTTCATGCCCAGTGTATGACTGCGCGGAGGAGAACTCCGAGTCGGGGCCGCCGGGACAGTACAGGCACTTCCCGTGGGGACACCGCTCGGGCGACGTCATGATCGCGATAGGGGAGACGCCTGAGGCGGTCCGAACCGGCTTGCGCTGGAGCACCTCCTCCAGCACCTCGCGGTGCTCCTGTGGCGCGTAATCGAGTAGTTCGGAGTTTTTTGGCACTTTCGGCGCGGAGTACTCCCGGCAGACATCAATCTTGGCTGATTCGACGTCGTCGCGTTCGACCTCGCCTGCGAGAATCCGGTCGACCAGCTCCGCACACACCTGCTGGAAGGTCTCTGTCTCGTCTGGGTCCGGCGTCTCCGTGCTCATCGGCGTTGTGCGAAATCGGCTCCTCGGCCGAATAAGCGTGTCGCTCGGGTATCGTCAGCGACAGGGGATAGCCGTGGGGTTCATTGTGCTGTCATACCAAGGTAGCACATGAGCAGTGACGCTGACGACACCGAGGGCCTCGACCGACCGACCTTCCGCGGGTGCGTGTTCTGTTACAGTGCGGAGTGGGCATACTACGGTGCGAAGAAGGCAGTCAGGTCTGTCTCGGCGACCGATACGTAGCGGGCTCCGGGGTAGCCAGCAGCGAGTGAGCATTTGCAGCCGCTAAAACGTCAGCTCCTGACCACAGAGAGCCGGCTCTGTTATCTCAGTTGACATTACTGGACGAGCCTTCTGTGTTTGAGCGGGTCGAGTGAGTGCACGGACACGGTCTTGCCGGGCTGAAACCGCTATCGGGAATCCGTGGGTAGCGAGTGGCCTGAACACTACGCCCGTCTGTAAACGTAAACAGCAGACGGTGCCGATTTCAGGGGCGGCGATAAGCTCTTCAATATGTCTGTTCCGTGGTTATTCGCCAGTTCAGGGACTGATAATCTGCGCGAAAGGGTTAATTTGTGATAGTCGTACCATGTGTACATATGGCACAGCCAACGGGAGATATTGGGCAGCCAACAGACGGCAATCCAGGCCCAGTCGAGCGGCTAGAAAGCTTCGTATCCTATATCCCAGACGGGTCGACAATCCCGGACAAACAGTGGCGTAACCGACACCGGAGCGTGGTGCTTGTGACGTTGCTGCACATACCGTTTCTGTTCGGGCTCGGAGTCTACAGCGGGTCGACTCCGATAGCTGAAGCGCAGATCCCCGCTACCGCGCTGCCTCGGGTCCTCCTGCTTTGTGGGGTTGTGTTCGCCCTGTCGGCGGGGAGCCTCATCAAACGATTCAGGCGGCGTGTCAGGACGATTCTCTCGGTCACGGGTGTGTTCGTTTCGTCGCTCGCTCTCGTCCAGTTCTCCGGCGGCTATATTGAAGCCCACTTTCACTTCTTCGTCGGGATGGCGATGGTCGCCGTGTACGAGGACTGGGTCCCGTTCTTATGGGGACTGGCGTACGTGGTTCTCACCCACGGCTACTTCGGAACGATCGACCCGAGTCGCGTTTACAACCACACGGCAGCGATTAACAACCCCTGGGTGTGGGGGCTTATCCACGGAGGGTTCGTCCTGATGCTGTGTGTCGCCCTTGTGAACAACTGGGTGTCGACTGAGCGGTCACGCGAGAAATCGCGAGCGCGTTTCGAACAGGCCGAACAGCGCGCCTCGGAGATTGACGATCTCCAGGCCAAACAAGAAGAGATAGAGCGGCAACGCGCCGAAGCCAAGAAGGCCCGCGAGAAGGCGGAGGAGAAAATGCAGGCTGCCGAGCGGCAAAACACGGAACTCCAGGAGACAGCCAGCAGATTCAGCGAGGCGATGGCGGCCGCTGCCGACGGTGACCTGACGGTTCGCGTCGACCCCGACGTGGCCGACAACGAAGCGATGGCACAGATCGCTGAGTCGTTCAATCAGATGATGACGGAGACGGAGTCTGCGATGGAAGAGATACAGGCGTTCTCAGAGGAGGTTGCGTCCACGAGCGATCAGGCCACGGCCGGTGCCAACGAGGCAACGGAGGCCAGCGAGGACATGAGCGAGTCGATTCAGGGCATCGCCAGCGGGGCGGTCGACCAGCGTGAGATGCTCGAAACCGTTTCCAGCGAGATGACTGACCTGTCGGCGACCGTCGAAGAGGTCGCCGCGTCCGCCGAGACCGTCGCGGAGCGGTCCCGCGAGACGGCCGAAATAGCGGACACCGGCGAGGAGACGGCACAGGAGGCGATTGCGGGGTCCCGGGAGGTCCAGACCGCCATCGATTCGACCGTCGAAAACGTGGAGCGGCTGGACGAGAAGATGGCCGAAATCGGCGAGATCGTCGATCTCATCGGCGACATTGCCGAGCAGACGAACATGCTGGCCCTGAACGCCAACATCGAGGCTGCACGGGCCGGGAACGGGTCGGGCGGCGACGGGTTCGCCGTCGTCGCGGACGAGGTCAAACAGCTCGCCGAGGAGACGCAAGCCTCGGCGACCGAAATCGAACAGCTCATTGCCGAGACCCAGGCGCAGACCGAAACCACGGTCACGGAGGCACGGGGTGCCAAGGAGGATATGCAGGAGAGTACGGAAGCCGTCAAGGAGGTCGTCGATACGTTCACGCAAGTCGCCGAGAACGCAGAGGCGACCGACAACGGGATTCAGGAAATCAGCGACACGACGGACGACCAGGCCGCCACGACTGAGGAAGCGGTGTCGATGGTCGAGGAAGCCGTAGACATCAGCGAGGCGACCGCCGCGGAGACCGAAACCGCCTCCGCGACCGCACAGGAACAGGCCGCGTCCATGTCGCAGGTCAGCGCCAGCATCGAATCGCTGGCCGAGCAGTCCGAGCGGCTCCAGACGATGCTGTCCGAGTTCGAAGTCGGCAGCCGCTAAGATTCACTCGTCCCAGTACTCCTTTTTGGCGTTTATATCGAGATACGTCGACAGCGTCCGGTCTGCTTTCTCGCCGCCAGGGGGCGACCCTGCGTACAGCCCGACCATCTCCCGGTCGGGGTAGACGGTAATGTCCGGCTCCTCCATTGTCGAAACCATCAGCAGTCGGAGTTCAGACTCGCCGGCTTCGATTTCGTGTGTACTCTCCTCGCCAGCCGGGAGCGCAACGTAATCGCCCCGTTCTAGCGTGTGTTCTTCGGCCTCAGGACCGAGCCGGAGTGTGCCCGTTCCGCCACGGACGAATATCGCTTCCTCGTTGCCCTCGTGGTAGTGGCGCACCCAGAGCCGCTTGCCCGGCGGCACGGCGTAGAGGCTCGCACCGAGTTGCTCACCGCCGGCGGCGTCACCGATCTGCTTGCGCTTGAACGTCCGGTCGCCGTGGTCGTGGTCGGTCCAGTCGAGGTCAGCTTCGTTGACGGGGCCGTCGCTCATGCCCGGTCAGACTGCCAGCAGAGAGAAAAAGCCTCTTGCGCTACAGTTCGTCGGCCAGTACGTCCAGCGTGGCGTCGAGGACGGCCGGGCGTTCGCCGGCCAGATAGCGAATGGTCCCCTCGCGGACGCTCCGCGTCGCGACGCCGCCTTCGGGAACTCGCTCGCGGACCTCGTTGACTAGCTCGTGCAGGTCCAGCTCGCCGTTGGCACGGATATACATCGTGTCCGTCGAGATGCCGAGCACGGCGTCGCTCTCGTCTCGGACATCCCGGTGGAGTTCATCGAGCAGGAGCGACTCCGGCGGGAACTCGTACTGGTGGGTGAACGCGTCCGTATCGAGGACGGCGATGTCGACATCGCCGACGGTCCGGTGATCGAGGTTGGCACGGGCGGTGGACACCTCTTCGTCGACCTTCTCGCGGAACTGCTCGGCAATGTGGCCGGCCAAGCCGCCCACATCCTCCTCGTCGTCACCGAACACGAGGTCGGTGATGAGTTCGCGCTTGTCCTCGTAGGACTGGTAGTGGGCCTCCAGCGCGACGGCTTCGCGGAGCTCCGACACCGCGGTCTCGTCGTACCCCGCCTCGCTGGCGGCGTCGACGTACGGCTCGGGGATATCCTCCCAGAAGCTCACAGCCGGAAGGTGTTGCAGGTCGTCGCGAACGTTCTCGTTGACGTGTGCAGCGACGTTGGCTGCGAGCGCTGTCGACGTGGTCTCGGAAACGGTGTCAGCGGACGGCGAAACGACAGCATCGACCGTGTCGACGACCGCGCCGTCGACGTCGATGTCGTCGATGACGACGCTCGGCGCGCCGTAGACGTTCAGCAGGTCGAAGCCGTCGAGACTCTCACGCGTGCCACCGGCGGCGACGAAGACGAACAGCGGGAGCTTCTCCTCGTGGCGCTCCCGGTTGTCCAGCATCGTCGTCGTGTCTTTCGTCGCGTCGTCCATGTCGTAGACGCCGCCCTCGATAGGTCGCCGGTCGAAGTAGTGATACTTCGCGTCGGCGCGGCGGTGCTGCTCGGTGACCAGCGGGAGTGCCGCGCGTTCGAGCGCGCTGCCGGCGAGATAGCCGTCCGCGGTGTTGGCGT
The DNA here is from genome assembly GCA_002844335.1 of Haloarcula taiwanensis. NCBI lineage: Archaea > Methanobacteriati > Methanobacteriota > Halobacteria > Halobacteriales > Haloarculaceae > Haloarcula > Haloarcula taiwanensis. Next base: position 1,514,867 of record CP019154.1, read on the forward strand.
GGCGGACGATGACCGGTCGGTCGGTCAGCACGGCTTTCCGGATCTGGGTCGCCGCTTCGACTAGTTCCTCTGAGAGGTTCGCGACCGCCGTATCGTCGGCGAGCGGCTCGACCGTGTCAGGTCGGGCTTCGTCGTCAAGTGCGTCGGCAAGTCGCTGTTCGACTTCCTCGCGCTCCTCGGCTTCGAGGACATCGAGCTCCTCGGTCTCGACCTGCAGTTCACCGCGACGTTCGCGGACTTCGCCTGACAGTCGGATGTAGTCGTCTTCCTCGACCTCGGGGTAGGCACGGACGCCGGCCTCGACGAAAGCCGCACAGTCGACGGTACCGGTCTCGTCCTGTAGTTCGAATACCGTTGGCCCGGAGGTCTGCCGGATACCGACGACTTCACCTTCCAGTCGAACGTCCGCGCCGACGTGGTCGTCGAGGTCGCCGATAGCCGCGGCGACCGGTTCGGCGGTAGTCGCCTCGTCCGTCTGCTCCTCACTCTCCGCGACGGCTTCGTCGCCGGACTCGGTGACGGCAGCGGTGTTCGACCCGCCGTCGTTGCCACCGACAGCCGCAGTGCCCTCGACGCGGTCGGCGTCGTTGGCCCGGCTGACAGCACCGGCGCTTGCGGTACTCTCGGATTCAGACTGGCTCGTGCCGGCGTCGTCGTCCGAACTCGATTCGTCGTCGCTCTGGCTTGGTGACTCGTCGGCTGTCGATTCGGACTCGACCTCGCCGGAGCCGTCGTCGGACTGTGCTTCGTCTTCGTCGTCCTCGTTCTCAAGCAGGACAGAGTGTCCGATCTCCGGGTCGTCGACGAGGACGCCGCGGAACTCGCGTTCGGACTGGCGGATCGACCAGCCGAGGTCGACGTTGCCGTTGTCACGTACGTTCTTGACCTGGACGTAGACGGTGTCGCCCGACTCCCAGTCGAGGGAATCGAGCCGCTGGTCCAGTTCGCTCCGGTGGAGCAGCCCCGTTACGCTGTCGCCGATGTCGACGAACACGCCGAACTCGGCGAAGCCGTCGACACTGCCGCGGTAGTAGCGGTCGACCGATAGCTGGTCGGCACGCGAGCCACGGAACTCGAACAGGGCGTCCTCCTCGTGGAGGTCACAGATGCGTCCTTCGACAGATTTGCCGCAGATGATACACGAACCCATTACACGGTGCAAGCATGTCGGGCCTAAAACGGTTGTCGAATTCCGGACGAACGGAACGGGGCCGCTATTCGAACATCTCGCTCTCTTCTTCGAGCATCTCAAGCCCTGTAGCGACGGCTTTCGCCTGCTCCGGGAACAGAGCGACTTCGATTTCGCTCCCCTGTTCGTCTTCGAAGGCAATTTTGACGCGCTTGTCGCCGTACTCTCGAACGTCGACGCCTTCCACGTCGTACATCTTGATCGTCGCTTCTTTGTTCGACGGGCCAACGCTCTTGAACGCGCCATCTTTGAGTTCCAGCATAAACTGGTCGATGTCGATACTGAGCATCGTGGAGAGATGCACGCGGGCAGCCCCTAAAACCCGTAGTCGGCGACCAGCACCGAGAGGGCGTGGAAGCCGCGGAAGCCGTAGCCGAAAATAATGGCGGCGGGGATGGCCCCGACGATCGCCGCCACCGGGAGCCTGACGTTGTGGACTACAGCAGTGCCCAGCAGATATAACCCCGCACCCCAGGCGGTGACGAGAACCCGGACCTCGGCGCTGGGCAGCCCAGCCAGCAGGCAGGGGGCCATCGCGTAGCACATCACCTGTACAGTTTCGCTCACGCCACCGCGGTCCGACGCGACGGGGAGCAACAGCAGGGTCTGCAACGCTGCCGTCAGATGCACCGTCGCCGGCGTGACGAACACAAGGATAGCAAACAGCGCCAGCACCGCGACGCCGGGCGAGAAGCCGCCGATAGCGGGGTACTCAAACGGCCCCGTAGACAGGAGGCCCCGCTGGGCCAGTTTGACGACGGCGTACCGGCTCACCTCCTCGAAGAGGACCACCGTCGCGGCGAACACCAGTCCCGGTGCCTGGTCGCCCGGTGCGACGCCGGCGCGAAAGAACCGCCGCGGACGACTGAGTATCTCGACCCACGCGCGCAGTAGCGCGGTCGGCCCCCGGTCCCGGCCGCCGGTCGGATTCTCGACCCACTGAGTCACGCCGCAAACTTGGGCGCGAGGCGGTTTGACCGTTTCCTTCTCTCGGTCAGCAGCCTGCCGTTGGCCGGACACGCACGACGGTATGTGCGGCTAATCGTCTGCACCCCCGGATCACACGCTCACGGCTCGGACGCGCACACGGTCCTCGCCGCTAATCGTCTGCGCCGACGTTCTCCGCGCTCTCGAAACACGCCGGGTCCGGCTCAATGTTCGCGTACTGGACTGCTTCCTCACCGAGCGTCGTCACCCGGTCTTCGATGTCTGCGTCAGTTATCCGGCCGTCAGCGACGTAATCACCTGCGTTCGGAACCGCGGCCTGATGCGGGATGACCCAGCAATTCAGTGCCCGGCAGACCGAGCGGAGGTGTTCGAGCGCGGTGATCGGAAAGCCCCCGCCAGCGACCGCAAGCAGCCCCACAGTCTTGTGTTCGAACTCGTCGAAGCCGCAGTAGTCGAGTGCGTTCTTCAACGCACCGGAGTATGACCCGTGATACACCGGCGTCCCCAGCAAAATCGAATCAGCCGCGTGGACCCGGTCAGTGAATTCGACGGCGTCGCCTACCTCGCGGTGGTCGGCATCGAACACCGGCAGGTCGAACTCCCGGAGGTCCAGCAGTTCCGTCGTCGCTCCCAGCTCTTCGGCAGTGGCGAGCGCGCGCTTGATAGCAACTCTGGTGTAGCTCTGGTCTCTGAGACTACCGACGACGCCGACGACGTGTGGTTCGGCCATGACAGTGCTATGGAGTGGACCCGGTATATCAATGGGGGTGACAGAGTGTGTCGCTGGTCTCGGTTCCGTTGCCGGAGTGTCACGGCTACGGTCCGTTGGCCGACGTCAGTTGTCGTGGTACACGTAGAGACGGCTGAGATACGGTGCTATGTGGCCCATCCGTACCGGTCGTACAGCGTCCCGGGCTGTGCGTGGTCGACAGTAGCAGTAGCCGAGAGTGATTGCACAGGGGTCGCCGGCGCAAGCGTCTGAAGCAGCAGTCTGTGGGTCAGGAGCCGAGCTGAATTTTCTCCGACGAGGCCTCTTCGCGGGAGCGGTGGCCGAGGTCGGCCTTCAGCGCCTCAATGGCCTCCTCCGGGTCGGTCTCCGAATCGAAGACCCGGTCGAAACCGAGCGCTTTGAACGTCTCGCGCGTCTCCTCGAAGGAATCCTGTCCGACAGCGAGGTTGCCGCCGATGTACGTCGTCACGTCAAGTCCTGCCTCATTGATCTGCTGCTGGAACCCCTGACAGTCCTGCTCGGCGTGGCCGTACAGCGACGACACGAGTATCGCTTCGGCGTCGTGTTCATCCGCGGCGTCGATGAACTCCGACTGGGACGACTGGACACCGAGGTTGACTACGTTGAACCCTGCCGCTTCGAACGCTCGTTCCAGAATGGTAATCCCAACGACGTGCGCGTCGGAGCCGATGACACCGAGGATGACTGTCCTCATACAAGAGCATCAATGGGTGTCAACTACATAAACCTAATGATAAACCATGATAGATTATGCGAACAGTTCACACACGCTGGGGGAGGATATTAGCCATGATAGCCCAAACGAACCGATAGACACAGCATATGGTACGCGACACGCCTCAGCATCTGGCCGAGCCTCGGGTACTGCGCTGCCTGTCACGCCAGTCCATCCGGTGTAGAACCGGCTCGGAACAGCCCGTCTTTCCGTCGTCGGGAGACGCATGACGACCATCCGCCGAGCCTTCGACGCTGACGCCGACGGTATCCGCAGAGTCGCACGGGCGGCATGGCACGACGCCTACGACTCCCTGGAGTCCGAAGTCATCGACGAGACGATAGCCGACTGGTACGCCGACCCGCTGGGGAGCGCGCTGCACGGGTGGGCCGGTGGCGTCCCCGCCAACGACCTCGACGATATCGAGGCGGTGCTGCTGGTCGCCGAGCAGGACGGGGACATCGTCGGGTTCACACAGGGCATCACCATGCACACCATGGGGACGATGCTGCGGTTGTACGTCCACCCGGACCACCACGGAGAGGGCATCGGGACGGCGCTGTACGACCGGCTCGAATCGATGTTCCGGGAACACGGCGTTGAGCAGTTCCGCGCGCTCGACCTGGCCTCGAACGACCGGAGTCGGGAATTCTTCGAGAACCTCGGCTTCGAGCGGGTCGAGACGCGCACGCTCACTATCGGCGGCGACCCGTACGATGAAGCGGTCTACGCTCGCGAGCTACCGCCCGCCGACGAGTAGCCCGCGCGGCTGTGGGGATCGCGGGCCTCGACGGCGGACAAAAGCGACCCAGCGCCGCTCAGATACCGCGGACTGTCTCGATGAGGCCGACGGATTCCAGGGTCATCCAGCAGACGAACACCACGTACAGGCCGAGCAGCGTGTACGCTTCGCGGTCGGTGAGTTCGAGGTCCGTCCGCGTGAAGACGATGAACACGAGCGTCGCAAAGCCCAGAAATCCCATCGTCGGAATGGCCACGAGGAAGTCGATTGTCGCCCGCCCGGCCAGCAGGACGCCGACTGGAATCGCCACTAAGAGATTGAACGTGTTGCTCCCCAGAACGTTCGTCAGGCTCGTGACACTGTCGTCGTTTTTCGCCGCCCGGACGCTGACGAAGGCGTCGGGAAGGCTCGTGCCGGCGGCGATGACAGTCAATCCCCAGAGGAACGGCGGCGTGTCGAAGATAACACCCAGCGAGAGCGCTCCCTGGACCATCCCCTCGACGCCGACGGTGATGACGACGAGGCCGACCCCGAGCATGCCCCACTCCCGGCCCGGACGGACGCTGTGGGTCTCGTCTGCGACGTGGTCGCTCGCGTCCTGCTGGTGCAGGAAGACGTAGATGCCGTAGGTCACCAGCGGGACGACGGCGAGTGCGGGGGTCAGGACGGCCGCCTGGTTCGTCCCGCCCGGGACGTAGGTCGCCCCGAGCGCGAACACGATAAAGAGGATGAGGACGCTGATAACGTAGAACTGGGCGTCCTTGTGGACGATGTCGCGCGTCGACCGAAGTTCCTCGCTCGACAGCGCCGCGAGGGCTGGAATCACGAGCAGATTGAAGATTGCGCTTCCGACGATGGCCCCGACGCCCAGCGAGAACTCGTCGTGGATGACAGTGCTGATGACGACCGAACTGATCTCCGGAAAGCTCGATCCGACGGCGACGACGATAGCACCGTGGACCGCTACCGGCAGCCCGTAGTACTTGCTCAGTCGTTCGGCGGCCTGCTCGAAGTACCCGCTGCCTTTCCAGATGACCACGGTTGCGATGACGATGAGGGCGACCGAGCCGAGCAAGCCAACCATTGGGAACGTATTAGCCACAGGGGTTCAAGATGTATGCCACTCGCGGTCAGCGTTTGAGGCGAGCGACGACTCCATCGCCGGCCCCCTCGCACTCGACCAGCCCGTCGTCTTCGAGGTCCGACAGCAGCCCGCGGAGCCACTCCCGGCCGTACTCCCCGTCGGGAGCGTAGTCGACGCGCACGCGGGGGCCGAGGTCGTCCAGCCGCAGTTCGTCGTACTCCTTCAGCGCCGAGATGACCCGGCCCCGCATCTGTCGGCGGCTCCCCTCGAACTCGGGCTGTGTGGGCACGTCCGGCGCGGTGAAATCGCCCGTCTCGTACGCCCCGCACCACTCGCGCCAGGGGCACTCCGCGCCGTCGCAGTCGGGCGTCTTCTCGCAGGCGACCCCGCCCAGTTCCATGATGGCGTTGTTCCAGACCCGTGACTGTCCCTCCGGCATGAGCGCGCTCGCGGTCGCCTCGAATGCCGAGTCGTCGTCCGGCACGTCGAAGGCGCGGTACAGGACGCGCTTGACGTTCGTATCCACGACTGCGTTCCCGTTGTTGAACGCGAAGGAGGCGACGGCGTTGGCGGTGTAGGGGCCGACCCCCATCAGGTCGCTGAGGCCGTCCGGGTCCCGGGGCCACTCGCCGTCGTAGTCCTCGACGATTTGCCCCGCGGCCTCGTGGAGGTACTTCGCCCGGTTGTTGTACCCCAGCGAGTGACTGGTCCAGAAACCCACCACGGCAGAACGGTCGGCCGCTGCCAGCGCCGCCGCAGTCGGCCAGCGGTCAAGAAAGTCTTCCCATGCGTCGACGACCCTGTCCAGCTGGGTTTGCTGACTCATCACCTCAGAAACGAGAATCTCGTAGGGGTCTGTTGTCTCCCGCCACGGGTACGAGCGGTGATCCGCCTCGTACCACTCCACGAGCGCGTCCCGGACAGCCGACGGGTCCGTGGGCACGTCTCCCGGGCGGTCCGTCGCTGTCGACTGGTCGGTCATACCCCCGCTTGGCTCTGTCCTGATTTGTGCGTGGCGGTCGGTACCGCTCGTCTGACCGTGCGTCTGGAGAGAATCCCCTCGACAGAGAATGGAATCCTGCAATAGCCGGTGATATCAGTCGTCGGCTTCGGGTCGGCCCCACTCGAACTCGGTTCCGTACCAGTCCGGCTCGTCCTCGCTGAACACGTCCGCGAACACGAACATCGCGCCGTCGGGGTAGGTCGTATCGATGTACAGCCGCCAGCCGTGGGCCTCCGCGATTGTCTTGACGATAGAAAGGCCAAGCCCGGTCCCGTCCTCGCTCGTCGTGTGGCCGTACTCGAAGATGTTGTCGACCGCGTCAGTCGGGATTCCCGGCCCGTCGTCGGCCACATAGAATCCGTGTTCCGTCAGTCCGACCGTGACAGTCACGTCCGGGCCGACGTGGTCGATAGCGTTGCGAAACAGATTCTCGAAGGCGCGTAAGAGTCGCGTCCGGTCGGCGTCGATGGTTCGACTCCCCGTGACTTCGATGCCAGCGCTTTTGTTGTCGATGTTGTCCCACGCATCGGTGACGACGGCCTCCAGCGGAACCGGAGCGGTCTCCTCGACGCTTGCTCCCTTTCTCGTCAGCGTCAGCACGTCGTCGATTATCGACTCGATACGGTCGTGTGCGTCTTCGAGTTTCTCGATGTGGGACTGGAGGTCGGCTGCATCCGTCTCCGGATCCGACAGCCGCGTCGCAAGCAGTTCGACATGTCCCCGAGCGACCGTCAGCGGATTGCGGAGGTCGTGGCTCAGCGTCGACGCGAACTCGTCCAGCCGCTCGTTCTGCCGTTCGAGTTCGCGGCTCGACCGTTCGGCTTCCTCACGAGCCGCCTGCGCCTGTCGGATCTGGCTCCGGAGCGTATCCCGCATGTTCTCGAACGCGTCGTACAGCCGTCCGATCTCGTCCTGCCGAGTGGTCGAGATATCGACGCCGAGGTCACCCTCTTTCATCGCCTGCGTTCGGTCGCGGAGCTGTACCACTGGTCGAACCGTGTGCCGTCCGAAGAGATACCCCGCGACGCCCAGCGTGACGACTGCCGTCCCGATGACAGCGAGAAATCCCTGGCGGACAAGTCGGCTGGTCCCGTACAGCGACTCGCGCTCGGCGCTCGTCGCGACCACCCACGACGTGCCGTTGACGGGCGTGTACGCTGTGACACGGTCTTCAGTTTCGATAGTCGTCGTTCGGCCCGCTGTTGCGGCCCGGAGACCGTCCTGACTGAGCGGCGCGGAACCGTCCTGACCGTCGATAAGCGGGTCTCCGTCCCCGGTGAGCAGTCGCGTTTCAAACCCGCTGCGACCATCGTTGAACTGTCCCACCGGGACCCGCGCAACCAGAATTAGTGCCCCGTCGCCATCGGAGACGGGAGTCACAAACGCTATCGAGTGGCCGCTACCGTCCGCGTATGCCGTCGATTGCACTACTGTCTCAGTACCGGTCGTATCGTTCAACGTCGCCAGTACTGGGGACTTCCACGCGGGGTTGACCGCCCACGGAGCCCGGCCGTCTGTGCTCTGGTCAGTGCTAGCAACAACGACCTCCGAGTCGTCGACGGTGGAGACGTAGTGAAGCGACCGAACCCGTGACGACTCTGCCGTGGCTGCTGTGGTGAGGTACTGTCTGATATCTGCGGGCGTTCCAGTGTCGTACACCCCTGCAGCCGCGATAGCGATGGCATTCGTCTCGGTGGTTGTCCGCCACTGCTCGATGCTGTCGGCGCGATGCGTGGCCGACGTTTCGAGGTCCGTCGCTGCGTCGCTGACAACCCGTTTCTGTATCTGCAGGTAGCTGCCGAAGCCGACGGCTGCGAGTACGACGACGATTACTGCCAGCGCGACCGCGGATTTTGCCGCGTAGTTTCGCGCGTACACGCCCGGGAGTGCTGCGCGAAGCCGCTCTCGCAGCCCGTCGTGCTGGCCGGACCCTGCTGTCTCGTCCCCACCACCTGTCATTATCTGATCTGAACCCTTCAGTGGTCGACCGCTACCAATCGTTATGTTCAACCCATGATATAATTTATCATATGATATACTGGCGTAGACACGTGTTTTGACGGAGCGGCCTCAGACGAGTCGTAAGGGGTTTCCTCGCGCTCGACGTCTCCTTTCGTATGAGCCTCGAAGATCTGCAGGATGATATCGAAGCGGCGTACGGCGACTTCGACGACGAGTTCGAGCTGTCCATCGACCGTGAGACACGCAACGAACTCGCGATGCTGTCAGTCGCACTCGACCCAGACGATCCGGACGAACTCGTCAGGCGCGCGGTTCATATGCTGTTTCAGTCGACCGTCGACCGTGGGACACTTGATTTCCACCTCCGGTCGAGTTACGACTGCACGTACGACGAGTACCTCTCAGGGATGACCTTCGACCAGATGACCGGGAACGACTTCCCCCAGCAACAGGACAAGGACGACCGGCGCTACCAGTTTTAAATCAAGAGCCCCAGCGCCAGCACTGTTGCGACACCGAGGACGACCGAACTCCAGAATGCGACACGGGTGGCGAAGGCGCGGTTCGGTCCCGGGGCGGTCAACGCTGCTTTGATCATGATACTGGCGGCCGTCGCGATCAGGATGGCGACCATCGCCGTCGGTCCGTCGATAGCGCCGCCGCGGTACAACAACACGGCTGAGGTCGTCGCCCCGGCACTGGAAACCAGCCCGCCGAGGGCCGACGTGACGTAGAGACCTGCTGTTCCGAACTGCGTCTCTGCGAACCCGCCAGCGACTACGACCAGCAGAAATACCCCGCCAAAAGCGAGCGCATTCCGTAGAGAGAACGGGCTTTCAAGCCCCATTTCGACCGTCTCGGACCAATCTGCGGTGTATGCGGCGACAACGACACTGCCGACAATGACGGCCCCAAGCGGAACAACTGCCTCGAGTAAAACGCCGCGCTCAACGGTGAAGAACACGGTAATAAGGAGATTCCGGAGCGCCATCGCTGCGTCGGCCAGCAGAATCGCGGCAACGGCATACGAGGTTGCGTCCGGCCGCTGTCGAACGTGGTCGAGCATCGTGCCGACCACCGCCGTCGACGACGCGAGACCGCCGAAAAAGCCGGTGACGGCGATGCCGCGGCCGCCGTACGTCTGGACGATGGCGTAGTTGACGATGCCGATGCCGGCGACGAACACCACCATCAGCCAGATGACACGCAGTTCCACGGTCACGTCGACCAGTCCGCCAGGCAGTTCGACCGGTTCGGACGGAAGCAACGGGTAAATGACGAAGGCGATGATGGCGAACTCCGTCGCTGAGCGTAGTTCCTCGCGAGTGAGCCCCCACGCAAGGGAGTGGAGTTCCCGCTTGAGCACCAGTAGCAACGACGAGAAGACGGCGACCGAAACGCCTTCGAGAATGAACCCCTGTGCGACCAGTGCCCCAATGCCGTATGCGACGAGCATCGAGACAGATGTGGTCAGCGATAGCCCCTCTTCTTCCGCACTGCCGAGGAGCCCCTGCACTGCGAGCAAGATCCCCTGCACGATGACCAGGACGCCACCGACGACGAGCAGCGCCTGGCTCTCGACCAGCGTGAACACCGCAGCGAGCAGGCTAATCAGCGCGAACGTCCGAACGCCGGCCGACTTCTGTGACCACTCCCGTTCGAGCCCCAGAAACATCCCAAGCGCCCCCGCGAGCAGGATTCGAAACACTGTCGTCTGAATTGGGACCGGAGAGAGCTGCAAAAGAATCGACATAGAGCACATACGTATGACATAAGTTAACAGTTGTTGGTTCCGGGCATGTGTTTCTCGTTCGGCAGTCAGCGGTCGACCACCGGTACAAGCCAGCGATGTGTCTCGTCGCTACCCGGGAACGACAGCCTTACCAGCGGCGGTGTGACCTCGTTACAGGTCGACGTACTGGTCTTCCCACTCACGGCGGGCGTCGATTTCGCGACGCCCGCGGCGCGTGAGGGTATAGAAGTTGGTCCGGCGGTCGCGCTGGCCCTTCTCGACGAGTCCCTTGTCGACAAGCGTGTCGAGGTTCGGATACAGGCGACCGTGATGGATCTCCTTCTCGTAGTACGCTTCGAGTTCCTCCTTGATAGCTAACCCGTGGGGCTCTTCCCTGCCAGCGATCACGTAGAGCAGGTCACGCTGGAATCCTGTCAAGTCGTGCATCGATTCTCCTATGTAATGATTTAGTATCTATACTGTTAAATATATCGGCCCAGAGAATTTGATATAGTTTCGGCACCTCTAGGTGTCGAATTTTCTGTATGTAGGCCCTCAGTCATCGTTTTGTCCATACGGTAAATACAGTCAGTATATCATCATTCTCCGGAAACTGATGGCAGCCGTATTATTTGTCACTGTAGGTTACAGTTGGCAGAAACACGCCTGATTGTAGTGGAAGGAGTAGTCAACCCACCGTCACCGTGTCACATCCCAGAACGATGACCGACCTCTGACAATACGATCACATCAGCGCAGGGGAAGCACTTCGCGGCACTATTACCGGTGAGCTTGGGGTGACAGTCACGCATGGTGGTCAAGGGCGGCGTCACCGAGGTCAGCATCGAGGTTGAACTGGCGCGGCACACGCGGCGGACACACAACTGTCTATCGAGCGCGTCGTATCGCCGAGCAGTTACGTTTCAGAGACACAGAAGTCACTTGTATTAGACTGTTAGCAGCGAAGTAAGTGGAAAGCGGTCGCGAAAAACGCGACCGCTTGCCGCCCTGAATTGGTCCCCGCTGACGCTTCGGCCCTCCAAGCGAAGCGTCACTTGGTCGAATGGGGCAGAATAACTTAAAAGTACCGGCCCCGTCCAGCAGATGTTAGTTATCGAAGTAGATGTGAATGTAAGTTGTAACTAATCTAGATATGTTCCTCCTCAAGCACCCATCCGAGTGCCCGCTTGTAGTGAGTGAACATCATCCGGACCCGCTCGTGGTTCATCTCCTCGTCGTCTAGCTGTTCAACAAGGAACTCGTACTGCTCGCGGATCTCGTCTTCCGAGCGCATACGTGGGCGTAGACAGCCCGCACGGAACAATCTTGAGGGCTGCCTTCTCACTATGTCGTATGAAAGTCCGCGGGGAACGCGAGTGTCAAGACTGTGGCACGCGGTGGCGGTACTACGAGACCGGAAGCATCGCCTGTCCGGACTGTGGTAGCATCCACAGCGTCGGGATCGACGAGCACACCGAGCACACGGATACACCAACCACGCTCGACCTGACGCCGGTACGGAGCCGAATCGACGCGGACCCGACACAGGAGATCGCTGACGCGGCAGCGGAGCGGTGCCGAGAGTACACGCGCAAGCGGGGGTTCATTGACGCAGGCGAGCTTCGACAGTTTGACCGGACGTTCGTCGCCGCAGTCGAACTCCAGCACATCGGCGCACACCTCACGCGGGAGTTGCGCAGCGGCGACCCGGCCGAGCGGTACTTCTACGAACTGCTCGGCGGGGCTGACGACGGCAATCGTCCGGCCGTCGAAGACGTCCCGTCGGCGCTTCGCGTGCCGTACGGTTTAGCGATGGCGGCCGCTGTCGACAGCTATCAGCGGGACGTACGGACGTATCTGGACGCTCACCCGGACCCCACAGCACGACAGCTCTCCGGGCGGATTCGCGACCACCGAAAGCGGGTCGAGGCGCTGGACGGCGACGTCGACTCCGCGGACGCCAACCGTCTCGTTCACGCGGCCCGGGACCTGGGGTCGTACATCACCGGTGACGAGAGCGCCTTCGTCAGGGCCGAGAACTGGCTCGCTGGAATCGAGGACGACACCGTCTAACCCCTGAGTCGCCGGAGCAGCGGCTCGTCTAGGCAGTCCGACGGCACCGACCTCTTCCACGCCGCGGTCTCGATGCCCTCGTCGTCGAGCCCCGGGTCCGACGCGAGCGCCGTCGACGCGGGCGTGCCGCGGTAGGTCCCGAAGAAGAACGTCGCCTCGCGCCCGCCGTCAGTCACTGTGACCTCGGTGACGGCGGCCAGTCCGTCGACGGCGATGTCCACCCCGGTCTCCTCGCGCACCTCGCGGCGCACGGCCGCTCGGCGGGTCTCGCTGGCCTCGACGCCGCCGCCCGGGAGCTTCCACGTGTCGTCCTCGTAGACGAACAGCACGCGGTCGTCGGGGTCGGTGACGAGCGCACCCACTGCCCAGTGGCGGCCGCGCTCGGCGCGGGCCCGGACCGCATCGACGCTCGCCGCGTCGGTCTCGCGGGTCACACGCCGGGTGAGCACGTCACGGTTCCGGAAGGCCGCGAGCGCCGGCATTCAGGGGAGGTCGACGTCGATGTCGTGTTGCAGGCCCGTCGCTTTGACCGTGTTGTACAGCAACATCGCGCGGGTCATCGGGCCGACGCCGCCGGGGACCGGCGTGATTGCGCCAGCGACCTCCTTCGCGCTCTCGTACTCGACATCGCCGACGAGTTCGTACCCCTTCTCTGTGTCGGCGTCGACGCGGTTGATACCCACGTCGATGACCGTCGCGCCCTCCTGAATCATCTCGCCGTCTATCATCTCCGGGACGCCGGCCGCGGCGACGAGGATGTCCGCGTTTCGCGTCCGCTCGGCGAGGTCGTCGGTCCGGGAGTGACACACCGTCGTCGTCGCGTTGCCACCCGGGGCTTTCTGGATGAACAGGTTCGCCATCGGCTTGCCGACGATGTCCGACCGGCCGACGACGACGGCGTCCTTGCCCTCGGTGTCGACGCCGGCGCTCTCGATGAGCTTCTGGACGCCGTGGGGCGTGCAGGGCTTGTAGCGGGCGTCGCCGGCGACAAGTCGGCCAACGTTCTCCGGGTGGAAGCCGTCGACGTCTTTCATCGGGTTGATAGCCCGGAGGACCTCCCTATCCTCGACGTGGTCGGGGACGGGCATCTGGACCAGAATGCCGTTGACATCGTCGTCGGCGTTGAGGTCCTCGATTGTGTCGTACAGTTCGGCGGCGTCCGAGTCGGGGTCGATGTCAATGTCGATGGCCTCGATACCGACCTCTTCGCAGTCGTCCTGTTTCATCGAGACGTACGTCTCACTGGCCGGGTCCTCGGACATCAGCACCGTCGCTAGCGACGGACGGTGGCCGGCGTCGGCGAGGCGGTCGATAGACGCGACCAGGTCGTCCCGAATCGACTGTGCGACGGCGTTGCCGTCGATAATCTCTGTCATTAGGTACAACGGCGGCACGGGGCGGTATGAACGTCCCGGATTTCGGCCAGCCGCCACAGCGACCCTGCTCAGGGACAGTCCGACTCGGCGACCGACTTCCGCTCGGCCCCCTGCCGGATGGCCCGTGTCGCGCCGTCCGGGACAGCCACCGTCATCGCCTGCCCGCCGTAACCGTGGGTCTGGTCGTGGCCCCGGACCACCACGCATGCGACATCGCCGGGAACCGCAATCGTCTCCGAACGGGTGAACGGAGCCGTCGAGTGAGCGTGCAGGAGGTCCCGGCGGCCGAGTCGGTCTCCGGCCAGCGTCTCGACCTGCCACCAGTCCGCGTAGCCGTCCTCGCCGTCGTCGTCGTGATACAGCGTCACGTCGAACCGATAGTCCTGCCCCCCGCTGTTCGTCACGGCCACGTCGGTCACGTTCGCTTCACGCAGGTCTAGGTCAGAATGCTCGGTTCCCTCCGTCGGGGTCAGAGCGGTCGTCGTCGGTTCCGTAGGCGGCGTCGTCCCGGTTTCGGACGGCTGCGAGTCTGGGCCAGAGCCGCTGTCACAGCCGGCGAGCGCGGTAACTGCCGCCACGCCCGCAGTCAGGACCGCGCGACGCGTCCTGTCGGTCTCGGTCACGCTGAACGCAACGGTGAGTGTGGTGAAAAAACAGCGGGCACGCCGGAGTGCTCGGACGAGCGCGTCGTCGGTAATCAGGGTATACGTTCATGCTGTCAGCCATCCATTGTGTCTCATGGTTGTCAGACGCCTCTTGGGCCTGCTCGTCAGCGAAACGAACAGAGGATCGAGCCGAAAAATCGGACGAATCCGGCACAATGCCGTCGAAATCGTCACCCGTCCGTTTCGGATGCTCTACTCTATCGTGTTCATGACGGTCCTGTTTGGCGTTCTCTACACGATATTCTACGACAGCGGAGCGGTCGCCGCCGTCAACGCCGCGGAAGGGGACGCGGTCGGGATGGCACTGGCGTTCCTGCCGCCGCTACCCATCCTCGCGCTTATCGCCGTCGCGATGGCGGTTCTGGTCCCGCTCACGATGCTGTTCAGGGACGTCAGTGACGAAAGCCGGTACCGCCGGTAAAACGACGGTCGGGACCGCTCAGTCGTACAGCGTGTACTCGTCGGTCATCTCGTCCACACGGTCGCTGACTTCCGCGACGACATCGTCGTCGTGGGGGGCGTCGACGACCTTGTAGATGAGGTCTGCGACTTCGCGGCAGGCGTCCTCGTCGAAGCCGCGGGTGGTGAGCCCGGGCGTGCCGGCGCGGATGCCCGAGGGGTTGAACGCCGAGCGGGTCTCGCCCGGAACGGTGTTGGCGTTGAGGACAATGCCGGCTTCCTCCAGCGCTTCCTCGACTTCCTTGCCAGTGGTGTCGGGATGGGAAGGTCGGAGGTCAATGAGTACGAGATGGTTGTCCGTGCCGCCCGAGACCAGCGAGAGGCCGTGCTCTTTGAGTCGGTCGCCGAGCGCGATGGCGTTGTCGACGGTCTGCTGGGCGTACTGCTCGAACTCGGGGGCCAGCGCCTCGCCGAAGCCGACAGCCTTGCCGGCGACGTTGTGCATCAGCGGGCCGCCCTGAGAGCCGGGGAAGACGGCGGCGTCGATGTCGTCGGCGTACTCCTCGTCGCACATGATGATGCCACCGCGGCCGGCGCGGATGGTCTTGTGCGTCGATCCCGTGACGAAGTCTGCGACGCCGACCGGCGACTCATGGACGCCGGCAGCGACGAGACCGGTGATGTGGGCGATGTCCGCAAGGTGGTAGGCGTCGACCGCATCGGCGGCCTCCTGAATCCGCTCGAAGTCGACCTCCCGGGGATACGCGGAGTAGCCCGAAACGATGATGTCCGGCTCGAACTCCTCTGCGTGGTCGCGGAGACCCTCGTAGTCGATGTAGCCGGTTTCCTCGTCGACCTTGTACTGCTCGACCTCGTACACCTGACCGGCGAAGTTCGCCGGGTGGCCGTGCGAGAGGTGGCCGCCGTGAGTCAGGTCGAGCGAGAGAATCTTGTCGCCGGGTTCGAGGACGCCGAGATAGACGCCCATGTTGGCCTGCGAACCGGAGTGTGGCTGGACGTTGACGTGGTCCGCACCCCACAGTTCCTTCGCGCGGTCGATAGCGAGTTCCTCGACGTCGTCGGCGTACTCACAGCCGCCGTAGTAGCGCTCGCCGGGATAGCCCTCGGCGTACTTGTTCGTCAACTCGGAGCTCTGTGCCTCCATCACAGCCTCGCTGACGTGGTTCTCGCTGGCGATCATCGCCAGCGTGTCGTTTTGCCGGCCCCGTTCGCCCTCCAGAGCGTCCGCGACTGCCGGGTCCGCTTCCCGGACGGTTTCGTAGCTCATGTATCCGAGTCAGGACCGATACGACAATAATCTACCCTTTGGTCCCCGCGTGTGTGACAGTCTTATTCCGCGTCCGGTGCTGAATATGGTTGGCGATGAGGCCGTGCTGACAACCGTACGTATATATCAGATGACGTTCCACATATTCACATATGGTCACCTGGGGGGTGGCAGGCGAGCGGGTGGGCCGGGACGGCGGTGAAACGCTGGACTGGGATGGGGAAACGGTCGACCCGACCGCACTGGTGCACCAATTACACGATCGAGAAGTCACAGACGGCGAACAGTTGCCACACACTGTCGACGACTGTTACAGTGGGTCCGTCACCGAGTTGGCGCTGCCGGCAGTGGATGCCACGGTAACCCGAGTCGGCACTGACACGGATGCTGAGACGGTTGATTCACCGACGACGCTTGAGACAGGAGAGTACCTGTTGACGATGCAGGCCCGTGCTTCGGATAGTGGCCAGGAGTCGCCGCTTGGCATCGTCGACGACATTCGGATCCACGTCCGCTTCGACGGTCCGGCGTCGCTCCACTCGGCCGGTGTTACCACTGTGCTTGCCTTCCGGGAACCGACCAGTATAACCGTCGGGTTCGTCTGGGAAACGAACGCAGAGCGGCCGCACCTGCAGGTCCCTGCGACGCCCGCAGGCCTTGCAACGGCGGTCACCCATCTGGGCGGGGCCCATCACACGATGCAGCCGTCCCGCTCGCACCCAGAACTCCGCGGACACCCGCCAATAGTCACGACCGGTGAAACGACCCGTATTCCCGAAACGGTTCGACAGAACCGTCCCGAAACCGGAATCACACTCTATGTTCCGGAGTGCGAGGCGGAGCTGCTCGTCAGCGCACCGCTAGCCTACTATCTCGGGGCGGACGTGGTGGTTGAGTCACGGGATACCGCGCTGTTGACGGCCGAAGGCACGTCTGTGAACCTCTCCTTTGACGCCTGGCCGTCGTTACAGGCCGGCGTCGCGGCGCTACTCCGCAAGGTGTTCTACCTCGACTGTCAGGTCAGACGCGTCGACCCGGCAGAGAGCGGCCCCCGTATCACGTCGGCGCTCTCACTCGACGCGGAGACGCTTCGGTCGCTGTCGCCAGCTGGGCGGCTCGAGCGATACATCGAGGTCTCCGACGAGGCCGTGCGCTCGATCCTGCCTGAATGGCCCCTTTCGACGTACGTCTCGCCGAAACCGGAACGGGTCCGCTGTCTCCCGTTCCTGCTCGACCGGCTCAGCCTCATCTACCTGCCGGACAGTTCCCGGCTCGACCGGGGAGAGCTTCTCGACAGGACGCTGGCGGATTCGTATCTGAGTCGTGGGTCAGCCGAGCGTCCGCCGGTTATCGAGCCGAATCTGCGCGAAGGGCAGTTGCACTCGTGGCTCGCGCCAGGGAACCCGATAGACGCGTGCAAAACGCCAGCGGAGGCGTACCTCAACCGCTACCGGATTCAGAACCGGGATGCCGACAGTCAACGGGTCGCGGTCGTCCTCAACGATGAGGAGATGGCCGACGAGCACACGGAAGTCACAGAAATATACCGGGCAGCGGACCTACCAATGGACGTCCAGGTCAGCAAGCTGCTGTCGGTCAACGAGCTGGCCGACGTGTTCCGACAGCCGGCCGATTTCGTCCACTTCATCGGCCACTGCGACGAGGAGGGACTGCGCTGTCCCGACGGTAACCTGGCACTGGCATCGCTATCAGAGGCCCGAACACAGACGTTCTTCCTGAACGCCTGTGGCTCCTACGATGAAGGGCTTGACCTTGTCAAACAGGGCGCGGTCGCCGGCGCGGTGACACTTACCGACGTGTTGGACAAGCACGCCGCCCTAGTCGGGACGGCCTTCGCACGGTTGCTCAGCAACGGATTCAGCATCCAGCGTGCGCTGGAACTCGCCCGTCGGCGGATAATGATGTGCAAGGACTACGCGGTCGTCGGCGACGGGACCTACTCAATCGTTCCCAATCCTGCACACCCAGCGGTCGTCTGGCTCTCCGAAGGGGAGACAGGCTTCGACGTAGAGTGTACGGTCGTGTCCCCGGAACGGCCCGGTGAGAGCTACCGGCTACCGTTCGACGACAGCGCCGCCCTGAACGGCGAGCAGACGAGCCATTCGCTCAGCGTTTCCGAGTTGGCCGACACGCTGAGCCAGACGTCACTGCCTGTCATCTATGACGGGGAGTTTCACTGGTCCGACGACCTGGCCGCGCGCCTCCGGACGGATTTCTGACGGAACCCCACACTGCCGGGCTCCGAAAGCGAAACCGAGGCGGCTGCAACCGGTTCAGCGTCCGGTCATCAAGTAGTCACAGTAGGTCGCTACTTTGTATTCACTTTGCGTATTAGATACTGTGCTGAAATCGCGGGTTTGCAGAACGGAAAGCAGAGAGACAGCCATTTGTTCTACCGGTTTCATGCGAAATCGACGCTCAGAATCGGTGGTTCAGTCCGTGAGGCGAGCGGCTTCTGCTTAGGACAGTTGACCAATATTTTATCGCCTCTTACCAGTGTGTGTTGTCTGATTGTTAGCGAAATCAACACAGTATGGCCGGTAAAATTAAATATACTAATGCACTAGATACTGCCAAGGGACAATGACCGAAAATCTCCTGCAAGACGACGTCGGTTCTATGTTGACCACGGTGTTTGGGGCAACTGACGAGCCGGTGTACGTCGTGAACCCGTCGCGGCGGAGCATCTCGGAGCTTGTATCGACACTGGACGCGGACTCGGACGCCCCCGAAGTTCGGCTGCTGGCCGACGAGCGGGCACTGAAAGATGTCATGGACGACTTCCTCGTTGCGAGCACCGCGGCCGACCTCATCGACGAGGAGCGGCTCACGATGCGACTGCTCGACGACGTGCCGAACCACTCGGTTGCGGTGACTGTCGATACGGTGTATGCGCTCGTGACGATCAGCGACACGGTCGGCGGTCTCGGGACCGACGACGCGGCGTTCGTGGACAACGCCTACGACTACTACGACTCGACTTGGGAAGACGCCGACGAGTACTCGCTCCGGACGCCGCCGCTCAACCGCGTCCAGAGCACGCTGGAATCCGACATCGGCCCGGAAACCGCGTCGGACTTCAACGACGTTCTCAGCTCTCTGTCGACGGCCCGCGGCGATGGTGACGGGCTTGATGAGGTCACCATCAGTCTGCTCGTGGCTGCCCGAAACGGCGAACTCCTGTACGACATCAGCAAATGGGGCGAGGATGTCGGGCTGGCGAGCAAGGCGACGTTCTCGCGGACGAAGACGAAACTCGAAGACATGAACCTCATCGACACTGAGAAGGTCCCGATCGACGTGGGCCGACCGCGGCTCCGCCTGATGCTCGGTGACGACCGGCTCAAAGACGCCGACCCGGACGAACTGGCGTCCGTGGCCCAGTCCATCCTCGCCGCGTAGGTTTTTCTCCCTTCACCACGAGGGCTTCGGCATGCGAACTGTCGAAGTTGTCGGGCGTGGACCGGCCGTCGATGCACTCACTGCGTTTCTCGCTGATATCGACGTTTCAGTAGCACAGCCGCCGACACCGGCGGACAGCGGTGGCGATCTCGCCGTCGTAGTCGATACCGTCGGGTCAGAGACGTTTGCGGCGTGGAACGGCCGAGCGAACGGCGATGGCATTCCGTGGGTCGCCGTCGAACTGGGCGGCATCGGCGGCGTCCCGGTGACTGACGCCGCGGTCAGCGGGTTCGGACCCGAGACGGGCTGTTTCGACTGTCTCCGGGCTCGGGTCGAGGCTTCAGTCGATGACACCGAGGAGATCACAGAAGCCCCGGCTGCGGCCACGCAACGATTCGCGGGAGCGTTGGCCGGCCGACTGGTCTCCCGGTTTCTCGACGGGGACGCTGCCCTCTTTGGGACGGTCACGGAACTCCCACATACGCAGCGGCGGTTCCTGCCGGTCCCGGGCTGTGACTGTGGCGAGACGCCGAGCCGCACCCTTGACGACGGTCGCCGGACAGCCCCGGACAGCGAGGCGCTCTCACGGGCGGAACTGGGCCTCGACGAGCGGGTTGGTATCGCCACGGAAGTCGGCGAGGTCGAGTCGTTCCCGGCTCCGTACTACCTGTCGACGCTCGCCGACACCACCGGATTCAGCGACGTGTCGGCCGCCGCCAAGGCCGCCGGTGTCGCTATCGACTGGGATACAGCCTTCATGAAAGCGCTCGGCGAGAACTACGAGCGGTACGCAGCCGGCGTCTACAGAGACGGGACGCTGCAACGCGGGACCGTCACCGATGTTCCGGATGCCGTCACACCCGATGCGTTCGTGAGGGACGAATCCGAGTGGGACGACTCGACGGCACTCCGCTGGGTCCCGGCGAAAAATCTACTGACCGATGACCGTCGGTCGCTGCCCGCCGAAACCGTCCACTATCCGCCGCCATCGGACGCTGTCAGGCCGGCAACGACGACCGGGCTCGGACTCGGAAACACCGTCACCGAGGCGTTACTGACCGGGCTGTACGAGGTCATCGAGCGTGACGCCGCGATGCTGTCGTGGTACTCGACCTTCGAGCCACTCCGGGTGGTTGTCGAGGACCACGAGCAGTACGACACGCTCCAACGGCGCGCGACATCTGAGGGGCTCGACGTGACGGCGCTGTTGCTGACACAGGACGTGGACGTGCCAGTCATCACTGTCGCGCTGGAACAGGACGAATGGCCGCGCTTCGCGCTCGGGACCGACGCAGATCTGGACCCGGGCGCGGCCGCCATCGGCGCGCTGGAGGAGGCGCTCCAGAACTGGATGGAACTCGACAGCATGGGGCCAGAGGCGGCCATGGACGCACAGGGCGCAATCGGACGCTACGCCGAATCACCCGGCGAGGCCGCCGACCTGACGGCCACCGAGACGGCGGTCCCGCTGGACTCGCTCGGCCCCGATGCAGACCTCTCCGGTGAGGCGGAGCTAGAGACACTGTGTGACCGGTCGGCGGATGCGGGGCTCACGCCACACGGGGCACGGCTGACAACGCGCGATCTCGAACAGCTCGGGTTCGAGGCAGTCCGCGTCGTCTGTCCGTCGGCCCAACCGCTGTTCTTCGGTGATTCGTTCTTCGGCCAGCGGGCCGAAGCTGTGCCGGCCGAGTTGGGCTTCGAGCCGCGGCTCGACAGGGAGCAGCATCCGTTTCCGTAGCGCCGACGCAACGAGAGGCGGAGTCGAATAGCCGAAGTCCGTAATCAGATGCCAAACGTCGCCCGCAGCATATCCCGCGTCCCCGGCCCCAGACCGACCGCGGTGACGGCGATGAGCAACAGGAGCGCGTACCGCGGGCTATCGTCGATGAACTCCTGATTGAACAGCGAGACGACCAGCGAAGCGACGGCGAGCTTGACGATCAGGAACGGCCACGACGTGCCGATGGCGGCCGAGAGGCCGGCCGGCTGGAGCGCCTCGGTGGCTTCGATGATGAACTCGTTGGCCGGGTGTTTCGGATAGTACGTCAGTGGGACGTTGAGGGCGTCGAGCCAGTCGGCCAGCAAGACGTTCGCGACGCCGTCGATTGCGTGGCCCCAGATGACGAGCAGACCGATATAGCCAGTTCCGTCGTTCAGCGCCGGGCGGTAGGACTCGAACAGGCGGTACAGACCGTACGACAGCGCTGACGCCAGCACGACAGTCGTGATAAGGACTGACGGATACAGCGTCGCATACTCACGAGTAAGGGCGACAACCGTGAGATACAGAAGGGTCACGGCGACGAACGCTCCGCCGATAGCGCCGGTCGTCCGGTAGTAGCTATCGATGACGCCACGCTGTTCGAGGTCCACGCAGGCGACGAGGACGAGCAACGTCAGCAGGAACACCGTCCCGTAGATGACGGGACTGATGATGAGCGAACTCAGCGGGTACTCGACGATGGGTGTGACCCCGGCGTCGACCGCGCGATCGGTCGCGTCCTCGACGGTCCGCAACGCGCCGCCAAGCAGCATGAACGGCACGAACGCGAAGTAGAGCTTCGGGTCTTCGGCGATGTCCAGTCGCTCGAGGAGGAAGTAGACGCCGACGAGCATGTACACCAGAATCAGCATGTAGCCGACCTCGGAGACGATAGTGTACCCCGGCTCAGCGATGAGCCGCCCATCCTGAATAGCCGCCCTACAGCCATCGTACAGCGGTTGTGGGCCGGATGCAGTCATTTCGGCACAGCTGGCCGACTTGGCGTCGGCGTACACTGGGCCCCAGAAGTACTGCCAGAGGAACCGATCCCAGACGGCCTGTGGAGCGGCCATAACGGCCCCAACCGCAACGAGGAGGACTGCAACGAAAGAGCCCACCCAGAGCTGGCCGGGCCCGTACTCATCGACGGCTCGCTCGAACGTTTCCATGGCCGAGTGACCGGTGGCAGGCGGTTTCAGCGTTCCGGTCCAGTGTGCGTGGAGCGAAAGTCCGCGAGCCAGACGCGGCGGGGTTTGGATGTGAAAGTGAGTTTACTCTCCCCTGAGCGCCTCGTTGCCGGCCGCTACGAATGCCTCGTGAGCCTCGCCGTTGGAAGCGACGACAGAGTCGCTGTCGTGAGTCCAAGGCTCGCCATCGAGGTCAGTGACTGTGCCGCCAGCCTGTCGAACCATATGGACGCCGGCGAGCGTATCCCAGGGTGCCATCGGGCGCGTGCAAACGAGTCCCTCAAGTGCCCCGTCGGCAACGTGGGCCAGCGTTGCCTGGAACGACCCCAGGCGCCGGATGTCACCGAATCGGTCGCCGACAGCACTACACAGCCGACCGAACTCGTCCCGGTCATCGCGGTCCCACCAGCCGACGGGGGCCACCGCAAACGTCTCCGGGTCGGTTCGTCCACTTACCGAGAGTTCAGTCCCGTCTCGCGTCACATTTTCAGGGCCGGCCGCATAGAGGTCACCATACGAGGGGAGATAGATCACCGATGCGACCGGGTCGCCATCGACGACCGCACTGACAGCGGTCCCCCACAGGCGCATTCCGCGGACGTAGTTTGCCGTCCCGTCGATCGGATCGATTACCCACACAGAGCCGTTACGTGGGATGTTGTCGACTGCTTCGGGTTCGTAGTCGGCCTCCGGCCCGGCTCGCGGCGAGAGGGCTTCCTCACAGAGGAATCGGTCGCCGGGAAACGCTTCCAGAACAGTGGCGACGACCTGTCGCTGGGCGTCGCGGTCCGTCTCCGTCACGAGATCGTTTTTGTTGGCCTTCGACTCAACGTTGAGGTCGCCCCGGAACTGCTCCCGGGCTACGACACCGCCAGACCGGGCCGCTCGCTCGGCGACCGCCGCCCGGTGGCTTGCATCTGTCATACCTGACGGTGGACCGCCCTCATTCAAACCGTCTCGCCTTCCAGCAAAACAGGGCCGACCACCGGCGATGGATTACTCCTCCTCGACAGCCTCGTCAACAGCGTCGAGAATTGCCTCAGCGATGTCCCGCGCTTCGTTGGGTGTGTACAGGACCTGGTTCCCTAGTGACTGTTCAATACGGACGTAGCCGTCATCGTCCTCAATGGAGAAAAACGCCGTATTCTCCAGCGGTGGCACGTGCAGGCTGGCCCCCTCGGACTGGTCTGTGGCCATGTTACTTCTTAACACATAGGGTGGCTTAAATCTACGGCCCAGAACAACAACACCCCCTCCAGTTACAGAAATTAATAATCAGACCCAAATGACTTAGACTCATGCCGAGAATTCATAGCTATGGCATCGCTACGCGGGGCGCTCCGGTTCAGTAAGGACATCTCAGTTATCATGCTTTTAGGAGCTGTTTACGTCCTTGGATTAAGCGTCGCAACGCTGCTCAGCGCATTGGAGAACCGGCTGCCACGAGTACACGCTGTTGGCGGCGAAATCCGGAGTCGACTTCGCCGCCCAGTGTGAGACACCCCGGTAACCGAGTCGCCCCGGGGCAGTCAGCTGGCACACGGCATCAGGGCGTTTCCGAAGCGTATCAATCAGATTCGACGAATTCCAGCGACCGTAGGCGATAGTCGAGGCCCTCACACCTGTCTTTAAGCATCAATTCCGGCGTACTGCGACTCTTCCCATCGTGGCATCCTGCTAGTAGCTAGTTCATATTGTCTGATATATCTGCAACTAAAGCACGCCACTGATACAGGATACTAATCTGATAAATGCATGATTCGCAACGTACATTAGTGCCTGAATAGTGTGCCTTACTGATAGGTGCTCACTACACAATACCGTCATGGCGCGAAGAAATTCTGGCCAATCAGGGAGATGTGAGCGGTTTCGTGCTAACTATTGTTATTAATTATGAATTACCGCACCCAACAGCTTTATTATATGTTGCTTTGACATGACATCCTGTGTGGGAACTATGCGGTACCTATCAGAACTTAACCATTGACATCAGATAAAATGGGGCCTACTAGTCGTATTCGCAGAAAGCCGACCAGGGGAGTGGAGAGTGCATGCTACTAGACGCACCAGTTTCAGCCGAGGTACGGGAATGACAATACAAGCAAACCAGGCAAATCAAGCGGACAAACAGGGGATTGCAGCCAAGACTGCAGACGAGTTTCTCGTCACGCCAGAGAGTGAAGTCACGCCGGTTTTGAGCGTCGTGATGCCGACTCTCAACGAAGAGCAAGGAATCGTCGAGTGTATCGCCCGGATCAAAACAGCGGTCTCCGAGTTGCGCGTCCCGACTGAGATTATCGTCAGCGACAGTTCGACCGACGCGACACCGGAGTTAGCCCGCGAGCGAGGGGCGACAGTCGTGACCCCCGATGAACCGGGCTATGGCTATGCGTATCGCTATGCGTTCGGCAAGGCGCGGGGAGAGTACATCGCGATGGGCGATGCTGACACGACGTACGATTTCGAGATGATTCCGCAGCTTCTCGATCCCGTGAAGAACGGCGACGCGGATATCTGTATGGGGAGTCGACTTGAGGGAGAGATTCGGGACGGTTCGATGCCGCCGCTACACAAATACGTCGGCAATCCACTGTTGACACGATTCCTGAACACGTTTTACGGGGCCGGTGTAAGCGACGCCCACAGCGGGTTCCGCGTGTTCACCAAGGACGCGCTCGAAACGCTAGAGCTAGAGACGACCGGCATGGAGTTCGCCAGCGAGATGATTATGGAAGCCGGCGCGAACGACCTCACCATCGAGGAGGTCCCGATTATCTACCACGAGCGTGAAGGCGAGGAAACGCTCGACAGTTTCAGTGACGGCTGGCGACACGTCCGTTTCATGCTCGTGAACGCGCCTGAGTACCTGTTCTCGTATCCGGCCCTGCTGCTCGTCTCTGCCGGGGCACTGTTGATGTCACTGTCAATCGCCCAGCTGTCGATCAGTGGCGTCAACTTCGGGATACAGACGATGGTGGGCGGGTCGCTGCTGGCAATCGTCGGGTATCAGGTCTGGACGCTCGCACTGTTCAGCTCCATTGCCGCGAACCCGATAAACAAACCCGATGGTGTACTCGTCGGGATGGTACGGGAGCAGTTCCAGTTGGAACACGGCGCGTCCATCGGCATTCTCGCGGCTGCAGTCGGGATTCTGTACCTCGGGAGCGTGTTCGGACAGTGGCTGCTCGCCGGCGAGACGGCGTTGCCGTCAGCCACAGCGACCCTGCTGGCCTCGACAGTCGTAGTACTCGGACTACAGACCGTGTTCGGGTCGTTCTTCATGAGTATGCTCGCAGACAGCAGCTAACCGTCGGTTATCCCTTTTTCGAACGAATCAGGCCCGCGTACATCTGCTAGAGCACGCGTTCTCCGCACACGCAACGTCGGGCTGTGTTCGGTTCTCGGCAACGAACTGCCACTCGTTTCGGCCCACGCTGTCGGTACCGTTCGAATAGGTGAGCTGTCTGTACAGCCCGTTGTAGTTCATCACGCTATCGTACTCTGTCTGGGAGTAGCGCTCCTCGTCAATGCCGTCCTGATGGGCGTCGAGGCCCATCGCGTGCCCGAATTCGTGCATGAACAGCGAAGCGGTGAGTTTCGTCGAATCGAACCGCTCCATCGCCGCGACCTCAGGTCGTCCCGCACCGACGAAGTAGTCGTCCCCGTTGTAGGCGACATCGTCGGTGAGCAGGACATAGTAATAGCCGTCAGACCGGTGCTGCGAGTGGTTGGCCCGGAAGTCATAGATGTCGTTTCCGGCCCCAGCGCGGGATTTCGAGTAAACCGTCCCGTTGGCCGAGAGGTTCGTGTCGTCCGTGACGAGATGGATATCGATTCCAGTGGAGCCGTCGGGGTTCGAAACAGGTGCCTTCTCGAACGTCTCGACGATGGACGTCTGGACCGGCTCGCTGAGCGTCGTTGACTCCGTGGAATCAACCTCCACGTAGATGTCCGTTCGGAGCGGGTCCGCATCGGGAATCGCCTGTTCACAGCGGACTTCCATGCCGTCCGGATAGCCGTCGCCGTCCGTGTCCGCACTGGTCGGGTCGGTATCGTAAACGGACCGCTCTAGCGAATCGGATAACCCGTCTCCGTCTGTATCAGTGGCATTCGGGTCGGCCTGTATCTGCTGCGCGCTTGGCGTATTGGCCCCACCACCGCTAGCAGTGTTCACTTGCGGCGGCCCCCCGGCGGCTGGAAGCACGACACCAGCGAGAAGCAACATGACGAGGCCAACGGCGCCGAAACGAGCCAGCGCTGCGGTACGGAGCCAGCGGTGGCTGGTGTCGGCACAGTTACCCGGTTTTTTAGATTCAGTATTAAGATTGATTTTGGAAACTGCACCTATACAGGCCCCCAATATTCGAGTTAGAATAGACATAGATGGCACCTATACGCCAATATTCTCAATTACTGGTTAAGAAGTTAATTCCCCAAATATCAATATCAATTTCGATATTGGAAACGATCATAACGCAGTGGTCTCCGGCTGTGGCTGTCGGTATCTTCAATGGGCTCGGTTCAGTAACGGAAGGCAATGCGTGTCACCCGACGGTTCTGGCTCGCGGTCACTGCTGCTGGTAGTCTCCTCGTGGGTGGTGGGGTGCTTGATGCACCCCTGTTGGTGGTCGGTGCTGTCGGGCTCACAGGCTGGCTACTCGCAATGCAGTTTGCGTTCGTTCGTGGCGTCTCACAGCTCAGGGACGATCTCACGGTGACCCAGTCACTCGACCGGGCCCGGGTACAGACCGGCGCCGAAACGACGTACACACTCGAAGCATCAGTTGACGCCGCCGGCGATCACCTGCCGCTCTCTGTCGAGACAGAGATTCCACTCGTAGCGCAGATGGAAGCGGGCCCCGATTCAGCGGTCACTCTCGGTACATCGATGCAGTCGTCGTCGGTGACACTCCCGCTCACCTGGGAGACTGTCGGAGAGTATACTATTCCCGGAGCCACAGCGACGGTCAGCGACGGCACCGGGCTGTTTACCCAATCGTTCGCGACGGCACCAGGTCCCGAAGTACTGGTCGAGGCACCGTCAGTCGGCCCGATTCACGTTGGGCAGGGTGGGAAACAACTGCTACGCGGTGTCGGCGAACACGATGCCCGCGGGCGGACAGGTGGCCTCTCGGCCGAGGAAATCCGGAAGTACGTCCCGGGCGACGCACTGAAATACGTCGACTGGAAGGCGACTGCCAGACTCGACGAGGCGCACGTCCGCAATTACGAAGCCGAGGGGAACCGTAGCGTGGTCCTCGTCTTTGACCACCGTCAGACGCTGGGCGACGGTGCACCTGGCAACACGAAGCTAGAGCACCTCAAATCGGTCGCCGCGGCGTTCCAGCAGCGTGCCGAAACGACCCGCGATCCGCTGGGTTACGTCACTATCGGCGACGCGGGCGTAACGGAAACGAGAGTTCCAGTGGCGAGAACCGAGGCCTACAGGTCGTGCCAGCACCGGATCAACGACCTCGACGCCAACGCTGAAACGCCGGCAACAGCCCCCGCAACAGCGGCTGCCACCGGAAGAGTAACGGGGGCGGTGAATCCAGCAGCCGACACACAATCGCCGATGGAAACGGTGCTGCTCGCGTATCGAGACGCTACCGGATCGAAACGACATCTCCCCAATCAACCGCTGTACAACGGTTTGCAGACGGCCCCACACGAAATACGTAGTGCGGACCTGTTAGTTATCTGTACAGACGACAGCAGCCCGAGCGAACTGCGGAACACAGTCGGCCAGGCGAGACGCAACGCAACGGAGGTCGTTGTGTTCATCACTCCATCGGTGGCCTTCGATACCGACCGCCTCACCGACCTCGATACCGCTTACGAACGGTATCGGACCTTCGACCAGTTCCGGCGTGAGCTGAACGAAATCGACTCGGTGACGGCCTACGAGGTCGGGCCCCTAGACCAGATCTCGACTATTCTGTCCGCCGGCCCAGCCAACACAAACCAGCGGGGGTACGCATGAGTACAGCACTGAACTCGATGGGACGGTCGCGCCGAGCACTACCCACCGTGCTCGGCCTGCTTGGTATCGTCGGAGCAACAGGAGGGCTTCTCCTGGATGGACCGGTATGGCTTGGCCTCATCGGTGTTGTCCTCGGCGGCCTCTACCTGTCCGGAACAGCCGTTCTCGCGGTCGTGCTTGGACAGATAGCACTCGTCACAGTTGAGACGCCGTCACTGCTATCACTCGCCCTTGTCGAAGGCGGCCTGTTCCTCACATTGCTTTCGGTGGCTACCAAGACGCCTGACAGTCGAGTCGCCAGCAGCCTCGTCGCACTTATCGTGCCGCTGCTCGGCGGCTTCGTCTGGCTGTCGGTCTGGCGCTGGACCATAGACCCCCTCAGGGTTGGGTTCGCCATCCTCGTCGGAACTGCCATCGTCGGCTATCTGCTCCATCGCTATCTGCTGATAGAACTCGACATCGTGACTGCAGACATCGCTTCGGATCGTGATTTCCAATGAGTCAACCTGCGCCCTCGAAACCGGATATGACAGCAGATGACACCGACCAACAAGCCGATGTTGTGCGGGACCGTCAGACACTCGAAGCGGAGCTTGAAGTATTGCGGGAGGAAAACCGTCGATTACGTGAATCGTACGCACGCGCGAGGCGAGCAACGTTCAGACGGACCGCAGTAGGCTTTTTCGCAGTCGGTGGACTGTCTCTCGTCGCGGCGTTTGTCTTTCCGGCCCTGCAAACCATCTTCATCGCGTTCGGTGGGACCGGTGTGTTTGCCGGCATCGTCACGTTCTATCTCACCCCCGAGCGGTTCGTCTCGGCGTCGGTCAGTGATACGGTGTTCAACACGCTGGCAGATGTCGAACAGCACCTCGTCAGCGAGCTGGAACTCCAGACTGAGAGGATATATGTCCCAACAGCATCCCATCCGGAGACGGCTGCGCACCTGTTCGTCCCCCAGCACGTCGAGTACGCGGTCCCCGACCCGGAGCAGCTAGAAGAACTGTTCGTCACGGGCGTTGAGGCAGAACAGGGAATATCGCTTCCCCCGACTGGTGACCGGCTATACACCGAGTTCGAGCAGGCGATGTCGGGCACGTTCGGTACCGGTCCCGATGCAATAGCGACACAGCTGACTGCAGCCCTGTCCGAGCAGTTCGAACTCGTTGATGACACGACAATCGAAATCGATAGCGAGAATCAAACCGCTTCTATCGCCATCGACAATCCGGCGTTCGGCGATATTCACCAGCTAGATCACCCAGTGGTGTCCCTGCTTGCGGTGGGATTTGCCACGGGCCTTGATCGGCCGGTTACCGTCGATACGCGCGATGACGACCGGTTCAGCGGTGTCGTGACCGTTTCGTGGGACACACCCGAACAACCGTCACAGTCCAGTGACGCGGCGACCCCAGAACAGGAGATGGCACCGACTCCGGAAACCGACTAACTGCGGTCCGGGCGCTATTCGAACTCGCGTTTCGTTCCGCCGTCACCAACTGCCGTTTCGACGCCTGCACTGTGATCGGTGTCGGACCCGGGCGGCGTGATCGACTGAAGGATCTCTTCGATAACTGTTTCGGCACTGATCTGGCTTAGCTCGGCGTCACTGCTCATAATGAGACGATGACGCAACACCGGGAGCGCCATCTCTTTCACGTCGTCCGGAATGACATATTTTCGGCCGTTCAGACAAGCAACCGCTTTGGCTGTATTCTGCAGTGCGAGTGTCGCCCGCGGTGAGGCCCCGTGAACGACGTTTCGGTGGTCCCGGGTCGCGCCGACGAGCGCGAGAATGTACTCCTTGATGCTGTCTTCGATGTGTGTCTCAGGAACTACTGCCCGAGCGTCCAGAAGCTCGTCCCGGGAGATGACCTGTGAGATAGAGTCCGCATCGAGCGTCGGGTTCGCGTCGAACCGATCCAGTATTGCACGCTCCTCATCGGAATCGGGAATCTCGGTGACGAGTTTCATCTGGAATCGGTCGCGCTGTGCCTCCGGGAGTTTGAACGTCCCCTCCATCTCAAGCGGGTTCATCGTCGCAACGACGGTAAACGGCGTCGGGAGTTCGAGCGTCGACCCTTCGATAGAGACCTGCCCCTCCTGCATTGCTTCGAGGAGTGCGCTCTGTGTTTTCGGCGGAGCGCGGTTGATCTCGTCAGCGATGACCAGATTGGTAAACACCGGCCCTTTCTGCAGTTCGAACTCCCCGTTTCGCTGGTGATACACCGTCGTGCCAGTGATATCCGCCGGGAGCAGGTCAGGCGTCATCTGGACCCGGGAGTGCTGGAGGTCAGTCGCGTTGGCGACGAGCGTGGCAATCGTGGTTTTCGCGACGCCGGGGACCCCCTCCAGAAGCACGTGACCGCGTGTGAGCATTGCGACAGTAATATGACGAAGAATCTGCTCGTTACCGATAAGAACTGTGTCCGTCTCCTCTTTGAGACGGTCGTACAGTACCGACGGATCAGTCATTACGTTGACGTTCGGGCCGCTGTTTAATAACGGCTTCCGTTACTCGCTCCACCTGAGCGGCCTCCCAGTCCGGGTGACGGGCTCTGAGATACTTCTTGACGCCCTCCCGGGACAGGTGTGGGTTCGGCTCGCTGCTCCTCTCTTCGCGGAATCGGTCCCGGAGAGACTCGTCGAGACGGCGGTCGTACGCGAATAGCGCCCCGACCAGCACGACGCCACAGAAAAGTAACAGCACGTCTGACCGCTGCATGGCGAGGACGGCAGCGGCCACTGGCGGAACGCTACCGGCATGCGAGTAGTCCAGCAGTGCCGTATCGTGGTCGGCAACGAGATTCATGACAAAGCGGCGATTGTCACCGCGTTCAAGCATCGCATTCACGAAGATGCTCGGGTCACTGACAGCAATGATCTGACCATCACCCACCGATTCGCTCGTGACGACGGGCCGAGACGCTAACTGCTCCTCGCCGTCGAGTTCGCCGTTGCCGTCGGTGTCGAGATAGGCGTATTCGGAGGTGGTGACGAGCGTCGTCGCGTTGCCGGCCCTGACAGTCGTGCCGTAGTTGAGGACGATAGTATCGACACCCGCCGTCTCCGGGTAGTTGCCGACGGGCGTCGCTTCCGGGAGCGAGGCGTTCCGGTAGTAATTCCGGTTGTCATACACTGGACGGCCGTCGAAGCGTGCCTCCGCCCCGACAGCAGCAAGCAGGGCATTTCCGTGTGGGCGGTAATCGTCGGCGACGACGAGTGTCCCGCCGCTCCGGACGAACTCAGCGATTCGTGTCCGCTCGCTGGACGAGTACGGCTCCGCCGGCGAGAGAACAACTGCAACGGTGTCGTCCGGGTCACTGGCCTGATACTGACTCACATTCGTTCCGACAGTCACGTTTGCACCAGCGTTGGCTGCGACGGTTCGGAGTTCGTCTGTCCCGTCCCACTGTGAGTTATACGCACCGAACGCTGCTGAGGACGTGCTCGCAGCGTAGACGAGTGCGATGACCGTGAGGGCGGTGTAGGCGGCGAGTAGTAGCTGTGGGAGCGTGAGCGATGGCAGCCGGGAGTCCTCAGAGAGCGGTGTCAGCGCCATCAGACCAGCCCCGGCGGTAGAATCGCAAGGATCCGTTTGATGACTACGTAGGCAAAGCCCACCAGACCGATTCCGATGAGCCACCAGAGTCGTCGCCGCCAGCGCGGCGAGACGGTCTGCGGTGCGACCAACTCGACTGTGACGAGAAACCCGATCAGCGAGACGACGAAAAACAGCTCCAGCGTCAGCGCATCCAGCAGGGTCAACACGAGGATGCTACCAAGCACCCACATGAGATGCCCGTAAATGAACTGCTGGCGCTGTCGGGTCGCCATACAACGGCGTTCTTGTCGGCAGACAGTCAAAGTTCCGACCGACAGCCGCCAGCAGGGAGTGGCTTATTTGACAACCTAGCAGTGAGAGTCAGTCGTCGCTAGACTGTCTTTCGGTAACCGAATCGTCATCGGGCGTCCGCGTTCGGTCGCCGCTCGGGAGCAACGAAACCGGTGACGCTGTCAGATACGGCACCGTTGCGACGAGGGCACCGAACAGGGCGAGCAAGACGCCGCCGACGAATATCGCTGCGAGGATGGCCGGCGGAGTCCGCGCGGAGAGGCGGAACCCGAAGAAGACGAGCCAGCCAGCCCGCTCCAGCAGCTGTAATGCAACGACTGACAGGCCAAGCGCGAAGCCGGTCGCCGGAATCGCGATACGAGCGATGTCGGCCAGAATTGTCCGCAGAATCCGCCATTGCGTCGCGCCGGTCGAGCGGTGGATGCCGATGGCCTGCCGACGCGCGTGGACCCCCTGTGCGAACGTCGCCGTGGTACTGCCGACGGTACTCAGCGCCGAGAGGACGACAAGGACACCGAGAATCAACTGAACGTTCCCGAACACGCCCTCGACAGACCGTTCGATGGGCGTGCCAGACGCGTACGACCCGCTACTTGCCACCGCAGATGCCAACCGACGGTCGCCGGTCACCTCGTACTCCGCTGTGGCGAGGGTGGTCCCGTTGGCTGTCATCCGGTAGGTGTACGTTCCGGGCTGACTGCGTCCGTTATCCGGAGAGAACCGCGTTTGCGTGACGTTTCCGGGTGGCATGTAGACGGTCCGGTTTCGGGAGACACCGGGACCGATGACGCCCACAGTGCGTGTGATCGGTTCCTGCCAGGGATTTGCGAGCCCGACCCTGAGCGTTGGCGTCGTCAAGACCGACCCTGACGACGGCGATATCGACAGCTCCCCGTACAGTTCCCGCTCAGTTCCACGGACAATCTGAATGTCGTGTGTCGCCGTCTGGGTTCCGGAACGGGCCGTTATCGTGTAATTCCCCGGCTCGCGTGGCAGGGGAACGACGGCGACACCGCTCGACCCAGTTCTGACCGACGGTCCGTTCACTGTGACAGTGGCGTTCGAAACCCGCGCTCCAGTTTTCGTGACGACAGGAACGGAGAGCCCC
The DNA here is from genome assembly GCA_002844335.1 of Haloarcula taiwanensis. Lineage (NCBI taxonomy): Archaea > Methanobacteriati > Methanobacteriota > Halobacteria > Halobacteriales > Haloarculaceae > Haloarcula > Haloarcula taiwanensis. The sequence continues at coordinate 1,548,113 of CP019154.1, forward strand.
GACCCGGGCGGGGCCTGTGACGGCAGCTGGTTCGGTATCTCGATAGCGTTCGGTGAGACGACTGACACTGAATGGGTGTACTCCCCGGCAGTAGCGTTTGCGGTCCCCTGCTTCGACGCGGTAAAGGAGACAGTGCCACTCCGTTCCTGTCCCGGCGGGACTGCCACCGTTGTAGTCCGCTGCTGGCCTCGATACCGGACTGTGACATCCCGGTCCGCACGTTCGGTACCGACGTTTCGGACTGTGACGGTGAGATTGACTGTATCGCCCTCCGTGACGCGTCCCGGGCCTGACAGCCCCGTCACGACAGCGCCCGACTGGTTGGCAGCGACACCGCCAGCATCGTCGATCCCTGCGACCGACCCTTTCACGCGAATCATGTGGACCTGCCCCGGTCCGGTCGCCAGGTCGGCTGCGGAATCACGCGGCAGAATGAGCAGGTCATCGAGCGTTCTAGCGGCGTCGTACCGTCCGACGACGGTGACCCGGCGGACTCCGGGCTTGACGCTCCCACTGACGGTCAGTTCGTCACCAACCCCGACATCAAGCGTCCGTGCGAGGTCGCTCCCGATGACGGCCTCGTCGTACCGCTGTGGTCGCTGGCCTTCGACCAGCGTGGCACCGGTGACGTTCGCGAACGCGTCGTACTCCGCCCCGTGGGCCATGTACGGCTGGCCGTCCGAGACCTGCGCGTAGATGATTTCCGGGCTGGCCGGTGTCCCGTCGGCCCGCAGAGCCGAGGCGTAGTCGGCATCGAGGCGGCTGTTCAGCGGGTGGGGCGCGCCGGCTTCGGTGATGGTCCCGGAGCCGCCCGCCCCGCCCCCGAGCGGAGACGCGAGGCCGGCCAGTGAGACGACCAGCAGGAACGTGATGCCGAACACGGTCAGCGTCGCCGCCGTCGGGACGACCGAGCGCCACGAGAGGAACGTCGGTGTGACCCAGTGCCGGACCCTCGCAAGCCCCGACTGCCCGGACTGCCCGGATTGAGTATGACGGTCCCCGAGGGCAGCCGGCGGGCGAGTCGCCGCCGGATAGGCCGCGAGCGCGCCGGCCACCAGCCCCATCAGAACAAATATGCCGGCGACGACACCGACAACAGTGGCGCTCTGCCCGGTGACGGTGATATCGAGCGCGATTGGGAGTCCAACGTAAATGGCGACGTTGACAAGCGCCTTGATCAGAATGAGTCCGACCGCGTAGCCCAGAACAACGCCAGTGGTCACGAGGAGACCAGCGCGGAGCGTAAACAGGAGTCCCACCCGCCACCCCGACGCCCCGGTCGAGCGGATGACCCGGATCGCGTCGAGTCGGTCGCGGACACTCATCCGCGTGACGTTGTAGACGACGATGAGGACCAGCAGTCCGCCGGCGGCCGCGGCGATACCAAGCGCCCAGAGGACCTGCTCCAGACCGCCGAGGACATACAGGAGTGCACTGACCAGCGGTGCTCCCTCGCTGGGCAGACTCCCCAGCCCGGTTCCGCTCGGGCTATGATCGACGACGAAGTAGCCGGTGACGCCGACCTGCCGTGCAGTCGAGGCGTTCGTCACGTACCACTGATTAGAGAGGAATGTCGTCCCCCGTTCCTGTGGCACGACAGTGAGCGAAACGGTGCCGTTCGACCCGTTGATCGCCCGAGTTCGCTGCTGGGGGACCGGTCCCCGGCCGTCAACACCGTCCGGAAGTGTCGGTAATCGACCCTCCTGCCACTGAGCCGACCCTTCGATGAGCACGCGTGGCGTATCGGGCGGGATACCGACGAGACGAACGTCGGTCCCGTTTACCGTCGCCGTCGCTGACGGGAGCACGGTGACATCCCCGCTGGGTTCCGGTGGGCCGTTTTCGGCGTCGTGGTAGGTGACAGTCCCGGAGTTCGCAAGCGGCTCAGCGAACGTTTCCGAGTACGTGACGGCAGTGAACAACAGCAGTACCGTGCCGATGAGAAACGCGGCCGTTACGGCGACGACGACGACCGTGAGCCGATCCCGTCTGGACCAGCGAAACAGGAGGGCGTTTCGGTATCCCATCGGTTCGTTAGTTCGTCTCCGTGGACGGGCTCGCGTCCGGCGTCGAGGCGGTATCAGAAACGAGCGTGCCGCCGCGGATGAACAGCCGTTCGTCGAACCGTTGTGCCAGTTGCGGGTCGTGGCTGATGACGACGAGAGCGGTTTCCGTCGATTCCTTCATGCTGAACAGGAGGTCTAGCACCGACTCGGCTGTGTCCGGGTCCAGCTGCCCGGTCGGCTCGTCGGCGAGGATAATTTCGGGGCGGTTTGCGAGCGCGCGCGCAATGGCGACGCGCTGTTTCTCGCCGCCGCTCAGCGTCGCAGGATACTGGTGTTCAAGCCCGGTGATTCCAAGGCGCTCAAACAGCGTGTCCAGCCAGTCTGAGTCGCGGTCACCCGCGTGCTCCTGCGGGAGCGACGCGTTCTCGCGGGCGGTCAGGTCGCCGATGAGCTGGAAGTCCTGAAAAACGAACCCGAGCGTTGTCCGCCGAAGGCTCGCGCGCTGGCGTTCGGACAGGGTGCTCGCGTCCCGACCGTCGACTTCCAACCGTCCGCTAGACGGGGGTTCTAGCAGCCCGAGGACGTTGAACAGGGTCGACTTCCCGGCCCCGCTCGGTCCCTGAACGAGCAGTGCCGCGTCGGACCCGACCGTGAGTGAGACGCCGTCGAGAATCGTTGTCCCCCGTCGTGTGACACACAGCTCCGAGCCGACGAGGACGGGGTCAGTCATTGTCGGCCTTTCTGCCGGCCTCGTATTGTATGCCACGGTTACATACCCGGGAGAAACAGGGACGGGGGCCAAGCCATGTGCGCTCAGCAACTCGTCTGGTTCCCGCCAGGCCGAACGAGGTACACCGAGTCGAGACCGCGCGTGTCATAGACCACGTCGTTCTCGTAGCGCCACTCCTCCAGCGCCGCGGGCGTGGTCTTCTCGCTCCCTGCTGGGAACAGGTGCGCTCCGGTCGTCCCCCACGACGCCCGCGATAGCGTCGGGCAGTTAGGTTCCGCACCACCACCGAGCCACCGAGCAGTCGGCTGGTACGTTCCGTTGGACGCACCCGGATAGTACAAGTCGACGATACGGCTGAACGGGTGGTCGGACGCCCACTGCTCGTCGACGTGGTCCGCAGTAAACGTCGCGGCCGCGAACTGCGATTCGGTCGCTCCGGTCGGGAACGCCAGCGTGTCGAGATTGACGAACGCGATGGGCATCGTCGCAACTGCAGCAACCACGACGATGATCGTCACAACGGTTGCGAGTCGGTGGCTGTGTGTCCGTGCCGTTCTAAGCCCGCCGTCCGGTGACATCGACCGCCGATAGGCGACCGACGCGACGCCGATGCCGGCGAGGACGAACAGAGGGAGATGGACGAAGGTCTGTCCGCGAAGCGCTGTCCCGTAGTACTCCGGCGTCAGCGAAGCGGTCAGCGAAAAGTACACGATGACGATTGGCGCCAGCAGCAACGCCAGTACGACCGGGCCGATCAGTCGACGGTCGCGGCTCGCACGCGGCAGGCCGACGACCGCAAACACAACCGGAACGGCGAAGGCTGCGACTAATATCAGGAGGCCAGTCGGCGTGGTCTGTGTCCCGGGAAACACGGTCTGTACCGCGTTCGCACCGAGCGTCAGGAACCAGAGCCCGACCGCGCCGCCGATCGTCACCCGCTGGAGGCGAGCGCTCGTCCGCTGGAACCAGACCAGCGTCGCCACGAGGAGGACGACCCAGGCCAGGAACAGGCCCGGATACGCGCTGACGCGGTCGACGTACGGGACCTCGAGAAGCGAGCGTTCTGCGATCCGATAGTACCCCCACATGTACACCCAGAAGCCCGCGACGACAGCGAGGGCAGTAACAGCGTCACGGCGGGTCGGAATCCGGGCAAGATGGGCGGCTAACACCCCCGTCAGCACCAGCGCAGCGATGAGTGAGCTAAACGTATGCAAGAGCGGGAAGACAGCGAACAGGACGACCACAACCGCCCCCCATCGACGTCGGTATCGCTCCGTCGTGAGCAACCGGTGGACGGCAATCGCAAACAGCGGGAGCAAGAGGAACGCCAGCGCCTCCTCGTCCGTCTGTCCGGTCCGTCGGAGATAGATGCCTTCCAGCGCGAGCCCCATCCCGACCACGCCCATCGCCAGCGTCGTCCGCGAATAACGCCAGCGACCCGTCTGCGCGAGGCGTTTGACTAGCGCCATCGCGGTCAGACAGGACGCTGCACCGGTGACCGCGACGACCGGCTGGGCGATGTACAGCGGCCGTTCACCGGTGAGTGCGCCGACGACCGTCAGCACAGCGGTAAATACGATGTTGTCCGCGCGGAACCGTGTAAGCGGAAAGCTCCCCGTCCGAAGTGTGTCTCTCGCCAGAGCGACGTAGCCGAATCCGTCTAGCGTCGAGGGCAACGGTGTCCAGTGCAGCGTCGTCAGTCGGGCCGCGACTGCTACGGCCAGCACAGCCACGATGAGCAGCACTCGCCCCGTCCGGCCGTCACTCATTGGCGGGTCCTACAGCGGGTGGGTGTAAGATAGTTACCGCATTTCGTCGGCCCCGTCGTGTTTACTGTCCTCGTCTGAGTTTACATGGGCGTCCCTAGGTTGTCGGTAGCGATGGCCGCCGACCCGTCGACCCCGACACCAACGAACCACGACTGCCGGGTTGCCACTATCAGATTCAACAGTTCGTACGCGTACTCGTTTCCGCTGGTGCGCGCTGAAGACAGCAGTTCCAAACAGAATTCGGACCACAGCAACGAAGGCCAGGGACTGGACGGTCAGCGGTCCCCGTTCGACTTGATCTCGCGGGCGCGGTCCACAGCCGCTTCGGCCTGTGACCGGTCGACTGATGTCGGCGCGAACGCTGCGGTCTCGAAGGTTTCGACCACTGTTTCGAGATCTGCCATCCGGTCCTCTGGAACGCCGTGCTCCTGGCTCCGCTGGAGGAGTTCCCAGTGCGTTGCCCCTTCGTCAATCCCGTTTTCTACTGCTAGCACGTCGTGAACGGCGGTGTACGCGACCATCGCTGCGGCGTCGTAGTTCCCGCTGTCCAGATACGATTCGGCGCGGTCCTCGAACGTCGGCGTCGTTTCGTCTGACGACGTCGCCGATGGGTTAGGGTCAGTCATTGACGTGTCACCCGTCTCCGTCGGGACAGGCGAGTCCGTCTCCCGGGATTGGCGGACCCGTGGCACGACAAACCAAGCGGCGACGACAACCGCAAGCGCTACCCCGCCGCCGAAGACGGGCAGCCAGCTGGAGCCCATAACCGCGTTCCCGAAGGCTGCTGCCGGGTTCCCGTCTGAGCCAACCGGTGGGTTGCCGCCGCCGGACCCGGCCGCCAGCGTCGCCGTTGCAGTCGCGTTACCGAGGTTTGTCCTCGGCTCGTCGTACGTGGCCGTAACAGTAACGGACTCGTTGCTCTGCGGATTCTCGAAAACGGTCTGGAACGACCCGTTCCGGTTCGTCTCGACCCGCTGTGTTCCGCCAGCACCGATCTGCAGGCGTACCGGGCGACCAATCACAGGGTCTCCAGCAACGGTCTGGAGTTGCCCTCTGACGAGAGCCTCGCCATCCGTGCGTGATGCACTCACTGAGAGGTTCGTTCGAGTCTCGACGACGACAACAGGGGTCTCCGACTGGACGCCTGCAATCGCTCGGTCTGCATACGGAACCCGGGCGACGACCTGACGCTCCCCGTCGTTTACCGTCGTCGGGAGTCGGATCGTTTCTGTGACGGTGCCGTTCGGTCCGGTCGTCGTCCGTGCAATGACAGTGTCACCAATAGCAAACTCAACCGGGACCGCATCGACACCGTCCGACGCGACTATCACGGACGCCGTGGCGTTGAGTTGGTCGCCATATCCCACCACGTCCGGTGCAATGTCGCTCGTCACGTCCGGGGTTACCTGTTGTACCTCAATGGTGAACGTGGCGTTGTCGGACAGGTACACCGAGTCAGCGTCCGGAACGTACTCGATTGCGATGGGCTGTGACCCGAGCCTGGCTGAGCGTGGCTGGTACCGCGTTTCAAACACGCCGCTCGAATCAGTCTGCACAGTCCGTGTCCGGTTCTCGATCCTGAGTTCGATTGCTTCGTCGTCGATGACCGTGCCGTTCTCAGTCTGTATCCGCCCGGAGACCGTTCCGGGGTCGCGAAAGGATGCAGTCGCATCTATCGCCTGAACCGTGAGCGTCGTGCCGACGAGTGTCTCTTCACGGATCTCCGCCTGCGTTGCCGCAATGTTCTCTGTCGTCTCGTTAATCTCGCTCTGTCCTGAGGAGAGGTCGACAGACGTGGCGTTCTCAATCTGTTCAAGGTTCTGGGTCAGTTCTTCGCTCCTGTCACTAATGCTCGATGCTGTTCGCTCCATCGCACGCGCGGTGATGCGGGCCTCGCGTTCGTTACCGCGTTCGCGTGCCGTCTGATACGCCGCGTACTGTTGCCGATACCGTTGGACCTCGTCCGTGAGATTCCGCTGGTTCTCGCGTGCAGCCTCGAACTCCCTCGCAGCGGTATCATCCGTATCCGACGAGGTGTCTCCGGCGACTTCGACGTACTGCTCCAGACGTTTGTCGTAGTCGTTGCCGAGGACTGACCGAGCACGGTCGTACTGGTCGTTCGACAGCGCAATACTGCTGTCTTCCAGCCGTCCGCCCAGCGTCTGCGCTAACCAGGCAGCCGTTTCGTCGCTGTACTCCCCGTCAGATACCGAATCCGGGTCTTCCTGTTGCGTCTTATTGTTGTCCGCTGGCGTCTCTACCTGACGGTCCAGAACCGGACCCCCGTCGTTGGCTTGCACTGCTGTCACCCCACCAACGCCCGCTGTAAGTCCCATAATTGCGAGGGTGATGAACACGGCCCACGACTGGCTCCGGAACACACCGAGTTATTCCGCTGGTTTGATAAAATGCGTTCGGTTGACTCACCGGAGGCAGTTCCAGTCGGGTACTGCGACAGAAAGCAAAGCAATCAGCTATTTTTTTACCGTGCCGACATGACTCATTGGCAATGGCTGAAACCCGGGCGTGGAAACTACTGCTGCCGCGCCAACTCCGCCACCTTCCGGCCGATCTAGCAGGCGTTATCGGCGTGGTGATTCTGACGAACCTAGCTGCCCTCCTGCCGGTCGTCTCCGACACCCCAGTCCGCATCGTCGCAGGACTCGTGTTCGTCCTCTTCATTCCCGGCTATGCGTTCATCGCGGCGCTGTTCCCGGAGGCCGGAAGCGGCCCGACGGCTGATGAGGAGAACGGTACGAATCCACAAGCCGACGGAATTGACGGTATCGAACGGACTGCACTCTCATTCGGCCTCAGCATCGCGCTCGTTCCGCTGGTCGGTCTGGTGTTGAACTTCACGCCGTGGGGCATCCGCCTGCTTCCGATTCTCGTCTCGCTCAGCGGACTGACGCTCGTGTTGACTGCTGTCGCGGCTGTTCGACGCTGGGCATTGCCCGCTGACGAACGGTTTCGCGTCCCGTACCGTACGTGGCTCAGTGCCGGCCGTGATGAACTGTTCTCGCCGGCTTCACGGACAGACGCAGTCCTGAACGTCCTGCTGGTCCTGAGCATCCTGCTTGCGGCCGCCAGCGTCGGATATGCCATTACGGTGCCGAAAGACGGCGAGCGGTTCAGTGAGTTCTACCTGCTGACAGAGGACGAAGACGGCGAACTCGTCGCTGACGGCTATCCGACGGAGTTTCGCCAGGGCGAGGGCCGCTCGCTGATTGTCGGTATCGGCAATCAGGAACACGAACGGACAGAGTACACCGTTGTCGCCGAGTTACAGCGCGTCGAGCGCGTCGGCAACGAGACGCAGGTCCGGGAGCGGTCGGAACTGCGACGCTTCCAGCCGACGCTAGGTCACAACGAGACCTGGCAGCGCCAACACGAGGTGACTCCCGGGATGACTGGCGACAGGCTTCGGCTCCAGTACCTGCTGTACCGTGGCTCACCGCCTGCCACCGTGGACCAGTCGACCGCATACCGGGAAGTCCATCTCTGGGTGAACGTAACCGGCTAACCCGTGTTCTCGTAGAACCCATGTAACTCGGGACTGTCCCACTGCCTGCCGCTTGAACACCGAACCCGGCGAACAGCTTTTATTTTCCCGGACCGTTCGCTTCACGGTGTACCCCGCAGGCCACTTCCTCCTCGCAGCCATCCCGTTGACAGTGTATACGGTGGCCCGGTGGCGTCGCCTCCCGTCCGGGCCGATGGTACTCCTCTTGCTTGTCGCGACGCAACTCCCGGACGTAATCGATAAACCGCTCGCGTGGACGTTCGCTATCCTTCCGAGCGGGCGAATGCTGGCCCATTCGCTGGTCGTCTCGCTACCCATCCTCACCATTGTTGTGCTGCTGGCTGCACGTTGTGGCTATGTGCGGTACGCTGTGGTGTTTTCGGCCGGCTACCTCTCACACATCGCCGGCGACTTCTACCCCATCGTGCGGCTCGGGACAGAGTACTACTTCTTCCCGAACCTGTTCTGGCCGCTGTTGGCGGCGAACCCAGATAAAACGCCGTCGTTTGCGGCGCATTCACCCGACAGTCTGCTCTCGTTTGCTGTCCCTGTGGCCGTCTTCGGACTGGCCGTCAGCTACAGTCTCGTGACGGTATACCGAAGAGACGACCGGTTCCCCGCCGGAGTGCCACCGCGATAACACTTCGTTCAACAGTCGTCGCCTGCCAGAATGGCGGCTCTCCGGCGACGGAAGGCAAGTTGTCAGTCAGATATTGTCGCTGCCGTTCCCAACGCTACGGGCAAAAGGACAGCGACCGTCTTAGGATGGGGCCACGGGTTCGATCGGCGCTTCGCCGCAGTTGACACAGATGTACTCCTCGTCAACAGTGCGTACGACCGGTGAATTGCACGTGATGCACTTGAGTTTCGCCGCACGAGATGGCTTTGCGTAGTCCCCCATTGTGTGTACCTTACAGACACATGTTATTTGTAAAATAATATAAAATTACCCCTTACAGCAATATTGTATCAGCAGCCGCTGGTGACCGGATAATGCAATGACTCGTGCCCTCGGTGGGGACACCGCAGGAAGAGAGCCGTGGCAGAGAATAGACAAAACCGCCGGTAAACTGTGAGGGTTCGTTACTCCCGGCGTGCCAGGAATCCGGCACCTAGCAGTGCTAGCACCGCGACAAGTACGGTGAAACCGGGACCGCTCGAACTCGTGGTCTCGACCGAACCCTCGGTGCCAGCTGTTGCCGTGTCGTCGGGTTGCTGGGCACCACCACCACCTGCGGTCGTGGCCGTTTCCGTCTGCTCATCGTCGTCTTCTGTTTCGGTGCTGTCGTCCGTGGTAGTCTGGTCCTCAGTATCGGTCGTCGGTTCGTCCTCAGTGTCCTCACTATCGGAGTTGTCGTCTCCGCTATCGCTATCGTCACTCCCGTCGTCGCCACCGCCACTGTTGTCGCCATCGTCGCCACCGCCACTGTTGTCGCCGTCGTCGCCACCGCCACTGTTATCGCCGTCGTCGCCACCGCCACTGTTATCGCCGTCGTCACCACCGCCACTGTTATCGCCGTCGTCGCCATCGGTTTCATTCGACTGCGACAGTGTGATTGTCCCGGTGGCGGAGTTGATTTCGTTGGAGTCCTCGCCAACGGCGATGTGAACGTATGTGTAGGTCCCGTTTGGCCAGGAGTCCAGTGTTTCGACATCGACAGTGGTATCGGAGGCGTCGGACACCGTCGTCGCCGAGGCATGCAACACGTCGTCACCGGTCGGCTCTGGTGATGCTTCGGAGAGAACGAATCCGAACAGACCGACTAGCCCCGCAGACGGCATCGCTCCCGCTGCCGTCGAGTCCCCAACGGGGAGGGTGGCGTCATCATCGGCCGACGAGACGCCGTTGACGCCATCAAAGGAATTCTCGACCGTGACCTGCTCTTCCGAGAAGTTCTCATCGATGTCGCCGGTCACGCGAACGGTGCTCGTTCGCTGTTGGAGTTCGTCCTCGTCGAACAACAACACGGCGTGCGTGACAGAGTCATCGTCCAGTCCGGTCTCGATATCGAGCGACACGTTGTCACCAGCAGCGACATCGTTGGCGGTCGCATTGACTGTGGCTGGGCTTTCCTGAACCAGCGTCTGTTCGACGCCGACAACGGTCACGTTTCCATCGGCCGAGACGTTGTTATCCGAAACGGACAGGCCCTGCCCGTCATCGACAGTGACCAGAATGAAGCCGTACGCGCCACCCGAGTCAGGTGTGTAGGAGGTTTCGAGCACACCGTTGTCATCTATCGAGTCGACCCCCTCGGCATCGTCTAGCAGTTCGACAGAGTTAGCGTTGGAGTCATTCGTAAAGATATCAGCTAGATCGGTTCTGACGCTGCCTTCACTAAACCCGGCCGCAGTTGGGTCCTCAGAGAGACGGACAGCGAGCAGTTGCGCCTCGTCGCCGGCAAGTCCCGTGGTTCCAGCCCCTGTCGTTGATTCGAACGTGAGATCAACTGATTCGCCTGCCTGGTGAATCGTGTACTCTTCCCTGTTGAGGGGGACGTCACCGGTCTGGGCGGACTCAATGTTGATGTACGTCTGTGGAGCGGCTATCGCCGTGGGGCCGGTAGAGGATGTCCGAAGCGGGAGCAGTGACCGCTCCCAGACATCTACGTTTTCCGTCACTGCCGTCGTTTGTCCGTCATCCACTGGCGTTGCCGCTGCTGATGTTACCGACATGGGAGCGGCTAACACCAGCAGCACTGTAATCGCACAAATTACAGTGTGTTTCCCGTTTGGTGTTTTATACATTACTGAATTTTTTCGAAAGGGCACGGTATAATTCTTATGCAGTGACATTCGACGATACACGGTGTCATATGAAGGTTGGAAGACATGTAGACACCGTTCAAAGTTATAGTATGCGAACGCTGAGTCTGTGTCTCGGTACGTGCCTGTTTACCCGGTAAGAGCTACCAGAAGAGTGACTGTTCGACGCCGTCCAACTGACAGCGCACCAGTTCGCGGTATCAGGTTGGCACTATATCGCCGTGGGACCGGTATGTTCAGTGACGTTCGGTGACGGAATGTGTGCCTTGTTCGGCACCGCCGATCAGTTATTCTGCGCCGTCTTCGTCGTCATCACCAGTGCTATTCGGTCCACCAGCGTTATCTGGGGGCCCGCCGCCGTTGCCCGGACCATTGCCGTTGCCCGTCCCACCGTTGTCAGAGCCGCCACCCGGACTCACTGTCACTGTACCGGTGTCCGAGTTGATGGTGCCAGTTTCATTACCAACTGCGACGTGGACGTACTGGTATGCGCCGTTTGGCCAGGACTCCAGCGTCTGTACCGTTACATTGGCGTCAGAGTCAGCGCTGACGACCGTTGCTGAAGCGTGGATAACGTCGCCGTCGGCATCTGATTCAGCTTCAGAAACCACCACGCCGAATATACCCTGTAACCCGATTGCGGGTAGCGACTGGTTTTCGGAGAGGTTGATACCTGCGAGACTGGTGTTGTCGCCGACTGTCGCAACACCGCTGACGTTGTCAAAGGAATTTTCCACAGTGATCTGGTCCTGACTGAAGCTCTCATTTAGCTCGCCAGACACGGTCACCGTGCTTGACTGCCGCTGAAGTTCGCCTCGCCTCACCAGCATCACTGCGTGCGTGGCGTTTTCGTCCTCCATCTCGGTGTCGATATCTAGCGTAACGTTGTCACCTGGATTGACCGGATTCTGAGTCGGCTCGACGGTCGAAGCGTTGTCCTGTACAATCGCTTGCTCGACACCGACGACAGTCACGGTCCCGTTGACGGAGACGTTGCCGTCCGACACCGACAGGCCCTCGTCACCCTCGTCGACAGTCACCAGAACGAAGCCGTATGCACCGCCCGATTCAGGGGTGTAGGACGCATTCAGTTCGCCGTTCTCGTCTATCGTGCCGACGCCGTCCGCGTCATCAAGCAGTTCCGACGACGTGGTGTCGGAGTTGTTTTCAAAGACATCCCCGAGGGACGCGGTAGAGATGTTGCTGGCGTTTATCCCTGCCGTAGCTGGTACTTGATCAAGTTTGACAGCGAGCAGTTGCGCCTCGTCGCCGGCGAGCGACCGCGTTCCGGCACCGATCCGTGGTTCGAAGGACATGTTGATCGACTCGTTGCGCTCGTGGATCGTCACCGTCCGTTTGTTAAGCGGTAGGTTGCCGGTTGCAGCCGATTCGACGTTGATGAACGTCCGCGGTGCCACTATCGTGGTCGGCCCTTCTGATGTCGTTCGGAGCGTGAGTGGAGACCGTTCCCACACGTCGACGTTTTCGGTTACCGAGATCGATTGACTCTCGGCGACAGGAGTTGCCCCGACAGTGGACATCACTGATAACGGACCAGCCAACACGAGTGCGACTGCCATTACGAAGACGACAGTCGGTTTTATTATTGGCGTTTTTACCATTACTGAAATATTACTGAGGGCTTTGGTATATTTCTTGTGCAATGATACTATTTGGGTAGCCCAAAACACCCCTCTGGAAGCATACAATGCACAAACTGGGATTTAACTGACTGTATTGTTTCAATTATTTCTTTTTGATAAGTATCAAGTAATAAGATGATAGCTAACCAGTGGTAAACAGTCTATATAATAACATCGTACCTGTAACTGCATCTGCTGCTATAACTACAGAAAATCCGAGGCGAAAGCCTCGTCGTTTACCACGTGACAACCGGAGTTAGAGTCCAGTCAGGACGACCGCACAGCGGAACCAGAGCACGGCGATCCTCATCGCAGATAGACATCTCTGTCACATCGGGTCGGAGAATTGCGAGGGAAGATCGCTCCGTGCGAGTCTTCCAGCACCGATCGGCCCTCGTCTGTTCCGCGAGATACCACCGGGGTCGGCGGCGTACTCGCGACCGTGACGATGGCCGCTCACTGTTTGTGAGGGACCGTGTCGGTCCAACAGTGCGAGGGAAGGGATTTGAACCCTTGGACCCCTACGGGAGCGGATCTTGAGTCCGCCGCCGTTTCCTGGCTTGGCTACCCTCGCACGTGTATTGCATTACGGTACACACGGTGGTGCGGTATAAATGTCGTACGGAAGCGACTCGGGTCCAGACGGTAGTGACAATCAGACATACTGAGCGCGGGTGCTGTCGCGCGAGCAGGTGTACACCACATTCGAGGACCTCACGTAACCGACAGAACCGGTGGTTTGACCCGCCCTGAACCAGTAGTGGAGGCATGGACGACCACACGCGTGACCCGACCGTCGAGGCCCCTGACGGGAACCCATCGGGATGGCGAACCGACGGCCAGTGGGAACACGAGACGCTCAGACGGGCCGTGGTCCACGGCGTCCGCCTGTACAACTCCGGGGAGTTCCACGAATCACACGACTGCTTCGAGGACGAGTGGTACAACTACGGCCGTGGGAGCACGGAAAGCAAATTCCTCCACGGGATGGTGCAGGTCGCCGCCGGCGCGTACAAGCACTTCGACTTCGAGGACGACGACGGGATGCGGTCGCTGTTTCGCACGTCGCTGCAGTACTTCCGTGGCGTCCCCAACGACTACTACGGCGTCGATTTACTCGACGTGCGCACCACAGTAACGAACGCACTGTCGGACCCGTCGGCACTCCATGGATGGCAGATCCGATTCGACGGCGAGTACCCGACGTGTCGCCCGGAGGACATCGAGTTCGCGGAGTCGCTCGAACACTGACTGAATCCGGATAATTCTAAAGGCTGGAAGTGTTAGCACGGGTAGATGCGAATCGAGCAACTGGGAGACGGGGATCCAGAGGTGGCCGTCGTGGGAAGCATCCACGGCGACGAACCGTGTGGCCGAGACGGGATCGAAACCGTCCTTGCCGACCCGCCTGCGGTCGAGCGACCTGTCAAGTTTATTATCGCGAACGAAGCCGCCCTCGAGGCAAACAAGCGGTATCTCGATACTGACCTCAACCGCTCGTTCCCCGGCGACGCCGACAGCGAGTCTCGCGAAGCACGGTTAGCCGCAACTATTACGTCTGAACTCCGTGACTGCACGTCCTTTCGCTGCACTCCACGCAGTCCTACGACGGGATGTTCGCCCTCGTCGACGAGCTCACGCCGGAGATGGAAGCCCTCTGCAGTGTGCTTTCCGTAGACGCCGTCGTACAGACGAAGGGCGCAAACGAGGGCCGAATGATCGCAACAGTCGACTCTGTTCTCGAAGTCGAGTGTGGCTATCAGGGCTCTGCTGAAGCCGCCGAGAACGCAGCGCAGGTCATCCGGGAGTTCCTCGCCGCGACCGGCGTTACCGCTGAGTCTCCCCCACAGCGAGAGACGTCACTGCCAGTGTTCCAGCTCGGCGAGCCGATTCCGAAGGCAGCGGCCGAGCAGTACGAAGTGTTCGTCAGGAACTTCGAGCCGGTACCCGAAGGCGACCCTGTGGCAGCAGCCGACGACGAAACCGTCGTCGCAGAGGAGCCCTTCCACCCGGTGTTGCTCTCAGCCTACGGCTACGAGGACGTGTTCGGCTTCACCGCGGACCGAATCGGAATGCTAGACTGAGACAGATTGCTGATCCGCTGAGTTAGACGGCAAACGCCTTTCGGAAGACCGAACAGAACCCGCATTGTCTTCCGGGAGTCAGTTGTCACACGCGTTTCCCTCTCAGTTGCCGAGAGTCCATTCAATGGTTTGGAAAGAAGCTCAGGCAATCCGATTGTAGAGACTGTCCGGTACGAAATTTCCCAGAACACTGCGAGCCTCGTATATCGATCCGCCTTCGCGGTTTTCTCTGTACCAGAACGGCGGCTCAAGTTTCCTGATCCGCTGCATGTCGCGGTCAGTGAGTTCGAAGTCAAAAACGTCAATGTTCGCTTCTATGTGTTTCGGCGTCGCCGCTTTCGGAATCGTGACAACATTCTCCTGTTGTATCAGCCACCGGATAGATACCTGCGCTGCCGATTTGCCGTACCGATCTCCAATCGAACGCAAGACATCGTCTTCAACAGCTCGCCCCTCCGCAAGCGGACTATATGCGGTAACTGTGACATCGTTGTCCTGGCAAAATCTGACGAGTTCCTCGTCACCCCAGTAAGGATGGTATTCAATCTGATTCGTCGCAATAGGAGCGTCCGAAAGTCGCATCGCCTGCTTGAGCTCCTTGATAGAAAAGTTACTCACCCCGATCTGATTGACCAACCCGTCATCGACGAGTGTGTTGAGCGCGTTGACTGTTTCTTCCATATCGGCCAGCGGATTCCACCAGTGGACCAATAACAGATCCAGATACTCCGTTCCCAGCCGTTCGAGACATCCCTTCGCGGCCTCTATCAAGCGTTCATACTCGACCATTTCGGGATATCCCTTGATTTTCGTCGTCAAGAAGATGTCTTCCCGGTCAACGCTGGATTGTTCGATTGCGCGACCGACGGCCGCTTCGTTTTCGTATGCCATCGCAGTGTCGATATGCGTGTACCCACAATCAAGCGCATTCTTAACCGCGTTGTAGCATTTGTACCCTCCGGTTCGGTAGGTACCGAACCCGAGAGTAGGGACCGTGGTCGTACCATTCTGCTCGGGAGCCATGTCGGCTGACTGCTGTGGTCGCTTCATTTTCCTCAGTTGTATCCGCTACAATCATGCCGGTAGAACGGGGCCTGTATTGGTATGAGCTTTATAATTCAACTGATTCAGATATGGACTGAGGAAGTGAAATATTAGTGATGTGATGTTGGAGATATGATTTACAGCTCTGTGCTACGATTTCATCGGAACCATGCTGAAACGAAGTCCCCGCGATTCGATTGGCTTTACACAGGGGTTTACTTCGTTTCTGTAGCGTGTGTAGCTGGGAAGAGATGATAATCTGTGTGGCATAGCAGCCAGACGACTCGTTACACTTGGTACCGAAAAGAAAGCCACGCAACATCAGGCTGAGACCATCACAAGACTACGAATGATATCCGAGGTCAGACAACCGGTCGCGGATCTCGGTAGAGCCGTGTTCGACGCCGGACTCAAGTGGACGGTCCGATTGAATTGATATCCGCTCATCGGCATCGAAAACCAACCACGGTACTTCAATGAGTTCTGGGACACGAAGTTCTCCGGGATGCCCATATTCTCGTACGGGGAACGGCCACAACCAGTCTGCAACTAGGTTCCCATGATCTGACGTGACCACTGTTTTGCCATCAACAGTGTCAAGCAGTTCTCGAAGATGTGGGAACAGCAGTTTGAGGTTTTCCCGATACGCTTCCCAGACACGTTGTTCTGAGACATCTCCCTGTCTCAGCCGTGCCCAGATTTTCTGTTCATCATCCGCTGAACTACCAACGTCTGCTCCTTTCGCTTTCTCCCGACCTTGCATTCCGGAATCAACCATTTCTCTGCCTGTTGGGCCGATAAATGGATGATGAGGCTGAATAAAATGTGCGAGTATCCGCTTGTTCGGATACGTTTTTCTGGCCGTTTTAACAGCAGCTACCATGTCTTCTGGGGGCACTGTTCCGATGTCCTCATCCCACTCTGTCTCCCACACGTTGATGACAGAATGAAAAACAGTGTCGAGTTCGACGGTACACCACTCGTCAACTGAGTGCATCGGATTGGCGGTTACGTACACTGTGTCGTAATATCTTCCCGCAGAGAAGTGCGCCTCAAGGAAACCGGGTGTACTAGACGCCTGGGATAGCCGCCGTTTCAATTGCCCTTCAAAAGGCTGCAGATCCGCAAACATATCGTATCGGCAGGCATCAAGAAGATAGCAATTATCCCAGTCCTCGGCCATCAAATCAAAGCCACTCGGTGAAACCGTGTCGAAATACTTGTTCACGATACCGTCAAAAATCCCATCATTTGTATATTGATATTGTGAGGCAATCAATTGGTTTGACCTCCAGATGTCCGGTATGTACCTCTGCAGTTTGGTCATGGTAGTATACACTTCTACGCATCACTTAGCGATAAGCTGCCTAACTGGTGGTAGAGAGTTTTTACCAGTATTTTGGATAGGTGATTCGGGTATGCTGCTACGGTTTTTCGAAAGTCAGAATCAGTGTTAGTCGTGATGCCTGACCCCGTCTTGCAGCCAGATAGAGTTCCTATTGTTTATTTTCCGGATCAGCTACAAGTCTGGGGCAGCAACTTGCGATTGTAAGGTTGTGTTCATATTCCGTGAGAGTGGAGTCTAAATGCCCGCCTGGTGAGCCGAGATCAAAAGGTGGAATCTGTTCTGCGTATCATCGCACGTGATACTTAGACGAAGCGATGCCAGTGAGTAGTTTCAGCATCCAGTTTGACACTAGGATAGAGAAGTACCAGCGATAGCTTTCTTGAGCTGTGTCTGCGGTAACACCGAGTACAGTCCAGTTACCCACCTGACTGTATCGCATACAATTCAGCGTATTTCCCTTCACTTTCAACCAGTTCGTCGTGACCGCCACACTCGGAAATCCATCCGTCTTCCATCGTATAGATCCGATCAGCATTCTCGACAGTTGAAAGGCGATGAGCGATAGCGATAATCGCATAATCTCGCTCCATCGCTTCGATTGCCGCCTGCACTTCCTTCTCAAGGTTCGAATCCAGGTCGCTCGTTGCTTCGTCTAGAATTAACAGGTCCGCGTCTTTCAGAATCGCTCGCGCAAGAGCGACGCGCTGTTTCTGCCCACCCGACAAGCGGACACCGTCGTCACCCAGTTGAGAATCGAGTCCGTTCGGGAGGTCCGTGATGAACTGGTCCACCTTCGCGATTTCGCAAGCCCGTTTGATCTCAGCGTCCGTCGCATCCCGATTGCCGACGGTGAGGTTATGTCGAAGCGTGTCGTTGAACATATACGGGTTCTGGCGGACTATCGAGATTCGGTCACGCCACTCGCTGATATCCATTTGGCCGATTGGGTTCCCATTTGCACGTATCTGACCGCTGTCTGGCTCATAGTAGCGAGCCAACAGGGAGACTATTGTCGACTTCCCGGCACCGGACTGTCCAACGAAGGCGACGAACTCGCCTTTCTTGAGTTCGAAATCGACCTCCCGAAGAACGACCTCGTCGTCCGTATATGAGAACGTGACATCGTCGAACTCGACTGTTTCGACCTCTTTCGGGGTCGGTTGCTCTCCGGTGTCCGGTTCTTCCCACTCTTCGAGATCCCGCATGAATGACTGTGTCCGAACCAGATGGGGAAGGTTCTCTTCGACTTTGTAGAACCGCTTGTTAATCCCGCTTGCTTTGGGACCGAGCTGAAACATGAGAAACAAGAACAGGCCGAGTTCACCGAACGAGAGATTGGTGAATGTCAGCGCCACGTAAATAAGTGCGAAGATGAGTACGGAGACGACGAGATTCTGTGACTTCTTGATCGCTGCCCGATTCCGGCGGTTCGCGACTTTCGAACGCGTGTACTCTTCGAGGGCGTCCTCATACTCGCCATAGATTTCTGTTTCGAGATTAAACACCCGGATGTCTCGAATGCCAATCATGCCGGCCTGAACCACTTGTTGCATCCGTTCGTTTGCCGCTGCAACGCGATCACCCAGATCGTATCCTGAGCCGATGAGATGTCGCAGACCGAGTCCCACACCACCGATGATAAAAATAGCAAATGCTGTGAGTTGCGGTGAGATCCACGTTGCGAGAGCGAGATAGGCAACAGTGAGTAGTAGCAGATCGAACAGCTTCACGAACCGCTTGATGACTTTTGAGGCTGCTTTCGACTCGGTGACAATCGCGTTCAAGATGTTGTCCGACCCCTTTCGGTCGAGAAATTCCATCTCCGTCTCCAGAGCGCTATCGAAGAGGTTCTCGCGGATGTGGCGCTCGTAGGAAAGCTGGAGTACATCGCGTAGCCACGTGAGGAGAAACGACGACGTATAGCGCAGACAGGTCGCTAACGCCACTCCGCCAATGACGTACTCGATCGTGAACGGAATCCCGAGTGTCTGATAAACGGTGAAGAAAATACCCGCTATGCCATCAGCCTGTGTCACCGGTTCTGATGACTGCATGAGTTCAATGATAGGGATGATAAACGTCAGTCCGACGCCTTCTAATACGGCCGTTACCAGACCGAGCCCGACGATCATCACAGTGAATTTTGGGGCATATCGGGCCGCATAGAGAAGCGCGTCAAGTTTCTCCTGCCGTGAAATGGTGTCTGAGTTTCTGTCGGTCATCTATTCAATTGTTATCCTCGGGACCGTTGGAACAGACTGTGCCATCTTTGGCTACAGCGGTTCGGCCAGTACACGCCAACGATTGCCATCTGCACATTGATATAGTGAAAAAGGACGATCTGCTTCCCTTGTTATAAGCTTACTACTGTATTTTCAGCTGTGAGGGAGGACAATTCCACCAGCAGCGGTTCTACGTACGGGTTTGTGTGATTTGACTGACTGTAATGGAGAGTACCCGTTGTTAAGCGGATATTCCGAGAGGGACTCGCAAATGAATTTGCGCGACGTGGTCACGGCGCTTCCTGGGTATCTCTGCGTTTGTACCGAGTGCTCATAGCGGAGAGGTGAGACTCAGCAGCAAAGGGACGACCAGACTTTCAGAATGATCCGATCGGGGATCCAGTATCAAACAGCAGCGCTGTAACGTATCGCCCAACGTCTGTATACACCTCTTAACAAAAAATATTCACTCAGAATACACTTCGCATGGGCAGAAAAATATCGGTGATTATCCCCACTCACTACCGAAATGACCTCCTCCCCACAGCGATCGAAAGCGTGGCCCGACAGGATTACGAACCCGTCGAGCTGATCGTAGTTGATGACTCGGGCGAAGGGTACGCCGAACCGGTGCTTGCAGAGTACGACGAGGTGATAGACAAGCCGATAATAAAAGAGGAGAACGAGGGGTGGCAGGCAGCCTACACGACTGGAATCGAGCAGTCGACCGGCGAGTACATCCAGTTTCTGGACGACGACGACTACCTCTACGAGACGAAACTGAAAAAAACGGCGAACGTTCTCGACCAGAACCCGGAGGTCGGTGTTTCGTACTGCGGCGTAGTCCGTGGTGATGAGGGGGATTTCTACCCAAAACAGGAGGTGTCAGGCCATTTTCTGGAACCAGCGCTCCGGTTCCAGACGTTTCCCATGTGGACAGGCTCGATGTTGATGGAACGAGAAGTACTGTGTGACTGCCTCCCAATGGCTGGGATGGGTGAGGAAGACGACTTGGACATCGAACTGGGCGACACAGACCTCAAAATAGAGCTCGCGAAGCGGACGAAAGCCGACTACGTCGACGAGTGTCTGACGTTCTATCGTCAAGAAGGAAACAAGTTATGGACCGGAAAACGGAGGTTTAAAAAAATACTACAGAACATTCGTCATCAAAAAGACATATACAATCAGTATCCAGAGATACGTCGAGACCTCCTTGCAGAGTGGTACGAGCGTCAGGGACGGAACTGGCTTGACGAACAGATCTGGTCAGCGAAAGCGATACAGTGTTTTATTAAATCTGCCTACTATGAGCGGAAACAAAAGTTTCCGAGGATAATCGAGACGCTGGCCGCGATCCTCGGCCGACCTGGTGTGATGTCAGCGGTGCGCGTGAAGCGAACCTTGCTTGACGGGTAATAAACGGACATCCAACGCCCAGTTGTGACACAGATGGGTTCGTCGGTGGGACTTGGCGGTGGAACTGAGGCACGCATCGTGGCGGACTTCCACTTGTGCAGGGCGACGACTAGAACGGTTCGATCCACGCTATGATTTATTCTCCCGTAGACCGTGCTTGAGAATGTATGTCAGAGCAAATCCAGCAAGAGCTCGATGTCGACCGGTTTACACTGGGGCTCGTTGGGCCGGAGCAAGAATGGGCGGGCACAGTCGCCGATGGCGGGACCGTTCGCACACATACGCCCCCTGCGTGCTGGGGCCCGATGATTACCCCCGAGTTCCGCGGCGGCCACGAGGTAACGCGACCGATCCGAGTCGAGAACGCTGAACCCGGTGACGCGCTCGTCGTCCAGATCAAGGACGTCGAGGTGACGAGTGTCGCGACAAGCACGGGCAGCATGGCCGAACGCGAGGACGCCTTCGGGAGCGACCCGTTCGTCGACCATCGGTGCCCGGAGTGTGGGACCGAGTGGCCCGACAGCGTCGTCGAGGGCACCGGCGAAGACGCGATTCGATGTGCGGACTGTGGGGCCAACGCTTCGTCTTTTGGCTTCGAGTTCGGCTACACCGTTGCCTTCGACGAGGACCGCTCCGTTGGGCTCACCGTCGGCCCCGATGGTGCTGCGGACCTCGCAGAGCGCGCCGACGAGGCGATGGCGCTGCCCGACAACTCCCGGCAACACCCGATTCTGTTGTACAAGCCCGACGAAATCCCGGGAACGCTCGGCCACCTCCGCCCGTTCATCGGGAACATCGGGACGACACCGTCGGTAGAGTTCCCCGATTCACACAATGCCGGTGACTTCGGCCAGTTCCTCATCGGGGCCGACCACGACTGGGGCCTCGCCGACGAAGCAGCGCTGGACGCCCGGACGGACGGTCATCTAGACTCGAACGACGTCCGCCCGGGAGCGACGCTCATCTGCCCCGTCGAGATCGACGGCGCGGGGCTCTACGTCGGTGACTTGCACGCCAACCAGGGCGACGGCGAGCTCTCGCTTCACACAACCGACGTGAGCGGTCGCACCGAGCTCGAAGTGAGCGTTATCAAAGATCTCGATATCGACGGCCCGCTCCTGCTCCCGAACGAGTCGGACCTGCCGGATATCGCCAAGCCGTACACGGACGCCGAGCGGGAGGCGGGTGAGGCCCTCGCCGCCGACCACCACGTCGACGACGTCGTCGATGCAGCGCCGCTCCAGATAATCGGGTCCGGTGCCACGATCAACGACGCCACCGAGAACGCGTTCGCACGGGCTGGGACGCTCTTCGATATGTCAGAGGGAGAGGTCCGAGCGAGATGCACGTTCACTGGCGGTGTCGAGATCGCCCGACTGCCCGGCGTCGTACAGCTCTCGATGCTCGCCCCGATGTCCCTCCTCGAAGAACGGGGACTGGCCGATACCGTCCGCGAACAGTACAACCTCTAGCAGCACAGCGTCCGTCTGTGTTCACCCGCCGCGCATTGCGGGAAAAATCTCGACTGACGCGCCGGGCGGAACTCGGTCCGAGTACTCAGCGTTGTCGCCGTCGACCATCACACGGACGCTTGGTCTGAGTTCGCCGGCGTCGTTGACCAGTTGGGGCTCCGCACGCGGGTACGCGTCAATGAAGGCCGCAATTACAGCCTCCACCGTGTCGCCGTCTACCGGAACTTCGACTGTCTTCGACCCCGTCGCCGCCCGAAGCGGCCCGTACACAGTCACATCCACACTGCTCAGTCACGTCCCAGTCCTCAAAAAGACCGGGCCCCGTCTCGAAATCGCTGCCAGATAAGACCTGATTCACCGGCAAGCGGAGGTCACGGACGTGGGCGGCTCTGTGGAACAGCCAGTGGCGGTGAGGGCGTGTCACATAACAACCGTGGTGTCGGTGAGAAATTCTCGCTTCGCTCGTTTGGCCTCTGGCCCCTCGGACACGAGCCCGGGTTCCGATGCGGTGTCATCAAACCGGTTCGGATCCGGCGAGACGGCCTCGAGAATCTCGGTGAATGTTGCGCCCTGTCTGCCAGTGATATGGACGAACCCGCCACGTCGGCGCTGCTCAAACGGCGTCGTCTCCGGATCCGGGAATGCGTCCCGAATACAGCTGACGTTCTCGCGGAGGTACGCCGAAGCGTCGTACTGGGAATACTGACAGTCGGCATAGAGCTGCTCTTTGTTTCGCTCGTTGAGGTCAGCCTCGACGTGCTTGGATGACTCGTACCGCACCCCCACGGGGGAGATATCGCCAGTGAGGAAACTGAGGTTGACAGTGAAGCAATCCGGGTATCGGAGAATCAGTAGAAAGAATATCTGCTCGTCAACGGTGTAGCGTTCCTGCAAGCGATAATAACACTCCAAGTAATACGCCGCGAGCGCCCCGATCCAGTCGTCACGCTCACCGTTGAGATACGCGGTTGCGACTTCATAATAGTCCTCGCCAGCGACCTGCTGTAGGCGATGCTCGAAGCTCTGTCTCATTTCGTCCAGTTCGTCCTCGTACACTTCCGTCAGGGGCACGTCTGGGTCGTCGAGTAACTCGCTCTTTCGCTCGCCGGCCGCCGCAATTCGCATCATATTCTCGTGTACGGATCGCTCCGCCTCCACATCTGGGAGCGGGACTCGAACAGCCTGTTGGCGAAGGATCTCCGAGCCGGACTCCATACGCTCACGCCAGTCAGTCATAGATGTATGTCTGGTTGCTTCCAAGTATTAATCATTTGTAGATACCCCAGAGTTGTAACCGATGACAAGCACCCAGAAGAAGTTTACAAGCCGAGTAGAAACTAGCGTGACGCTACTATGCCCTCCAAGCAAGCCGTCAGTAGCCTCGGGAGTCTGCTCGCCGTACTCGGACTCTCCAGGGTCGCAACAGCACAATCTACAGCCCCTGGTGGCGTCGGTGATCCGGCCCTCAACGTCGTCATCCGGTTCGGTGTCGGGTTCATCATTCTCGCGGTGTTGGGCGCCGCAGCCGCCGCCATCGGCCCGACGTACACGACGAATGCCGTGCGAGAGATTCAGGACGACCCCGGCGGGGCAATCGGCTGGGGCGTCCTCGTCGGCATTCTGGTCCCTATCGGACTGGTACTGCTCGCACTGACCGTCATCGGCGCGCTGATCTCGATTCCCGGGTTGCTCCTTCTCGGCGTCCTCGGTATCGTCGGCACCGGGATTACCGCCGTCTGGGTCGGCAACTCGGTCATCGGCGACGACGGGACCGTCAGGGCGACGGACGGGGTCGCCGGCGGGTTGTTACTGGCCGTCCCCTTCGCGATTCCAATCGTCGGCGGCCTCCTCCTCAACCTCATCACGCTCGTCGGTCTGGGCGTGGTCGGCCGGGACCTGTACGAGAGTTGGACGGACTGAACGGTTTCTCGGGTTCTACCGCAATGGTCCGCAGGACACGCTCACAAACACATCCTCGATAACGGGTGAGCTGTCAGGTACCAGCGTGTACCGGTCCGATACGGGTCGAACAAACTGAGAACGCTCGCTATTCATCCCAGACGATCAAACCTCAGTGTCGGTTTGTTCCTGGTTATTGGAGCAATTTACAAGATACTCGATGGTGCGAGACGTCGTCGTTTCGGCGGTGACACCTGCGCCGGTAGCAGTGACATCGAACGCGACGGTCGCGCGGTGTTGTCCGGGTGACTGGCAAGCTATTGTCGCCGGCACGTCGAACGCGTCACCAATACCGGCTGAAACACTGGTCGTCTCCATCGCGTCTGCCTTGACGGTCAGCCCATCGCCGGCAGTAACGGTGACTGTGACAGCAAAGTCGACCGGTTGTGTGAAGCGATTACGGACAGTTACGACCGTCACTTCGTGAGCACCACTCCCCTCAAGACGAACGGTATCATCGGAGTAGAGCAGCGACATGTACGCGTCTTTGTCGGCGACGACATTGACCGTCGCATCGCGCTCGACTGACGCCGCACTGTAACTCCCAGTTCCAACAGCGAAGCTTGCAACGACCACCAGCGCACACAGAACCAACACCCGTCTACGCATCATCTACCTCCGGTGGAACGGCGTTCGAACCGATACGCATCTGGCGTGAGAGGACGTAGTGACACGCTGATGAGACGGTAAACACAGCGATCAGGAACACAGTCCACCCAACGAACGGGACAGCCGCGAACGGCTTGATACCCGCGTAGGCTAGCGATGTAAGGACGATTCCGATACTGCTGAGGCCCACGTAATAAAGACTCCAAGGAATATCGTAGCGGTCGACGAGTTCGAGATATATGTCGAGGTCGGCTGCGGACTCGGTGAGTCGCACGTCCCCTTCCCGCTGGTCAAACTCTATAACGCCCATATCAGCCATTTTAGGCAGATGAAACTGCTGGAGTGAGGTGTACACAGTCTTGCGCTCACTCGCCGAGATTTCGGCCACGCTGGTCTCGTTCTCCCAAGCGGCAACTTGCTCGGCGAGATCCGAGAGCGAAGTAGGGTCTGGCGTGCCGCTCAGGAACTGAATAGCATATCGTCGCCGCCGATTACTGAGCATCTCAAATGCGTCGTCTCGCGACAGTTCATCCGGTTCTGTGTCCGACTCGATAGCGGTGTCCGATCCGGTCTCCGTCGAAGCATCTCCAAATACGTTTGTAGACTGGTCACCAGCCGCCCTTGTCGATGTCTTGCTCATATTATCCCCAGCCCCTTGCTTAGATACCGGTCGTTGCCGACGACACGACCATGTCGTCTAAGCATTACTTTTCATGTTATGTTATAATATTATCGACTGTTTACGTATTAGTCGTCGTTTATACTTTGATACGTACAGTGACGAGTGGTAAATTGGCAGGGTTTGTCGTGTGATCTCCCGCAAATGGCAATGTAAAACATCTAAATACCGCTATAACGGTTTGCTCTCTCAAACACAGGGTAGAAGAGACTGTATAACACCAGCCGCTGGGTCGCAAAGACCCATATCTGTGCTTCAAACACTGCAACCCGTCCTGTCAAAGAGCGGAATACAATGCCCTTGTCAGTGGTTGCATCAACTGTCACGTCCGGCCCACGACACGTGGGGGGTGGGCGTGCACGAACAAGGTGCAAAACTGATGCAACGACGCAAATTCCTGATCGGTTTAGGATCGCTCGCGGCTGGTACAGCTGCTGCAACTGGGACTGGTGCGTTCAGCACCGTTCAAGCATCTCGTAACTTTACTGTGGGCACCACAGGTGACGCAAGTGCAGAGTTAGCACTTGAAGGAGCCAACAACGAGTATGTGACCGATGATGGGGTGGATGGTGAACTCGAAATTACTTTCGACAATCTCAACCCGGATGCAGTTACGGGTGTCAACGAACTATTCACAATCAAAAACAACGCCGATCACTCGGTAGAGGTCTGGGGAGATCCGGATGGTCCACATGCAGATAAGGTCGTCTTCGTCCGTAACGGGTACACGAATGATTCACAGGCGACGCTTCGACAATCTGATCCCCCGTCAATTAACGCTGAAATACTTGATGCAGAAGATGAAAACGGCGCTGTTGCATACACCAGCGGGACAGTCGGAAAGAATTCTGGTGGCCGGATAGAATTTGGTCCCGGTAAGCAATGGTCTTTTGCCATGATTGTTGATACGCGAGGTATCGACCCTAACGAGGAAATCCTTGACAGTGTCACTGTGTTCGCAGACAATTTTGACTCCTGAGACCGCTCTCAGATAGCTGATTATTGGACCTCTTCACCTCAGTGACCGAAACTTTCGATGTAGTACTTGCCGATCACTGTCTAGCCACCAATTTATTAATGTTCCTTTAGAGATAAAGCATAGTGTCAATGGATCGGCTAAAAAAGTGGTTGGAGACCGCGCTTGAATCGGGGGTGATTATATTTCTCATCGCGATGGTACTCGGCCAGATACTGGGCCAACCCGTCCTCCTGGGATTTGTCACGACCGGCAGCATGCAACCGACGCTGGAACCGGGCGACGGGTTCGTCGCGATCCCCGCGGACCTCGCTGGCTCCGTTGAAGAAGGGGACGTTGTTACGTTCCGGGCCGAGGAAATCCAAGGGGGTGGACTGACAACTCACCGGGTCGTCGACAATACTGACCGCGGATACATAACACGCGGTGACAACAATCCCTTCACCGATCAAGATAGCGACGAGCCCCCTGTAACCAACGCACAGATTGTCGCTGTCGCCTGGCAACCAGGTGGGGAAGTTGTTGCAGTTCCGGGAGTGGGGACACTCGTCAACGGAGTCCGGAATGGCCTGTCGTGGGTACAGCAACGAGCGGCATCGATATTTGGAGTGCGTTCGCTGCTGGGGACACAAGGGCTGGCATACTTGCTTCTCGGAGTCTCAGTCGGTGCGTACGTGCTCGACTTCGTGTTGAGTGGGAACCGTGATCGTGGCCGACGGGACAGCTCACGGGACACGGGGACGAGCGTCAGGCTACTGATCGGAATCTTCGCAGCGGCGATAGTGTTGTCAGCAACAGCGACGATGGTCGCGCCGGCGGGCCCACAGGAGTTCGGCGTGGTCAGTGCTGAATTCGACTCACCGGGACCGCGCGTCATCGAACAGGGAACGACGGAGTCAACGCAGTATCGGCTCGGTAACGGTGGGTACGTTCCTGTCGTGACATATTTTGACCCTGCAACAGATGGCATCGCTGTCGAACCAAACGAGACGGTGATACCAGCCCGTTCGACAGTCAATGCGACGCTGTCGCTGACAGCACCGCCAGAGAGGGGCTATTACCGAAAGTTCGTTGTTGAGCACCGATACCTCCTGATCCTCCCACAGTCGACGATCCGATCGCTGTATCTCGTCCATCCGTGGCTCCCGATTATTACCATCGACGCGCTTCTCGGAGGCGCGTTTTACGTGCTCGGGACGGTGCTTGTCGACACCGGCCGTGTCAGGTCGCGGTCTCGCGATAGTCCATCCAAAATTCGTCGGCTCCTTACGCGGTTGAGATAGTGTTATAACCCAAATAATTACCAATAAGACTCCATTATATCTTACACAATGGATGGTGGGGGCCGGACAATCAGACAGGACATCGCTGCTAATTACGTGTTAGTGGTTCTCTGCGTGGTACTTATAGGGGCCGTCGGTGGCTATCTCACGTA
This sequence comes from Haloarcula taiwanensis, assembly GCA_002844335.1. Lineage (NCBI taxonomy): Archaea > Methanobacteriati > Methanobacteriota > Halobacteria > Halobacteriales > Haloarculaceae > Haloarcula > Haloarcula taiwanensis. The sequence continues at coordinate 1,575,800 of CP019154.1, forward strand.
CACAACACACGTCGAACCGGGAACCACGACGGAGATCAAGGAGGTTTCGTCCTGGCAATCGAGCGGGGCGTTCTCCCATCAGGCCACGGTCGTCAACGGAACGACCGCGTTCGACGAGGGGACAGTCCTGCAAAACCGATCCGTGTACTTCCGGGGGGTGAGCCCAAAGCTGAACGGCACGTTCAGGTATGCGTACGAGGCCCAGGAAGGGAACCTTACGACAGAGACGACAGTGTTACTCAAGTATCGCTCTGTTGAACCGGCCGATGACGGCAACGGGACGACGTACTGGGACGTTACCCGCCCAGTCGCGCAGGATCGAACCGAGGCGCTGAGACCAACCGAGCGCGCGACGGTGCCCTTCTCCACGAACGCAAGCGCGGCCATTGAGCGGGCACGGCGTATTGACGCGGAGCATGGCAACACGCCCGGGCAACTCGAAATCGCGTTCATCGCCCGCGTAGACGTGTCGGGGACGCGAAACGGCCAGCGAGTCGACACCACAAACACGTACCGACTCCCCATCATCCCCGGTGACAGCGTCTACCGAGTGGCAGACCCCGGCGTCGATACTGCGTCGGGGTCACAGACTGAACAGGTATCTGTCCTCGTAGAGTACGGGGCCCTTCGCCGTGTGGGCAGTCCGCTGCTACTCTTGCTCGCAGTCGGTTCACTGCTTGGCTTGCTGTATGCCCGCCAAACTGGCCGCCTGTCAGTTTCCGAGGCCGAGCGCCGGTGGGCTGATTATCGAACAGCCAGAGCAGAGTACGATGATTGGATCACGATTGGTCACCTGCCGTCAGATACTGATAAGATGCCGGCGATAACGGTCGATAGTCTTGAGGGACTGGTTGACGTAGCGATCGATACGAACAACCGCGTCATTGAGAATGTATCGTGTAACCAATACGTCGTGTTCGTTGACGACCGTTTGTATCGGTATGAGCCACCGTTAGAACCCACCGCCAAAGGTGATGACGAACGTGCCAGCGACGAACAAGGTAGTTCAACTGACCAAACGAAGGATGGGATGACGGTGCCCTCACAGTTACAGGCAAATACGAACCATTCTGATAACCCGAAAGACCACTGATCCGCCATCAATCAACTGTAGAATTCCTGTCGGCTTTCTGGTTCTAATCTGAGCCAGTGTTACCGAAACGACTTCTCGCCGTTACTGACGGACGGAGTCAGCTGGCCCCGGGACATCCGAGTTCGTACGGATCCTTGTACACGCCCTGCGGAATCGAGACCGAGGTTGGCTCGTCGTAATCAGTGTACTGGACCGTAATCGTCGCGGTTGCGGTCGCTCCCCGCTGTGAGATCTCGATGTCGAGTTCCGACTGGACAGGGCGATTCGTCTCCGGGTCAAGCCACAGTCGCGCCGTCGCGTTCTCAAGCGAACCGCGGTTTAGATCCATGCCACCAGCCTGTCGGCGATCGATAAGTGATTCGATAGTCTCGGCGCTCGGGGAGGCCGTGGCGAGGACAGTCCGGTTGCCGTCACGCGTCTCATTGCCCTGCCAGTAAACATTCGAGCGTTCGAAAAGCAGTAGTTGCCGATGGAGCGGCGTCGCGGTCGCCCACGGTTCGGAGCGAGAGACGTTCTCGACAGCGTAGCCGCCCCAGGGATCCTGACAGCCCTGGTACGCTCTGTAGCCGTCGATGTAGGACTTGACCGTCTGGCCTCGCGTCCGTGTCGTCGCTTGCATTCGTCGTGTGGAGACGTTCACTGCACCCTCTCCGTCGACCCGTACGGTCCGTGACTGCTCGCCATCCGACGCGGTCACGTGCATGTCCATCTCGAACCGGTACGCTTCGACGGCGGCGACAGTGCTGTTCGCCTCCTCGACGGCCGCGACGGCGCGTTCGTCGCTAGGCGGCGGACTATCACCCACGAATGTGCCACATCCAGCGAGGAGGGAAACGAAGCAGACGGCGAGGACCAATCGTCGCATACGATACCGTCGTTCCCCGTCGGTCTAAAACATCATGGATCCGACTGGTGATGTCCCTCACAACAATCTGGAGTCGAGTTGGGTCTGTAAGTCCACCACTAGAATGTACGCCGCCAGTGCGAGAACGAGCACCGAAAACCCGGTCCAGAGGTGGAGATTCACTGCACCCTCTCCGACCCACTGTGGGACTGCCGGGCGCATAACGGGCGGCTGGAGCGGCCAGAGCAAGTCCGACGACACGTACGGATCCGGGGGGAGGATACGTTGGTTGTCGGCTACCAGATGTGAGAGATGGGCGAACGCAAACGCCGCCCCGAGTCTGGTCCGGTTGGTTCGGGCTGCGTACGCGACGACGGCAATCGAGAGCGGAATCGCGAACGGAAGCGAGTGCATAAACACCCGCCCGGAGGGAATCAAATGGAGTTCGTACGCTAATGGTTTGTCGATGAGATCCGGGAACTGGCTGCCGAAAAACGTGACTGCGACTAGCTGGAGCGACGGGAGGTGTCTGTCCCGGAGAAGGGCGTATCCTGCAACGGGGAGAAGGGCGATGATGAAGTGTTCGCTCGGGAGGACCATTCTCTATCCTGGTAGTGTGTCAAGTCGACGTGCGAGCAAATACCTTGTGTGGGATGGGGCTCTGCGTGTCGCATAGTATTCCGGTGAAGAGTCCATCGTGGACTGCATGCCTTCCCGCGCATGACTTCAACTAGCCTAGTGTGGGCAGTAGGCGATTACACTCGGTAGAGGGTGTGTGTGTCTCGTGAGGCTCACTTCGAGGCACAGGCAAACTATATCTCGTTTCAGCAGGCGTACGTTGACTGCTCCGATTATCAGACCGACGCAAAGGCAAGCCGAGAGATGGCACGCAAACTGGTGGCGAGCCTCGACGCGGATATCGACGTCCCGCGTGTCGGAATCGGAGCCGCCGACTACCGTGACATCACTTGGGACCTGCTTGCGGAGTACGATATTAACTCACTGGTCGTCATTCTCGATGAAATCGACAAGTTAGACGACGACGAGCTGTTACGCAGCCTCTCGCAGGCTCGAGAGAGCGGGAAGGCAGAGACACACGTCGGCGCCATCTGCATCAGCAACAGGATCGAATATCGCGAGCAGTTGAGCGAACGCATCGACTCCAGTCTTCAGGAGAACGAACTCGTCTTTGACCCCTACGATGCCGGCCAGTTACGGCGATCCTCGAAAACCGAATGGATGCCTTCGAACCAGACGTGTTGGAGCCCGACGTGATCCCGAAGGTCGCGGCCCTCTCAGCCAAGGAACACGGGGATGCACGGAAAGCGATCGATACGCTATACGAAGCTGGTCGTCTCGCTGAGAAACAGGGGACAGGAACAGTCACAGTCTCACATGTCGATGACGCCGTCCAGCGAGCAGAAGTGAACCGTTTCGAGAAACTCGTTCGTGGGACGACGCCACATATGAAATACATTCTCCGAGCGCAGGCGCTACTTACTGTCGACAACCCAGAACAGGAGGCGTTTCGAACCCATCAGATATACACGCTCTATCTGAAGGTCGCGGAGCAGGCTGGAGCGGATCCGCTCTCCGAGGATCGCGTGTACCGGCTGCTGAAAGAACAGTCGTTTCTCGGGGTGACTGAGTCGAATCACACAGGGGGTGGACAGGGTGAAGGGAGCTACCTGGAACATCGACTGCTTCGGGATCCAGAGGTCGTCATTCAGGCCATTGATAGCTCAACGAAGGGCGGGGACCCATGACGGCACTTCACTCGTTACAGGGTGTGTGGGTCGGCTTCGATATTAAACCGCAGAGGGGAGCCAAAGCGCAGTTCCGTTTCCGATAGAGTTCATGTTACCACGACCCGTCAATAGCTCGCTGATAGACGGTTTCGGCCTGATCTGCAACCGCATCCCAGTCGTATTGCTGCGCACGTTCGACGGGATCCGTCGCTGGGCGGTCACCACCTAAAACATCGTCGAGTGTTTCTGTGAGGGAGTCAACAGTAGGATCAACGAGGAAGCCCGCACCATCGATGACTTCGTCCGCTGCCGAATCCGGGTGGTCAGCAGCAATCACGGTGCAGTCGGCGGCCATCGCCTCGACGAAGGTAATTCCGAATCCCTCTCTCGTTGAGGGAGACGCGAATATGTCTGCAGCCCGCATATGGCCGAGAACATCCTCGTACTCTTCAAGAAAGCCTAACATCGAAACGCGGTCGGCGTGTTCCAGTGATTCGCGTTTGGTATCCAGCCGGTCACGCTCCGGGCCGTCACCGATGATCCCCAGCGTGACGTCATGCCTGTCGGCGACTGCATCGAAAGCCTCTAGCAGAATGTCAACGTTCTTGTGCTCGATCAGTCGACCTGCGAAGACGATGTCGTAGCCGGTGTCGGGGCGGGGGGCCGTCTGGACCTGCTCGGTATCGAGCCCGTTGGGCACGACCTCGATATGCTCGCGATTCGGGCCGATGTCAGCGAGGTTGTCCGCAGTGATGCCTGAAACAGCGATCGGATGCTGGGGCGTCTTGGCAGTGAGTTGTTCGACGAGTTTGCCACCCGGAGCGAGCAGGCCAAGGTACTCCTCCCAGTAGTCGCCCCAGACCTCGTGCCAGGTCGTGACCACTGGTGTGCTAGTCCCGAGGCTAGCAAGCTTCGTCGAGAGAACTGGAAAATACGGGAAGACGCTAGCGATCGCAAGGTCGTGTTCATCGTCGCTGAGACGTCGGCGGAGCGGTGGAAGTGCTCGGGCGGCAAAATCGATGGCCTCGGTGATGGACCGGCGGTCGTCTTCGTAGAGCTCTGCTTCGGGGGCGACCGCACGGAGGGTCATTCCCTCGTGTGTGGTCTCTGCCGGTCCGTCCCAGAAATGTCGGCCGTAGATCGTGATATCGTGGCCTTCGTCGGCGAGGCGGGTGCCGATTTCGTGGATTCGCTTTTCTGCACCGCCGGTTATGAAGGGATAGATGACATTGCTCACGAAGCAGATATCCATCACTACGTGAATGCCACTTCCCATAGAACCATCTTTAATACTCTGTTTCAGTCAAAGGCGTGGGCTGACGTAAGAGAGACACCTAAACGCCATAGCCATACGAATTCGGTGATGACCCAGAGAGCCGATTGGTTGTTTTCGTGTTCAATCGTTTGGTACCCGGGATGCAGAAATCACTAGCTTCGGAAGAATAAAATCATATCCAGAAAAATAGTCGGATACATGACTGCTTCCCCGCGGAACATAATCTTGCTTTCTGCGGACGCACTCCGAGCGGACCACCTCTCGTGTTATGGCTACCATCGAGAGACCTCACCTGTCCTCGATGAGCTGGCCGAGGAAAGTATTCGGTTCACGAATGCCTACAGCGCGAGCTCACACACACGCGAAGCGGTTCCTGCGCTGCTGACCGGGGAGTACCCCGATGTGGCGATCAACGATAGCTACCGGCTTGCTACGGAAACGATTGCCTCTCGTCTTTCGGAGGCAGGGTTCGCGACTGGCGGATTCCATTCCAATCCGTTCGTTTCGAGAGCATATGGATTCGATCAGGGCTTCGATACGTTTGACGACGATCTTCATTTCGGCCAGCACAAACTCGTCGCCCTAGCCCAGCGCGCACTTGACAAACTACGAAATCGCCATTATGCTCGGGCCGAAGAGATCAACGAGCGGTCGCTGTCGTGGATTGATTCGCTGGATTCTGACGATCCGTTCTTCCTCTGGAGCCATTACATGGACACCCATGGACCGTACGAGCCACCAGGTGAGTACGCGACGCTGTATGCAGACAAGAAATTGTCTGGCCGCGACGCCCAGTCGCTGTACCAGCGTGCTATTGATAAGCCGGAATCGATTACCGAGGAAGAACGTCAGCTGTTGATTGATCTGTATGACGCTGAAATCCGTTACAACGACGAGCATATCGGTGAGTTCCTGAACGAACTCCGAAGCCGGGATTTGCTGGAGGATTCGCTACTGGTGGTCACCGCTGACCATGGGGATGCGTTCGGTGAACACGGCTACTACGAGCACCCGCGATATCTCCACGATGAGATAACGCATATCCCGCTGTTCGTTCGGGAACCCGACGGGGCTGATAGAACAGTAGAGACGCCGGTAAGCACGTTAGATATCGTGAGTACATTCAAACGGATTGCAGGGCTGGATATTGATTCTGAACGTGTATCGTTGCTAGACCAATTGGATGCTGACCGAACGGTGTTTCTCCAAGCCCGCGGTGAGGACGAACACAGCCACATTCGCCGATACGCGCTTCGGACGCAGGAAGGTTCCTGCTTCTGTGAACGTGATCGAGAGAGTGGTTCGATTGAGTTCGAGGAGTGTTCAAGCCGCTCACTCCGTGAAGATCTTGAGACACACGTTAACGAGCGTGTTCGAATGGAAGGTGGCGAAGATGGAGACGACGAGGGCGAGGTAGATGAAGAAATCGAGCGTCGGTTGAATGCACTGGGATATAAGAGCTGATCGAGCGTGAAGATATCAGTACATACGTCCCATTTTCCGTACGGTTCCAACAGAGAGGGGTATGTAAGTGGTGGCGGAGAACAAGTCGCACACCGTGTCTCAAAGGGGCTGGCAGGTCGTGGTCATGAAGTAACGGTCTTCACTGCGTCGGATGATGAACGCTCGGTCTCGACTGAAGATGGGATGAAGATCGTCCGGTACAGGTCATTCGGATCTATCGGAAATACATCTGTAGCCCCAGAACAATTTGTTCCCAATTCCACTGAGACAGATCTAATTCACATTCATAATACTACTCCCCCGGGTGTTATCTCCGGCCTGCTCCATTCGATGGGGTCTGAGGCCCCCGTAGTACTCACACATCATGGGAACGATCGGTTTGTCGCAGACGGAACAGTAATTAAAATGGCCATTGACTACGCGTACGCAGAGGTCATCTTAGATCATATATTAGACTGGGTTGATCAAATTACAATCCCCTCAAAGTCATATGTGCAGGGGTCAGACAGACTCTCTCGTTACAAGTCGAAGATGATAGAGATACCCAATGGGATTGATATGGATGATATACATTCACCTGAGTCAGCTACCTATGCGGAGGAGACATTCGACATAGCCTCTGACCGGCCGATGGTGTTTTTTATAGGCGATATGATAGAGAAAAAAGGCCCAGATATTCTCGTGGAAGCGGCTAACCGTTTGGATAATAGCATACAGTTTGTTATCGCAGGGGATGGCCCCTTGCTCAGTGATTTGAGGGAGAGCGGCAATCCGCAGATCAAGTTTACCGGGTATATTTCCGAAAAACAAAAAGTTGCCCTATTTAATAGGGCCGATATTTTTTGTCTCCCCTCTCGAACACATACAGAAGTCTTCCCTCTGGTAGTGCTAGAGGCTTATGCATCAGGGACTCCGGTAATTGCCAGTGATTTATCCACTTTTGATAGGTTTGTCACTGATCAAGTCACTGGACTTCGTTTTAAGACTGATGACGCTCAAGATTTGTCTGAAAATATAGAAAAGATTGTGAGTGACTGTTCAAAGTTGAGTGCCTTATCTGACAACGCGTATCAGGCAGCAAAGGAGTATCAATGGAACTCAATTATTGACCAGTACGAAGAGGCATTCAGAGAGGTTAATCGCATTTAATTGGCTAGTTGCCATTGTCTATCACATTCATATTATTTCTGAAAAAACCTCTTGAACCTCGGATCGACTAACTGAACCAAAAAGTAGTACAAGAGTAGCATAGATTACACCACCAACCACGGCCACAATCATTATAGACAGAATATTATTGCTTATGAGATTATTCAAATTATCTAATACAAAATACGTTATTGCTCCAGCACCAATCGTTCTTAATGCCCTAATATCGGAAAGAGGATTGTATCCCATTTTCAGCGCAGCCAGAGTGTGGAACAATATCATTGAGCCGTAACTAATAGAGGTGGCAACACCTGCGCCAACAATACCCAACCGCGGAATTAGCAAAAGATTAAGTACAAGATTTAGGACTGCCGCCGAAAGTGTAGCTAATACTAATATTTTCATATCACCTTTTCCTTGCCCGACTGCAAAGATAGGTCGTGAGAGTGAAAAGAACAATACTCCAGGAAGCAATATCTTTAGCGGCACTACTGTAGGAGTGAAATCCACCCCAAAGTATACTGTTACAAACTCTTCAGATAATATAAATAACCCAATGCTACATAGCAGTGTTATGATTAGCGTAAAGCGAGTTGCTTTTGAGGTTAAATTCGTAATCCTATCAAAATCTCCCTCCTTCCAGATAGCAGACGTAGAATGGACTAGAACAGTTTGAACGGAGTGTGGAATGAACCACAGTAGTTCGGCAACCGTTAGCGCTGCCTTATAATACCCCAGTTCGTCACTCGGTCCATAATTCCCCAAGATAAGAACGTCTACATGGTATAGCGAGGTAGTCAATAATCCCAGTGCGAAACTCCAAATCCCATATGTGAGCAGTTTTTGCCTTTTAATGTGTAGATTGGGCTTATCCTGCAGAGTTGAGTTTCTAATAACATATAGCGAAACAAACCCAAGTGGCAATACAGACAGTAAGTGGCCAGCTAAGACGCCAGAAACTCCAAAGCCGTACGCAGCTAATCCAATCCCGATTCCTGCGGATCCCAGCTTAAATAAGACATTCAGTGATTCTGAATATCCTTCTTTACCCAATCCCATTAAGCCGTATCTTGAAATCTGGAATAGTTGGTTAGATACTATTATAAGACATAGTATCGGGACATATTTTGTATATTTTTCAGATATGAGTAGTTCGGCATTTAATTCAGTCAACAAAAATAAGCAACTAGCAAGGATAGTTGAAGTAATTAGGCCAGATTTTAAATAATATTTATGTATCTGAAATGCCCGTCCCCTTTTCTCTGGTATTTCAGCAATGAATTTTCTAACCCCGTCATTAAATCCAAAGTTTGCAACCAGAGTTAACACAGACACAAGCGAGATCGCGTACGCATAGTTTCCATATAATTTAGCGCCTAATATTCTCACGATAATAGGGGTGAAGAAAACACTAATAGCAATTATTCCAAGCTTCCCAAATAAGATTGATACGAACCCCTTTATGATACCTGAATCATCTCTACTCATTGAGATACCACTTGTAAGATTTTACGCTCGTAATTGACCACAGGTACCAAAGTACGACTTCCATTATGATAGCTTTTAGGTTAATTATTTTCCTCTAATCAATAGAAGTCACTTTGTGAACGCCGCAATTGTGTCAATCTTCATGGACATACAGCACCCTACCGTTTGAATATACTAAGTCGGATCGGTTCGTGACATTTCTGAATGCCCCGTTTGGCATTGGGCCATTTGCTCCTGCTGCTCTGACACCATACTCTTTCATACCTTCTGAGACTAGGACTGGGCCGGTAGCATGCCTGCTAAATTCGGTATAGTTATGAGGATAAAACAGACCTTGAGTCACTTCAGCTTCGTCTTTAGGATACATGACATCAAAGTTGCCCTCAGCAGCGAAGGGTGCACCGAGTTTGTGATCTGTAATTACAGTTTCGTCTGAATACTCACTAGCCCATTTTGATCCATCCTCTATTCCTGGCTCATAAGTATGTAAGTGGATTAGAGGTACAGTCAGTTGGAGTAAGACAGAAAGAAGCACCAACGACAACAGCAGCCCAGACATCAAGTATTGTAGGGGTTCCTGAATCGTTTTTATATACCTTGCGTATCCAATCATCATAACAGGCACGGCAAATGTGTAACTACGACCCGCAAGCCAACCTGCAGATGCAATCATAAACACAATAGAAAGTAGCGCCGCGATAATACCCCATGACACAGCAATTAAAGAAATATGTCTCTCTTTTGAAAGAGTGTCTGTCAGCGCATAGAACCCACCGATAGCTGATAGAGGGAGCAATACTGGCAAAGAAATGAGCGAATAGAATGCACGGCCTTGTCCACCACCTCCGCCACCACCACCCCCTCCAGCGTATGCATTCAACGGATTTGAGAAGTCAAGAGTAAAAAATGCCAAGATCGAAGACTGCAGTTGGGCTATGTACGGTATGAGTGGTAGTTCAAATATTTGAATAAATAAGAGAGCAGAAATTGATAATAATATCAAACCAGATATTGCCTTTTTTCGATGTTGGGTGTACAAGAGTGCGAATAGAAACCCAAGGATACCAGAAAGTATAAAGAATTTCTCTGGATCCCAATAAAATAGAAACGCGAGGAATGTGGACAAAATAACCAAATTTCTTATTTTATTGATGTGTCCGGCTGAGTTACTTCTAATTTCTATCTGAAGTACAACAATGCCGAGGCACATAACTCCAGTAACAGTTGCATACAGCTCTATTGGATAGCGGGGGGTAGCCGGAACTGCAAATCCTGCCGTAACGGCTAAAATGATAGCTGTAAGACCGGAAACACCCATCTTATCGAATAATATATAGAAGGAAGCCATTATTATCAAAATGGATGGGAAAGTGGTGTATGAAGCACTAAAAGGTACGTTTGCGGTAATTTTCAGGATTGAAAGCATCAACGGCAAAAGCGGGAGTTTAATTTTCGAGTTGATTTTCCCCCAGTACTTTGTTACATCAAACGAGTTGTCAGTAGGAACATTCCCAGTGGCAACTATCTGATCACCGACAAAGTAGTCCGCATAAAAAAAGGTATTTCTTGCATAGTCTGTCGGTATCTGTTCACCAACCCAGTATAGATATATCGAAATAGATATTAATGCTACTACTAGCCCTGTTTTAATTTTGATTTTTCTTGATATCTGGATAGAATTGTCATATGATAGTGCTTGCCTGAGCAATCGTTGAGTAGCAGAGTTTGAACTCATATACTTAGAGATACCCAAGGTCAGACAGTCGGTCTTTCATATCGTCGTCCAACTCAGCATCACTATTCACATTTTGATCTCTAGAGAACTCTCTGAGTCTGGAGTCCAATTCGTTACTGAGTCGTGCTTTTACATCGGGTTTGTGTTCACTGATGTCTTTAGCTTCGTCAGGAAGCTCATACAGTTCTGTGCGGTCATTGGAAGATATCAGTTTATGTGTTTTAGTTCGAATTCCGTGCGTGTCTGAGGGATGAAACTGGTCAGTCTCAAGAGCTGAACCATACTTACTAAGAATGTGTTTTGTTTTTTCGAAATAATCACTACTGCGGTGAATGATAGCTTTCTCTCTGTTTCCAGGAGTGGTTCCTTGGAACTGCTCATCGTCACAGCCTGCACGGCGGGCCAACTCCTTTGTAATATCAATGTGCTGAACTAAGCTATCAGTCTTTTCACAATCTAGACCGTGAGTAACGAGGGGGACACGTACTAAACCGTCATGAGTGGATAGTTTGTGTGATAGAACGCCCATCTCTCCTAATAGGTCTCCGTGGTCTGACGTGATGATTAAAATTGTGTCACCAACGTCAGAGTTCGTCAGAAGATCAAATATTTCACCGATCTGAGAGTCAAGGTAGTGAATCAATCCATCATACGCAGCAATGAGCGCTTGAGATTCATCATCAGAGAAATCAAGTCCGGTTGCCATATGCTCATGAAGATTAGCTCCAACATCCTTAGCGAACGTTCGCGCTTTTTTTGCAGACATGTCTAACTCATCTGTGAACCGATTGTGGTGGCCGGTAGGGGGATAGTATGGTGTGTGCGCTCCCTCGGTGTGTGCGTAAATGAAAAATGGTTCATCCCCGTCTTGCTCACGTATCCATTGTTTGACCATGGCATTTGCCAAGAAATCAGTACAGTGAGCACCGGTGTCAAGTGTGTATCCTGCCGAGTGCCTTCGAAGATTTAATACAAACTTCAGAAACGGTCCTACACCGGCAGAGAGAAGATTGTCCTTAGATATATACTCAAATGTCCCAAAACCGCGGTTCATATCAGTTGCATCTGAAAACCATGGATTCCCTGAAACACCATATGTTTGATAGCCTGCTTCGGACAAGAGCTCAGGCAATGTTGTAATATCTTCAGGGATCATATCTCCTTCAGCCACAGTGTTGTGATACACCGGGTACGTACCCGTCAATATTGAGGTTCCCACTGGGAGAGACCAAATGCCTTCAGAGATGCAATTATCAAATGCAGAACCATCATCACTGTTTGCGATGCGGGAAAGATTTTGAGTTGTCGCCCGGGAGTAACCGTGAACGGATGTATGATCTGCCCGAATGCTATCTATAGTAAGCCAGACAATGTTCGGTCGATTTGGTTTCACCACTGCCGGATATCGAACCCGCAAATAAAAGTCTTACTGGGATGCTGGACAGTCTAGCAAATTGTGCATACTTCAAGATATCATAAACATATATCATCCGTGCTCTGAAAATAGGTGTACCTGAATGTCTGATCCAACACTGTCCATTGTTACGATAGCAAGAGACAAAAAAGAGTTTGAGGCATGGCGTCAAAGACTTTCTGAACAAACGTTTGACGATTATGAGATTTGCTACTCAACCACAGATGGAATTCCACAGGCTTGGAACGAGGCAATATCTAAGGCAAACGGCCAAATAATACTGTTCACCGAGACAGATACGTACCCTCTACATGACGATTGGCTGGAGACGGTAGTGGACCAGTACTCGGATAACGCCGATAATGTGGTTCATTTTGGAGAGTTCAGAGGCTATAACCCGTTCAATTTCTCAAATACTGCTGTATCTGCAGATCTGATGAAACAGTATAGTCTAAATGAAAGCTACGCGGTAGGAGAGGATAGTGAATTGTTCGCACGGATGGACAAGGAGGGTGTAGAATTTGAACACGATCTCAATGTTCCTGTTTTTCATGAATCTAAATCAACCGACAAAGTGTTATCTCGGAGTTTCGACTACGGTCGAGTGAAAGCGAGGTGTGCTATAAATCACGGCCGACTTGGGCCAAGTAAAAATACTGACAATACGACGTATAACAGCAGCAATAGAGACAGGGTCTTGTTCTTTGTCGAGCGAATCAAGCAAGTCATTATGAGCCAACTTGCCAGCGTTTTGTTTTTTATTGGGTTCGGTATCGAATACATTTCTCACTTGATTAGCGGAACAAATAGGGAGACAGAGTGATGGATCTCTCGGTGAGTGATAAAATCAAGCGTTTATTGTTGGTATACCATTACAAGAAACTTAAAAAAATAACAGGTCGGAGTATGAGAAACCCGTATAAGCCTTCCAACCAATTCCTGTGTCCAGACCATTCTGGACCAAACCGATAGTAATGAAGATACTGCACATACAGCATCCCTTTGTCCCAAACCAAGGCTATCAAGAGAATTATCTTCCGAGGAAGCAAGCCGAACTTGGGCATGAGGTTACGATGGCAACATCTGACGTTCTTCCCGAAAAATTCACAGAACAGGCGAATGAATCTGAGTTTAGCTGTGGCGACTACGAATATCATGATGTGGAAGTAAGAAGGTTGCCGTCGCTTTCCGTTCACGACGCTGCCACCTTTACCCGAGGGATTAAAAAGTTGGTTCGTAAAGAGGATCCAGATGTCATACATTCTCATCGCTTAATCAGTTTGCATACCGTACAATCATTGCTTGGGAGCAGAGGAGTTGACTCGAAACTATTCTTCGACGCACACGTCGACAACGATAATTTTCATCTTGATACAGTGGGAAAATCTATAGCATTTAATCTCTCGAAGAGAACAGTTATTCCAGCGGTTCAGCGGAGCGCAGACGGCATAATAGCTGTAAATCCTTATTGTGAGATCTTCTTGAGAGATAGATGTGGTATTCCCGCGGATGACATAGACTTTCTTCCATTAGGTGCAGATACTAACAAATTCTTCAGTTCGGAAGATGCTCGCCAGTCAACTCGAAACGAACTAGGCTACGACGATGAGATCGTGTACATATTTGCTGGCAACGTACTACCGACTAAAGACTTGGAAAACCTGATTGAGGCATTTGCGACTGTAGACACCCCGCAAAAGCAACTACTGATTTTAGGGGAAGGGAACACAAAGTATGTAGAACGATTGCGGAGACTGGCCAATAATTTAAACGTATTTGACAAGATTACGTTCCATGATTTTGTTCCACACTCTGAGCTGTATCGATATTATAATGCTGCTGATATCGGGGTTTGGCCCGGAAAGCTTGGTATAACAATAATTGAAGGGATCGCTTGTGGGCTGCCTGTAATTCTCCCGAAATCGCCGGCAACAGAATTCCTAATAGAGGGGAATGGGTCATCATACCACAGGGGTGACGTAAGTGAATTAGCCAATCAGATGGAAACATATGGATATAATGAACATATGCGTATTAAAGCTGCTAATGCCGCAGAAAGAATTGTAGATGAAAAACTGTCTTGGGATAGAATCGCTAGCAGAAGTATTGAAATATATACAAGTTTCTAAACCAATAACTAAGCAATCACGCCATTGAGTGCAGTGGCAGGGTCGCCGCGATCAGGTGACCATCGAATCTCATCGTATGGATTCAAGCGATGCAGCCAAATTATGAACTAAGGGAGGAGATGTGAACTTACATCTACCTGTGACCATCGTCGCTTCAGTATAAACTCCAACCACATCTACCTTGGACTCATTGTACCATTAGCGGCCGATATCAGTAAACAGAGGCTAAGACGGGATAAAGCTCTTGAATAAGCTAATCGAAAACATCCTAATCGAGTTTTGAACCCCGTTTGCGTAACCTGCTTGACCCGCACAGTGTTGTGCTCTCGATCTCCTTGTCACGGAAATCAAAAATATCTGGACAGTCACAATGCATTCGTCTCGTTGACAAGTATATGAAAACAATACACACCGTAACAACGAGTGGCTTCAACTCTCCTCAGCCGCTTCCAGCTCCACTAGCGTCAAATCACGATCTAGCATACAGTAGTCATGCGGCGGGTCACCAACAATCTCGGATATCCGATATTCCTCATCAAACTCAGCCCCAGCAGGCTCACAGTAGGGGTGGCTGGGACATTCGGTGTGTGGACAGGGGCCCGGCAGCGACGCCTTACTCCCAGCGTACGCACCCTTCGAGGGGACGTTGGCCTGAATCGGTGCGGGCTCAACCTCGACGGCCCGAACGCCGTTTTCATGCACGGCACAGTCTAGCGTTTGCCCGCTCTGGCGGACGTTGGTGATCCGGTAGCGGTTTCCGGTCGTCAGATTGAGACATTGGTCGCGGTAGGGACAGCCCTCACAGCCGCTGGCTTCGCCGCGGTAGACGAACTCCGCGCCGACCTCGGCGAGGCGCGTCCCGACGAGCGTGACAGTGGTCATACCGGGCTATAGAACGCCGCCACGGTAAAGTATCATGACCGCCCGGTCAGTTCGTCCAGTTTGTCCAGATATGCCTCGCGGGGCACCTGATACAGCGAGCGGTGGTCTAGGTCGCCGTCGGCGAACTGGGTCGCCAGCTCCACCGCTCCCTCGACGGCAGCGTCGCGGCGTTCGTAGGAGTCGGCGTCGCGCTCAACGTCGGGTTCCAGATAGAAGGTGACGTACCAGCGCTCCCCGGTCCGGTCAGCGCCGGGGCGGCGGGTCCGCTTCCCGCGCGTGAGATAGATGGTCGGGAGACACGGGGCCGGGAACTGCTCGGAGTCGAAGACGTCCGGACGATATGCGAGGATGAGTTTGTCGTCGGTCTCGTTCCACACCGTCCAGTCGTCAGGAAGGCCCGACAGGTCCATATCGTCGAATTAGCGCGGACCGCCAAGAATCCGCTGGTCCGTCCCAGAGTTCGCCAGCTCTGGATACCGACAATCAGTGGCGCGGCGGAACGTCAAAGCGTCACGTTGCACTACTACGTGTCACGTTCTCAGCCGCCAATCAATCCGGCAACAGATTCACATCAATCCAGCGCTAAACACTGGCCGACACACCGAAGAGAACAGTTGACAACCGACACAGTATATAAACCAGCGAAAAAAATAATGAGATGTGCTAACATACGTGTGGCCCGCCATCCCCGAGTTCGGCCGACCAGCGCACCGAAATTTATCGGCGGTATGCCCACAAGAGGGCAAAGTTCTTATATGAACAGAACTCGTACGGTAAATAGTATCGGAAACAGTTCGACACTGATTCCCGTTACCAAACCAGGTCGGAACAGTCCCCGTGTTCCGCCCGGCAGGTCAGCCATGGAAGGGTACACGCGCCACCCTGCAGTGAAGGGGTATTCAGCGGCTGTATGCGGTCACATCTGTAGCGGGCAGCACCGAGGACGAGCGGACACACAGCCCAGAGGCCAGCCCGCAACGGCCGGCGGTCGCCTGCAGCCACGACGGATTACTGAGATAGCATGAGCAAGAACAAAGAGACACTTGAAGCGCTGAGCAAGGAGTACCGTGACACGATACCGGCGGACCTCCGGAAGACGAACACGTTCGACTGGTATCTGCAACAGTTGTACGACGAACCGAAGATCGCCCGCAACGCCCACCAGCGCGTGGCGGATATGTTCGACTACTACGGCAAGTCCTACGACGAGGAGGCCGGCGTGGTCGAGTACGAACTGGCGAGCGAGGACCCGCTGAACGACGGCGAGAACACCTTCTACGGCCGGGTCATCCACGAGGCGATCCACGAGTTCGTCAACAAGGTCAAATCCGGCGCTCGCGGGCTCGGCCCCGAGAAGCGCATCAAGCTACTGCTGGGGCCGGTCGGGTCGGGCAAGTCCGACTTCGACCGGCAGGTCCGGCGGTACTTCGAGGACTACACGAGCCGGGACGAGGGGCGGATGTACACGTTCCGATGGACGAACCTCTGTGACGTGATTCACGACCAGGACCCGGCCGACGACGTGGTCCGGTCGCCGATGAACCAGGACCCACTCGTGCTCCTTCCGCAGGCACAGCGGGACAAGGTCATCGAGGACATCAACGAGGACCTCGATGCGCCCTACACCATCCGGAACGAGCAGTCGCTGGACCCCGCCTCGGAGTTCTACATGGACCGCCTGCTGGCCGAATACGACGACGACCTCCAGGCTGTTCTCGAAAACCACATCGAAATCGTCCGCTTCGTCGCTGACGAGAACCAGCGGCGCGGTATCGAGACTTTCGAACCGAAAGACAAGAAAAATCAGGACGAGACGGAACTGACCGGCGACGTCAACTACTCGAAGATAGCCATCTACGGCGAGAGCGACCCGCGAGCGTTCGACTACTCCGGGGCGTTCTGTAACGCCAACCGCGGGATATTCTCCGGTGAGGAGCTGCTGAAGCTCCAGCGGGAGTTCCTCTATGACTTCCTCCATGCCAGTCAAGAACAGACAATCAAGCCCAAGAACAACCCCCGCATCGACATCGACCAGGTCATCGTCGGCCGGACGAACATGCCCGAGTACCGGGACAAGAAGGGCGATGAGAAGATGGAGGCGTTCAACGACCGGACCAAGCGCATCGACTTCCCCTACGTCCTCCAGTACGAGGCCGAGGCCCAGATTTACCAGAAGATGCTGCGCAACGCCGACCTGCCGGATATTCAGGTCGAGCCTCACACCCTGGAGATGGCGGGCCTGTTCGGCGTGCTGACCCGCATAGAGGAGCCGGACAACGAGTCCATCGACCTCATCCAGAAGGCGAAAGCCTACAACGGCGAAATCGACGAGGCCGACGACGTGGACGTGAAGAAACTCCGCGAGGAGGCCGAGAAGATGGCCGACATCGGCGAGGGGATGGACGGCGTCTCCCCGCGGTTCATCGGCGACGAGATCGCCGAGGCCATCATGGACTCGATGCACCGCAGCCGTGACTTCCTCTCGCCGCTGACGACGTTCAACCACCTCGAAGGCAACCTCGAAAACCACGGCTCCATCGACGAGGAGTCGTTCAGCAAGTACTACCGCTTCCTCGAACTCGTCCGCGAGGAGTACAAGGAGCGGGCCATCGAGGACGTGCGCCACGCGCTGGCCTACGACATGGACGAGATTCAGCGCCAGGGCGAGAAGTACATGGACCACGTCATGGCCTACATCGACGACGCGACCGTCGAGGACGAACTCACCGGCCGCGAGCAAGAGCCCGACGAGCAGTTCCTCCGGTCGGTCGAGGAGAAGCTCAATCTCCCCGAGGACCGCAAGGACGACTTCCGGCAGGAAGTGTCCAACTGGGTGTCCCGGCGCGCCCGCGAGGGTGACACGTTCAATCCGCAGGACAACGACCGCCTGCGCCGGGCGCTGGAACGCAAGCTCTGGGAGGACAAGAAGCACAACATCAACTTCTCGGCGCTTGTCTCCAGTTCGGAGATGGACGACGAGGAGCGCAACCAGTGGATCGACGCCCTCATCGAGCAGGGCTACTCCGAGGAGGGGGCCAAGGAAGTGCTCGAGTTCGCCGGTGCGGAGGTCGCCAAAAGCGAGATGGAAGAGTAATGACAGGCCAGGAGTACATCGACCGCGCGGACGAGTCTCTCGACGCCGCCTACGAGGCCCCGATGAGCCTCGCGGAGTACGTCGACACCGTCCTCGAAACGCCCCAGGTCGCGGCGCATGCCTCAAAGTACCTGCTCGACGCCATCGAGGACGCGGGGACCCGGATGGTCATCGAGGAAGGCGACGAGAAGGAGCGCTACCGCTTCTTCGACGACCCGTACAACGACGGCGAGCACGCCATCCTCGGCAACACTGAGGTGCTGAATGCCTTCGTCGACGACCTCCGCTCGATCGCCGCGGGTCGCGGGAAAGACGAGAAGATAATCTGGCTGGAGGGGCCGACGGCGACTGGCAAGTCCGAACTGAAGCGCTGTCTCATCAACGGCCTCCGGGAGTACTCGAAGACGCCCGAGGGCCGGCGCTACACCGTCGAGTGGAACGTCGCCGGGGCCGGCGGCAGCGCCACCAGCATGACCTACGGGAACGCGGCCATCGAAGACGAGGACGACTGGTACGAAAGCCCCGTCCAGGCCCACCCGCTGACGGTGTTCCCCGACGACGTGCGGGCGGACCTGCTCGCCGAGGTCAACGAGCGGCTGGACGACCACATCCCCATCCGCGTCGAGGGCCAACTGGACCCGTTCTCGCGGGAGGCCTACGACTTCCTCGAAGAGCAGTACCGCCGGCAGGGCGAGACGGACCTGTTCTCCGCGGTGACACAGCCTGCCCACCTCCGGGTGAAGAACTTCGTCGTGGACGTGGGCCGGGGCATCGGCATCCTCCACTCCGAGGACGAGGGCACGCCGAAGGAACGGCTCGTCGGCTCGTGGATGCACGGCATGCTCCGGGAACTGGACTCGCGGGGCCGGAAGAACCCGCAGGCGTTCAGCTACGACGGCGTCCTCTCTCAGGGCAACGGTCTGCTTACGGTCGTCGAGGACGCCGCCCAGCACGCCGACCTGCTCCAGAAGCTGCTGAACGTCCCCGACGAGAGCCACGTCAAACTCGACAAAGGCATCGGAATGGACGTGGACACCCAGCTGGTCATCATCTCGAACCCAGACCTCGAAGCCCAACTGAACAAGCACGCCGACCGCGAGGGCCAGGACCCGCTGAAGGCGCTGAAACGCCGGCTGGACAAACACGAGTTCACGTACCTGACGAACCTCTCGCTGGAGGCGCAGTTGCTCCGGCGCGAACTCACGAACGAGACGGCGGTCTGGGACCCCGAGTCCTGGGACGAACTGGAGACGTGGATTCAGGAGCCACTGACCATCTCGGTCAGAGACGAGGTGGCCTCGGCCACCGAGAAGGAGCTGGCTCCACACACCGTCGAGTCCGCCGCGCTGTACGCCGTCGTCTCGCGGCTCGACAGCGCCGAGATCCCCACCGGGCTGGACCTCGTGGACAAGGCCCTGCTGTTCGACCGCGGCTACCTGATGGAGGGCGACGAGCGCGTCGACATCGACGACTACGACCTGGAGACTACCGCCGAGGACGGCGACCACGGCATCCCGGTCACCTACGTCCGTGATATCATCGCCGACCTGCTCCACGAGCCACAGGACCGACATCACTCCGACCTTCCGGTCGAGCACGTGCTGATGCCACGGGACGTGCTCAACGCCGTCGCCGAGGGGCTCGAAGACGCCCCCGTGTTCTCGACCGGTGAGGCCACGGAGTACGAGGAACGCGTTGTGACTGTCAAGAACTACATCTTCGGCCAGCAGGAACAGGACGTACTCGACGCGATGATGCGGGACAAGCGCGTCGACGAGGCGACCGTCGAGGAGTACATCGAGCACGTCTACGCCTGGGAATCGGACGACCAGATAGAGAACGAGCGGGGCGAACTCGTCGACCCCGACCCCCTGAAGATGAAGGTGTTCGAAATCGAGCACCTGGGCCGGTTCGACGAGAAGAACTACGACGGCAACGAGCCCGACCACGCCGTCGAGCAGTTCCGCACCGACAAGATAATCACGGCGCTGAACCGCCACGCGTGGCAGCGCCGCGACGAGGAGTTCCGCGTCGGCGACGTCAACCCCAAGGAGATTCCGGTCATCAACACGGTCCTCGGGAGCTACGACTGGGACGATATCAAGCGGACCTACGAGGACTTCGAGCCCGGGCAGTGGGACAACCCGCCGTCCGGGACCGAGACGGCCCGCCTCAAGGCCAAGACGCTCTCGAACATGGTCGAGATGTTCGACTACACCGAGGCGTCGGCCGAACTGACGAGCAGGCACGTCATGAGCCAGGTGAGTTACAGATGGGACTGAAAGACGACCTCGAACGGTACCGCGACGTGGGCGAGGAGCGCCGTCAGGACCTCGCCGAGTTCATCCAGTACGGCGACCTCGGCCAGTCGCGGGGCGACTCCGTCCGCATCCCGATCAAGATTGTCGACCTGCCGGAGTTCGAGTACGACCAGCGCGATCAGGGCGGCGTCGGCCAGGGCGAGGGGGCCGAAGAGGGCGACCCGGTCGGCCAGCCACAGCCCCAGCCCGGCGACGGCGACGACGGGGAGGACGGCGACCCCGGCGAGGAAGGCGGCGAACACGAGTACTACGAGATGGACCCCGAGGAATTCGCCGAGGAACTCGATGAGCAACTCGGGCTCGACCTCGAACCCAAGGGCAAGAAGGTCATCGAGGAGAAGGAGGGCGACTTCACGGACATCACCCGGACCGGCCCCTCCTCGACGCTGGACTTCGAGCGACTGTTCAAGAAAGGACTCAAGCGCAAGCTCGCGATGGACTTCGACGAGGACTACGTCCGCGAGGCGCTGAAAGTCGACGGCTGGGGGCCGGCCACCGTCTACGAGTGGACCCGCGAGCAGAACATGCCCGTCTCGAAGGCGTGGATAGACGACGCCTACGAGGAACTGCCCGCCGACGAGCGGGCCGTCTGGGACTCCATCGAGGAGATGGAGGACAACGTCGAGCGCGTCGAGACCTCCCAGCGCATCCGCCGGGAGGGCGTCGACCAGATTCCATTCCGCCGCGAGGACGAACGCTACCGCTACCCCGAAATCGTCGAAGAGCGGGAGAAAAACGTCGTCGTCGTGAACATCCGGGACGTGTCGGGGTCGATGCGCCAGAAGAAACGCGAACTCGTCGAGCGGACGTTCACGCCGCTTGATTGGTATCTCACCGGTAAGTACGACAACGCCGAGTTCGTCTACATCGCCCACGACGCCGACGCCTGGGAGGTCGAACGCGAGGAGTTCTTCGGCATCCGCTCGGGCGGGGGCACGCGCATCTCCAGCGCGTACGAACTCGCCGCGGAGGTCCTCGAAGAGGAGTACCCCTGGAGCGAGTGGAACCGCTACGTGTTCGCGGCGGGCGACAGCGAGAACTCCTCGAACGACACCGAGGAGAAAGTCATCCCGCTGATGGAACAGATTCCGGCGAACCTCCACGCGTACGTGGAAACCCAGCCGAGCGGCAACGCCATCAACGCCACCCACGCCGAGGAGGTCGAACGCTCCTTCCGCGACGCCGACAACGTCGCGGTCGCGTACGTCTCCTCGCCGGAAGACGTGGTGGACGCCATCTACGACATACTCAGCACGGAGGACCAATGAACAACGACAGATTCGCGAAACAGCGCGTGGCCGACGACCTCGACGAGCCCGTCGAGGAGGCCGGCAATCTCGCCAGAAAGCTCGGCCTGAAGCCGTACCCGGTGAACTACTGGATCGTCGACTACGACGAGATGAACGAACTCATCGCCTACGGTGGGTTCCAGCAGCGATACCCCCATTGGCGGTGGGGAATGCAGTACGACCGCCAGCAAAAACAGGGCCAGTTCCTCGGCGGGAAGGCCTTCGAAATCGTCAACAACGACGACCCTGCTCACGCCTTCCTCCAGGAGTCGAACACCCTGGCCGACCAGAAGGCCGTCATCACCCACGTCGAGGCCCACGCGGACTTCTTCGCCAACAACGAGTGGTTCCGCATGTTCACCGACGGCTCCTCGCGGACGACGACCGATGCCTCCGGCGAGGACCGCCGCCGCGGCCCCGACGCCGCCGGAATGTTAGCCCGCCACGGCGACACCATCCAGGAGTACATGCAGGACCCCGACATCGAGCGGGCCGAGGTCGAGCGGTTCATCGACCACGTCCTCTGTCTGGAGGACAACATCGACCAGCACGTCCCCTACAGCCCCGTCGAGACGGTCCCCGAGGAGTTCGAGGACATCGAAGGGGCCGACGTGACCGACCAGCTGGATGACCTCGACCTCTCCGAGGAGGTCAAACGGCAGGTGTTCGACGAGGAGTGGCTGGACGCCCAGCGCGACGACGACGAGAACGTCACGTTCCCCGCCGAGCCCGAGAAGGACGTGCTCGGCTTCCTCCGGAAACACGGCATGCAGTACGACGAGGACGCCGAACGCGCCACGGAGATGGCGGACTGGCAGAAAGAACTGCTGGAGCTGCTCCGCCGCGAGGCCTACTACTTCGCCCCCCAGAAGATGACGAAGGTGATGAACGAGGGCTGGGCCTCCTACTGGGAATCCCTGATGATGACCGGCGAGCAGTTCGCCGGCGACGACGAGTTCATCCTCTACTCCGACCACATGTCGAAGGTGCTGGGCTCGGGGGGGCTGAACCCCTACAGCCTCGGCCTGGAGATCTGGGAGTACGTCGAGAACACGGAGAACCGCCGCGAGGTCATCGAGCGCCTACTCCGCGTCGAGGGCATCACCTGGCGGAACTTCGACGACAGCGTCGACTACGAGATGGTTCAGGACCACCTGGAGCCGCCCGAGTGGCTCACCGATGTCCCGGGCCACCTCGACGACCTCGACCCCGAGGACCCGCGGGTCGACGCAGACGGGCTGGCGGCGGCCCGCGACGGCGCGTTCGATGTCGAACAGTACCCTTGGAAGGTGCTGACTTACGAGGGGCTGGCCCAGCGCCACTACTCGCTGGTCAAGCCCCAGTACCGCGGGTTCGTCTCCCGGGTCGGCCAGGAGGAACTGGAGCGGACCGCCCGCTACATGTTCGACGACTCGCGCTACGACAGCGTCACGGACGCACTCGAGGACGTGGACTACACCCGCGGCTGGGAACGAATGCGAGAGATTCGGGAGAGCCACAACGACGTGACTTTCCTCGACGAGTTCCTCACCCAGGAGTTCGTCGACGACAACGACTACTTCACCTACGAGTACACCCACGCCTCCGGCGACTACCGGGTGACCTCGACAGACCACGAGGACGTCAAGAAGAAGCTGATGTTGCAGTTCACCAACTTCGGCAAGCCCACAGTCGTCGTCGAGGATGGCAACTACCAGAACCGTAACGAACTGCTACTGGCTCACCGGTACAACGGCGTGATGCTCGACATCGGGCAGGCCAAGGAGGTCCTGAAGCGCACCTTCGAACTCTGGGGCCGCCCGGTGAACCTCCTGACGATCGTCAAGGAGTTCGACGACCATGACGTGGAGGTCGCCAAACGGCGCGACCGCGAGCCCGAGCCCGAGGAGGTCGGCAAGCGCATCCGATACGACGGCGACGAGGTCACCGTCACCGACGTGGACTGGGCCGAGGTCGAACACCTCACGGCGACCGACATCGACTACAACACCAAGCCCGACGAATGGCTGGCCTGAGTGCTGTGGGGCACTCTCGGCGCAGGCGGAGAACCGCCCTACGACACTGACAGGCAGTTTCTCGTTACAGCCACCCAAATCATAGATAATAAATGTCCTATCTTCACATAGGTCCGGGGAGTGGCATTCGATATGAGCGCGACTCGGTTCACTGTCAAAAGCGATGCACACACCGATGTAGTGGATATTACCGAGCAAGTCCGGGAGGTAATCCCCGCAGACGCAGAGGGAACCTGTACCGTGTTCGTCCGCCACACCACGGCGGGCATCACAGTCAACGAGGCCGAGCCGCGGTTGCTGGGAGACCTCAGCGACGCACTCGGTGACCTCGTCCCGGACAGCGGGTGGGCCCACGACGAACTGGACGGCAACGCGGATTCACACGTCCGGGCGATGTTCGTCGGGCCAAGCGAGACGATTCCCGTCCGCGACGGGGACCTCGATATGGGGACGTGGCAGTCCGTGCTGTTCGTTGACTGTGACGGGCCGCGCGAACGAGCGGTTGACGTGGTCGTTACCGACTGAATCGGAGTGCAGGTGATCCCGGTCAGGCCGCTTCGACCTGCTGCTCGCCGTATATCTCGGCGATTTTTTCACGGTACGCGCTGCGGATGTTGCGGCGCTTCTTTTTCATGGACGGCGTAAGCAAGTCGTTCTCCGCGGTCCACTCCCGGGAGACAAGCGCAAAGGACTTGATACGCTCGACGCGTTCGAGTTCCTCGTTGACCGCGTCGACGGCGGTCTGGACCCACGCGTGGACGCGTTCATCATCGACCAGTGCTTCGGGATCGGCGGGAAGGTCGACGCCCTCGCTGTCGGCCCACCGGCGGAGTTCCTCGAAGTTCGGAACGATTATCGCGCCGACGAACTTCTGGTCGTCGCCGACGACCATGACCTGGTCGACTCGGTCGCTCGTCGCGAACTGGTCTTCGATGGGCTGTGGCGCGACGTTCTTTCCGGTCGAGAGGACGAGCAGTTCCTTGAGGCGGTCGTGGTAGATGAGGAAGTCGTCGTCGGTCCGCTCGACGATGTCGCCGGTTCGGAACCACTGGGTGCCGTCGATCTCCGTGAAGGCCCGCGTCGTCGCATCGGGCGCGTTCCAGTACCCCTGCGTGACGTTCGGGCCGTCGACGAGCAGTTCGCCCACGTCGCCAGTGACGTCATCGAATTCGCTGGCGTCGACGACACCGGTGTCGATGTGAATGTCGACAGCAGGTAGCGGGGCTCCCAGCGTTCCGGGACGGATATCTTCTGGCGGATTCACCGTCAAAACCGGCGACGTTTCCGTAAGCCCGTATCCTTCGAGAATCGTCAGCCCCATGCCGAGGAACGTCTCACAGAGCGTTTTCGAAAGACTGCCGCCGCCGCTGACCATGAACTCGATGTTCCCGCCAAGCCGTTCTTTGACGGTGCTGTAGACGAGGCGGTCTGCGAGCGAGTGTTTCGCTGTGAGTATCGGTCCAGGGTCGTCGGTTCGGGCGTAGTCGCGGGCTACGTCCATCGCCCAGTCGAAAATCCGCTTTTTGAGCGGGGACTCGCTGGCCTGCGTTCGCATGTTGTCGAAAATACGCTCGTAGACTCTGGGGACACTCAATCCGGTCATCGGTTGGACGGTCTGGAGGTCGTCGGCCAGCGTATCCGGGCTTTCGGCGTAGCTCACAGCCGCGCCGGAGGCGTACATGAAGAAATGACCCGCGAGGCGCTCGAATACGTGTGCCAGCGGGAGGAACGCTATCGAACGCGTCTCGGCGGTAACGGTCGGCAGGTCCGACGACTTGTCCGGTCGTGGCCCGATTCGCCTGCGCGTCTGGTTGACGTTCGACCGGAAGTTGCGGTGAGTGAGCCGGACCCCTTTCGGTTGGCCTGTCGTTCCGGAGGTGTAGATGAGGCTCGCAAGGTCGTCGGGGTCGCGCTCGTCAAGCCAGGACTGGTACGCCGACTCGCTGAACGTCTCCTCGCCGCGCTTGTACACTGTATCGAGTGTGTACACGTCTTCGCGGTCCACATCGATATCGTCCATGACGACGATGAACGAGAGCGAGAGAGCGTCCTCGACAGCAAGAACGCGGTCCAGCATCGCAGCGTTCTCCACGACGACAGCGCTCGCCTCCGGGTCCGACAGTAGATACTGGACCTGGTTCGGTGAGGAATCCGTATACACTGTCGTCACCACCCCGCCCGCAGAGAGAACGGCAAAGTCGCTCAGCGCCCACTCCATCCGCGTGTTGGCCAGAATACCGACGCGGGCGTCCGGGCCGACACCGAGGTCACGGAACCCTGCGGCCAGGTATTTGACCAGGTGATGCATCCGCTCGTAGCTGATCTCGGCGTAGTCGCCGTCGGGAGCCGCCGGTATCACGTCGCCAGTCAGTGACCGGTCGTAGACACCACCCTTGTACAGTTGGGCGGTCGTGTCAGCGTTCCGGGCCGCGCTTGCGGCAAACATTTCGCCCAGCGTGTCGTCGCCGATGACTTCGTCAGTATACGCTTCCTCGGCCTGACGCCAGTCAGAGTGATTGCCTGCGGTCATGTCATACCGCAGTGTTCACTAGGCCATCCCAAATATGTGCAGGGTGTTAACACTCAATTGGTTTGTCGGAGTTGATTCCGTCAACGGTTTTAGACGAGGAGGCGACGAGTGAGGGGCAAGGTGTCGCACCAAGATTTTATCGCGGCCACAGCATAATTGACCTATGGTCATCTCGACGGAACCAGCCTGGGGTGAAGCCGTGGAGCAGTTCGTCAAAGAGCACAAGAGCGCGATCGTGTACGCCGATATCGAGCAAGAGACAGTCCTGCACGAGGGAGCGGTTCGCGTCCTCGCAAACGGCTGGGTCGAACTACCAACGGGGCGACTCCTCTCGCCAGACGCTGTCCACCACATCGATACGCAGAGCGGCTGAAAGGAACTGAGTAAGGTGTTGTTGGCGAGGGAAGTCCACAGACCTATCGCGCGAGCGAACTCATCGATTGGTGGTCACTGCCCAGAAGACAGCTAGAGCAGACGCCTTATTGCCACTCTAGCCGGCAGTCCTCGTTGCAAAAGTGGGCGGTTTCGACGCCGCCGTCCTCTATCCATGTGATGACGCGGTGAGTCACTTCGTTGGCGATAGCGTCACCGCAGGTAGCACACTCCGGTGCCTCGTCCTCGTCGATATCTTCGTGGTGATCTGATGTCGGGTCGACCATCTTATTTGAGAGTGTCTTTCACGCCACTTAATCTCACATACTTACACTGAACATCACGAACATACACGAATGTCGAACCGGTAACAGAAGGCTAGCGACACGTAGTTACCGCAGACAGACGCTCGATAGAAGATGCCCGCTATCGGTCCCGGGTAACGGACTCTCCGGGGGTCGTCGTCGCGCCCGTCGAAAGGACGACACCGGCGTTCAGACTGGTGTTGATGGCCGTCTTCGCACCGTCGCCCGCGACGACACCGAACTTCCGTCGGCCCGTCGAGACGCGGTCGCCCTTCACCGTCATCTGGACCGGGTCGCCGTCGTGGCGGAGGTTCGCCACCTGCGTTCCCGCGCCGAAGTTGACCTCGCGACCGATGACGCTGTCACCCACATAGGAGACGTGGGGAACGTTCGAGTCCGCCATCAGAACGGTGTTCTTGAGCTCGACGCCGTGGCCGACGTGGGTATCCTCCCCCAGAAGGGTCGCCCCACGGACGTATGCGTTCGGACCGACGTGTGCGCCCGAGCGGACCAGCGCCGGTCCCTCGATGACGACGCCGGGTTCGATGACCGCGCCGGTCTCGACGACGACTTCGCCGCGCAGGTCAGCATCGCCACGCACCTCTCCGTCGAGTCGCCGGTCCAGTTGCCCCAGTTTCCACTCGTTGGCCTCCAGTAGCTCCCAGGGCCGGCCCACGTCCAGCCAGCGGTCGACTTCGACGGCAGTGACCGTCGACTCCTCAATGACTCTCGCAAGGACATCTGTGATTTCGCGCTCCCCGCGGTCGCTGAGCGGCACGTCCAGCCAGTCCCGCGCTTGCGCCGGGAAGACGTACGCTCCGGCGTTCGCCAGGTCCGTCGGTGGGTCGTCGGGCTTCTCGACAATGCCGGTGACAGTGTCACCATCGGCCGACAGCACGCCGTAGCTCGTCGGATCGTCGACGCGGTACGCGGCGACCGACGGTGCGGCGTCAAAGAGGGCGTTCAGGCTCTCGGCGTCGTAGAGGTTGTCGCCGTTGAGAACTGCAAAGGGGCCGTCGAGGTGGGCCTTCGCGGCGGCCACTGCGTCGGCGGTCCCCAGTTGCTCCTCCTGAACGGCAAAGCTGACCGGGACGCCGCTGTACTCGTCGCCGAAGTACGAGCGGACCGCCTCGGCCTCGTAGCCGACGACGAAGATGAGTTCATCGGCCCCCGCCTGGATTGCCATGTCGGCGGTGTGTGCCACCAGCGGCCGGTCCGCGACCGGGAGCATCGGCTTCGGTGTGTGGTCTGTCAACGGCCGCATACGCGTCCCCTGGCCTGCCGCGAGTACGACTGCTTGCATGGTCGGTCCGTTGCTCGGGCCCGAAAAATACCTACCGCTGTTGACTCGTTCGGGAGGCGGATTATCGAGAAGTCACGCTGATTCGGTCGTGGAGAAAGCCCTATCTACACCTATTCCACGGCCTCGAACGTCCACTCTGCCCCGAATGGCGTCGTCCGGTAGTCCCACCGCCTGTCCGCGTCCGGTTCCGTCACCAGTTCGATAGTTCTGGTTTCCCCAGCAGGAATCCGCTGCGTGTAGGGGCCATCAGAGTCAATGTACCACGTATCTGCGGAATAGCCGGCAAATATACCTGGTTCATCTGGCGTCTTGAACTCGAAGATGGACTTGAACATCCCCGCACTGTCGCCCACGTTCTCGACCTCCATTTCGACTATCGCTTCATCGCCCGTGACGTCCTCCGGCGGAACATCGATGTTCGCCAGTTCGAATTCGGGGAAGCCACCGGGTGACTGAAGCGGGATTTCGACATCAGCGACTGCACTCCCTTCTGCGAGATTTATGCCGAACGCGAGGTCGTCAATCTTGGCCTTCGGGACAGCGTAAATCAGATGGCCGCTGTAGGTCTGCCCTGGATTGATGTTCTCCCCGGCTGCGTTCGTTCCGTCACGGCCTGCGGCCGACTCGCTCACGAAGCTCGACTCAGGAACGACAAAGTCGTCTTTCGACACTGTCTTCGCCTCGCCAGTTCCGTTCTCGAACGTCACGCTCAGAATCAGGAGGATATTATCTGAGACCGTTTCGCGAATGGCATGGACGGTGTTATCTCCCAAAGCCCGTTCGCCAGAGGGCAGTTCGTAGGCGATCATCTGTTCGTAGGACATATCAGACACTGTGGCCTGAACGCCGCTCGCAAGTTCGATGGTTTCCCCAGTACTCCCCCGCTTCGGGAGGACCGACACGGTTGACGTGACCGTATCGTCGACGGCGTAGAAGTCCGACGACGGTTCAAACGCCCAAGCACCGGCGTACTCGGCGTCGACACGATAGCTATGCGAGACTTCTTCGCCGGACGCCAGTCCGTCAGCGTTGACTGTGACTGTCTGTGGCTCAGTGTCAGCTGATTCTGAGTGGACGAACTCAATGGTTGCATCCCCGGAGATCGGCTCACCACCGACGTTGACGGCAGTCACGTCACCCTTGACCGTGTCACCGAACGCGACCTCTTTTGGCCCACTCACGGAGAGCAGTTTCAGCCGTGCCGGTGCCTCTTGATCTACTTCATACGTTGGTTCCGGCGTTGGTGTCGACTCACTGGTTCCGCCTCCGCCGTCTCCTCCGTCGCTCCCACTACATCCTGCAAGGCTGAGTGCAGCGATGCTGCTTCCGATCGTACTTACGTATGTTCGCCGTTTCATATACTACTGGCTTCATATACATATATAAATATGTGTTCTTTTATCCATATAATTGTCAGATATTAATACACAGAGCGGCGACACTGCGAAGCTCGGAGGTTGAATTCGCGGCTACGTACCGGCCGGTCAGAATATTGACGCGTCGAGTAGCGGGCACAGCAGTCGCTCACTGGTTTGCTTACGACAGTAATGTGCTCGGTCAGGGATTTGAACCCTGGTCCTCGGCTCGAAAGGCCAAGATGATTGGCCGGACTACACCAACCGAGCGTACTCATTCGTTCCGGGTGGACCAATTTAACCCCATCGAAATAGACGCTACCTGAGGATGCGTACCATTCCCAGAGACATCCAGATTGGGTGACAACTGTCGTCACACTTTATCGGTCAGACCGACTGTCCCACGATATGTCGGTCAGTTCGTTCGTCAAGAGCAACTTCTTGGCCGGGCTCGTTCTCGTTGGTCCGCTTGTGGCAACCATCGCTATCGTCCGCATCATCCTGGGCTGGGTCGGGGGGTTCCTCGACCCGCTCATCCGCGGGACGCGGCTGGCGGCGCTGACGGCGAACAACGTCTTGCTTGCCCAGTTGCTGACGCTCTCGGTTCTCGTCGCGCTCGTTACCGTTCTGGGCTATCTCGCCCAGCGAAGTATCGGCCAACAGCTCTTCGGGAAGACGGGCCAACTGGTCACGTTCGTCCCTGTTGTTCGGACCATCTACGGCAGTATTCGGCAGATGACCACCTCCGTGGTCAATCGGCAGTCGGACTTCGAGTCCGTCGTGTACGTGGAATACCCTCGGGAGGGTGTCTACCAGCTTGGGCTGAAAACAGGGACAAGCCCCGCAGATGTCTCCGAGGCAGCCGATGAACGCGCATCGAGCCTGTTCATTCCCGGAAGCCCTAACCCGACCCAGGGGATGCTCGTGATGGTTCCCGAAAGCCAGACCTACGAGTCCGACCTCAGCGTTCGGGCAGCCATCCGCCTGCTGATGACGACCGGCATGGCACAGTCCAACGACGCCATTCCACTCGACGACCCGAGGTCAGCAGCGGAGTGACCGACGCCGGGTAGGGCGGCGACGGCGCTGCCGGTCCCAGCAGCTTACTTCCCTTCGAAGTCCGGTTCTCCGTCGCCCATGAACGCGTTGATGCCCTCCATCACATCGTCGGTGCCGATGAGATGACCGAAAGCCTGTGATTCGACTTCGAGGCCGGCGTCGATGTCGTCGCGGCCGGCGAGCATCGCGCGCTTGGTGAGTTTCTGTGCGACCGGCGGGCCGGCGGCCATGTCCTTCGCCAGTTCGAGCGCGTGCTCGTGGAGGGCGTCGTTGTCGACGACCTCGTTGATGAAGCCGTATTCGGCCATCTCGTCGGCGTCGTAGCGGTCGCCCGTGAAGATAATCTCCTTGGCGCGGCCTTCGCCGACGATGCGGGCGAGGCGCTGTGTGCCGCCCCACCCCGGCAGGAGGCCGAGGTTGTGTTCGGGCTGGCCCAGTTCGGAGCGCTCCGAGGCCACGCGGAGGTCGGCACAGGTCGCCAGTTCCATCCCGCCGCCCAGCGCGTAGCCGTCGATCCCGGCGACGACCGGCATCGAGCATTCCTCAAGCTTCCCGAAGGTTTGCTGGCCCTTGCGGGAGAGTTCGATAGCGTCCAGCGGCGTCGCGTTCGAGGCCATCGCCTGGACGTCGGCCCCCGCGGAGAACGCCTTGTCGCCGGCCCCGGTCAGCAGGATAGCACGCACCTCGTCGTCTTCTTCGAGCAGGTCGACGGCGTCGGCGAGGTCGTCCATCAGCTCCGGGCTGACAGTGTTCATCCTGTGTGGGCGGTCGAGTTCGATGTGGCCGACCATCTCGCCGGGGTACTCGACGGTGACGTTGTCGAACTCTGCCGGCGCGTCGTCTTCACTGCCGTAGAAGCCACCGTCCTCTGCGGCCTCTCGGAGGCCGTCGGAGACGGCGTAGCGCTCCGCGCCGGTCTCCTCGTGGGTTTCTTCGAGTGTGTCGACGAGCGTCTCAAGACCGGTCTTGTCGGCGATTTTCGCGGGACCGTCCGGGAAGCCACCGCCGAGCTGGACAGCCTGGTCGATGTCCGCGACGGGGGCCACGTCGTTCTCGACGAGCTTCCCGACTTCGTTTGCCATCACGGCGATGAGGCGGTGCTCGACATCTTCGCGGCCGGCATCCGTCGGAATGTCGACGCCGCCGTTCTCGTAGTCGTAGAAGCCTTTCCCGGTCTTCTTCCCGAGTTCCTCGTTCTCGACTTTCTGTTCGAGTAGCGGACACGGGGCGTAGGGCTCGCCCAGCACTTCGTGCATATATTCGAGGACGTGGAGGCCGACATCGTTCCCCACCTGATCGGAGAGTTCGAACGACCCCATCGGCAGGCCCATGTCGAACTTCGTCGTCGAGTCGACCTCGGCGATGGTCGCCTCATCGCTGTGGACGAGCCACGCGGCCTCGTTCATCAGCGGGACGAGGATGCGGTTGACGATGAACCCCGGCGAGTCCTTGCGGACGCGGACCGGTGTTTTACCGAAGTCCTCCGCAAGCGCCTCGATAGCGTCCAGCGTGTCGTCGCCGGAGTGTGCGCCGGAGATTACTTCGACCAGTTGCATTCGCACCGGCGGGTTGAAGAAGTGCATCCCGCAGAACTGCTCGGGCCGTTCGGTGACTTCCGACAGTTCCGTGATGGAGAGGCTGGACGTGTTCGTGGCGAAGATGGCGTCTTCGGGGGCGTGTTCTTCGACCTCTGTGTACACGTCTTTCTTGATCTCCATCTTCTCCGGCACGGCCTCGATGACCACGTCGACGTCGCTGACTGCTTCCTCTACATCGACAAGCGGCGTCACGCGGTCCAGCGCCGCGTCAGCCTCGTCCTGTGTGAGCTGGTCCCGCTCGGCCAGCTTGTTCAGCGACCATTCGATGTTGTCGTAGCCGTCCTCGACAAACTCGTCTTTGATGTCTCGCATCCGCACGTCGTAGCCTGCGAGTGCGGCCACTTCGGTGATTCCATGGCCCATATTCCCGGCACCGAGCACGGCGATAGTGTCAATATCCTCGAAATCCATGACATATCGTTCCACTGCCGGCCGAGGCTTCAACGTTTCTCTCATTAGAAAACCACTTTCGAGTTTATTTCGGATTACAAACCATTAATGCAGTTCACGTCAACACACCACATATGGACTTCCAACTAACGAAAGAGCAGCGACAGATAAAAGACGAGATTGCCCGGTTCGCGGAAAACGAAATCAAGCCCGTCGCGACCGAGTACGACACGGAAGAGAAGTTCCCCCGAGAGATCGTCGAGAAGGCCGCTGAGATGGGGCTGACAGGTGCGAACATCCCGATGGAGTACGGCGGCGCAGGCTACGATACGCTGACGAACGCCATCATCGCCGAGGAGCTGTTCGCGGCCGATCCCGGCATCGGTCTGAGCATCCAGTCGGCCGCCTTCGGCGCGGACGCACTCATTGGATTTGGCTCGGAGGCCCAGAAAGAGGAGTACTTGGAGCCGGTGGCGACCGGCGACGCCATCATGGGCGCGGCCATCTCCGAACCCGACACCGGTTCAGATGTGTCGTCGGTGTCGACACAGGCGCGCAAGGAGGGCGACGAGTGGGTCATCAACGGCAACAAGATGTGGATTACCAATGGCTCGGTCGGTGACTACTTCGTCGTGCTCTGTGAGACCGACCCCGACGCAGAGGGGCGGTACAACGGCTTCTCACAGATTCTCGTCGAGTCCGACCGCGACGGGTTCGAGGCAGAGAAGATTACGGGGAAGCTCGGCATTCGCGCGTCGGACACGGCAGAGCTCATCCTCAACGACGTGCGCGTCCCCGAGGACAATCTTGTCGGTACGCGCGGGGCCGGCTTCCTCCAGATAATGCAGTTCTTCGACGAGACCCGGACCGGCGTGGCCGCACAGGGTGTCGGTATCGCCCGCGGGGCCGCCGAGCGTGCCCTGGAGTACGCACAGGACCGCGAACAGTTCGGCCAGTCCATCTCGGAGTTTCAGGCCATCCAGCACAAGCTCGCCGAGATGTTCACCGAAATCGAGGCGGCACGGCAGCTCACGCATAAATCCGCATGGAGCGTCGACAACGACGCCGACCGGCTCACCGAGTTGGCGTCGATGGCCAAAGAAAAGGCCTCCCGCGTCGCCGTCGAGACGGCCGACGAGGCCGTCCAGATCCACGGTGGCGCTGGCTACGTCAACGACTTCGACGTCGAGCGGTTCTACCGCGACGCAAAGATTACCCAGATCTACGAGGGAACGACCGAGATCCAGAAGAACATCATCGCCCGGGAACTGCTCGGAAAGGGCATGACCTGAGCAGTCCCCGGTTGTCGACGTGAGACACCCGTCTCCCGAGGGTGCGCTCGTTGAGTGAGGAACGACAGCAGTCCAACCGCTGCTTTTTAAGCCGCCGAGTAACGTAGAGTAGCCAACTATGGGCGACCGAGTCCCACGCCGTGCTACTCGCCCGCTCCGGACCGTAATCAGTGGTTGCTCCCCCCGCCGCCGTTGTTGTCCCCGGTGACTCGGACCACGACCGACTGTCTCGTGTGCAGACGATACGCTCCCCCCACACTACACTAATGTTCGACCGACTGAAAGCGGATATCCGTACAGCACTCGCAAAGGACCCGGCGGCGACCAGTGCCATAGAGGTCGCGCTCACCTATCCCGGCCTGCACGCGATCTGGGCCTACCGGGTCGCGCACTGGCTCTGGACCAACGACTGGACGCTGCTCGCCAGACTCGTCTCCCACATCACGCGGTTCCTGACAGGCGTCGAGATTCATCCCGCCGCGGAGGTCGGCGACCGCGTATTCATCGACCACGGGATGGGTATCGTCATCGGTGAGACGGCCGAGATCGGCGACGACGTGCTCCTGTACCACGGCGTGACGCTCGGCGGCACGTCCATGCGACGGGAGAAGCGCCACCCGACAGTCGAAGACGGCGCGACCGTCGGTGCTGACGCCTCGATAATGGGACCGATTACCGTCGGAGAAAACGCCTCCGTCGGCGCTGGCGCTGTCGTCGTTGACGACGTGGCGCCGGAGACGACAGTCGTCGGCAACCCGGCGGAACCAGTCGGTGCGGACGGTGTCACTTCACCGAATCCAGACCCTATCATCGCCGACGGGTAACAGGGACAGACACGTTCTTTTCGGTCGAGCTAGTACCACAGCAGCATGAGTGACTCGCCACACGAGGCGTTACGTGCGGACCCCGACATCGGGCCGCTGGTCGCGGCACACGGCGAACTCACGCTTGACCCCGCATCAGACCTCTTTGAGCGACTCGTCGTTTCGATTCTCCGCCAGCAAGTGTCGATGGCGTCGGCCGCCGCAACGCGAGAGCGGCTGTTCGACGCCGTCACCGTGACGCCGGCGGGCATCAGAGAGGCAGATGACGAGGTGCTCCGGGATGCTGGTCTCTCGCGGCAGAAGACTCGTTACGTCAACGAGGTCGCCGACACGTTTCTGGACCATGGCTACTCGCTGGAGACGTTCGCGGACGCCAGTGACGAGGAGATCCGCGAGGCCCTGACAGCGATTACGGGTGTCGGCGACTGGACTGCAAATATGCAACTCCTGTTCGCGTTCGGCCGCGAAGACGTGTTCCCGGTCGGCGACCTCGGCATCCGCAAGGGGTTCGAAGCCGTCGTCGGAGAGGGGTACAGCCGCGCAGAGATGCGCGAGTACGCCGAGCGGTGGTCGCCGTATCGGAGCTACGCGAGCCTGTATCTGTGGCGGGCCAGCGAGGATATCTCCGAGAGCGTCGCCGAAGTGCGCGAGGACTGAGCCGGTTCGGAATCTGGTGCGAACGGTTACTCCTCGCTCTGTTCCTCTTCTTCGGTCTCCACGTCTGACTCGTCGTCGGCACGGCGGGTCACGTCGACCTGATAGTGCTTGAGGATGTCCCGTCCCAGCAACAACGGGTAGTCCATGTGCCCGCGGTCTTCGACGCTTGCGGTGACGGTGTGCTGGGTCCCGCCAACACCGACGACAAGGTCGACGACCGGGCGCGACCGACCGGACTTGAGGCTCCCGGACTTGATTTTCACGATGTCGAGAATCGGTCCCGTTCCGATTTCCGCGGCGAGTTTGGCGTCGATACTAGTTCTGGTCGCACCCGTGTCGGACTTCGCGAGGACGGACTTGGTCCCCTGGGTCCCGGTGACGACGACCTCCTCGATGTAGCCCACGACGACGTTCTCCTGCGCCTGCGGCTGTGGCTTTTTCGGCGTACACGCGGGCTTGGAGTCGTCGAGTCGGTCCGAGAGCCGTTCGACAGTTTCGTCGTCGACACTCCCGCCAGCGCGCTCGATGGCGAGCTGGGCGATATAGGGAGCGGGGCTGACACCACTTGCCTTGAACAGGCCGCGGAATCCGGCGGTGGGGTTGACTTCGAGCACGTAGTACCCGTCGTCGCTTTGCACAATGTCGACGCCGGCGTAGTCCAGCCCGATTGCCTCCACCGAGTCGAGGGCTATCTCCCTGACCCGCTCGGGGAGCTTGCCGGTCATGTCCTCAACGTCGCCGCCCAGCGCGACGTTGGTCCGCCACTCGCCCTCGGGCGCGTAGCGGTTCATCGCGCCGACGATCTGGTCGCCGACGACGTACACGCGGAGGTCGTGGTGGCGTTTCTCGTCGTGTTCCATGTACTCCTGTAAGAACGCGTAGCGGCCCCCGACCTGTGCGTTGACCTGGTTTTCGATGTCGACCATCCACGTTCCGCCGCCGTGAGTGCCGATGGCCGTCTTGTACACCGCGCGGTCACCGAAGCGGTCCCGCTCCTCGTTTAACATATCGCTCGACAGCGCGAGCAACGCGTCCGGGACCGGGACGCCGGCGTCGGCCAATGCGGCAGCGCTCGCAAACTTGTGTAAGGCCGTCGTCGCCGCCATTGGCTCGTTCAACATCGGTGCGAGCCGGCTGATGGTCATCCCCAGTCCGATCCCTTCGGCAGGGTGTTCGCTGCTTGACAGCAGCAGTCGGTTCGCAACGACGTCGACACTTGGGTTGAGTGTCATCTCGCCGTCAGCAACGCTGACCGCAGTGTTTTCCGCGCGAAGCCACTCCGTTCCGTAGCCCATCTCGTCGACCGCGTTCAGAATCGCCTTCGATTCTTTGCTTGAGTGGAGACTGAGAACACCCACTGTGAGGTCTTGGTCGCTCATGTTGTCGCCTTCTGCCGGCCCCAGTATAGGTGTACGGATGCGGCATGCGGCACGGCCAGTCCGGACCTGCCTCGCCGGAGGGGTTTTATCAGCCGCCTCGTGTTGTGAGTGCATGGGCAAGGCCGAGCCGTTCACCTACGACGGGGGAATTGTGTCGCCGGGGGAGACCCGCAACATTCGCTATACGGTCAGCGAGACGTATCTGGGGGATGCCGTCCGAATGCCGGTTACCATCGTCAACGGGGAACGGCCCGGTCCGACAGTGTTTCTCACCGCAGCGGCACACGGCGACGAACTCAACGGCATCGAGGTCGTCCGGGAAGTGGCCCACGAGTGGGACCACGAGGGGCTGGCGGGGACGCTAATCTGTCTCCCGGTGCTGAACGTCCCTGCGTTTCTGGCACAGGAGCGATACCTGCCCATCTACGACAGAGACCTGAACCGCTCGTTCCCCGGTGACCCCGACTCGACGAGCGCCAAGCGGATGGCACACAAGATTTTCCGGAACTTCCTGGCCCCCTGTGACGTGGGCCTCGATTTCCACACGTCAACACGCGGGCGAACTAACATGCTCCATGTCCGGGCAGACATGGACGACCCGTCAGTCGCGCGGGTCGCGAACGCCTTCGCGTCGAACGTCATCATCTCCTCTGACGGCCCGTCAGGGTCGCTCCGGCGGGAACTGAGCGATTCGGGCGTCCCAACGATCACGATAGAGATGGGCGAAGCCCACCGGTTCCAGCGACCGCTTATCGACTCGGCACTGGAGAGCGTCCGGTCGGTGCTCGCGGAGTTTGGCCTCCGTGACTCCGATACGGTCCGGTGGCCGGGCTGGCGGACAGTCATCGACGACAGTGGCGAGAAAACCTGGATACGGGCGGACTCGGGCGGTTTAGTGGACATGCACTACGACCGCGGCGACCTGGTGTATGAAGACGACGTGATCTGTACGATCGCGAACCCGTTCAAGACGGAGAACACGCTGATGCGTGCGCCGTTTACCGGCCTGCTGGTCGGCATCCTCGAGAATCCACTGGTGTATCCCGGGAACCCCCTCTGTCACCTTGTCAGACTTGATGACCGGACACAGCGCGCAATCGAGTGGAACCGTCGGACGGACGACGACGATTGGTAACTGCGGAGTAGTCAATTGACGAACGTCTTCGGGCAGGATTCCGGCGATACGCGTCCGTTGTAGAAACTACTATCTGTCCCCGGACTAACCCCCCAGTGTATGAGTCAGTCTTACAATCGCGGCACCGTCGAGGACTTCGGACGGTGGCGGGAGTTCACGGCCGGGATGTGGGCCTGGATCTTCCACAAGTTCACCGGCTGGGTTCTCGTGGGCTACCTGTTCACCCACATCGCGGTGCTGAGCACTTCGGTCGGCGTCGATCCGGCGAGCGCACAGGCAGGCACCGACCTCTACACCAGCACGCTCAGCGGCCTCGAATCGCTGCTGATCGTCCGGTTCCTCGAAGTCGGGCTCCTGGCCGTCGCCGTCTTCCACATCCTCAACGGGATTCGACTGCTGATGGTTGACCTCGGCGTTGGGCTGGAATCGCAGGACAAGAGCTTCTACGCCTCGCTCGTGCTGACGGGCGCCATCGTCGTCGCAAGCGTGCCGACGTTCCTCGGGGGGAAACTACTCTAATGGCACAGCACTACTCCTCCTTTGACCGCGGCGGCCGTCGCTGGCTGTTCCAGCGCCTGACAGCGGTGTTCCTGATCGGCGTGCTCGCGTTCCACTTCATGCTGTTGCACTTCGTGAACCACGCCGCAGATATCACGTTCCTGGGCACGCAGGCCCGAATGAGTCAGGTCAGCTACTTCGCGACGATGTGGCTGTTCCTCGTGACCGCGACGTTCCACGGCGTCAACGGCGTGTACAACGCGCTGGTCAACCAGGGACTCACCGGTTCCCAGAAAAACGCAGTCAAATATATGCTCGGCATCGCCGGCCTCCTGCTCGTCGTGCAGGGGACCCGCGTGTCGCTGGCCATGACGACCCTCGTCTGAACTATGAGCACGCAAATCGAACAACAGGAGACCGAAACGGAGGCCGACGAGGAGACAGAGCCCGAGGTCGAATCCCCGGGTGACCGTCGGCGCGCACAGCGAGACGAACGACAGGCACAGGAGCAGGCCCAGCGAGAAGTCGAAGAGGAGACGCTCGACGACGAAGACACGATCACGCTGAAGGTGTTCCGCTATGACCCCGAAGTCGAGGGGAAGCAGGAACCACGGTTCGACGACTTCCGCGTCCCGTTCCACAAGGGGATGACTATCCTCGATGCCCTCATCTACGCACGGGACCACTACGACTCATCGCTGACCTTCCGACACTCCTGCCGGCAGGCCGTCTGTGGATCCGATGCGCTGTTTGTCAACGGGAGACAGCGACTCGGCTGCAAGACGCAGATATCCGAGCTCGAGGACCCCATCCGTATCGAGCCACTGCCCCATCAGGAGGTCGTGAAGGACCTCGTCGTCGACATGGAGCACTTCTACGACCAGATGGAGGCCGTCGAGCCGTACTTCGACGCCGACGAGCTCCCTGAGGACGAACTCGAAGAGCAACGCCAGACCCGGGAGAACCGCGAAAAGGTCAAGATGTCCACGCGGTGTATCTGGTGTGGCGCGTGCATGTCCTCGTGTAACATCGCCGCCGGCGACAACGAGTACCTCGGCCCCGCCGCCATCAACAAGGCCTACCGGTTCGCGATGGACGAACGCGAAGGCGAGAACCGCAAGCAGGAGCGCCTGCGTATCATCGAACAGGAACACGGCGTCTGGCGCTGCCAGACCCAGTTCTCCTGTACCGAAGTGTGTCCGAAGGACATCCCGCTGACAGAGCACATCCAGGAGCTCAAGCGGGAAGCAGTCAAGAACAACCTCAAATTCTGGTAGCGCCGTCACGTCCCTGAGACGTAGTTTTCCGATGTAGCCTTTCACAGCCGCTCACTCCGCGCACTGAAAATTTCAGTGTCTGTATAGTTTACCACAGAGTCGTGGCTCTCTCATATATATCCGTCTTTGGAGACTCTCTAGAGACAATCTGGCCCCATTTGGGACAGTGCGAAAGAACTTGCCATCTAGTTGGCCGAAACGAATTTTCAGTAGCACAGAATAATTTTCACCGGAGGGACACTCCATGCGAACAACACATTCACCATGGTGCGGGAGGATATCCCGATGACCGATGACAGCGCCAGTCGGCAGGTGAGCAGGCGGCGTGTCCTCAGTGCGGGCGGGGCGGCACTCGGCGGGCTCACGCTGGGCGGCGCTTCGGTGGTCGCACAGTCCGACAACGGTGGCGGGAACGCCCGTTCCTACCGGGTAACAGTGACGAATCTCACACAAGGGCAACCGTTCACGCCGCCGGCAGTTGCAGTCCACCGGCCAAGCGTCGAGGTGTTTGCAGTCGGCGACGAGGCGAACGAGCCGACGCGACAAATCGCTGAGAACGGCAATCTCGACCCGTTGGTCGGCCTAATAGAAGCGACCAACGCGATTCGCGGGGCGGCTGTCGGCGAAGGGCCAGTCGTCCCGAAGGCCGACCCGGGCAACACGGGCCACCCGTACTACCGGGAACTCCACATCGAAGCCGACGCCAGCGCGCGGTATCTGACGTTCATCAGCATGCTCATCGCTACGAACGACGGCTTCGTTGGCCTCGATACTGTGCCGCTCCCACAGGAGTCAAACAGCTCAGTGACCTACTACGCGAACGGATACGACGCCGGCACTGAACAGAACACAGAGCGGTTTGAAGACTTGGTCCCACCGGCGAAGACGCTGATTCTCGGCGGCGAAGCCGAAGGAACGACTGAGAGCAACCCAGACATCGCCGAGGACGGGGTCATCACGCCCCACCCGGGCATCAGAGGGACTGGGAATCTCCCGCAGGCAGTGTACGACTGGGACGAACCGGCCGCAGTCGTTCAGGTCGAGCGACTCTGAACTGCGAGACACTGGCGGAGTGGCGACTGCGATGGCTTCGTCGGTACCGTCTCGTCCAGCGTCGCCAGCGTGGCGCGCAAGCGGTGCGTCGCGACACCGGGTGAAATAAAGTGGGTTCGGACAGGACAAGGCCCCAAACGGGGAACTGCGTTCAGCTATCGGAACAGATAAACTCGAAGCGCGCACCGCCGCTTTCGCTGTCGGTGGCGATGACCTCCCAGTTGTGTGCGTCGACGATTTGTTCGACGATGCAGAGCCCGAACCCGGTTCCCTCATCGGCCGTCGAGTAGCCGGGTTCGAACAGGTCCGCGGTGCCGTCCTGAAAGCCCGCGCCGTCGTCCGTGACGTAGAATCCCCACGGCTCTGTTCCGACGGTGACGGTCACGTCGTCGCCACCGTGTTCGATAGCGTTCCGAAAGAGGTTCTCAAGTAATTCCAGCATCGCGCCTTCGTCGGCCTTGATGCTGTCGTCAGCAACAGTTTCAAGCGTCGCGTTCTGGGTGTCGACCATCGACCAGGCCCGCTGAGAAAGGGCGTCGAGGTCGACTGTTTCGATCTCCGTCGGGTCGACGCCCTGTTTGGCGAGTACGAGCAAGTCGTCGATGAGCGTGTACATTCGGTCAATGCTCCGCTCGGCTCGCTCGAAGTGTGCTTCTTCGCCGGTCTCACGCGCGAGTTCGAGCGAGCCGTCGAGGACATCCAGCGGGTTCCGGAGGTCGTGACTGATAGCGTCCGAGAAACGCTCAAGGCGCTGGTTCTGTCGTTTGAGTTCCTGTTCGCGCTGTTTCCGTTCGGAGATATCGCGGGTCGTAACGACAACGTGGTCTTCCAGCGGGCCGCTCGCGACCTGCTGGCCACGGGATTCCGCCCAGATCCAGTCACCATCGGCGTGGCGATATCGGTGTTCGATGACAGCGACGTACCCCGGGTCGTCTATCATCCGGCCGAACTCGGTGAGCGCGGTCGAGAGGTCGTCCGGGTGTACGTACTCGAAGAGGTCCGAGTCTTGCATTTCCTCTTGCTCGTAGCCGAGGACGCGTTCCACAGACGGGCTGATGTACTCGACGCTGCCCTGCTCGTCGAACACAGTGAGTACGTCGGAGGTGTGTGTGACGAACTGGTGAAACTGGGCCTCAAAGCGCGGCCGGTCGCTGACATCGCGGGAGGTGAATACTCGGCAATCGCGGTCCGTCTCAGTGGCCGTTGAGACGATGGTTTCGAGCCAGAGCCAGTCGCCGTCGGCGTTTCGGAACCGGTACTCGGTCCCGTCGTCCTCTCGTTCGCCCACGAGTGTGGCGCGGACGCGGTCTGTATCTTCTGGGTGGACGAGATCCAGCCAGTTCGTGCCGACGAGCGACTCCATATCATACCCTAATATACGTTCGATAGCCGGACTCACGAACCGTATCACCAGTTCGGTGTCGGTAACTGTCAGAACTGATGGTGCTTCTGCTAACACCGCTTCGAAATCATCAGTTGACGTGAGGTACTGGTCTGGCATCAGCGTTGAAACGGGCCGGGGCCGTACTGAGACTATCCGGTTGCTCTAGTATCAGTAGTTGGTTCCTAAGTATTCACAGCGTGTGATATAATTCCATCGGATAGGTCAAAATTCACTTTTACTGACAGTACGTGCCGGTGTCAGAAATGGGATACAGCCCACTAGAAGCGTCACGCTCGGTAACGCAACAGGGAGGCTTAAGTTTGGCTAATCCTAAGCCGAAACCACGCCAAGAGACACTCTCACAATGTACGAACACGATGTCATCGTGGTCGGCGCGGGTGGCGCTGGCCTCAGGGCGGCTATTGCAGCGGACGAAGAGGGTGCAGACGTTGCCCTCGTGACCAAGCTCCATCCGGTTCGGAGCCACACAGGTGCCGCGGAGGGGGGAATCAACGCCGCGCTGCAGGAAGGGGACTCCTGGGACCTCCACGCGTACGACACGATGAAGGGGTCCGACTACCTCGGCGATGCCCCTGCTATCGACACCTTCGCCAAGGACGCCCCGGAAGAGGTCATCCAGCTCGAACACTGGGGAATGCCCTTCTCGCGTGAGGACGACGGGCGCGTCTCCCAGCGACCCTTCGGCGGTCTCTCCTACCCGCGGACGACCTACGCGGGTGCCGAAACCGGTCACCACCTCCTGCACACGATGTACGAGCAGGCGGTCAAGCGCGGCATCGAAGTGTACGACGAGTGGTACGTGACCCAGCTTGCGGTCACTGACCACGACGACCCCGAGGACCGCGTCTGTCACGGCTGTGTCGCCTACGACATCAAGTCCGGGGAGATTCAGGGCTTCCGGGCGAACAACGGCGTCATCCTGGCGACCGGCGGTCTGGGGCAGGCCTTCGACCACACCACGAACGCCGTCGCCAACACCGGGGACGGCTGTGCGATGGCCTACCGCGCCGGCGTCCCGATGGAGGACATGGAGATGATCCAGTTCCACCCGACCACGCTCCCGTCGACAGGCGTGCTCATCTCCGAAGGGGTCCGCGGCGAGGGCGGCATCCTCTACAACGACGACGAGGAGCGGTTCATGTTCGAGCACGGCTACGCCAACAACGAGGGGGAACTGGCCTCCCGCGACGTGGTCGCCCGGGCCGAACTGACGGAGGTCAACGAGGGCCGCGGCGTCGAGGACGAGTACGTCGACCTCGACATGCGCCACCTCGGCGAGGAGCGCATTCTCGACCGTCTTGAGAACATCCTCCACCTCGCGGAGGACTTCGAGGGCGTCGACGGCCTTGAGGAGCCGATGCCGGTCAAGCCCGGCCAGCACTACGCCATGGGCGGCGTCGAGACCGACGAGAACGGCGAGACGTGCATCGACGGCCTCTACGCGGCCGGTGAGACCGCCTGCGTGTCGCTACACGGCGCGAACCGACTCGGGGGCAACGCCCTGCCGGAACTACTCGTGTTCGGCGCTCGCGCCGGCCACCACGCCGCCGGCAAGGACATGAAAACCGCCGAAATCGAGACTGGTCCCTCCGCCAAAAGCGAGCCTGGCGACGTGGAGCCACCGGTCGAACCCGGCGCAATCGACGCCAGTAGCGGCGACGTTGCCGCAGACGGGGCCGCTGTCGAACCGACGGCGGTACTCGAAAGCACCGTCGAGCAGGAACGCCAGCGCGTCGAAACCCTCATCGAGTCCGACGGCATCAACCACGCTGAAGTTCGCGCGGATGTCCAGGAGACGATGACCGAGAACGTCAACGTGTTCCGGACAGAGGAGGGCCTGGAGAAGGCCCTGCGGGACCTTCGGGAAGCCCGCAAGGAGTACGAGAACGTCGCTGTCGAGGACCCCTCCCGGACCTACAACACGGACCTCATCCACACCATCGAGAC
This sequence comes from Haloarcula taiwanensis, assembly GCA_002844335.1. Lineage (NCBI taxonomy): Archaea > Methanobacteriati > Methanobacteriota > Halobacteria > Halobacteriales > Haloarculaceae > Haloarcula > Haloarcula taiwanensis. Next base: position 1,620,120 of record CP019154.1, read on the forward strand.
GCGCAACATCCTCGACGTGGCCGAGGCCATCACGCTCGGCGCACTTGCCCGCGAGGAGTTCCGCGGCGCACACTGGCGCGCCGAACACCAGGAGCGCAAGGACGACGAGTGGATCAAGCACACGATGCTGGCATGGAACGAGGGCCAGCCGGAACTGTACTACAAGCCCGTTATCCTCGAAGGCGACGAAGAGACCTACGAACCGAAGGTCCGGTCGTACTGACGACCTGCCCACCGCCTGGGTTATCTGTTTGTGCGAGTTTCAGGGCGCGCCGACGAGGATAAACGTGCTCTCAGTATCGCCGTTGTGGATCGCTCGCTCCGCCTCCGGCGGAAGCCTGATTGCGTCGCCGGCTTCGAGGGACACCTCGTCGCCGTCAACCTCGACAGTCGCTGTTCCCTCGACGAGGACGTACACCTCTTCGTGACCTTCGTCGGCGTGGTCGTGCGGTTTGCCGGTCCAGCCAGCCTCACAGTCCAGCACAGTGACGCCAACCTGCTCACAGTCCAGCGGGTCCCGGAGGAAGTGCATCGCATCTGCGACCGGTTCCACGTCGGTGTAGTTGACTTTCGTGTAGCTCACGTCCAATACTGTCGTCGGCCAGCATGAAATAAGCTGTTGTGGATCCGATAGGAATAGGCAAGGGACAGATACCGCTCCGACGATAGACGGTACCACAATGGTCCAGCAAACGCCCGGCTAAACATCACTCGACTGCCGGGAGCGTTGCGCGGGGAAACACCCGGAATCATCACTTACTTGGTTGTCAGGAACGTATATTAGGTAGCTTGGAAGGGTGGCTCAGTGGTAGAGCGCTACCAGCCAACATGCCAGAATCGGTTGGTGGTTACCCCGCAAAGGGCTCCGCGTGGTTCGACTCCCGCCCCTTCCATTTTCCGTCATTCATCGTGAGCGGATGCGACCGGCTTCGATGTGCCACACCGGCGGCTCAGCCCTGATAGTTGGGCTGGCCAGAATTACTGCACACACCGGAGGGGCGGCTGGGAGCTACGAACTGTTGGCGTGGGAGCTAGCGGCTCACAGGAAGTGGAAAGGTAAGGAATGTGGGGGTGGGGGGTGGGGGTGGTGCGGCACCAGTACGGTGCCTATCTGGAACAAAGCGGGGAGATGTATAAAAAATCACCGCCGAGATTATCAGATCTGATTTTTCGTCAGGCCGTCAGTACCGGGCACCACGCCATCGCCGTAGATAACAAAGAGAGAAACAACAGCGACGTGTCCCGGTTTCGACCAGTTACTTGTGGGTGAATAGCACGACGTTCCCGTCGTTGATGGTCGTACAGAGGTCCATCTCGAAATCGAGATTGAGCGACGTGAACTCCTGCTTGCAGACGACCATATCGTCGAACGGCTCTTCACAGGACGGACAGGCTACAGCCGTCGTGTTCTGGTACGAAGCGATCGCCTCGTTATCCTCGCGCGGCGTCAACGACGAGCGGAGTTCGTCGAAGTCGTCCATGTTCGGGCAACCGCGGGCGTGCGTCATAAATCATGCGCCACCCCGTCACCAAGGTATTAAAGTTTATTTGTGGTAATACAATCACAATGACTTCACCCGGTGTCGGAACGCGCTTTGCACTCGTCGCAGGAACCACGGAAACCGCAAGTCGGGCGGGTATCAGCGCCGCTGGAGCCGATCCCGAGCTCATGTCAGTAACGCCCGCGGCGGATGCAGAGTTGGTGACATACGGCAGTCCGGTCCGGACGGACGTGACACCAGTCAGTCCAAGCGGCTGTCCGACGCCGGCACTGGTGACACGGGCTGTCCGAGAAGTCCTGGGGTTTGATACCACAGTTATTGACGGCGGACTGGCGGAGCGAACGGGAGCGCCAACGGTCGCTGTCGGCGCACGTCCGGGAAAAGACATCGCAGAGCAAGACCCGGTGTCGACGGCCCACGGGGCGTTCGCGGCCGCCCGACAGCTCGGGCAGGCGCTCCCGGCCGACGAGTTGTATCTTGGCGAGACTATTCCCGGCGGGACAACGACGGCCCTCGGCGTCCTCCGGGCATTGGGTGAGGACGGGATGGTCTCATCGTCGCTTCCAGAGAATCCCACAGAACAGAAAGAGAAACTGGTCGCCGAGGGACTCCAAGCCAGTTCGTTGTCACCGGGTGACGCCGCAAACGAACCGAAACGGGCGGTCCGCCGGATGGGTGACCCCGTTCTGGCAACGCTCGCTGGTCTGACCGCGGGAGCCGTCGAGAGCGATACCGCCGTGACACTCGCCGGCGGCAGCCAGTGCATCGCGGTCGCTGCGCTGGTCCGCCACGGCGGCTACGAGGGACCGCTCGGACTGGCGACGACGAGCTACGTAGCTGACGACGAGAGTGCCGACGTGCGAGCCTCCGCTGCTCGGCTCGATATCGACCTGACGGTAACGGACCCCGGATTCGACCAGAGCGACCACGTCGCGATGGAGCGGTTCGTCGCCGGCGAGGCCAAGGAAGGGGTCGGAATGGGCGGCGCGCTGGCGCTAGCCGACCGCGCCGGCATCCCGATGGCAGAGGTACGGGACCGGTTTGGGGCCCTCTACGACGACCTGATCGGCGACGCGCCCTCAGCGACGGCCGAGGAGGGGACGTGAGGATGGACGGGGTCGTCCTCGCCGGCACAAGCTCCGGCGTCGGCAAAACCGTTGCCACGCTGGCGACTCTGACAGCGCTCGAAGACGCCGGGTATCAGCCCCAGCCGGCCAAGGCTGGCCCGGATTTCATCGACCCGAGCCACCACGAGGCGCTCGTGGACACGCCCTCGCGGACGCTCGACCCCTGGCTCGCTGGCGAGGCTGGTATGTGTCGCACCTACTGGCGCGGCACAGGGGATATCTGCATCGTAGAGGGCGTGATGGGGCTCTACGATGGGACGAAGACGTCGACGGCAGCCGTTGCCGAGGGGCTTGACCTCCCGGTCGTTCTGGTCGTGGATGCAAAAGCCGGGATGGAGAGCGTCGCCGCAACGGCGCTGGGGTTCGCACGGTACGCCGACCGCATCGGCGCTGACATCGACGTGGTCGGCATCCTCGCACAGCGCGCCCACGGCGGCCGGCATGCCGACGGTATCAGGGACGCGCTCCCCGAGGACCTCACCTACTTCGGCCGGATTCCGCCGATGTCGGACCTGGAGATTCCCGACCGGCATCTCGGACTGCACATGGGCACAGAGGCCGGCTTAGACCGCGACGCGCTCTCGACAGCGGCGGAGACTATCGATGTCGAACGGCTTGTCGACGTGGCCCGGACACCGCCGGCAGTCGAGACGGCGAGGACGACTACTGACGGCTCACTGGCCGACCGTCGGGTCGCCGTCGCACGGGACAGCGCGTTCTGTTTCACCTACCCCTCGGTACTCGAACGGCTCCGTGCCGAGGCGACCGTCGAGCCGTTCTCGCCGGTCGCCGGCGACCCAGTCCCCGACGCCGACGCGATATATCTGCCCGGCGGCTATCCGGAGCTCTACGGTGAATCGCTCGAAGCCAGCGGCACACTCGACGAGCTAGCCAGTCGTGCCGCCGACGGTGTCCCCATCTACGGCGAGTGCGGCGGCCTGATGGCGCTGTCGGAGTCGCTGACGACGACCGGCGGCGACACCCACGAGATGGCCGGAGTCCTCCCCGCGGACATCGAGATGCAAGACCGGTATCAGGCGCTCGACCACGTAGAGCTAGCGGCGCAGTCAGACTCTGTCGTGGCTGGGTCCGGGACACACCGCCGCGGCCACGAGTTCCACTACTCAGCTGCGACCCTCGACAGTGACGCGTCGTTCGCCTTCGAAATGGTTCGAGGCGATGGTATCGACGGCGAACACGACGGTCTCACAGAGTACAACACCGTCGGCACGTACTGCCACTGCCACGGAGAAAGCGGTGCGTTCGACCGTCTACTGGCAGTGCCCTCGACGGACATCTGACGGCGGGCCTGCCGTCGGACGCGCGGCTGACTGCCCGCAACCTTTTTTTCGACAGACAGCATCGTTCTGATAATGAACGAGTTGCGCGACCTGCTCGGAGACCTGGTCGCAGACGTCGACGCCGTGTTCCTGTTTTCCCCGAACGCGTCGTTCTTCGAGGAGTTCGCAGACGTCGATGAAGAAATCGTCGTTGTCGGCCCGGAGAACACCCTCGATGCGGAGCCGTTCGTCGAGCTACCCATCGATTTCACCGACCTCGAAGGCCGCCTCCGCTTCGGTATCGAAGGCGCACTGGAGCAGGGCATCGTCGACGAGGGCGACGAGGTCCTCTGCGTGACCGAAGTGCTGGACGGTGCCGAGAACACGCTCGTCCGGGTTCAGACGAACGACTTCTCGCCCTCTGGTGTGTACGACATGTTCGTCAACTCGCGGGCAGACGCAAGCGTCGTCCGCGACGTCTTCGAGGTCGCTATCGAACTCGGAAAGAAGGGGCAGAAAGGCAAGCCGGTCGGTGCACTGTTCGTCGTTGGCGACGCCGGTAAGGTGATGAACAAGTCCCGGCCGCTGTCGTACAACCCTTTCGAGAAGTCCCACGTCCACGTCGGCGACCCCATCGTCAACGTGATGCTCAAGGAGTTCTCGCGGCTCGACGGGGCGTTCGTCATTTCAGACGCCGGCAAAATCGTCTCCGCGTATCGGTATCTCGAACCCTCCGCGGAGGGGGTCGACATCCCCAAAGGACTCGGTGCGCGGCACATGGCGGCGGGCGCGATCACCCGTGACACCACCGCGACGGCTATCGTTCTCTCTGAGAGCGACGGGCTCGTACGGGCGTTCAAAGGCGGGGAGCTAGTCCTCGAAATCGACCCCGAGGAGTACTGAGGATGCAGCTCGGCTTCGACTGGGCGACGATCATCCGGCAGGTGTTCTCACCGCAGGGAACGTTCATCCTTTCGCTCGTGGTACTGGCTGTCGGTATCGTCCTCGGCTATCTCGTCTGGCGCTCCTCCCGGCGGTTTATGCGCGAACTCGGCGTCCCAGAGGCAGTAGAGGGAACCCCATTCGAGCGGACGGCGAGAGGGCTCGGGACATCGACGGTCGGCATCGTCTCGAATCTGGCGGCGCTGTTCATCTACATCACGACGGTCACTGCCGTCCTCAACATCGCACAACTGACCGACCCGGAACTGTACTGGGCCCGTTTCACGTCGTTCCTGCCCGATCTGTTTATCGCCCTGTTCGCCGTCATCATCGGCCTCATTGCGGGCGATAAAGCCAAGCTCATCGTCTCCGAGCGACTGCGCAGCGTCAAGATGCCCGAGGCGACGGTGTTGCCAGAAGTCGTCAAGTACAGCATCTTCTATCTGGCAGTGCTCATCGCGCTCGGTCAACTGGGCGTCGAGACCCTCGCCCTGCTCATTCTCCTCGGGGCGTACGCGTTCGGGCTCGTGTTCGTCTGCGGGCTGGCGCTGAAAGACATCCTGCAGGCCGGTGCGGCCGGTCTCTACCTCCTGTTGACAGAGCCATACAGCATCGGGGACGAGATCGTCATCGGCGACCAGAGCGGCATCGTTCAGGAGGTGGACATTCTCGTCACGCGTATCGAAAGCGACGGTGAGGAGTACATAATCCCGAACAAGCGGGTGTTCAATACGGGTATCGTCCGTATCCGGAGCTAAGCGCTGTGTTACGGTTCTTCGGTCGCTGTGTCGTCCGAGCCCAGCGGCTCGGCCGGAACACCGGCGACGGTCGTTTCCGGCGGCACGTCGTCAGCCACGAGCGAGTTCGCCGCGACCTGTGCGCCCGGACCGATTTCGACGCCGGGAAGGACAACCGCGCCCGCACCGACCATCGCCCGCTCACCGACGACGACCTCGCCGGTTCGGTACTCGTCCTGCAGGAACTCGTGACACAGCAGCGTCGCGTCGTAGCCGATGATGGCGTGGTCCTCGACAGTGATGAGTTCGGGCCAGAACACGTCGGGCGTCGATTCCAGGCCCCACGCGACGCCGTCGCCGACGGTGACGCCCAGCCGGGACAGCAGCCAGTTCTTGAGCCGAAGGCTCGGCGAGATGCGACAGACGAGGATGACGACGTAGTTGACCATCACCCGGAGCGGGTGTTTACCGTCCGGCCACGGGAATAAGGAGTTGTACGGGCCGGGCGTCGGGTGCTGGCGCAGCCGGTCGTGTCGTGGACCACTCACGTCCGTCGTGTACGGGGCCGCGATAATCAAACCCGTCGGCTCGCCGGCGGTCACCGCGTCCAGAACGTCGGCGTCAGCATCACCAGCACGGGGACAATTTCGATTCGGCCGACCCACATCAGCAGTATCATCAATACCTTGCTCGACCGGGCGAAGCCCTCGTAGGTCCCGTACGGGCCGGCCTGTCCGAACGCGGGGCCGATGTTGAAAAACATCGACGCGGCGGCACTGAGGGCCTCGAACTCGGTTATCGGCGCCCCAGAGCGCTCCCCATCGACGACGAGGAGAACAGTTCCGATGACGAAAAACACCATTGCCACTAACGTGTAGGCGTACACGTCGCGGACAGTGTCTTCACTGATAGCCTCGTTACTGAGCCGTACTGGGCGGATGCTCCGTGGATGGGCCGCGACGTTCAGGTCCCGCCAGAAGGACTTGGTGACGACGAGCCAGCGGAGCGTTTTGATAGAGCAGGTGGTGCTGCCGGCCATCCCGCCGATGAACATCATGACGAAGAGGACGTTCTTGGCCCCGGCAGACCAGGTATTGAAATCCGTCGAGGCGAACCCGGTCGTTGTGACGATAGCGGCGACCTGGAAGACAGCGTGTCGGACAGTGTCCCCGACACCGCCAGTGACGCCCTGGTCAAGTACCAGCAAGCCACCAACAAGCATTGAGCCGACAGCAAGGATTCCGAGATAAAAGCGGAACTCCTCGCTATTGCGCAGTCTGTGGGTGTCGCCACGGAGCAGCGCATACAGCAAGACGAAGTTCGTCGCGCCGACGATCATAAACAGCGTGACCGCCCACTGGACGGCCGGCGAGAACGCGCCGATGCTCTCGGCTCGCGGAGAGAATCCGGCGGTTGCGATGGCGGTGAACGCGTGTGCGACTGCGTCAAAAAGCGTCATCCCGGGCGCGAGACCGCTGGCACCGAGCGCAGCGAGAATTAGCGCTGCCCCTGCGGTCAGTCCCAGGTACAGCAGTCCGAGGATGCGCGCCGTCTGCTCGATACCGGGAGTGAGCTTCGTGACGTTCTCGGTCCGCGCTTCGGTCTCCATGAGCTGTGCGCCCGCGACCGAGAGCCGCGACAGCACGGCCGTCGCAAGCAACAGGACGCCCAGCCCGCCGAGCCACTGGAGGACCTGCCGCCACATGAGCAGCGCCTGCGAGTGAGCGTCGAAGTCCCTGATGACCGTCGCGCCGGTGGTCGTGATGCCGCTCATCCCCTCGAACAGGGCGTTGACTGGGCTGGCAAACACTCCTGTGCCCTCGATGTACAGCGGCATCGCACCGACGACAGCGATAGTCAACCACGCCAGGGACACCGTGAGAAACGCCTCACGGTCGCGAATGTGTTCGCGCTGGAACCGGGCCAGCGCTTTGCCGACGCCGAGAGTGACTGCTATCGTGACCAGATACGGCCACGGCGACTCGGCGTAGAGCAGGGCCACGACCACCGGAATCGCCAGCGGAACGGCTAGCCACTGCATGATAGCCCCGAGGACGTTCAGCGCGGACCGGATATCGACGGTTGTCAGTGCCACCGCAACTCACCGTCCGGCAGGCCGCCACCACGTGACCGCTGACGCTGCAACCACGCGCTCAGTCCGCACCGCCGCGGATGTCGTCCATATGGTCGATGCGCTGCTGAACGAGGTCGTCTTTGCCGATATCGTGGCGGACCCGAAGGCCTTCGGTGCCGGCGCGCTCCAGCGATTCCTCGGCGATGGCTTCCGCATCCGCGATGGTCTCCGCGAGGCCGACGACGGCGTAGGAACGGGAGGTGGTGGTGTAGATACCGTCCTCGCGGTCGTCGACGCTCGCGTAGAACAACAGCGCCTCGGGAGCGGTGTCGCTCGCGTCACCGGACTGGTCGGCGTGCTCCTCGACGACGCTCGCGATGACATCGTCGTCGATAGTCACCTTCGCCCCGGCGTCAGGGTCGGTCGGGTAGCCGTCCGGAACGGCGTACTTACAGACAGTCGCCAGCGGGCGGAAGGACAGTTGCGGGAGCGGGTCGTCGTCGCGGGCGGCGGTCAGCACGTCAAGGAAATCCGTGTTGAGGACTGGTAGGGTGTTCATCGCCTCGGGGTCGCCGAAGCGGGCGTTGAACTCCACCACGCGTGGTCCCGTTTCGGTGAGCATGAACTGCCCGTAGAGGACGCCCTTGTAGCCGTCGAGGGCGTCGACGGTCGCACGGAGCACATCGACGGCGTCCATGTAGTCGTCCTCGTCCATGAACGGCAGATGGAGGCTGGCGTCGGAGTAGCTCCCCATCCCGCCGGTGTTCGGCCCTTCGTCGCCCTCGTAGGCGCGCTTGTGGTCCTGGACGGCGGGCGTGACGCGCAGTTGCCCGTTGGCGACGAACGCCTGGACGGTGAACTCCTCGCCGACGAGTCGCTCTTCGAGGACGACGCGGTCGTAGTCGGCGTTCCGGAGGTACTCCTTGGCCTCCTCGGCGGTGCACTGGTCGCCGATGACGCGGACCCCCTTGCCGCCCGTGAGACCGGCGGGCTTGACCGCGAGGTCACCGTCGTACTCGTCGATGTACTCGCAGGCGGCGTCCATGTCCTCGAACGTCTCGAAGTCCGGACAGCCGGGGATGTCGTGTTCCCGCATGAACCGGCGCTGGAACGCCTTGTCTGTCTCGATACGAGCCTCCTGCTCCTGTGGCCCGAAGGTGTAGATGCCGGCGTCGTCCAGCGCGTCGGCGACTCCAGCGGCGAGGGCTGCCTCGGGTCCGATAACCGCCAGCGTGGCGTCGACCTCCCGGGCGTAGGTCGTCACGGCCTTCGGATTGGTCGTGTCGAGTGCCTCGAAGCCGTCGGCGAGAGCGACGATACCCGGGTTCCGGTTGCTAGCACAGGCGTACAGCTCCCCAGGCGAGTCCGCGAGCGAGCGCGCAATCGCGTGTTCCCGGCCACCGCCACCCACGAGCAGCACTGTCTCTGACATACCCGAAGGCCGGATTGGCTCTCACGTAAGTATTGTCTTTTCGCCGGTTTTCGCTGACTGTGGCGGTCGTTTCTGTTTCGAGTGCGCTCGCGTACAGGTCGCTGGATGGAGACCGGGAGCTACTTTACCCGACCGTCTGACACACGGGTACATGTCCCCGCCCCGCCCATTTATCGACCCCACAACAGGAGAGCTGGACACGGCCCAGATACTCTCGGAGGCCGTTCCGCTCGCGAAGCTCATTGGCGTCTTCGTCGCCGGAAGCCTCCTCCCCTACGCCATCGTGTTCTTCGGTTCGGAGGGGTCCGTACCGGGTGCAGTACTGGCCCTGCTCGGTGAGTTCATCCTCGCCGTCGGAGCCGGTGTCGTCCTTATGTACGTCATCGCCCGTGGAATCCGGCTGGCCGGCGAGTAAGTCCTCGCTGCCGGCGTCGCGTTCCTTTTCACCGCGGCGCTCCCAGCCACAGGTATGAGCGACGCCACGGACCCGGTATCTCGCAATCGACTCGACGAGGCGGAGAGCCCGTATCTCCGCCAGCATGCTGACAATCCCGTCAACTGGCAGCCCTGGGACGAGACGGCTCTAGAAGCCGCAAAGGAACGGGACGTACCAATCTTCCTCTCCATTGGCTACGCGGCGTGTCACTGGTGCCACGTCATGGAGGAGGAGAGCTTCGAGGACGAGGAAATCGCCGAGCAGCTCAACGAGCACTTCGTTCCGATAAAGGTCGACCGCGAGGAGCGCCCGGATCTCGACTCCGTGTACATGAGTATCTGTCAGCAGGTGACCGGTGGCGGCGGCTGGCCGCTGTCGGCCTGGCTCACGCCGGAGGGAAAGCCGTTCTACGTCGGGACCTACTTCCCGCCGGAGGAGAAGCGCGGCCAGCCGGGCTTTGGCGACCTGCTCCAGCGCCTTTCAGACTCGTGGTCGGATCCCGAACAGCGCGAGGAGATGGAAAACCGTGCCCAGCAGTGGACTGAGGCAATCGAGAGCGACCTCGAAGCGACGCCCGCCGCTCCCGAAGACCCCGCTGAGGACATTATCCAGACCGCGGCGACCATCGCCCACCGCGGAGCGGACCGACAGGACGGCGGCTGGGGTTCCGGCGGGCCGAAGTTCCCCCAGAACGGGCGACTGCACGCGCTGCTTCGGGCACACGCTGATGGTGGACAGGAAGACTACCTGACCGTCGTCGAGGAGACGCTCGACGTGATGGCCGACCGGGGACTGTACGACCACGTCGGCGGCGGCTTCCACCGTTACGCGACCGACCAGCAGTGGGCGGTCCCGCACTTCGAGAAGATGCTGTACGACAACGCCGAGATTCCCCGTGCCTTCCTCGCGGGCTACCAGGCCATCGGCTCCGAACGCTACGCCGCGGTCGTCCGGGAGACCTTCGAGTTCGTCCAGCGCGAACTCCAGCATCCAGACGGCGGCTTTTTCAGCACGCTGGACGCCGAGAGCGCGCCCGTCGATGACCCCGAGGGCGAGACGGAAGAGGGGCTGTTCTACGTCTGGACGCCCGAGCAGGTCCGCGAGGCCGTCGACGACGAGACCGACGCGGACATCTTCTGTGACTACTTCGGCGTCACGGAGCGGGGGAACTTCGAAGGCGGGACGGTCCTTGCGGTTCGAAAGCCCGTCCCGGCGCTCGCCGAGGAGTACGAACGAAGCGAGGACGAAATCACGGCGAGCCTCCAGCGGGCCCTGAACCAGACCTTCGAGGCCAGAAAGAGCCGACCGCGACCGGCCCGCGACGAGAAGGTGCTGGCCGGCTGGAACGGCCTGATGATTCGGGCGCTCGCCGAGGGCGCTCTCGTGCTGGACGACGCCTACGCCGACGTGGCTGCCGACGCCCTCTCGTTCGTCCGGGAGCACCTGTGGGACGCCGACGCGGGGCGACTCAACCGCCGGTACAAGGACGGCGACGTGGCCATCGACGGCTACCTGGAGGACTACGCGTTCCTCGGTCGCGGCGCGCTGACGCTGTTCGAGGCGACCGGCGACATCGAGCACCTCGCGTTCGCTATGGACCTCGGACAGGCCATCACAGAGGCGTTCTGGGACGACAAACAGGAGACGCTGTTTTTCACGCCGACCGGCGGCGAATCGCTGGTCGCACGGCCCCAGGAACTGACCGACCAGTCGACGCCGTCCAGCACCGGCGTCGCCGTCGACCTCCTGCTGTCGCTGTCGCATTTCAGCGACGACGACCGCTTCGAGGACGTGGCCGAGCGGGTCATCCGGACCCACGCCGATCGCGTCTCCTCGAACCCGCTCCAGCACGCCTCGCTCACGCTGGCGACGGACACCTACGAGCAGGGCGCGCTGGAACTCACCTTCGTCGGCGACCGGTCGGAGTACCCCGACGAGTGGACGGAGACACTTTCCGACCGGTACATTCCGCGCCGTCTACTGGCCCACCGACCGGCCGACGAGAGTCGTTTCGAGCAGTGGCTCGGAACGCTGGGACTGGACGATTCGCCGCCAATCTGGGCCGGCCGCGAGCAGGTCGATGAGCGGCCGACGGTGTACGCCTGCCGGAACTTCGCCTGTTCGCCACCGAAACACGACCTCAAGACGGCGTTAGACTGGGGCGCGGGAACTGACGACGCGGCGTGAGAATCAGGCCATCTCGGCTTCGATTTTGTCGGCGAGGTACACCGCGATAGGGACCGGCTCCTCCTCGACGAATCGGGCAACCTCCTCGCCATTGTGTTCGACGACGACTGTCGGGATGAGTTCGATATCGTATGCCTCGACCTCCGGTCCTGTCTTCGAGCCGTCCTCCTCCTTCTCAACGGGGTAGTGGTGGACCACTGCGTCGGGGACACCGGCGGCTTTCAACGCCGCCCCGAAGTCGGGGAGCTGTGCCCGGCAGTCCTTGCACCAGTCGCCGCCCCAGATCTTGTACTCGAACTCGTCGGCGTAGCGCGTGAGAACGTCGACAGTGTCGGAGTAGGCGTCTTCGACCCACACCGGATTCGGCTCCATGGTTTCGAGCGTCTGACTCATGACCGGCTATATGTATTCGGGGGGCTTGAAATCCCCGGCCACGGACCCCCCGGTTCAGACGGGCTTCTGCGGAAAACGCCGCGTTTCAGCCGAGGTAACGACCGGACACGCTACCGGTCGACCGCCACAGTCGTCCGAACGTCCCGCGACGACCGCCCGATTTCAACGGTGTACGTTCCGCTGTCGACCGTCCACCCGGAGTCGGGGACGTACCGCGAGAACGCGAGGTCATCCAGCGTCAGTGTCACCGTCTGTCGTTCACCGGCGTCCAACTGCACAGCTTCGAATCCGGCGAGTTCACGCACGGGGCGGTCAGCGTCCTCGACGGACGGCGGTCGGACGTAGGCCTGAACGACCTCCCGGCCCTGCCTGTCGGCGACGTTCTCGACTGTGACTGCGACGGTCTGCTCGTCTGTGATTTCGGCATCGCCGTATGCGAATGTCGCATACGAGTGGCCGTGCCCGAAGGGGTAGGTCAGGTTCGCGTCTTCGTCGTCGAAGTGTCGGTAGCCGATAAAGACGCCCTCATCGTAGTGGACTTGATCGTCAACGCCGGGGTAGCGGCGCTCGGGCCCTGCAGTCGGGTACTGGCTCTCCGGGGCGAACGTCACCGGGAGCCGGCCGCTGGGGTCGCAGTCGCCGTAGAGGACTGCCGCCGCCGCGTCGCCGTCCGCCTGTCCGGGGTACCACTGTTCGATGACCGCGGCCACGTCCTCCCGCCACGGGAGTTCCACTGGGCCGCCAGACCTGACGACGACGACGGTGTTCTCGTTGGCGGCGGCGACAGCCGAGACGAGTGCGTCCTGTCGGCCCGGCAGTTCGAGCGACTCGCGGTCCCGGGCCTCCGTCGTTGCATCACGGACGAACACGACGGCGACATCGGCTGCCGCGGCTGCATCGACAGCGTCGTCAAGCGACGGCTCCCGTCGGGTGTCGTCCTCAGCCGTACCGTCAGCATCGTCGTCACCGACGAACGGTAGAAGGTCGAACAGCGAGACGGACTCGATCTGTCGGATGCCAAACGCGGTCGTGACAGCGCCCTCGGCGCGAGATTCGATTCCTTCGACTGGTGTGACCGAGTGGACCGGCGACGTCTCGGAGGAGCCACCACCGCCAAGTTTCGGCTCATCGACATTCGGCCCGATAACAGCCACGTCCGCCCCATCGGCCAGCGGCAGGACGCCGTCGTTGTCGAGCAGGACCGTCCCGCGGGCCGCCACGTCCGCCGCAATGTCACGGTGGCGCTGACTGTCGATTTCACCCACCTCATCGTCGTTTTCACCGTCGTCGGCAGCAGTCCGGCCGCCGTCCAGTCGCCCGAACCGGTCCATCTGCCCGAGCACCCGCCGCGCCATGTCCACCAGTCGGTCGGCTGGAACCTCGCCGCTGTCGATGGCCGCTGCCAGCGGGTCACCGAACAGGCCCGCGCGTGTCGCGTCCGGGATGCCGTCGGGCCACTCGTAGCTCCCGGTTCCGTCGTCGGGGACTTCCGCCACGCCGGGCATCTCCACGTCAAGACCTGCGTTGGCCGCGCCGACGGTGCTCTCCAGCCCGTACCAGTCCGAGACGACGTAGCCGTCGAACCCCCACGCACCTTTGAGCACGTCACCGACGAGGCGCTCGTGGTCGCTCATGTGCGTGCCGTTCACTCGGTTGTACGCCGTCATCACCGAGCCGACGCCGGCGTCAACGGCCGAACGGAACGGCGGGAGGTACAGCTCCCGGAGCGTCCGCTCGTCTACTTCCGCGCTGACGGTCGTTCGGTGGGTCTCCTGGTTGTTAGCGACGAAGTGTTTCACCGTGGCGACGACGTCAGCGGACTGAATGCCGTCGATAAGGCCGGCTCCGACAGCGCCGGCGTGGACGGGGTCTTCGGAGAGATATTCGAAATTGCGGCCACACTGCGGGACCCGGATGACGTTCACACCGGGCGCGAGCAGCGCGTCCTGTCCGAGTGCCGTCGCTTCGCGTCCCATCGCCGCGCCCTGTCGCCGGGCCAGATCGGTGTCAAACGTCGCTGCCGTCGCAATCGACGCGGGAAAGGCGGTCGCGCGATGGCCCTCTGCACGGATGCCGAGCGGCCCGTCGACGAGACGAAACGGCGGAATCCCGGCCTCTTCGACGCCCGGGAGGTACCCCGTCGCTGTGCCCTCTGGGTCGGTTGCGCCGCGAACGAGCGCGAGTTTCTGTGCGCGAGACAGCCGGGCGAGCAGCGCTTCGATGTGGTCCTCATCAGCCATACCGAAGTTCACGACCGGGCGGGCCTTAGGCTGTCGACTGGCTATGACACCGACTCGGACCGTTGCGTTGATTCCGCTCCGAGTCCCGAGACGACGAGTTTCGCGCCGCCTGACCGGCTTTCCGTCATCTCGACATCCCACCCGTGGGACTCGACGACGTGCTGGACGATTGCCAGTCCGAGGCCGGTCCCCGACTCGGAACTGCTGACGCCGTGTGTGAATATCTCCGCTCGTTTCTCGGGTGGGACGCCGGGCCCGTTGTCGCCGATTGCGAACCCTTCGGGGGTGGCGTCGACGCGTATCGTCACTGCCCTGTCCGCGGCGTCGTCCGACCGCCCGCCTGCGGCTCCGTGCTCCACACTGTTCCGAACCACGTTCTCGAACAGTTGCAGGAGCTGGTCACGGTCGCCGATAATCTCTCTGTCGCCGTCGATCTGCAGCGTCGCCTCGCCGGTGTCGACGTGACCCCAGGCCGCCTTCGCCAGCGCCGAAAGCCGTAGCTCGACCCGGTCGGTCGTCTGCTCGTCGCGGGCGAAGGCGAGCACCTCGTCGATGAGGCTACTCATCCGTTCGTGGGCTTTCTCCACACGGTCGAACTCCTCGGGGTCGTTGCGTTCCCGGGCCAGCGCCAGTCGGCCCGAAGCCACGTTCAGCGGGTTCCGCAGGTCGTGTGAGAGGACGGCGGCGAACTGGTCGAGCTGCTGGTTCCGGCGTTCCAGTTCTCGCTCCCGCTGCTTTTGTTCGGTGATTTCGTGGACGAGAAAGACACGCCCGACCAGCGCGTCGCGGGCGTCGTGCAGCGGTGTGAGCCGGATGTCGAAAAATCGGTCGCGTTGCTCGACGACGGCTGCTGTTTCTTCGGCGTCGTCGTTCAGACTGCGGTACTTTTCGAGAAGCTCAGGCGACGTTTCGAGCGCAGCCGCGACGGGCTGGCCGACGAGAGCTTCGTCTCCGAGGAGGCGGCGGCCAGCGTCGTTGGCTTCGAGTATCCTGTCGTTCGTGTCGACGACGAACACAGCGCTGTTGAGCGACTCGACGACCTCACGGTGGGCGACCGGCGAGATGTCCAGCAGTCGCCCCCTGAAGAACGCCCACGAGAGCGTGATTCCGGTTCCTGCCAGCAACAACGGTGTGAGTTCGATGCTGGTGTCGCCGAAGATGCTGAGAACGCTCCCGAACCACGGGAGGCCGATAGCCAGCAGAACGGCGTACACCTGCTTTCGGTACAGTTCACCGGAGCCGAGCCCGTAGTGGATGATGAGCGCACTCGACGCGGCGATGAGTGCGTAGGAGTACACGAGATGTCCCCAGAAAACAGGCCCGGCTGTGATCGTCCAGCCGTACATGCCGGTGTCCGTCGGGCCGGATACAGTGTATACCAGCCCGTCAGAGCCGGCGAGCAGCGCAGTAAAGAACACGACTGGCTCGATGCTCAGGAGCGCGTAAGTCCACCGATTGAGATACCGGTCGCGGTTGGTGTATGCCAGAGAGAACACGAACAGTCCGGCTATCGCGGGCATTACGCCGACGTACAGGCCATATGCGAAGAGAAGAGCCACGTCGGTCCCGCGCGTCAAGACACCGGCCGCGACACAGAGGTCCCAGACCGAGAGCCCGGCAAGCAGGACCGCGAGTGCGGTCCCGCCGGTGTAGTCGCGCCGCCTCCACGCGTACGCCGACAGCGTCCCGAGAACAACGGCCACGACGAGCAAAAGAAAGGCGTACGCAACAAGCAGCGTTGCCATTACTGAACACTCCTGCCCAGCGAGTAAATGGGTTCCGCCGGTTCGAGGGATTTACCCACTCGCTCGGCATACCGGCAGGTATGCCTGTCGACAAGCAGGAGTTCGACGAGATACTGTCGTTCGAGCTCCACGAACCTGCGGACATTCTCGACGCCGACAAACTGTACACTATCCCGGAAATCGCCCGCCTCCTGCAGGGGCTCCCGGCGGACGCCGAACTCAGCGAGGCCAACGAGTCGGTGTTCATCGACTGGGCCATCCCGTGGATGATATTCAATCAGGACGACCTCGTCATCGCCGACCCGCAGGACGATGATGTCGTCGGACTGTACGGTCTTGCCGAGTCATGAAGCTCCTCGTCGCCGGCAATGACCGCGTCGACGCGGGCAAGACCACGTTCAGCGTCGGCCTGCTCAAACGGACCAGCGCCCAGGGATTCAAGCCCAGAGCGGGCAACAACTACTGGTTCGACCACGACGACTATCAGCGGGCAACAAGCGAGGGGCGGCTGTACGGCAAGGACGCCAAGCGCCTCGCGGCCGCGTCCCCGGGCGACGTGGTCCCCGAGGAAATCAACCCGATTCACCGGCTGTGGCATCCCTCGCCGGGCGCGGAGACGGGCCTGCTCGGCAAGGAGAACCAGCAGTTCGTCGTCGACCGGGTCGGCCGCCCGAGTGCCGAAACCGGCGTCGAGTACGTCGTCAACGGGACCGTCGACGTGCCCGACTCCGTCGCCGAGCGTCTCCCGCTCGCCGACGCGCCGCGGGTCACCTCGGTCGCCGACTTCAACGACCTGATGCGCGTGATGCACGTCGAGGCCCTGGAGTCACTCGCCGCTGACATCGAGTCGGCCGACCGGGCGGTCGTCGAGTCCTACGGCGACGTGGCCCGGCCGCTGTCGGGTATCGAACCCGACGCCGTGGCCGTCGTCGAACCGGGCCGAGCGCGTATCTACGACGGCGACCGGTACGCCAAGGCCTGTCAGATTGCCACGGGCGGCCCCGGCGACGGCCAGCTGGAGGAACGGGTGCCCAACGTCGTCGACCTCATCGAGCAGGTCGCGGCAGTACGGCTCCCCGCGCTCGACAGCGAACAGCGCAGTGACCCGGCGGCTGTCGCCGATGCCTACGACCACGCCTACGACGCGTTGCTGGCCTGTGCGTTCGACTGAAAACTGTGCGCTCGGCCGCGCTCTCAGAACTTTGCGGCTTGCAGCGCCAGTTCGATGTCCTGATACGGCGCATCGGTAACGCTCGGTCCGTGACCGGTGTGCATCTCCTGTAGGTCCTCGTCGACAACCGACAGCATTCGGTCGATGCTCTCGACGAGCAGGTCACGATTCCCTTCGTCGAGGTCGGTCCGGCCGAAGCTCCCGTTGGCGAACACGAGGTCGCCGGCGAACAGGACGCCGGCGTCCGCAGAGTAGAAGCAGAGATGGTCGTTCTTGTGGCCGGGCGTGTGCAGCGCCCGGTAGCCGTGGTCGCCCAGCTGTATCGTCTCGTCGTCGGCGATAGCGTTCTCGATGCCGTCCTGCTCCGTGTCGTAGCCGTACACCGGCACGTCGAAAGCGTCGACGACGCTGTCGAGGTTCTCGACGTGGTCGTAGTGGGTGTGAGTGACGGCGATAGCGTCGATATCGTCGACGTGCTCTTTGACAGCCGACACCACGTCGAACTCGTTGCCGACGTCGACCAGCACAGTTCGGTCCCCGGTGACGAGAAACACGTTGCTCGTGAAGGCTTGCTGCCCGCGGGCGAGATTTCGAATCATTACCCGCCTATTTGCCGTCATGCCGGATGTGGGTGTCGTTCTGTCACCGGTCGAGACGCGCTGCACGCCCGCACCCACAGGGCTATGTACGTGGATATGCAAACGGGGGATAGTAGAACATCATGTCAGATTCGGACCTACCTGTAGTGCTTATCGTCGAAGACGAACCAGACGTTGCCGAGACGTACAAACTGTGGCTCCAACAGGAGTACGAGGTCCGCATGGCACAGAACGGCGACGAGGGCCTGGAGCAACTAGACGCGGATGTCGACGTCGTCTTGCTCGACCGGATGATGCCCGGACTCTCCGGGGACGAAGTGCTGGAACGCATTCGAGAGCGTAATCTGGGCTGTCGGGTGGCGATGGTCACCGCCGTCGAGCCGGACTTCGACATTCTGGAGATGGGCTTTGACGCATATCTCTCGAAGCCGATCCGGAGCGAACAGCTCCACGAAACGGTCGACAATCTGCTGGACCGCTCCGAGTACGACTCCCTGCTACAGGAGTACTACGCACTCGTCGAGAAGCAGGCAACGCTCGAAGCGACGAAGTCGAGCGCGGAGCTGGCGGAGAGCGACCAGTACGACGAACTGACCCAGAGAGTCGCGGAGATGCGAGACGATCTCTCGGACACACTCGGTGGCATCGAAGACGACTCCGATTTCATCGCGACGCTTCGCGGACTGAGCAACGATGAAGACAACTGAGCGACAAACAATGTATGATCTCACCTCAGTACTAGAGTTCGATGCGCTCAGTGAGGTCCGGTCAGGGTCCAGCATCCTGATCTCCGGCCCGGCAATGAGCGGGAAGGACCGGCTCGCATACGATATTCTCGCCGACGGTCTACGCGAGGGGGACGGCGCGGTGGTCGTGACGACCGGTGACGGCGCAGGCAGCGTCGTCGAGGAGTTCCGGTCGCTCGTTCCCGACCTCGACGACTCCCAGCTCGGTGTCATCGACTGTCGCGGCGAGGGTGGCACGGACGAGGAGGTAATCGGCAACGCCCACGCGCACCACGTCTCTTCGCCCGGTGACCTCACCGGCATCGGTATCGGCATCACGAAGGCGCTGGAGGGGCTGCACAATGCCGGCAACGAACAGGGCCGGCTGGCCCTCGTCTCGCTGTCGACGATGCTGACCTACACGGACAAGAAGACCGTCTTCAAGTTCTGTCACGTGCTGTCCTCGCGGCTGGATTCCGCGGGCTACATCGGCGTGTTCACCATCGACTCGGGCGCCCACGACGACCAGACCCTGCAGGTAATCAAGCAGGCGTTCGACGGGATGATCGACGTGCGCGACGCCGAGGGTGGCGGCCGAGAGGCCCGCGTGCTTGGCCTCGCCGGCGAGCCGACAGACTGGCAGGATATCTGAGTTCGGAGCCATCCGCGGGAGGTCCGAACGCCCTGCCGGCCCGGGAAGGAAGTATTTTGCCGCTCCGGGACACCCACCCGATATGGACGTAAAGCTGCTCGAAGCGACGGACGACCCCGAGGATCTCATCTGCAAGGCAGCACGCAACGACTACAGCGACACCTCCGTCGGCAGCCAGTCGTTCGAAGCGACGATGGCCGAGGTCGACGGCGACACACTTGACGACAAAAAGGAGACGCTCATCGGGCATCTGCTCGACCACGGCCACTTCGGCCCCTTCGAACACGCGCAGGCCACCTTCGCCGTCGAAGGCGTCTCCCGCTCCTGTA
The DNA here is from genome assembly GCA_002844335.1 of Haloarcula taiwanensis. Lineage (NCBI taxonomy): Archaea > Methanobacteriati > Methanobacteriota > Halobacteria > Halobacteriales > Haloarculaceae > Haloarcula > Haloarcula taiwanensis. Next base: position 1,639,691 of record CP019154.1, read on the forward strand.
TGGCACAGATCACCCGCCACCGCCACGTCTCCTTCGACGTGCAGTCGATGCGGTACGTCTCCTTCGACGACGTGGACCCAGAAGCCGTCCGCGAGGGCGAACTGGTCGTGACACCGCCGTCCGCGACAGACCCGGACTGGATCGGCCGGAACCAACAGAAAGCGAGCGTCTCCGACGAGGAGTTCGAGAAGCGCACGGAGGTATTCAAAGACACCATCGAGCAGGCGGTCGAGTCGTATCAGGAACTGCTCGAACTCGGAATGCCGCCGGAGGACGCCCGGTTCGTGCTGCCGATTGGCACCAGGGTGAACATTGTGATGTCGATGAACGCCCGGATGCTGATGCACGTCGCGGATATGCGAGCGGCGGCAGACGCACAGTGGGAAATCCGGGAGATGACCGAGGAGATGCTCGACCTGGCGGCCGACTGGTGTCCCAAGACCTTCGAGTACTACGAACGGGAGATGAAGGGACGCAAGAACCGGCTCGCGCCCTGACGTATCTGGGACCCCGCACGGCGATTCAGCGCGGCTGTCTCCGGCCGTTGGCATCGACGATTGTTGAATCGGCCTTGATACTCACAACGGTAATGGCAAGACGTAAGTCGTTTTCTTGCGTATACGGTCGGATTTCAGAGTATCAAAAGACGAAACGAGTACGACACATTCATTACCGCACATCCTAGATGAACAATTGTGTCTTACGAGGTTGAACGTCCCACCCGTCGGTCGGGAACTGCGTCTGATGTGATGTGTGCTGTCGACGATGTCGACGGCCAGCAGCGGTTCGTCATCGCCGATATTGCCCACGATGACACCTGGATTTCGATGGTAGCGGACGAGACCTGTACACTTACAGCCTGGCGATAGCGGACGACCACTGGCTGAAAAGTTTTTGGTGGCTGCTCTGTGACGTTGGAGTATGGAATACGACGATATGCTCGACCGGGCGATGGAGGAAACGCCGGATATCGACGGCACAGGTGAACGGTTCGAGGTCCCGGACCCGGATGTCCGACAGGAGGGGAACGTCACCGTCTACGAGAACTTCCAGTCGACGTGTTCCCGACTCGGACGCGAGGACGACCACGTGATGAAGTTCCTGCAGAACGACCTCGGGACGAGTGGCCACATCGACGAGAGCGGGCGGGCGCGGTTGACCGGCGAGTTCGACGCCGACCGTATCGAGGCGTCCATCGACGAGTACGTCGAGGAGTTCGTGCTCTGCTCGGAGTGTGGACTGCCGGACACGCAACTGGAACGGGAACAGGGCGCGCTGTTGCTCCGCTGTGAGGCATGCGGCGCACGCTCGGCAACAAGCGAGTAGTTACTGCAGTCCTTTCAGCGTCTGCAAGTCGTTTTCCGTGCGGGTAAAAACAGCGAGCCGATGGCTCGCATGACAGTTCGGGCAGTGGAACGTCGTGTCGTGTCGCGGCAAATCTGTCGGCGTCGACTCCCAGTCTTTCTTACACTCGGGACAGAGCAATCGGACGTACGCTTCTTCCATGTATGTTACTCACACACATATCCGATGATTAAAAGCCTTGGCGTCTCCCCATAAGTCTGCCTTCACCCGGGCGTCAGGCCGGGAGGTCCTCGGCTTCGAGGAGTTCCTTGTACCGGTTTCGGATTGTCACTTCGGAGATGTCAGCGACGTCGCTGACCTGACTCTGCGTGACTTTCTCGTTTGTCAGCAACGCGGCGGCGTAGACGGCTGCAGCGGCGATGCCGACCGGCGACTTGCCGGAGAGCATCCCGGACTGACGAGCGCCTTCGACGAGGTCGCGGGCCTGTCGCTGAGTCTCCTCGCTGAGGTCAAGGTCGGAGATGAACCGCGGGAGGTAGTGTTCCGGGTCTGCCGGCTGGACTTCGAGGCTGAGTTCCCGGACGATATAGCGGTAAGTCCGTGTGAGCTCCATCTTTTCGACGCGGGAGACGCGGGCCATCTCGTCGAGCGACCGGGGGTTTCCAGCCATGCGGGCAGCCGCGTACAGGGCGGACGTGGCGACGCCCTCGATGGAACGGCCCGGGAGCAGATCGTCACCGAGTGCGCGGCGATAGATGACGCTGGCCGTCTCACGGACGTTCTGGGGCAGGCCCAGCGCAGAGGCCATGCGGTCGATTTCGCCAAGCGCCTGCTTGAGGTTACGCTCCTTGGAGTCGCGGGTCCGGAACCGCTCGTTCCAGGTCCGGAGCCGCTGCATCTTCTGGCGCTGCTCGCTGGAGAGGGAGCGCCCGTAGGCGTCCTTGTTCTGCCAGCCGATGTTCGTCGAGAGGCCCTTGTCGTGCATCATGTTTGTCGTCGGCGCGCCGACGCGGGACTTGCGGTCCTTCTCGGCGGAATTGAATGCACGCCATTCCGGGCCGCGGTCAATCTCGTCCTCTTCGATGACCAGTCCACAGTCTTCACAGACTGTTTCGCCATGCTCGGCGTCGGTAACGACGTTGCCACTACATTCGGGACAGGTCTCTACAGCCTCCTGTTCCGTCGGTTCGGTTATTTTCTCGTCTCGCTCTCGTGTGTTTGTCCGCGTTGTTGATTCACTCATGATTGGGAGTCCTGTTCTGCCGGGTGCAGAAATTTTAATATTGGTTGGGGAACTGTCTTACCCTATAGTTAGTTCGTAAAGTATATAAACCTTTCGCCGCTTTTTCCCTCGAACCGCAATACAACGGCATGATAGGTTTCACCATGGCTCGCTGTAAGGGTATATAATTTTGGCGGTCGTCTCCGACTCCCGTGTGTAGCGCACAAATCGGGGGGCCGCAACATCGTGTGACTCTGTCGGTGTACTGCAGAACAACCGCCGCCTTGCTGCTACAGTCACCCCGATTCAGTCGGAGACAGCGAATGGGCCCCGAAATTATCGGGCCAGTGGGAGTCACAGTGTGGTTCCGCACATCGTGGAGGGGTGATGAGGTGTAAAGAACGATGTTACCAGTCACTACATTTTAGTTACATATACATTCCAGATACGTACAGCAAGGACGGTGACATCCTGTTTGGGAAGTATCGCTGCGACCGCTCAATCGAGCGAGATCCACGCCAGAAACAGCAGCCCACCCAGTTCCAGTATCGCGACAAACGTCATCGCGCGGCCGGCGACAGGGGCGGCGTTTCGTAACAACACGGCGACCTCTGGGTCAAGCACGTAGTAGTAGACGGACAGGCAGTTCTCGGCGAGCAACAGGAACCCGAAAACCGTCAGTCCGAGTGCGTGTTTCGAGCCCACCGACAGGTAGTTGCGGGCCCAGACAGATAGCAACGCAAGCAGCACCACGACGTTGAGCGCAGACGCGACACTTGCCGCGGTCATCCAGACTGCCATCTGTCCCCTCCTATGCCGGCTCGTGGTAAAACTCCATGCTCGATTTCAGCCATTGTCACTCTATCTCCGCAATGATTTCTTCGATGGTGTCCCAGTACTGTTCAGTCCTGTCCGTCAGCGTGTAGACGGACCCGTAGTCGCCGCCGGTGTTGTCGACAACGCCATTGTCCAACAACACGTCGAGGTGATGCCGGACAGTTTTGTAGTCGAGGTCGAGGTCCTCCGCGAGTTGGTTGGCATTCCGAGGCCGTCGCTTGAGGGCTTTGAGGATACGGGCTCTGTTTGGCCCCCCACGGGTCCCTGAAAGAACATACCAGAGGACACCCTCCATCAGCGGACTCAACTCTCCGGGCACACGTATATCCTCTGGCCAACTCCATGATAGCTGCCTACGACCGAAACCAGGGCGGCTATGCATCAGCGGACGCAGCGGGACCCGGGTCGACCCGGCTGGACAAAAAGGAGGTGGTCGTCGGAGGAGGGCCGTTCTGGTTTGCTGTCATACCCACGCAAACTGTGGTGTGCGCCGGGCTATGGAAGCAAGACACCAGTGCCATCGACGTTGTCGCCGTTGATGGCGTGAATGTACCCGTTTGAGGCTTCGATGTTCGTGTCGACGATGGTGGCCTGGCCGCCGTTGAGGACGGTCCCGTCCACATCTATTTTCGCTCCGTTGAGTGTCGGCACCTGATCGGAGGTAGTGACCGACTCGGCGTCGCGACGACCCGGTGCCACGTGGTACGTGAGGATTTCGGCGAGGTCGTCTCGTTCCAAGAGTTCGTCCTTGCTAATACCTAAGACGTGCAGCAAGTTTTCGAACGCCGTATTAGTGGGCGCAAACACGGTCAGTTGTCTGTTTCCGTCGAGTGTCGCCACAAGGCCTGCTTCGCCCAGTGCCTCAACCAAGATCGTGAATCGGTCGTCATTCGAGGCAATGTCGGCAATTGTCTCGCCGTCTCTCGGCGGCGCGGCGCTCGCGGCACCGACGCACCCGACTGCGACTGCTGTTCCGGCACCGATACTCCGCAGGACACTGCGCCTGGTCTGTTTCATGATGTGACCCGGGAGATTCGGAGGACTGTTGACACTTAACCGATTGCCGAACTGAGACCCAAATTAGACCATAGTTTCAGACCGTAAACAGATGTCCTTCGGTCGGGACATCAAAGAGCCCGATACGTGCGCCCGCGTCCAGCCACGCGTGCCCGTACGAAAACGACGCCAGCGCGTTCACGAGGTCGTCGTCGTCTCTAAAGTGACGCCCATCTTCAAGATACGACGACGCCATCTCCTCGCACTCCAGAGCGGCGTCGTGCATCGGCGTTCCATCTGGAGGAGCGACTGATGCCGCGTCAAGTGCTTCGGCAAGCAGTCCCTCGTACCGGTCGGTTTTCTCTTCGAGGTCGGCGGCCATACCCCCAGCGAGCGGCGGCAGCGGCCTAAGCGTGTCGTCACGGTTCGAGTTCGGCGCACGACAACACAAGCTAAATACGGCCTAGTAGTCTAACTTGGCTAATGACAGAATCGGTCGAACACCGACGACTCATCGTCGCTGGAACGGGCGCAGCGGGACTGACAGCGGCTATCTACGCCGCCAGAAGCAACAATGACCCACTCGTTCTGGAAGGCGACGAACCCGGCGGGCAGCTCACGCTGACCAGCGAAGTCGAGAACTTCCCCGGCTTCCCGGAGGGCCTCTCCGGTCCGGACCTCATCAATAACATGAAAGAACAGGCCCAGCGCTTCGGCGCTGAACTCGAACACGGTATCGTCGCCGACATCGACGACAGCGAACGGCCGTTCCGCGTGGAACTGTCGAACGGCGATGTCTACACCTGCGACGCGTTCATCGCCGCTTCCGGGGCCAGCGCCCGCACGCTGGGCGTCCCCGGCGAGGACGAGCTGATGGGCTATGGCGTCTCGACGTGTGCGACCTGTGACGGCGCGTTCTTCCGCGGCGAGGACATGCTCGTCGTCGGCGGCGGCGACGCAGCCATGGAGGAGGCCCACTTCCTTACGAAGTTCGCCGACACCGTCTACATCGCGCACCGCCGCGAGGAGTTCCGCGCCGAGGACTACTGGATCGACCGCGTTCAGCAGAAGGTCGACGAGGGCGAAATCGAGATCATGCGGAACACCGAACTGCTGGAGATGCACGGCTCCCCCGAGGACGGGGTCGACCACGTCACCCTCGCACAGAACGACGAGGGCCATCCCAGCGAGAAGCTCGACGACGACGGGACCGAGAGCTTCGACTTCGACGTGGGTGCGGTCTTCATCGCTATCGGCCATACGCCGAACACCGACTATCTCGAAGACACCGGCGTCGAACTGGACGACACTGGCTACATCCAGACCCACGGCGGCACCGGCGGCGACCAGACCGCGACCGACGTGGACGGTATCTTCGGTGCCGGCGACGTGGTCGACTACCACTACCAGCAGGCCGTCACCGCCGCCGGGATGGGCTGTAAGGCCGCCATCGACGCCGACGAGTACCTCGAATCCCGGGCCGAGGCCGCCGCCGAGGCGGAGTCCGAGGCTGCGGCAGAAGCCGACGACTAGCGGTTCTGTTTCGCTGTCGTCGCTACATCCACAGACCCTTTAGGATAGCCCCCTGAGTCGGTGGCATGGCAACCGACACTGTCACGCTGACTATCGACGACGGCGAGGAGACCGACGAACTCACAGTCCCGAGCGAACTCGTGGACATCCTCCGGGAATCGCCCGAGGAGACGGACCCGCAGGTCGTCGGCGACATCGCGATGTTCGGCATGACCCAGCGGATTCACAGCGCCGTCCACCACGCTCAGGGCGAGCCGGACGAGCAGATCGTCGCGCTCGAAGCGGAGACCAGCGAGCTGTTCGAGGAGCGGTTCGGACAGTCCTTCGCCGAGCTGACCGGCCACGACCACTGATTTCCGACGGCCGAGTTCCTAAAACGTCCAGTGCAACACCACGCCGTCGTCAACCCGGTCGACGTCGGCCAGTTCCGGCTCCGGGAAGTCCTCGATGAAGCCGTCGCCGTCGGCCAGCGTCGGCGCGTCCCGGCCGCCGATGACCTTCGGACCGATGTAGACGAACAGGTCGTCGACCAGCGCCTCCTCTAGCAGGCCGAAGATGAGTTCGCCGCCACCTTCGACCATGAGCTGGTCGATGCCGTCGCCTTCCAGCTTCGCGAGCGTCGTCGTGAGGTCGACCCGGTCCTGGCCGGCAGCGATGACGTACGCCCCGGCGTCTTCCATCTCCTCAACGAAGTCCGGCGGCGCGGCTTCGCTGACGAGGAGGTAGGTCTGGGCGCGGTCGTCCAATACCGTGGCGTCCGGTGGCGTTCGGATGCGGGAGTCAGCGACGACGCGTGCGGGGTTTTCCGGCTCGCCGCGGTCAGTCCGGGCGGCGCGGCGGTCGGGGTCATCGATAGTCAGTGAGGGGTCGTCGGCGAGAATCGTGCCGACACCGACCATCACGGCGTCGCTGTCGGCTCGGAGCTGGTCGACCCGGTCGAAATCCTCCGGTCCGGAGATAGCGATTTGTTCGCGGCGGCGGGAAGAGAGCTTCCCGTCGACACTCATCGCGGCGTTGACGACGACGTGCATACTCGTTCGTGCCGGTGACACGTCAAACGGCTTTTGGGTTACGCTCGGGTGGAGGTCGTCTCGGGGCGCTTCGAGAGCTTCCGGACATCGAGTTTCTTCACGGTGCCGTCGGCGGTTTTCAGCTTCAGCACCGTCTTTTTCAGTACGAGTTCTTCGACGTCGAGCGTCGTCTCCGTGCTCCAGCCCCGTAGCCTGACCATCCCTTCCTCGTCGATTTCGAGGAACGTGCGGGGCTTGCGCTGGGAGCCCATCGTCCACTCCTCGTCGCCGACGGAGAGTTCCTGCCCGCCGCTTTTCGACCAGCGGAACACGCAGGCGAACTGCTCGCGGGGCTCGTCACCGCGATCGTGGTCGACGCGGGTCCACTGCTCGAAGTCGACGCCGAAATGTGCGGCCCACAGTTCCAGATACTCGAAATCGAACTTCTTCGTGCCGCCGTTGTTCCGACCGCTCCGCCAGATGACGTGGGCCTCGGATGGTTTCGACCCGAACAGACTTCCCATAGTCAGGCCCCCCGATGTCCGCGCCCAGTATCAGCTCCGATATTTTCCTGCCCGGTTAGCTTGACAGATTCGGTAACGGGACCTTCGGCCGTCTGAAACACACTAACTCGGTCAGAGAGCATACACTGAGAGATTGCAGTATCACAAATAAGAATTTTGGGCGATTTCAAACAGGTGTCGACGGCCATGCCCGCAAAGGCTGGCCGAAAACGCTTTTGAGTGCTCCCGTCGAACCGTCAGTCGATGTCTCTCGAAGACCATGCCGAGGAGCTCGCCTCCGACCTCGGTGTTGACAAAGAGGAGGTCACACGCGACCTGGAGAACCTCGTGAACTACTCCGTCCCGATGGACGAGGCCAAGCAGAGCCTCAGACGGAAGTACGGTGACGGCAGCTCGGGCGGCGACAACACGCCGTCGAGCAAGGCCATCAGCGAGGTCACGACCGACGACTCGAACGTGACGGTCACCGCCGTGGTGCTCACGTCCGGTCGGCGGTCCATCCAGTACAACGGGGAACAGCACGTCATCCGCGAGGGCGAACTCGCCGACGAGACGGGGAAGATATCCTACACCGCCTGGGACGGCTTCTCGGGCGACCTCCAGCCCGGCCAGACCGTCCGGCTCGGCAACGCCGGCGTCCGGGAGTGGGACGGCCAGCCCGAACTGAACCTCGGCGACAGCACCGACCCCGAGGTCGTCGACGAGACGCTGGACATCGACTACGAGGTCGGCGGCCGCGCCGCCCTACAGGACCTCGCGCCGGGCGACCGCGGCATCACTGTGGAGGTGCAGGTGCTGGAGTGCGAGCAGAAGGTCATCGACGGCCGCGACGGCGAGACGACGATTCTCAGCGGCGTCCTCGGCGACGAGAGCGGCCGGCTCCCCTTTACTGACTGGGAGCCCCACGCGGAGATCGAGGAAGGGGCGTCCGTACGCCTCGAAGAGACGTTCGTCCGCGAGTTCCGCGGCGCGCCGTCGGTGAACGTCTCGGAGTTCTCGACCGTGACCGCGCTGGACCGCACGGTCGAGGTAGCCGAAGACGCCCCGCGGCTGTCCATCCGCGAGGCCGTCGAGAGCGGCGGCCTGTTCGACGTGGAACTGGCCGGCAACGTCATCGAGGTGCGGGACGGCTCAGGCCTCATCGAGCGTTGTCCGGAGTGTGGCCGTGTCATCCAGAACGGGCAGTGTCGCTCCCACGGCGCGGTTGAGGGCGAGGACGACCTGCGGACGAAGGCGATTCTCGACGACGGGACCGCCACCGTCACCGCAGTGCTGGACGACGAACTGACCGCCAGGGTGTACGGGGGCGACCTCGACGACGCCCGCGAGCACGCCCGGGACGCGATGGATAAAGAGGTCGTCGCCGACCGCATCGCCGACCGCATCGTCGGCCACGAGTTCGTCGTCCGCGGGTCGCTGTCGGTCGACGAGTACGGCGCGAACCTCACCGCATCGACGTTCGCCGAGGCCGACGACGACCCGGCGACGCGTGCGCGGACCCTGCTACAGGAGGCAGACACATGAGCGAATCCGGAGACAGCGGCCCCGGCCGCCGGGAGGTCGCCCATCGACTGTTCGCCGCGGAGTTCGATGACGCCGACTTCTCGTATTCGGAGTCCGACGAGGAGCGCGCGCCGAACTACGTCGTCACGCCGACCGGCGCGCGGGTCAACCGCCTGTTCCTCGTCGGCGTCCTCACCGAGCTCGAACAGGTCAACGACGACGTGTTGCGCGCCCGTGTCGTGGACCCGACCGGCCCCTTCGTCGTCTACGCCGGCCAGTACCAGCCCGACGAACTGGCCTTCCTCGAAGCCGCCGACCCGCCGATGTTCGTCGCCGTCACGGGGAAGGCCCGGACCTTCCAGCCCGACGACAGCGACCGGGTGTTCACCTCGGTTCGGCCCGAGAGTATCAGCGAGGTCGACGGGGACACGCGGGACCGCTGGGTCGTGCAGGCTGCCGAGCAGACCGTCTCGCGCATCGGCCAGCTGGCCAGCGCGAAGCAGGCCGGCCTGACCGGCGACGAACTCAGACTCGCGCTGCTGGACCAGGGCATCGACGAGAGCGCCGCGGCCGGCATCACGCTCGCGCTGGACCACTACGGCACGACCGGCGACTACCTCGACGCGCTCCGAACGACGGCGCTCGACGCCGCTCGCGTCGTCGCCGGCGACACGGATGAAGCGGAAGGGTTGTCGCTATCGCCGGGCGACGGGACCGACGACCCGATTCCGCTGCTCGCCTCCCTCGACCTCGATACTTACCCTTCCACCCCGGAGACGACTGACGAAGACATCGCCGCGACGGCCGAATCGGGGTCGCCATCGGAGGCAGCGACTGACGACGGGGAAGCGACCGGGCCGAGCGCACAGACGGCCGAAGCGTCAGATATCGAATCATCGACGGCCGACGAGGCCGACGCGGCCGAGAGCGGTGCGCCCGCAGACGCCGCCGACGCCGAGCCGGCCCCAGAGTCGGCCGGGGCCCCGGCCGGCGACGAATCGCCCGAACCGGACGCCGACGCGGCTACGAGCGACGCACCCGCCGAAACACCCGAGCCAGCGACCGACGCCGAACCCGACGAGACGACCGCCGGCGACTCCGCGGGTGAGGACGCGCCCACGACGCCCACACCGAGTGAGTCCGTGAACGGATCTCCGGCACCGAGCGAGCCGGCGACCGACGCCGATTCGACGGTGGAGGACGAGCCTGAATCGTCGTCGGAACCCGGGGCGGACGAGGACCTCGGCGACTTCGACACCGAGTTCGAACTGGACGAGGACGAGCGCGAGGAGATAGAGCAGGAGTACGGCACGGACTTCCAGAGCGGGACCGAGGTCGACGAGCCCGGCGAGGCCGACATCGAGACGCCGGACCCCGAGGAACTGGCCGATGCGGCCGAAGAAGGGGCACCCGCAGACGCCGCCGACGCCGAACCGGCCCCCGAATCTCCGGGCGCACCCGCCGGCGATGAATCCCCCGAACCGGACGCCGACGCCGCCACCAGCGACGCTCCCGCCGAAACCCCCGAGACTGCGACCGACGCGGCGGCCGACGAGACCACTGCCGGCGACTCCGCAAGCGAGGACGCCACAGAGGACGTGGACCTCGAAGACGCCGCTATGGAAGTCATGGACGAACTCGACGACGGCAGCGGGGCCGACCGCGAGGAACTCCGCTCGACGGTCGCGGGCCGCTACGGCGCGGACGCTGACGCCGTCGAAGACGCCATCCAGGACGCGCTGATGGGCGGTCGCTGCTACGAGCCCGAGGACGGCAAGCTCAAGCCAATATAACCGAACGACGGCTCATAGCCGGTTCCGGGAGCGCTCTGGGATCGAGCCGCGGTGCTTTTTTCGCCCGACGGCTAACACAGGAGCGATGCGCGTCGAACCGCTTCCCGGCGTTCCGGCAGCCACAGTCGATACCGACGGAGAGCGGTTGCTGGCGGTGGCTGATTACCACGCTGGCATCGAAGCGGGGCTCAGATACGAGGGCGTCGAACTCAAGTCGGCCGCCGCGGACCGTCGGGAGCGGTTGCTGACGTGTCTGGACCGCGCCCGTGCCGACCGGCTGGTGGTCGTCGGCGATCTGGGCCACGCTATCGGCGACCCGTTCGACGACGAGCGGGCGGAACTCGAAGCGCTGTTCGACGCACTCGACGTGCCCGTGACGCTGGTGAAAGGGAACCACGACGGCAGTCTGGAGCCGGTCCTATCCGACCTTCCCGCCGATATCGAGGTGACGCCGGGACACGGGACCCGCATTGGTTCGGTCGGGTTCGCCCACGGCCACACCTGGCCTGCACCGGACGTGCTCGAAGCGGACGTGCTCTGTGTCGGCCACGAACACCCGGTCGTCCGACTCGAAGACAGCGTCGGCGGCGCACAGAAAGAGCGGGCCTGGCTCCGCGGCTCGCTGGCGACTGATCCCTTTGCCGAGCAGTTCGACCAGCCGGTCGACGACGCGCCGGATATCGTCGTCTTTCCTGCCTTCAACGACCGCTCCGGGGGGACGTGGGTCAACGTCGACGGCCAGGAGTTCCTCGCCCCGTTCCTGCCCGAGGGCATGACGGATGCCGAGGCGTTCCTGCTCGATGGCACGCGGTTAGGGGCCTACCAGCAGGTCTGAGCCGGCTGTCTACCTATTCTTCCGAAAGCGCTGCTTCGAGGTCGTCGACAAGTTCGGCGTTGCCGAGGAACGTCGGCGTCCGGTCGTGGATACCATCCGGTTCAACGGCGAGTAACGACTGCGACCCATCGCTGGAAGCGCCACCGGCCGCTTCGACGAGATATGCGAGCGGGGCCGATTCGAAGTGGACCCGGAGTTTACCGTCCGGATACCCCGTCGTCGCCGGATAGCCGAACAGTCCGCCGTACTCGAGGACCTGCGCCAGATCGGCGACAGTCGCCCCACCGTAGCGGAGCTTCAGGTCCCGCTCGAAGGCCTGGGCGATGTCGTTGAACTCGTCGCTGCGCTCGCCGGTCTTGCCCGCCAGCCCGACCACTGTCGCCTCCGCCGGCAGTTCGAACTGGCCCCAGCGCTCGCTGTGCCCGTCCCGGAGGAGGTGCTCCTGAACGACATCGCGGTCGGACCGTGCGATTGTCAGCGTCGTGTACGGGCCGTACAGTACCATCAGCGACGCGACCATTTCCCGGCCTGCCGCGGGGAGTTCGGCGTCGTAGACCCCAATTATCGTCCCCACAGAGTTGTTCGAGGCGAGGTTCGAGGAGCCATCGAGCGGGTCGATAGCGATACTGTAGCCCTCGCCGCAGTCGACCACGTCGCTGCGCTCCTCGCTCGCGTACGCGCCGATACCGTCGATGTGTGCGAGCGCGTCGAAAAACAGGTCGTCGGCCCACACGTCGCCCCCGACCTGTTGTTCCCCGCTCGGGTTCTCGCCGGCAGCTCTGTTGGCGTAGTTCGCCAGGTTCCCGCTGACGTAATGCGCCGTATCCTTCACCGCTCGTTCGATTTCATCGAGCGTGTTCACGGGCCATCACCGGTCGCAGTTGCACAGGCGTCAGTCATGGTTTCACATGTCTCTGTGCAACGACATAAGGTTGTACCCGCCATTCCCCTGCAACGCCCGCAGTCCTTCGGTTACCGACAGCGGACGAGACGATGTGACACAACGTGTTTAACCCGGTGTAGTCGCTAGAAAGGGGCGATGACTGACGGGGTCGCTCGCGGCGATGACGCCTTTACCGCACTCGGTCCAGCCGTCCGCAGTGCGCTCTCAGAGCGCGGCTTCACGACGCCGACCGACCCACAGCGAAAAGCAATTCCGACCCTGGCTGACGGGCGGGACGCGCTGGTGGTCGCACCGACCGGTACCGGGAAGACGGAGACGGCGATGTTGCCGGTCTTCGACGCATTAGCACAGTCCGAGGACCGTTTTGGCATCGGCGCGCTGTATATCACGCCGCTTCGGGCTCTTAACCGCGACATGCGCCAGCGTCTGGATTGGTGGGGCGAAACGCTCGGCCTCGAAGTGGATGTTCGCCACGGCGACACGACGGACTACCAGCGCCAGAAGCAGGCCGACGACCCGCCGGACGTGCTCGTAACTACGCCCGAGACGCTCCAGGCGATGCTTACCGGGTCGAAGCTCCGGACTGCGCTGGCAGATGTCGAACATATCGTCATCGACGAGGTTCACGAGCTCGCCGCGGCCAAGCGCGGCGCGCAGCTGACCATCGGACTCGAACGGCTCCGAGAGCTGTCCGGGCAGTTCCAGCGCATCGGACTCTCGGCGACTGTCGGCGACCCACACGAGGTCGGCCGGTTTCTCACCGGCGGCCGGACGTGTGCCATCGTGGAAGTGGACATCGGCAGTCGACTGGACATCGAGGTGATCCGGCCCCAGATTACCGACCGTGACGAAGAACTGTCGAGCACGCTCGTCACCGACGCTGGAACGGCCAGTCACGTCCGCTACATCGCGGACCTCATCGATGACCACGAGTCCGTCTTGCTGTTTGTCAACACCCGACAGACAGCCGAGGCGCTGGGCTCGCGGTTCAAAGAGTTGGGAACCGATCTCGGCGTCCACCACGGCTCGCTGTCGAAGGAGGCCCGTATCGACGTGGAGGACCGGTTCAAGGCCGGCGACCTCGACGCCCTGCTGTGTACCTCCTCGATGGAACTGGGCATCGACGTGGGCCACGTCGATCACGTCGTCCAGTACGGCAGTCCCCGGCAGGTGTCCCGTCTCGTCCAGCGGGTCGGCCGGGCCGGCCACCGGCGTGACCTCGTCTCCTCGGGCACGGTTGTCACCACCGACACCGACGACACGCTGGAGGCGCTGGCGATTGCGAGACAGGCCGAAGCTGGCGACGTTGAACCGGCCGAAATACACGATGGCAGCCTCGATACCGTTGCTAACCAGGTCGCCGGGCTAGTGATGGACACCGGCGAAATCCGGGCGATGCGGGCCTACGAGATACTGACCCGCGCGTACCCGTTCCGTGATCTCGGCGAGGCCCAGTTCAAGCAGGTCGTCGAAGAACTCGCAGCGAACAACGTCATCTGGCTCGACGAGGACCGGGACACCTTAGAGAAACGCCGCGGGACCTGGCAGTACTTCTATCAGAACCTCTCGATGATCCCTGACGAGGCCACCTACGACGTGGAAGACGTAGCCTCGGGCCAGCAGGTCGGGACCCTCGATGAGAAGTTCGTCGTCAACTTCGCCACGCCCGGCGAGGTGTTCGTCCAGCGCGGGGAGATGTGGCGCATCACGAACATCGACGAGGAGGAGGAGATCGTGACCGTCTCGCCCATCGAGGACCCCGCCGGTGAGGTGCCATCGTGGGTCGGGCAGGAAATTCCGGTTCCGAGGGCCGTCGCCGCGGAGGTCGGCGAACTCCGCCGCGTGGCCGGCCGGCAACTCCAAAACGGCGCGGACACCGACGCCGTCGCCAGAGACGTAGCGACTCGCTATGCCGCCGGCCCGGAAACCGTCGCGGACGGCCTCTCGCAGGTCGAGAAACACGAGGGCCCGATTCCGGACGACACGACCATTCTGGTGGAGTTCCACGGCCGGGAAGTTATCATCAATGCCTGCTATGGGCACAAAATCAACGAGACGCTGGGACGGATCCTCTCGGCGCTGCTCGGCCAGCGAGCGGGCGAATCAGTCGCGATGGAGGTCGACCCCTACCGGATTACGCTGGAAGTCCCGCGACGAATCACCGCCGGCGACGTCATCGAAGTCATCGAGGACACCGACCCCGACCACCTCCCGGCGCTTATCGAACTCAGCCTGAAAAACGCCGACGCGCTGAAGTTCAAGCTTGCACAGGTAGCGACGAAGTTCGGCTCGCTCAAGCGCTGGCGCGGTCGCGGGTCGACGGACTTCGGCCGCGACCGTCTGCTCGCTGCGCTGGAGGACACGCCGATGTACGACGAAGCCCTGCGCGAAGTGCGCCACGAGGACCTCGCCATCGAGGCGACGGCCGACCTTCTCCGAGACATCCAGAGCGGCGACGTAGCGCTCGAAACAGTGGGTGAGCACACGCCCATCGGGACCGGCGGTAGCTCCTCCGGGCGGGAGTTGCTCTCCCCGGAGAACGCCGACGCGAGCGTCATCAACACCGTCAGGGAGCGCATCCAAAGCGACCGTGTCATCCTCATGTGTTTACACTGCAAAGAGTGGGACCGAAAACAGCAGGTCAAGCGCGTGCGCGACCAGCCGTCGTGTCCGCACTGTGGCTCGACCCGCATCGCCGCGCTGAATCCCTGGGCCGAGGAAGTCGTCTCGGCCGTCCGGACCGATGACAAGGACGAGGAGCAGGAGAAGATGACCGAACGAGCCTACCGCTCGGCCTCGCTGGTCCAGAGTCACGGGAAGCAAGCGGTGGTCGCGCTGGCGGCCCGCGGCGTCGGTCCGCACAACGCCGCCCGCATCATCAATCATCTGCGTGAGGACGAAGACGAGTTTTACCGGGACATCCTTCGTCAGGAGCGAGAGTACGCGCGGACCCAGTCGTTCTGGGGTTGAGGGCCAGCGTACGCCAGCAGCCTAGCTCAATTCCCGGATCGCTTCCGCGAGTCGCGGCTCGATAGCAGCAGGCTCAGGCGCTTCTATCGTGAGTTTCGTGTGTCGCTCGTCGGCGTCGGTCATCTCCGAGAGCAGTCCGGCGCTGCGGTCGACCTCCAGATACACCGTGAGATGGCTGTCGTCGAACACCGGGACGACTTCCACCTCGTCGACCTGCTCCGCGAACTCGCCGCGCTGTGGCCGGAACTCGAACTCCTGAACGAAGTTCGTCGAGGTGGTAAACAGACTCCCGGCTGTGGCCTCACAGGCAGAGGCATGGAGCGAGAAGCCGAGCGAATCGAGCGCGTCGAACACTGCCTGCGTGCGGTGTGTCGGTTCGACCTCGATGTAATCCTCGTCACCGGGGTCGACCGCCATCGAGATATCGAGTCCGGTCTCGATTTCGACGGCCGTCGAGCGTGTCGTTACAGGCGTCACCCGGGGAATATGGACGGTCGTCTCGAAGCGACGTTCCTCACCCGCCTCGATGGTGAACGGCTCGGTGAGTTGCCACTGGTCGATGATGGCGTCCTTGTACCCCTCGTCGGATCTGTACTCAGTTTCCAGCGCGAAGTAGATCGCGTCGATATCCTGGTCCGTCGAGCCGCCCTCAACGTGAACTTCGGCACGGACGGACTCACCGGCTCTGACGGAATCTGCCGGCAAGACCGTGTCCACCGTAGCAGACCCGATGCCGATTCTGGAAAGCACGTCTTTCATTGGTAGTGTGCAATTCAACCGTCATATAGTATAAAGTTCAGGGCGATACGGGGCGAAGAAATTGCGTATCGACGGACACGGGCGCCTGCGCGTGGCGGCCCGTCAGCACATAGAGCCGTCGATACCGACTGGTATCTGCGACAGTTGCCCAATCGATCAGGTGTCAAGGGCATCCTGACCGAGTATGACCAGCCCCGCTATGTTGTTATCCAGATCAGTCAGAGAGTGGGCGCGGAACTTGTATGGCTGTCGCTGACCGCTGTCGAGTCGAAGGCTGGCCGTGACAGTCGTTCGGCCAGTACGGAGTGCGTTGTCAACCGCGTCAGTAATCATCTCCCGCTCGTCGTCAGGAAACAAGTCAGTGATCGCCGTTCCAACGGCTGTCTGTTCGGTGTGGCCAGTAGCCTCGAGTGCGCGGCGGTTACAGTGCTTGAGGGTGCCATGAGTATCTGTAACGAACAGTGGCTCATCGAGCGTGTCGAGCGCTTGTTGAATGACCGCCCGCTCCTCGCGTAACTCCTGCTCACGGGCGTACCGTTCGGTGATGTCGGTAAACGCGACGACGAGTTGCTCGACCTCACCGTCTCTGATAATCGGCGTGGTATTGACTTCATGGACGACTTCGCCGACCGGATGAGTAAGGGTCACCGTATATGAAATTGTTTCTCGCATGTCGACGCATTTCCGATACGCGCCGGCGACCGCTCTGGCATTCTCGTCGCCGAGTGCCTCCTGTGGGGTCTTACCGATAAGTTCTGACTCTGCAAGTCCGGTAAACTCCTGAACCCGTGAGTTACACCGACGGAAGCGAAACCCGTCTTGCTCGACATCAACAAGCAGGAGTCCGTTCCGCGCGTTCTCGAAAACAGCGGCGTACTCCTCTTTGGTCTCGCGTAGCTGTTTTTCCGAGTGATACCGGGTGACAGCGTTGTTAATACGGTTGGCCAGTAGTTCGTACTGATCAGTTCCGGATTGTTTCTGTAGGTAGTCAGTTGCGCCAGCAGAGATCGCATCGCTTGCGATCTCTTCGCTTCCTCGGCCAGTAAACAGAATGAACGGGAGTTTGGAGTGTTCCGCCCGGACGGCTTGTAAAAACTCAAGTCCGTCGATACCGGGCATCTCAAAGTCGGAAACGATGCAGTCAGGGGAGAAATCGTCGAGTAGCTGTAGCCCCTCTGTCGCGCTTGCAGCAGTCTCCACGTTGAACCGACTGTCCTTGCGTTCGAGGAGGTCGGCAGTCAGGCTAGCAAGCCCCTTATCGTCATCGACATGTAGAATGTCAACGCCCCCCATATGCTTTGGTTGGACTGTACTGGATTATTTCTTTCTATCATCCAACTGATACTACGGCCCGGAAACACACCGCAAAGACAGCGCATTCTACTCCACTGGTCGTGCAATGCTGTGGCTTAGTATCATAGCATCTAACGACCAAGTTCTGTGTATTTGACACTATCCGGGTCACTCAAACCACTCGGGGCACAAAGGGGAGCATGACCGAGTGGCGTGACGCGTCGGCTCCCACCTGTCCAGAGTGTGATGAGTCGCTGGAACCCACCGCGATGACCTGCCCACACTGTGACGCGACGCTGCTCACCGACGAACAGACCGAGATGCTCGACGAGCGCCTGACCGAGACGCTTGAGTCGATGGACTCCGGTGCGCCGACGTGGGCAGTCACGCTCACTGGCCTCTCGCTCGGAATCGCCATTGCGCCGCTCGTGCTGTACGCGGTCGTCATCCTCGTCGGCGATCTCTCGCTTCCCGTGGCCGTCGGCGTCCTGCTGGCCGGCTGGCTCGTCCCGGCCGCATATCTCTCTCGGCTTCGCAATCCCAGCGAGGTGCTGGCCCGCGGGCTGTACCTCGTCGTCGCCGGTGTAGCCGTCGTCGTGGTCGTAGTGGGATATGAGGTCTTCCTGTCGAATGGCCCATCAGTCGTCTCCGAGCAGACTGCGCTCGTGTCGCTCGGTCTGGCGATTCCGGCGGCACTGGGCGCGCTCATCGCGCGTCGCGCCGCCCGACGGGCTGACCGGCAAGCCCGCGGAGAGCCGGGGCCGCTGCACGAGCGATTCAGTATCGACGACGAGTCCGACGACTGAAAACGCCTAAGCGGGCCGCCGTTCTCCACCCGTGCATGCGACTGGAGGAGTACTGGGGCATCGGCCCGAAGACGTCCGAACTGCTCACCGAGGAGCTGGGCGTCGAGCGGGCCATCGAGGCAATCGAGTCGGCGGATACACGAGCGCTAACCACGGCTGGCCTCTCTCAGGGGCGCGCAACGCGCATCCTCCGGCGGGCGACCGGGGCCGAATCGATGGGCCTGCTCGCCACCAGAGACACCCGCGACGTGTACAAGGAACTGCTTGACCTCGCCGAGGAATACGCGGTCACGGCGGCTGCGGCCGACAGCATCCGGGTGCTGACGCCGCTGCCGACCCGCGAGGCGATGGACGAGCGGCTGGACGACGTGCTCGAAGCGCGGGACACGTGGGCCGGCCTCGCCGACGAGGACCAGCGGGCCGTCCTCGACGCGTTCGAGGACTACGACGCCGCCGGGGGCGAACTGGCCGCGGTCGACGTGGCGCTCGCGCTCCGGGACACCGGCGTCGAGAACGGCGTGTTCGAGCCGCTCGCCGCCCTCGACCGCGACTCCCTGGCGACCGGCCGGGCGGCGCTCGCCGGCCTCGCGGGCGACGGCGACTCCGTCGGCGAGGGGGCCGACGACGAACTGGACCGTCTGCGCGACCGGCTCGGGCAAATCGAGGACCTCGCGGCCGCCTCGATGGAGGTCGTCGAGGCCGTCCAGGAGGGCGCGCGGCGGCCCGACGAGTTCCAGGACGCGCTGGTGCGCCACGTCACGAGCGAGACCGGCGTCGACGCCGCCAGGGTCCGGGACGCGATGCCCCGCGAGGCGACCGACGCCCGCGACTTCGTCGACGTGGCGTTGCGGGAACTCCGGAGCACGCTGCGAACCGACGTCCGGGAGCGCGAGCAGGCGGTCGCCGACCGGTTGGAAGACGACCTCGCCGATGCGCGTGCGGAGATCGACGCCGCGGTCGAGGCGGTAGACGACATCGCCTTCTCGGTGTCGCTGGCCCGGTTCGCCATCGCGTTCGACCTGACCCGCCCCACCTTCGTCGAGGGCCGCAAGACTATCGCGGTGCAACGGGCCCGCAACCTCACAATCGCCGACGTGGAGAGCGTCCAGCCGGTCACCTACGCCATCGGCGACCACACGCTGGAGCTAGACCGGGCGAACCGACCGCCCAGCGGCGACCGGGTGGCCGTTCTCACTGGCGCGAACTCCGGCGGGAAGACGACCCTGCTGGAGACGCTGTGTCAGGTCCAGTTGCTCGCCCAGATGGGGCTGCCCGTGCCCGCCGACGCCGCCGAGGTGAGCGTCGTCGACACCGTCGTGTTCCACCGCCGGCACGCCTCGTTCAACGCCGGCGTCCTCGAATCGACGCTGCGCTCTGTCGTGCCGCCGCTGACCGAGAGCGACCGGACGCTGATGCTCGTCGACGAGTTCGAGGCCATCACCGAACCCGGCTCCGCCGCCGACCTCCTCCACGGACTCGTGACGTTGACTGTCGACCGCGACGCGCTGGGCGTGTTCGTCACGCACCTCGCGGACGACCTGGAACCGCTGCCCACAGAGGCCCGCGTCGACGGCATCTTCGCTGAAGGGCTGAATCAGGACCTCGAACTGCAGGTCGACTACCAGCCTCGGTTTGGCACGGTCGGAAAATCCACACCGGAGTTCATCGTCTCCCGACTGGTCGCGAACGCCAAGGACCCCGTCGAGCGAAACGGGTTCGAGACACTCGCCACGGCCGTCGGCGAGGAAGCGGTCCAGCGGACGCTCTCAGACGCCCTCTGGACCGACGAGTAGCCGAGTCAGGACGGCGAACTGGCGACGACTCGCTCCTCCCCTTCGACCGCCTCGGCGATGTTTTCCAGAAGCCGCCGTACCTCCCGGCGGTTGTACCAGCGGATGAGCGGCGCGAGGAGAACCTCCGGGAGTGGCCCGGGGACCTCGTACTCGGCCGCGTATGTGAGCCGCGTGCCCCCGCGCTCCGGTTCGAACCGCCAGGCTATCCGGCCCGTCAGGTCGCCGCTCATCTCGTAAACGATACGCTCGGGCGGCTTGTACGTCGAGGCACGGACCTCACCGGTGAAGGTGATTCCGAACATTTTGTACTCGTACGCAGCGCGGTTTCCGCTGTTTGGCAGCCGCTCGATGCGTTCGGCGCGGGTAAGGCTCGGCGTGACGGCCGCCTGGTTCGACGGCTCGTCCATGAACGTGAACACTGTCTCGACTGGTGCATCGAGCCAGCGGTCGTCGGACGTATGGACGGTCATACATACCGCTTCGTGCGCCAGTATCTTACAGGCTCGGCTCACAGTGACCGCAAGCGAGGGTACCGGTTGTGACCGGCCCCGGCGGCTACAGCCGCCGAGTGCGGCGTGACCGGGTTCTGTTCTTCGAGTCGCGTCGCCGCCTGCCGATGACGGCGGCGAGGTATATTCGATGCATGGGTGTGGACTTCCCGGCAGGAATCGAACCTGCACCGGGCGGAGGCCCGGATCCGTCTGGAATGTTCGGGAAGACAGCGACGATGGAGGAAGGCGGGACTTACGCATCACCGGTCACGTCGACGCGGTTGACCGCCATCACGCCGAACCCTTCTTGCAGGAGTTCAGTGCGGTCGCCGTCGACCTGCATCGTCAGCGACACATCTGCGTCGACTCGGATATCGGTCCAGGTGGGCCGCACGCTGGTCACGCGGTCGACGGCCACGTCTTCGACGCCGTCGACGGCCGCGAGGACGTCGGCGACACCGGCTGCGAGGGTCTCGGACCCGCCACGCGGAACGCGCAGTGATACGTCGGCCGATACCTCGGTCGGGGGGGTCGCCTGCAGCGACATAACGCCGACGGCCGGGGTCGAACCGGGCCGAAAGGGCACTCACCAATCGAGTCGCGTCGGTCGGGGACTGCGCGGGTGGCGGGCGCGTACGTCCGGCCCGGAGCGGCCGGTACAGGATTCCCACACCGGGACGATGGGGAACCCGAGGCTGGACAGCGAGGTAGCTACGCGATGCAGTACAGGCTCAGGGGCGAGTGGCGACACACCGGTAGGCCACACTGGCCGGCGTAAGCCTCTCAGGCGGAACAGTCGAGCGGTGGGTAGAGTCCCGCTGCTCGACAGTGAGCCAGATCAAATCGCCGCCGCAGTGCGGCGTCCATGAGTGGGAGGCCGGTCCCACGGCGGCGAACTAGTCTATGGTGCCACGTGCGGAATTTTCACCGAACAGGTGTCCGCGGCGGCCCGTTCCCCAATAAGGGGTGCATACTCGATCGTAGCATCAAGGCTACGTTCGATAGCCGACCGCCCGCTGTACAGCCAGCGAGCGAACGACGTTGGCGCGGGAACGGGAATTGCGTAGGTCATGGGTCACCACGTCGGTGAAAGCGACGTATATACGACCAGAACCGGTGATATATTAAATCTGTTTCAGACATGATACCAGATGACAACCGGCTGCAGTTACTGAGACGGCTGCAGTCCACAATACGATGTCAGTCGGCCGCTGCTGGCTGTTTCGGTGCGGCCGGTTCGTCAGCATTCGCCTCGCCGTGTGACGCTGTCCCCGCCAGCGTCCGCGTGGAGTTGCCCACGACGAGCAGACTGCTCGCCGTCATCGCCAGGGCCGCAAACAGCGGATTGAGAACGCCGAGCAGCGCGAGCGGGAGCGCAACGGCGTTGTAACAGAACGCCCACGCGAGGTTCTGGCGGACGCGGGTGCGGGTCGCGGCCGTCACCGCGAACACGTCGGGGACGGCCCGCAGGTCGTCGGTCGTCACGACCGCGTCGGCCGCGTCGGCGGCCAGCGACGTGCCCGACGCCATGGCGATACCCACGTCGGCGGCGGCGAGCGCCGGCGCGTCGTTGCTCCCGTCGCCGACCATGGCGACGGTCCCGCGGGACTGCAGCCGCTCGACGACCTCGGCTTTCGCCTCCGGCGGGACGCCAGCAAACACCTCGTCGACGCCGTCGTGGCGGTCGAAGGGGGCGGCGGCCTCGGGGCGGTCGCCGGTGATGACGACCACGTCGCGGTCCCGGGCGAGCGTCGAGACGACCGACTCCCAGTTCGCGCGGAGCCTGTCCCCCGCGACGAGTACGTCCCGCGCCGTGCCGTCCCAGCCGACCAGCGCCGGGACCCGCCCGTTCTCGGTCGCGCGCTCACACCGGCTCCGGAGCCCGCTTGGCACCTCGAACCCGAGGTCCTCGAACAGCGCCCGGGTCCCGACGACGACCCGGTCCCCGTCGACCGTCGCGCTGACGCCCTGGCCCGGGTGTTGCTCGAACGCCGAGACGGCCGCGTCGGGGACCGGAACGGCGTCGGTCACCGCCTCGGCTACGGGATGGTCCGCGAACTGCTCGACGGCGGCCGCCCGGGCCATCGCCCGGTCGTCGGCCCGCTCCAGCAGTTCCATCTCGCCGGTCGTCAGCGTGCCCGTCTTGTCGAAGGCAACCACGTCCGCGTCGGTCGCCGTCTCGAACACCGCGTCGCCAGTGACGACGGTGCCGCCGTCCAGCGCCCGGCGGATGCCGGCCGCGGTCGCAAGCGGCGTCGCAAGCCCCAGCGCGCAGGGACAGGAGACCACGAGCACCGCCAGCCCGGTCAGCATTGCGTCCGTCAGCGTTGCGCCGGTGACGAGATGCCCGCCGGTGGCGAGCACAGCCAGAACGACCACCAGCGGGACGAAGACGGCGGCGATTCGGTCGACCAGCCGCTGGACGCCGCCGCGCGTGCTCTGGACCTCCCACAGCAGGTTCGTCAGGCGGTCGACGGTGCTCTCGGCGTCGGGCCCGACGCGGGCGACGACGCCGCCCTGTGTCACCAGCGACCCGCCGATGACCTCGTCGCCCGCGGTCTTCCGGACGGCCAGGGACTCGCCGGTGACGAGGGACTCGTCGACGGCCGCGGTCCCCTCGACGACCGTGCCGTCGACCGGGACGCGCTCGCCGGACCGGACGACGACTTCGTCGCCCGGGTCGAGGTCGCTGACCGCGACCTCCTCGTGGTCCCCGTCGGCGCGTCGCCGGGCGCTGTCGGCCCGCTGTGTCGTGAACTCGGTGAGGCGGTCCAGCGCCCGCCGCCGGACCCGGTCCTGGTAGTAGTCGCCGACCGAGACTGCCATGACGATGACCGTCGCCACGTCGAAGTACACCTCTGTATGTCCCAAAATGACGGCGACGACGCTGTACAGGAAAGCGGTCACGGCAGCCATCGCCACCAGCAGGTCCATGTTCGGCCGGCCGGCCCGGAGGCTGACGTAGGCCCCGCGAAGCAACGGCCACCCGGTGTAGCCGACCACGACGCCGGTCATCACGGCCATGTTCCACAGCAGGTAAGCTCCTGCCTGCCCCGACGGGTCGAACAGTAACAGGGACGAATCGACGCCGAGATACGCCGGGTAGAGAAAGAGGATGTACCAGAGCATGGTCATCATCCCGAAGAAGCCGCCGACGATGAGCCGGCCCTCCAGTTCGTACTCGTCGTCGGTCTCCGTGGCCTGCAGGCTGGCGCCGTAGCCGGTGCCGGCCACCGCGTCTGTGAGGTCCGATTCCGTGAGTGCGTCGGCGTCATAGGTGAGTTTCATCGTCCCCGTCGGATAGCTGGCGGCCGCGGCGACGATGCCATCGTGGTCTGTGGCCCGCGCTTCGAGGAACGTTTCGCAGGTCGCACAGTGCATCCCGTCGACCGAGAGGAAAGCCGTTTCACCGTCGGCGTCGTCCGGGTCGGGGCCAGTGTCGGCGGCGTCGCGGGTTTCCGTCGCCGGGTCGTCAAGGGTTCGCGCGACTTCCAGACAGCCGCGACAGCAGAACGTCCCCTCGACCGCGTCGTCGGTGACTGGCGCATCGACCGGCAGATCACAGAGCGTACAGTGGGTCATGTCCAGGGCATCGGCAGGGGTGGTTTCGGGATGGCGATACCGAACGCCGCAAGCCCGTTCGACAGCGGGACGAGCGCGAGCGCGATGAAAACGACACCGAGCGCCCGGTGCAACGTCGCGCGATGGCCCGGCGACAGTGTTCCGAAGGCAGTCCCGTAGGCGAACACCAGCGGAAACGTCCCGAGACCAAGCGCGGCCAGCGAGAGGCCGCCGGTGAGCGCGGAGCCGGTGGCGAAGGCGTACAGGAACGCCGGGTACAGCAGCGGGCAGGGGAGCAGGCCGTGCATCGCACCCAGCGCGACCATCCCGGGGCCGTCGACCCACCTATCGACCCTAGCAACGAGCGACGCGGAGAGTCGCTGGAACAAGTCTCCGACCAGCGGCAGCGACCGGGCCACGTCGACGGCGCGGCCACGGGAGAGATACCCCAGTCCAACGGCAATGATAGCGAGGCCGACAAAAACCCCGACGGTTCCACGGACGGCGGTCCCGAAGCGTGCCAGGCCGGCCACGTCGTACAGTACACTGCCAGCAGCGCCAAGTACCGTCCCGACGAGCGCGTAGCTCACCGTCCGTCCAGCGTTGAACAACGCGTGTTGGCGTATCTCGTGGCCTGACACCGGCCCGCCGTCGTCGAGTCTGTCGGCGTAGGTTGTGACTAACGGCCCGCACATCCCAAGGCAATGGACACTCCCAATGAGTCCCAGCCCGACGAACGCCGCGAGCCCGGCCGTTTCACCGGAACTCAGCCCCGCCGTCCCGAACTGCATGTCAGACGGTACTCGACTCTGTTGGTTGTGTCATCCAGAACAGACTGCCGGCGATGATGACGACGCTAACCAGCGAGAGCGCGACGATGGAGCGGCCGGTTCCCTGCATGTAGTATGCGACCGGCGCGAGCCCGAGCAACACCAGCAACGTTACCAGCCGGGGGCTTGACGCAGACATGTCTGGCCGTACGTTAGAGGGATTATAAAAAGAAATGGGTCGTTCCTGCCTGCTGAAAACACCATCAGGGGTTTTTTTAGGTAATCTGCTATTCTCCCAGATATGGTACGGCACGAAGCTAGAGGCAGTCAGCTGCCGGATTCGCACGACGCGGTGGGGGTGCGACGATGGCGCTGAGTCGTCGACAGTTCGTCGGTGCCGCAGCCGGGACAGCGGCACTGGCCGCAACCGGCACGGCGACAGCACAGGAGGAACCGGACTACGGCGGCTGGTTCGATGACGTTTCGAACTACGACGGGACCGTCGACAAGCGCGGGCAAGACACCGTTACGATCACTGTCGGCGCGCAGGGGAACAACGGCGCGTTCGCCTTCGACCCGGCCGCGGTGATGGTCAGTCCTGGCACGGAGGTCGTCTGGGAATGGACCGGCGAGGGCGGCGGCCACAACGTCGTCTCGGACGGCGACGGGCCGCTCGACTCCGGGGGCGCGGTCAGCGAAGCCGGCACGACCTACAGCCACACCTTCGAATCGGAGGGTATCTTCAAGTACGTCTGCGTCCCACACGAGGCGCTCGGGATGAAAGGTGCGGTCGTCGTTCGGCCCGGCAGTTCGGGCGGGGGCAGCGGCTCCGGCGGCCAACAACAGCAAGGACCGCCAGCGAACCCAGACTACGGCGGTTGGTTCGATGACGTTTCGAACTACGACGGCACTACCGTCGACAGAACTGGCGACGACAGCGTCGAGATATCGGTCGGGGCACAGGGGAACAACGGCGCGTTCGCCTTCGACCCGCCCGCAGTGCGGGTGACGCCTGGGACAGAAGTGACGTGGAAGTGGACTGGTGAGGGTGGCGGCCACAACGTTGTTTCGGATGGCGATGGCCCGCTGGACTCCGGTGACCCAGTCAGCGAATCGGGGACCACCTACAGCCATACCTTCGAAGAGATGGGCGTGTACAAGTACGTCTGTACGCCTCATGCGTCACTCGGGATGAAGGGCGCTGTCGTTGTCGGTGGCCCGCTCGATGGCAGCGGTGGCGGCAGTGGCGGCGGAAGCGGACAGGAAGGTAGCGGTATCGAACTCTCCGGCCCGCAGTGGCTCCTCTCAGGCTCGGTCCTGCTTGCGTTCTTCTCGCCGCTGTTGTTCGCAGTCGCGATGCGACGCCGCCAGAACGGGCGGCCGCCACAGACGGGAGACAGTGGCGAGCTGCGTCGGGCGACCGGCCCGGAGCCGGTTGAAGAGGCTGCCGAAACTGAACCGGCCGTCGAGCTGGGCCACGACGAGTACGACCCGAAGGGAACGGCGGCGCTGGTCGCCTTCTACTTCGTGTTGATTGCCCTGCTGTGGGTGTTCATGTACTTCGTCGAGTTCCTCGGCCGCGTCTCCATAATCGGGTGATACCATGCAGGTTCATAGATTCGAAAAAGTTTGGCTCGGTGCAGCGATACTGCTCATCGTCGGGTTCATCGCGACCATCGCGTACGGTTCGGTCGGCGTTGGCGTCGGGATGGTCGATGATTCGGGCGGACAGATCAGCGCACAGGAGGTACAGAACGGGAACACTGGCACCCAGTTCGACGACCCCGGTGTCGTCAAAGAGGACGGGCAGTACGTCGTGTACGTCGTCGCCCGGCAGTTCCAGTTCGTTCCGGGAAGCGGAGACAATCCGGTGCAGGTGCCCGCAGGTGCCAACGTAACGTTCAGAGTAACCAGTGCAGACGTGGTACACGGCTTCTCTGTGGTCGAAACCAACATCAACACGATGGTCATCCCGGGCCAAGTTTCCGAAGTCTCGGCCCGGTTCAACGAACCCGGTACCTACGGGCTCATCTGCCACGAATACTGCGGGGCGGCCCATCACACGATGGGTGGCTCCGTCGAAGTCGTCCCGCCGGAGGAGTACGATATGCAACAGGAGAACATCAGTCAGTCCGCAGATGATGCACAGGCCCAGGAGGAGGCGGATCAGTAATGGTGTTCGTCGACTCCTATCCGAAAACGTCGAAACTCGTCCGGAGCGAGTTTATTGTGGCATTTGCCGCCCTCGGAATCGGCGCGCTATTTGGCATCATCCAGTCGCTTCACCGCACTGGCGTGTTCCGCGGGTTCGTCAGTTCGGCGGACTACTACACGATTCTGACGGGCCACGGCGTCCTGCTGGCGCTCGTGTTCACCACGTTCTTCATCGCGGGGCTGTTCACGTGGGCTGTCGCTAACAGCCTCGAACGCGAGCTACCACACCGCATCGCTTGGTCGGCCTTCTGGGTAATGCTCACGGGGACAGTGCTCGCGGCCGTGTCCATCATCGGTGGTATCGTCGGCGCGCCGTCGGTTCTGGGTCACGACCTCGAAGCCGACGTGCTGTTTACCTTCTACGCCCCGATGAAGGCGCACCCGGCGTTTTACATCGGTGCCGCGCTCATCATCGTCGGTTCGTGGATCGCCGGCCTCGCGTACTTCAAGGCGCTGTGGGAGTGGCGCTCTGAGAACCCGGATGAGCGCATTCCCCTGCAGACGTTCATGGTCCTGACGACGATGCTGATGTGGTACGTCTCCACCATCGGCGTCGCCGTCGAGGTCGTCGTATTCCTCATCCCGTGGTCGCTCGGACTTATCCAGAACATCGACCCGCTGCTGACCCGGACACTGTTCTGGTACTTCGGCCACCCGGTCGTGTACTTCTGGCTCATGCCGGCGTACCTCGTCTGGTACACTATCCTGCCGAAACTGGCCGGCGGGCGACTGTTCAGTGACCCGCTCGCTCGCGTGGTCTTCGTCGCTTTCCTCCTGCTGTCGACCCCGGTCGGCTTCCACCACCAGTACACCGACCCCGGTATCCCGTCAGGGTACAAGTTCATCGCGATGACGAACACGATGTTCCTCCTGTTGCCCTCGCTGTTGACCGCGTTCACCGTGGTTGCCTCGGTTGAGCATGGGGCTCGCCAGCGGGGTGCAAAGGGCTACATCTCTTGGCTTCGGGATCTGCCCTGGGGTAAGCCGGCCTTCGCCGGCTGTATGCTCGCCGGGCTGATGTTCGCCGCCGGTGGCTTCTCCGGCATGATTAACGCCGGGATGAACATCAACTACCTCATCCACAACACCATCTGGGTGCCTGGCCACTTCCACCTCACCGTCGGGACCGCGTTCGCACTGACGGCGATGGCTATCAGCTACTGGCTGGTCCCACAGATCACCGGGAAGAAACTCCGACAGCGAAGCCTTGCTTCAGTGCAGCCGTACGTCTGGTTCGTGGGCATGGCAGTGATGTCGAACGCAATGCACCGTGCGGGCCTCGCCGGTATCCCGCGACGGACTGCCGAACCGACCTACGACGAGTTCGCGTTCGAGGGTGTCGCCGGAACGGTCGGCGAGATGCGCCTGCAGATCGCTATCGGCGGCTTCCTGCTGTTCGTCGGCGCGGCGATGTTCCTCATCGTCATGGCCGACACCCTGCTCGCTCGCCGTGGCGGGACGCTGTCGGTCAACGGCAATATCCCGGAACCGCTGTCCGGCGCCGATCACAGCCCGCGCATCCTCGACAACTACAAGCTCTGGACGGCGATTGCCCTGCTGCTCATCGTCATCGCCTACGGGCCGCCGCTCGCCAGCATGGTTGCTGACGGACTATTCGCGCCCGGTAGCCCGCCAATCCCAGTCTAACACCACTTCACTACTCTCTCATCATGTTCGAAGACGTCGACGGGCCGGAGCAGAAAACGCTGCTACGACTCCTCATCATCGTCGGAATCGGTTTGCCCATCCTCATCGAAGTCGTTACCTTCGGGAGTATGATGGGGCATCACTTGCTGGGAGACACCGGCGCTGAAGCGGTCCCCGAAACGCCGACAGCGGCGGAGACTGGTGCCGGCGTCGGTGACCCGATTCTGGAATCCGCGGATGTCTCGGCCCGGATCGATGCGGCGTCTGTCGTCACCGCTGACGAGGGGTGGCGGTTCACGCTTACGGTCAACGTGACGAACACCGGGGCAGACCCCGCAGCGGTTCGTCTCGACAGCGTTACCACCCGCGGCGGGGAGACGGTTGCGGATACCGCGAGCACTGGACAGCTACCAGTGGGAAACACTGATAACGTAACGCAGTCGTGGCTCCTCCCTCCCGGCGAGCGCCCGGACAGCGTCTCTGTAACGGTGTTTGTGTATCCGGACGGGGACGGAGTACAGTCGACGCAATACACCGTCGCACTCGGTGATATTCCCGTTTCGAACCGCTGACCGCCTCACCCGTCGACGGGGTCGTCACAGGACGGGCAGATGTCGGCATCAGACGGAAGCGACTCGCCGCATTCGCTACAGTACGACTGGCCGGCGTCGCGGCCGCCCGGCGTGAAGACAGACGTATCATCCATCCACGCTTCGTCGGTTGTCTCATTCGTATCGCCCGGTCCAGCCGTCTCCGAGTCCATGTCTGTACCACTGTGGTCGACCGGGCCCTCAGGGTCCGCGTCGTCGTCTGACGACTGCGCGTTGTTCTGTGCTGATTCGTGAGCTGCCGGTTCCGCCGCCGGAACCTCGTCGGGTGAAAACACTCGTGTCCCGGTGTGCCCCGGTGACTCCACGTCACTGCCAGCGGCTTCCGTGTCGGTTTCCTCTCCAGTCTGGTCCCGGGACTCCGGTGCGGCGTCGGCAGCCTGTTCGGCAGCTGGGCTCCCCTCGCCGTTTTGCGCCGTCCCGACCGGCGGCATAACCGGGAACCGCTGGTCAGGACGGCGCTGCGGGTTCGAAAGCGGTGCGCGGATTCTGACGACGGCCCCGGCGAGCAACTGGAAGAGGAGGTACGCACTCGCCAGTACACCGGGGACGGCAATGCAGAGGAGTGTGGCCTGTGCTGGCTGGACGCCCATCAGTTGGAGTGCCGCCTCACCCACGGGACTAACGCCGGCCTGAGTCAGCCACGGTGACAGCCCCGACTGGACGCCGGGTGCGGTGACCATCTGGACCAGCCACCCAGTACTAAGCGAGACTGCGCTTACAAACACCAGCAGCGACAGGAATGAGGGGACCGAAAGTGTGTACACACGGTGACCGTAAGCGACGGTCCGAACGACCAGATGCACTGTTCCGAACAGTGCAACCACCGTGAGCGGCCCTCGCTGACCGAGACTCAGACTCACCAGCAGGCAGCCGAGGAGCACACTGCCGGGGATAGCGAGCAACAGACTCGGGTGGTCCAGCCGATACGCGTCGACGAGGTTGCCGTGCCTGTTCCGAAGCCGGCGGTTGATGAGGACGACGGTGGCCAGCGACGGACCGCCGAGCCAGAGACCAGTGGCAAGTACAGTTCGTAGCGAGACGGTTCGACCAGCAAATGTCGCGAGAACAGGTCGTTCGAGCCCCGGGAACTGCGCCAGCAGCAGCCCCGTCGCGAGTACCCAGCCACCGTAGACGAGCCATGCCACGCCCATGCCAACAAACAGCCAGGTTTCAACTCGCAGTAATGCGGCGGACTCACGGACTTCCAGCCACAGTCGACCACGCTCCATCAGCCTGATGTTTCCCGACCGACCGCTTAATTATGGGTGGTCACGCCGCCCGAATTGTCATCGTGGCGACACCAGACAGTTCGAGTTCGTCGCCCGGTTGGATTGGTTCCCGGTCGCCCTTCTGCAGTTGGGTCTCGTTCAGCCGCGTCGGGTTGTCCCCGAGATCGACGACATAGTACCCGTCGGGCTGTCGGTCAAACCGGACGTGTTCGCGGTGGATTCGGACCGCTTCGTCTTCCGGTCGCCCGGCGTCCAGTAGCGCCGCCCGGATTTCCCGGCCGATGCGGTCCCCGTCTTCGACGGTGATGTCTCGACCTTCGACCGCGAGGACGAGTTTGTCCGGGACCGTCGCGTCGTCGGTGGACTGTGAGGCGAGTGTGTCGACGGCGTTGCCCGTGGCTGCTGGCTCACTCTCCGTCTCGTCGGCAGTCGACGACTCAGCTGTCGAATCAGCCGTCGATGTGTCACGGTCGCCGCGATGCGCGTCGAGATCTTCCCCACAGTTGACACAGAAACTGGCGTCGTCGTCAACAGCGGTGTCACAGGACGGGCACGCGTCGAGTGAACCGTCGTCTTCCGGTGTGATGTCCTGTACGTCGGCACCACAGGCGACACAGAAATTCGCATCGGCGTCAAGTTCGTGGTCACAGTCCGGACAGCTAATCGTCGCCACGTCGTCATCTGCCTCCGAGGTTTCGTCGGATGTCTCGGCGTCCTCATCAGAGTCACTGCTGTGCTGTTTCGAGGTCCCATCGGCCTCGTCGGGTTCCGTCGTACCGTTCGGCCTGGTTCCGTTTTCGGCCTCGATGTCGGCGTCAGTTTCGTGTTCCGTCGCTGTCTCTGCCGTTTCCGCCGTCTCGTCACCGACCTCGGCTGCCCCAGTATCCGAGGCCGCATCCGCCGATGCTTCGTCTTCGGTGTGGCTATCAGGGGTGTCGGATTCGTCGGTAGCCTCTACGGCCCGGCCATCCATTGGGTCCGTCTCGTCCGTGCCTTCCGGTATCAGGTCGGCGTCGTCCGGTACCCCATCATCGGTAGCAAAATCGGCGGCGCTTTCGTCAGTGTGTTGCCACTCACCACAGTCCGGGTTTGTGCACCATCCGCCCGCGACTGTCGGATCAAAATCCTCGTCGCATATGGGGCATTTTACCGTGCGGTCGGATTCAGGCATGGATTTCGTTAGGCCCTACAGAGTCGAGAAATAAAATACTTGTCCCACGAAACTTTCTCTCTACTCGTCTGTCATGATCACTGTGTCACGTTCGGAAATATCGAGGTCTGGATCGATATCTCGAACTGGCATACCGCCGCTTTCCGGCGTTTTCGGGAGCGCACTATCAGCAAACAGGAGCACGGAGATGTTGTCCTTCCCGCCGCGGTTGTTTGCCAGTGACACGAACTCCTGACTCGCCGCGTCGAGGGACGCTGCGTCGAGGACAACGTCACGGATCTCGTCGTCCGTGACAGCCGCTTCGCGGATACGCTCGGCCACCGTATCGGCGTGGTCCGAATCAACGTACTCCTCGTACAGTTCCGGTGCGTCGGTCTGGGCGTCGATGAGTCCGTCGCTGGTCGCCAACACCGTGTCTTCCGCGTACAGCCTGACTGTGCGCGTGTCCACCCCGACAGTCGCCTCGTCGGGGTCCTCGTAGCCGGACCCGCCCAGCGCGCGTGTGATCTCGTTCCCGTTCGGGTGGACGTGTGCCTCGACGGGGTCGATTTCGTCGTTGTCGACCCATTCCTGAACGACGGCGTGATCTCTGGTCAACGGCGAGATCGTTTCACGGACACTGTTGACGACGTAGGCCCGGCTATCACCGACCCAGCCGTAATGGAGCTTGCCGTCGGCGTAGATCCCCGCGACAACCGTCGTGTAGGATTGGGTCCCGGTCTCGTTTGCGTACCGGATGATCTCGCGGTGGGCCGCCGTAATCGCCTCCGCCACGGCAGTTTCGAGTTCGCGCTCACCGGGCGGGTCCGGAAGGACGTCACGGGCCACATCCACATCGAAGCCTCCGGGATAGCTCCGGGCCGTCCGGATCGCCACGGGGGCAAGCTGTTCAGCCACAATAGTCGTCGTGATGTACGACGCGATATCGCCGGCATCGTGTCCGCCAGCGCCGTCAGCGACCACGAACACGCCGGCCGAGCGGTTCATCGGCTTCCCATCGCCATCGGTGTCAGACGTATCTGCGTCGGCAGTGTCGGCTGCGTCCGTGTCGTCAGCGGTATCGGCCGCCGTCTCAGTACCGGCTGTCTCGCCTGTCACATCCGCCGTCTCGTCGCCGCCTGCTGTGACCGGCTCCTTCGACTGTGGTCTGTCTTGCCCGCGGTAGCCGTCTCGATGGCCCTCCTCAAACACCGTCAAAGAGACGCTGTCCTCGTTAATGCCCTGTCCTCGCTTCCTGTCGCCGATGTCATAGTTCGTACTGTATCTCATGACTCCTCCGGGTGGAACTCGAACGTGACCCCGTAGGTCGGATGGACCAGCGACACCAGATCGCCGTCACTGAGTGTCACCGATTCGGGGGGCACGTCGCCGTGTCTGTCGGTCGGGTCCTCGCCTTCGGAACGCAGGCGGTTGCGTCCGGGTTCGGAGAGGACTCGCTGCCAGCCAGCCCCTTTCTGGACGAACGTCCCGTTGAGGCTCCGGTCGTGGAGGGCCCACTCGCCGTCCTCGATATCGAACTGTACCTGCACCGAGGAGATGTACTCTCCCTGCGGATCTTCGATTGTTATCGATGCCGGGGGACCGCTCGCGCCCTGTCGCCCGATAGTGTCGCCCGGTTCAACGGTGAACTGCCTGTCCGCCTGGATGTACGTCACCGACGCTGTCGCGGGCGGCGTCGGATCGCGCCGTTCAAGCACCTCCTTGAGGACCGTCGCGTTCCGGTATCTGTCGCGATAATGTGATTGCGTGGCCCGTTCGACGATTTCGGCCAGATAATCGTCGCAGTCGGCCCCGAACGCTTGCGGGTTCACCCCGTCTTTCTTCGGGACGCTCCCCTTGAGCAGGAACAGGAGTATCTTCCCGATAGAATACACGTCCGACCACGGCCCCTGCCGAACGTCAGTCCGGCTGGCCTCGGCGACTTCACGGGGCTTGAACGGCCCCAGAATTGTCGTCCCGGTGTTCCCAGAGGCGGGGTCCCCGGAGGCGTCGAAGCCCGTCGCCGTGTTGAAATCGATCAGTGTGGGCGTGATGTCGGGCGTGAGCATCACGTTCTCCGGTTTCAGGTCCCGGTAGACGATCTCGTTCTCGTGGAGAAACCCCATCGCGTCACAGAGATCGATGCCGATCTGGCGGACCTGCTCGCTG
Organism: Haloarcula taiwanensis; assembly: GCA_002844335.1. Taxonomy (NCBI): domain Archaea; kingdom Methanobacteriati; phylum Methanobacteriota; class Halobacteria; order Halobacteriales; family Haloarculaceae; genus Haloarcula; species Haloarcula taiwanensis. The sequence goes on from CP019154.1 coordinate 1,673,616, forward strand.
TCGTCGATCGGGCCGTGCTGGTCGATGACTTCGTCGAGCTCGATCCCGTCGACGATCAGCTGGACGACCAGAAACGGAACGTCACGCTCTATGACCTGATCGTAGTAATCCATCACGTTCTCGTGGCCGCCGGCTCGGCGGATGCGTTCCAGCGAGTCGACCTCCTTTTTGAAGTACTCCTCAATGATGTCGGGGTCGTTCTGGGATTCGGTGTAGTTGGGGTATTTCACGGCGACCGACTCGCCGCTGTCGATGTCTCTGGCGCGGAACGCCTTTGCGAACCCCCCCTTGCCGAGGAACTCCTTAAGTTCGTACTGGCCGGCAATGACATCACCGCTCTCAGGTTCCCAGTTCATGAATCACCTGTTTCTCCGGCCAGTGGCGGCCATGCTGACAACACAGATCCGGACAGTCACTTCTGGATACCTTCGTCAGTGACGATTTTCGTCGCTTTGTTCTGCTCTTTGCGCCCGCCTTCCATCACGATGCGCGTCTCCCGCTCGGCTGTCTGGACGGCTTCGGCATCCTCACCGTGGATGCGCGTCATCCGCTCCAGTTGCGTCTGGGCTTCGGCGACGTTGCCCTTGCCGAGTTCCGTCTTGATTACAGTCTGGCGGTGGTCCACGTCGACCTGTTCGTTGTGCTCGGCAAGTTTCGACTCGTCGTCGGTGTAGTCGACGGTGATTGATTCCCGCGTCGTCTCACCGCCGGCGTGCAGCGTGACATCCGCCAGAGTCACGGCGTTTTGCGGGTCATTGGCCGGGGCGTGTATTTTCAGTACGACCCGCTGGGTTTCCCGCTCAAGCAGGTCGGGCAGCGGCACGACCGCCGTGTTGTCCTCCCAGTCGGGGTTCACGGACTGCGTCTGTGGGAGCGAACGGTACACCTCGCTCACTTCGACACCGTCAGCCACGTCGAGTTCGAGACGGGCGTCAGGAGCAACAACGGTCCCGGCCTCTTCAACTGCGTCGCCAAAGAACGACTCGATGTCACCGGCGGCGTCCAGATGTGTCCACTCGCCGCGAGCAACGGTCCCAAGCGTCCGAATCGTCTCCTCGCGGTAGTCGCTCCCGATGCCGGCCGCCTTGATTCTGATGCCCTCAGTGTCGATTTCGCGGGCCAGCGTCCCGAACGCTTCCGGGTCGTGGGAGTTGTCCTTCCCGTCAGAGAGGAGCAGGACCCGCCGGGCCGTGTTGTCGTCGGTCGGTAAATCCTGCAGGGACGCCTTCGCTTCCAGCAGGCCGCTGTACATATCAGTGCCCCCGCCAGCGGAAATGTCGGCGACCGCGTCCACTGCCGTTTCGCGCGAAATAGTTCCCCACCGCGTCGGCGCAAGCACCGTCGTGACCTCATTGTCGAAGGCGATGATCGAGACGTAGTCGTCTTCGTCGAGAAGCCCGAACACCCATTCAGCGCCGGCGCGTGCCTGCTCGATGTCGTCGCCGGCCATCGACCCACTGGCGTCGATACAGAGGGCGATCTGTCGCGTGGGTGGTTCCTCCAACCGTCCGGGCTCAACTTCGATTTCAGCGGTCAGTTTCGCCCCGCCCGTCGGCACGTAGGGTCGGTTGACCTCGCTCACGACAGTAGCGGTCATACTGGTAGATGGGTCGTACGGAGTAATTATATGTTTCCCTCAAATCGAGGAAAAAAGTTTCACGCACCGTCCGATTCGGTAGCCTGTTGCTACTATCTGTTCTGCGGCGGTAGGAACTATCTACGGTGCCCGTCACGCTGTCTCAACTCGACTCCCCACCCAGAGAAGGGTTCCGAACAGCGCCACGATGGTGAGCGGGAGGAGCCACTGGAACAGTGAGAGCAGCCCAGCGCTTGCCTGCACGCCGACAGCGAGCAGGATAGTGGGCCCACAGCAGGCGAACCCAGAGAGTAGTCCCGGGAGTCCCGACACAGCCCCTGCACCCGGGCCGAGACGGCAGGCCGCTGGGCCGCGCCACGCGACGACGGAGACAGCGAGGTTGAGTCCGACCAGCAATGCCAGGACTGCCCCGAGAAGCATATTCAGCGGGGCCACGAGCAGTTCGACCGGGCCGACGACCACTAGTGCAATCGGTTCCCACTGGAACGGGCCGACCTGTCGGAACGCACGGGTAAGCGGGTTACTGACGACAGACACCTCGTAGCCGGCGGGGCCGAGACCGAGGTGTCTGAGACCAGCGAGGTACAGCAGGAAGTACGTCAGTCCAGACACAGCCAGGCCCACTTGTCCGTCACGGCGGCTAAGCGCTCCGCTGACCGCAACCACGGTGTTCCGAAACAAGCGTTGGATGCTGGCAGCCACAGTAGCCCGGTCGGTCGGATTGTCAGTTGACATACGCACTCTCCGGATAGAAACCGGCCCAGGCGAACCACATCGCGTCGAAGGACAGCGTGCGGTCCAGCGGGAGCGAATCGGCATCATACGCCGTCCCGTCAATCGTGTAGCCGTCGTCCGACGCCGTAACTGACAGCGATTCCGGGTTCGCGTACACGTACCCGGTTTCGAGGGCAGTATCCGCGACAGCGACGTACAGCGTGTCGTCGATACGGCCGGTCAGCACCCGCTGGCGCAGCAGTGTTTCCTTGTCGAATGCGAGCGCCCCTGTTTCGGTCCGGGTTCCGATGACGACAGCCTTCGGATGTGCGCGGCTGTCGTCGTGTAGCGGCTCGAACAGCGTCCGCGTACTCGAATAGTAGCCGCGCTTCTCGTTGTACTGGCCGTACGGGTCAACGCCGTAGCGCCGCTGGAAACCGGTGTCTTCGGTGAGGATTCGCGTCTCCGGGTAGGTTCTAGACCAGCGATCCCACGTCGTCCAAGTGACCCGGAACTCCTGCAGTGACTCGCCAGTTAGCGGGCCTGTAATCGCTGTTGCCAGCATCTGTGGCCACCAGCTATCCGTGCCCCGGTCGTACATCGTCAGATTTGAGTTTACCAGTCGCCCGGAGACACCGAACTCCACCGGGCCACGTTCGAACCCCTGTGCGGTGCCCGTCAGCGGGCAGTACGTCACAGCGACGGCGTCGCCGGCAATGGTGTCGTTCACGATTTCGTGGTGGACAAGAATATACTGCGGATAGGCTTTCACCTCCCCATCCCGGACCAGACCGAATACCGGGTCGTCCGCAGCCAGTCCGTCCGGGGGCGTGTCGGCGAACGTCGGGTCGTCGATGGCTGGAATACCGTCTTTACGAACACCGCCGCTGACGATGTTCTCTTCGAGTGTCCCGATTTCGAAGTCCAGATGCAGGCGGCTGTCCGCTGTCGGTGGTTCTGGTCTGTCGTTCTGATCGGTTGCCGTCGACGCCGCGCTGGTTCCAGTACTAGACCCCGGTGCCGAGCCGGCTCCAGTAGTAGCACCGTCATCTCCCGCGCAGCCTGCGCCGCCGAGCGTCACACCGGCTCCAACCGTAGCGAGAAACCGTCGGCGGGAAATTTCCATATCATATATGCATTTCCCAACCACTAAGTCTCGCGGTGAGGGACCGGTAACTCCCTGCTCAGCCACTTATGCAAGAGATTTCGGTGAACGGTCCAGCGGTCGGGCCGCCTAACTGACGAGGGTATCGACCAGCGACGAAACGTATGTCAGTTCGTCCTCGTTCACGCCGTGACCCATTCCCTCGTAGATGCGTTCCTCCACGTCGCCGTTGAGTTGCTCGAAGACCGAGGCCGTGACGTGAACGCGCTCTTCGGGGATGTGCGGGTCAACATTGCTACAGCCCAGAAACACCGGCGTCTCCTCAAGGTCGCCCTCGTACTCACGCTCGTCGATAGACTCGCCGATGAGACCGCCACTGAGGGCCACAAGGCCGCCGTAGCGTTGTGGGTTACGAGCAACGAACTCGCTTGCGAGACAGGCTCCTTGAGAGAAGCCCAGCACGAGCACGTGCTCGGTCGGAATCCCGGCTTCCTCGGCCTCCGTGACGGCGTCCTCGATAGCCTGCAGTCCCGAGGTCCGACCGGGTTCGTTCTGCTCAACCGGCGAAAGAAACGAATTGGGATACCAGGTGTTTCGCGCGGCCTGTGGCGCGAGGAGAGCCAGTCCGTCCTGCTGGAACTCCGCCCCCATCTGGACGATGCTTCGAGCCGTCGCACCCCGACCGTGGACCAGCACTGCCGCTGCACTCGCCTGCGACGGCGCGGTGCCCGCGGTCACGAGCTGCTGCCCCTGATGAGGGCCAGTCATCGCTCTCTTCCCGGCCGTCGGCCGCGTCCTGTCACGCCCGTCCAGTCAGTTTCTGTTCTCGGTCGCCCGGCGTTCCAAGTCGGCCACAGTGTCGAGTGCATACTCCAGATAGCGCCCGGAGACACTTGACTTGGCACATCGGTCAGTCGGCCTAACTGTCACGTATTCAGGTTCGCAGGCGGAGTTCGATGTCGTCGCCGTCGCGTACTGTGAGGCCAGTACCGGTTTCGGAGACAGCGTAGTCGGACTGACGCAGGCGCTTCTGTGTCGCATCAAGGGTCGCTTCGTCGGGGAGCCGAATTTCGAACCATGCCAGCCCCTGCCCGGCGTGGGGCTTGGATCGCCGTTTCCAGACGTTGGCCCCGATATGATGATGGTAGTCACCGGCCGCCAAGAACACCGCGCCGTCGTATGTGGCCCTGACGCGGAGTCCGAGTGCATCAGCGTAGAACGCCCGGGCCGTCTCCACTGACGAGACTTCCAGATACACGTGTCCGATATCGGAGTCGGCGGGCATCGACTGTTCGCCGGTCGCAGCGGCCGCGACTGACTGCGTATCGAGGGGGTCGGTTACCATTTCGACGTGACCCGACGGTGTCTCCTCCCACGACGCCCGCGGAAAGTCCCGATAGATTTCGACGCCGTTCCCGGCCGGGTCCGACAGATACAGCGCCTCGCTGACACCGTGATCCGATGCGCCGTCGAGTGTCCACTCCGAGTTGATACGCTGGAGTGCGTCACCCAGCGCCGCTCGCGATGGGACGCGAAACGCGACGTGATACAGCCCGGTCGCTGAATCCTCTCTCACTGGTGCGTCTGGACGGTGATTTAGAATCAAGAGCGCCTGTCCGCCCGCACCGAGTATCGCGCGGTCGGCGTCTGCGTCTATAACGTTGAGGCCGACAACAGCACGGTAGAACTCGACAGTCGGTGATAACTCAGCAACAGTCAGGGCCACCCGACCAATCTTGGTGTCCGAGGGAAGGGTCGCTTTATCCATGTTGAAAATAGGCGTAGCTGGTCCATAATTCTGGGTGCCGGTCGTCGGCACCTGCAACACGTTTGAGCTGGCTGGCTCGGTCCGTCAACAGTAGTGTGTATTTTGCTACCAATCCTCCATGATATTTTAGAAATGATAAAATTTAGCGCAAAATACCTAGAATATACTCCGTGGCAAGAATTATGCATAAACTATTACGTAGTACTAGCACAGCCGTGTGTTAACCTTCATCAGAGTAGTACTATAACCTTCGAGTTGTTACCTTGGGTTGACTATGAAAAAGCAGGAGCTCATCCACCTTCACGGCCTGCTTGCACAGGTACAGAACCACTACGAAGCCGAATCCGGGACAGAAGTAGACCACGACGAATACGAGGAACTTGGCGTCAAGCCGACATCGATTCACAAGTCGAAAACAGACCACAAGGCCGCTGTCTTTGCGATTGCTGACGGTATTGCCTCCGAGATGGCTGACGAAACCAAAGAGCCTGTTTCTGCCGCCGCGGACTAACGGTTCTCCGTAGCTTCTACGCGATTTACCCGACGAGCACTGCGGCTAGTGACTGTATAACCGCTATCAGAGATATGCTTGAGTTACAATACGCCGAGAGTGTCGCGCACTCCGCTGCTCGGAAGCCAGACTTACTCGTCGATTAATTCCTCGAACTCGGGTAACACGTCGTCCGATTCGTCTCCGGACTGGTCCGATGGCAGGTCGCCGGATTCGGCTGCCGGTTCCGCGGACGAGGACTCGTCTTCAGTCGTCTCGTCGGACTCCTCTGGAATCTCCTCGATTTCCAGCACGTCGAGCGGGATGTTCTCCAGCCGCTGCCCGATCTCCTTGCGGGCGATCCGGGCGGCGTGTTCGTCCCGTTCGACGTTGAACACAGTCATCTCCAGTTCGAGTGCGACGAGACTCTCGTCGGCTGCGAGAAAGGCAGGTTCCAGTGTCTCACCGCAGTGCGGACAGTGCCGGTCTCCCATGTTGATTTCGACGTAGTTGAGGTCAGGATTCAACATCTCGCCCGTCTTCGAGATGGCGATGCGAACTGCCTCATCCGCAGATGCCACGTCGTACACTGGGACTGCGGCCTCGACAACAACTCGGCAATTCATGGTAGTATGTTTGTTTCCCAATATAATGAAGGTTAGCCCTGACCCAGAGAGTACCACACGCCACGGATATCAGGAGTCAGCAAGACGGAACGGACGATCAAGCGGTACACAGACGGCTACTCCAAAACATCACGACGACGAAACGCAGGGATATGCGAGCAACCCGCGGTTTCCGAGTTGCGAGTGTGTGCCAACACAGCGCGGACAGAACTCGTAACGCCATTACCTCCGGGGCCGTATACTCGGACAATGGAGCAGGGCGTCATCGATGTCGGGTCGCTTGCCGGCGGTATCGATTTGCAGGCAACTGTCGAGAGCGGACAGTCTTACCTCTGGAACCGAGAGGATGGCGAAATGTACCAGCGCGACGGGGCAACCGGCGGCGGCGCGTGGTACTGGACGACAATCCAGCGAGACGGGTCACCAGCGGTCATCCGCGTCCGGCAGCGAGACGGGGTGCTCGAATGGGAATCGACAGTCGACGCTGAGACGGCGCTCAGGCGACTCCTTCGACTTGACGACGACCTCGACGCGATTCGGGCGACGGCACCGGACGACGACGTGGTCCAGTCGGCCTATGAGACGTTCTGGGGGATGCGACTCGTTCAGGACCCCCCGTTTGGCGCCCTCATCTCGTTCATCTGCTCGGCCCAGATGCGCGTGGCGAGGATTCACAGTATGCAGCAGGCACTCCGCGACGCGTTCGGCGAGGAAATCGAGTTCGGCGGGCGGACGTACAACGCCTATCCGACGCCGTCCGCGCTGGCAGAGACAACAGAGGAGCGGCTCCGGGACCTCGGACTGGGCTATCGCGCGCCGTACGTCCAGCGCACCGCGGAGATGGTCGCCACTGGCGAAGCCCATCCCGAAGAAGCCGTCGGACTAAGCTACGAGGACGCCAGAGAGTCGCTTACCCGCTTTGTCGGCGTCGGTGACAAGGTCGCGGACTGCGTGTTGCTGTTCTCGCTTGATTACCTCGAAGCGGTCCCACTGGACACCTGGATTCGGACGACCATCGAGGAGTATTACCCGGAGTGTGAGCGGGGGAACTACGCTGACACGTCGCGAGCAATCCGGGCCGCACTGGGTGGGGAGTACGCCGGTTACACGCAGACGTACCTGTTCCATTACCTCCGAACGGGCAGTAACGAGGAGTGAGACGCGTAGCGGAAGGCGACAGTATAACGGAGTCCGCCAGCAAACTCTCGGCCATGGCTCGAACGCGAGCACACGTATTCGTCTCCGGTCGTGTTCAGGGTGTCTATTACAGAGCGACCACGCGGGAACGCGCACAGGACCGGGACGTCGACGGGTGGGTCCGAAACCTCGACGATGGGCGCGTCGAAGCGGTGTTCGAAGGCCCCGAAGCTGACGTGGAAGCGATGGTCGAGTTCTGTCACGAAGGGAGCGAACGCGCGAACGTCACCGGCGTCGAAGTCGAGTACGGGGACCCCGAGGGCATCGAGGGCTTCGAGGTCAAGTGGTAAGTCCCGTAGAGTTACTTCGCTGGCGGGCGAACCCGCGGGTATGCTCACCGGCTCCGAAATGGGTGTCGTTGATGAGAATGCCGCCGCGCTCGGCGTCCCGCGCAAGCAGCTGATGGAGTCGTCCGGTCACGCCGTCGCGCAGGCGATCCGTACCATCGCTGACCCCGGCGAACAGGTCGTCATCGTCGCTGGACGGGGAAACAACGGTGGAGACGCGCTCGTCGCCGCCCGCTTTCTCGACGACTACGACCTCCGAGTCCTCCTGTTGGGCCGACCGGGTGCTATCTCGACGACGATTGCCAGGGAGAACTGGGATGCCCTCCAGCACGCCGAGTATCCGACAGAGACGGTCAGGGATTCCTCGGCACTGAACCTCGGCACTCCCGACATCGTCATCGACGCGATGCTTGGCACAGGTATCGCCGGTGATCTCCGGGAGCCAGCGGCGACGGCCGCCGAGGCAATGAACGAGAGCGACGCGACCGTTCTTTCGGTGGATGTGCCGTCCGGCCTCGACGCCGAGACGGGACGGCTGGCCGACAACGCCGTCGACCCCGACCACGTCGTCACGTTCCACGACACCAAGCCGGGCCTCCCCGCCCTCGACGTGCCGGTCACCGTCGCCGACATCGGCATCCCAGAGGCGGCGGAGCTGTTCGTCGAGCGGGGCGACCTCTCTCGCCTCGAACGGGACCCCGCGAGCCACAAGGGCGACAACGGCGAGGTGCTGGTCGTCGGCGGCGGCCCGTACACCGGTGCACCGGCACTCAGCGCACAGGCCGCGCTCAGAGGCGGGGCCGACCTCGTCCGGGTCGCCTGCCCCGCTGTCGTCGCGCGCGAAATCCAGTCCTACAGCGAGAACCTCATCGTGCGGCCGTTCGACGGGGACCACCTCGCGCCGCCGCACGTCGACCGCCTTGCTGAGCTGGCGGCGGACCACGACACGCTGATTCTCGGGCCAGGGCTCGGAGACACCGACGCGACGCTGGATGCTGTCGCGGACCTGCTGTCCGGGTTCGAGGGAACGGCCGTCGTCGACGCCGACGCGCTGTCAGTGGTCCCGGACGTCGAGACGGACGCAGAACTCATCTGCACGCCCCACCAGGGCGAACTTCTCGGGATGGGGGGTGAAACAGCCGAGGACTGGCGGGAACGGGCAGACCTCGTGGAGTCTTTCGCAGCGGAAATCGGACACACGCTGCTGGTCAAAGGTCCGTACGACATCGTCTCCAACGGCGAGCGGACCCGCGTCGGCCGGACGGGCAATCCGGGGATGACGGTCGGCGGAACCGGCGACGTGCTTGCGGGTGTGACGGGCGCACTCGCCTGCGGTCAGGACCCACTTGATGCGGCCGCTATCGCTGCCTACACTGTCGGCAGCGTCGGTGACCGGGTCGTCGACGACCGTGGCTACGGGCTGGTCGCAACGGACCTGCTAGACGAGATACCGAGCGTACTGTGGCAGCAAGAAGCAGAAGCGTAGCGTCCGCAGTCAGGCCGACGCACCGACCAGTTCCCCCGCTTTTGCCCGCGATTGCTCGATGATCGCCGGCCGCGCCTCGAACTCGATGACCACCTGGTCGCCGTAATCGACTGTCTCGACGCTGGCGTGGTCGTGAATCCACGAGACGAGGCTCATCGTGTCGTCGGTCATCGGGAGGACGAGCCGCTCGCGCTCGTAGTCCGGCAGTTCGTGGTCGATGCGCTCGGCCAGGTCATCGATGTTGAGCCCCTGTTTGGCGCTGACGGCGACGGGGTTCGGGGCCAGCGAGGAAAGGGCGTCCTTCTTGCGGCGGACCTCTTCGTCGTCGACCGTGTCGGTCTTATTGAGGACCGTGACGATGGGAGCCTCGTTGCGCTCGTACAGCGTATCGTGGCTCGTCACCAGTTTCTCCCGGATTTCCTCGACAGACTCCGAGACGTCGACGACAAGCAAGACGAGGTCAGCGTGGTACACCGACCCCAGCGTCGACTTGAACGACTCGACGAGCCAGTGCGGGAGGTCCTGAATGAACCCCACCGTGTCGGTGACCAGCACCTCGCGCTTCCCGACCTCGGCGCGGCGAGTGGTCGTCCCGAGCGTTGTGAACAGCCGGTCTTCGCTCTCGGCCGTCGTGTCGAGGTCGGGGTGGAGGTCGTCGTTTTCGTCGACATCGAGGTCGTCGGCAAGGCGGCGCAGGAGCGTCGACTTCCCGGCATTGGTGTAGCCGGCCAGCGCGACGAGGTCGAAGCCGGACTCCCGACGCTGTTCCCGGCGATGTCGCTCGGTCTCCTCGATGGATTCCAGTTCATCCCGGATGTTGGCGATCTGCTTTTTGATGTCCTCTTCGCGGGACTCGTCGTACTCGCCGAGACCCATAAATCCCGGACGCTCGTCGCGTTTGGCGAGGCTGGCCTTGGCCTCGGCACGCGGAAGTTCGTACCGAAGCTCCGCGAGTTCGACCTGCAGCTGTGCTTTCCGCGTCTGGGCCCGCTGGCCGAAGATTTCGAGAATAAGCCGGAAGCGGTCGATGACACGCACCCGCTCGGGGAGTTCGTTCCCGATATTGTATGTCTGGTACGGCCCGAGCTGGTTGTCGAAGATGACGACGGCAGCCCCTTCGCGGGCGACTACGTTGCTCAGCCGCGTTACTTTCCCCTCGCCGAGGTGGTACGCCGGGTCCTCCGTTCTGGTCTGTGTGACCTCGCCGACGACATCGTACCCGGCCGCCCGGGCAAGGTCCCGGATTTCCGTCGTATCAGCGGTACCACTGTCGACGCGTTTCGCGATGACCGCTCGTTCGGTGGTGTGTGTCGCCGTCACTCGTCGTGAAGATACGGTGTCCGATTATTTAACCCCCCGGGCGGTTCACGGCAACATCCAGTGAGCCGGCAGTTCGGCAGTAACACGGCAGATTCCGTGGGTGAATAGCGACCGGTAGCTGAGATGGGAGCCCCCGGCTCGCGATAGCCACCACGGCAGTGGCGTTGCGCTGGCCTATTCGAGGTCGAAGCGGTCGAGCTTCATGACCTTGCTCCACGTGTCCACGAAGTCATGGACGAGCTTCTCCTCCGCGTCGGCAGAGCCGTAAACTTCCGAGATGGCTCGCAGTCGGTCATTCGAGCCGAAGATGAGGTCAATGCGTGTAGCTTCCCACTTGACCTCGCCAGTGTCGCGGTCGAGACCCTTGTAGACATGTTCGGAGTCCGCTGCCGGCTCCCACTCCGTGCCCATGTCGAGCAGGTTCACGAAGAAGTCGTTGGTCAGCGTCCCCGGCTCGTTGGTGAGGACGCCGAGGTCGGTGTCCCCGTGGTTCGCACCGATGGAGCGCATCCCGCCGATCAGAGCCGTCAGTTCCGACGCCGTGAGGTTCAGCAGGTCCGCGTTGTCGACCATCACTTCTTCGGCCGGTCGCGTGATGTCGTCCTGGATGTAGTTTCGAGCCCCGTCGACCGTCGGTTTGAGAGCGTCGAAGGAGGCGGCATCGGTGTGTTCCGGCCCGGCATCCACTCGCCCGGGTTCGAACGGAACCTCGACGTTGTAGCCGGCGTCGGCTGCCGCCTGCTCGACGGCCGCGTTGCCACCGAGGACGATGAGGTCGGCCAGCGAGACACGCGTGTCGTCGTCCCGAGCGCCGTTGAATTCCTCTTGGATGCCTTCGAGCGTGGTGAGGACCGTCTCCAACTGTTCGGGCTCGTTGACTTCCCAGTTCTTCTGGGGTTCGAGGCGGATTCGCGCGCCGTTGGCCCCGCCGCGCTTGTCGCTGTCGCGGTAGGTCGACGCCGATGCCCACGCGGTCTTGACGAGCTGGGAGATAGAGAGGTCCGAGTCGAGGATTTCTGCTTTGAGCTCGGCGACCTCTTCGTCACCGATGAGGTCGTAGTCGGCGTCCGGGAGCGGGTCCTGCCAGATCATCTCCTCGTCCGGAACCTCCGGTCCGAGGAACCGCTCGGGCGGGCCCATGTCGCGGTGGGTAAGCTTGTACCAGGCCTTCGCGAAGTTCATCCCGAACTCCATCGGGTTTTCCTGGAAGGTTTCCATGATCTCCCGGTAATCCGGATCTCGCTTCAGGGCGATGTCCGTCGTGAGCATCATCGGCGTCTGCTTCTCGTCCGGGTCGTGGGCGTCCGGGACGCTGTTTTTCAGCTCCTCGCTCTTCGGAGCCCACTGCCACGCGCCGCCGGGGCCCTTCTCCGGCTCCCACTCGTAGTCGAGCAGGTTGTTGATGTATCCCATATCCCACTCGGTCGGCGACTGGGTCCACGGCCCTTCGATACCGCTCGTGATCATCTCGCCGCCCTTGCTGTTCCCGTTCTCGTTTTGCCAGCCAAGACCCTGTTGCTCGATGGGGGCTGCTTCGGGTTCGGGACCGAGATTCTCTTCGGGATCGTCAGCACCGTGGACTTTGCCGAACGTGTGTCCACCGGCGATGAGTGCGGCTGTCTCCTTGTCGTTCATCGCCATCCGGTCGAACGTCTGGCGGATGTTCTTCGCCGACGCTTCCGGGTCCGGGTTACCGTTTGGCCCTTCCGGATTCACGTAGATGAGGCCCATCACGGATGCGCCGAGCCCTTCCTCGATTTCACCGGGCTCGTCGAAGCGCTCCTGGGTTTCCATCTCGTCTTCTGGCCCCCAGTTGACAGCCTTGTCCTCCTCGAAGGCGTCTTCGCGGCCGCCAGCGTAGCCGAACGTCTTGAATCCCATCGACTCGATGGCGACGTTCCCTGCGAGAATCATCAGGTCAGCCCACGAGATCTTTTTGCCGTATTTTTGCTTGATTGGGAGGAGCAGCCGCCGTGCCTTGTCGAGGTTCGCGTTGTCCGGCCAGCTGTTGATAGGTGCAAAGCGCTGTCGACCGCCAGCCGCGCCGCCGCGACCGTCGGCAGTCCGGTACGTCCCCGCGCTGTGCCAGGCCATCCGGATGAACAGCGGGCCGTAGTGACCGTAGTCAGCCGGCCACCAGTCCTGTGAGGAGGTCATCAGCTCTTCGAGATCCGACTTCACCGCTTCGAGGTCGAGCTTCTGGAACTCCTCGGCGTAATCAAAGTCGTCTTCCATCGGGCCGACGTCCCGAGCGTTCTGGTCGAGGATCTCCAGATTGAGCTTGTTTGGCCACCAATCCTGGTTAGATTTCGGTCGCTTCGAACGTCCGCCTGCGGCACCGCTCATATCGGAATTCGGTGTTTCTGCCATCTTAACAGTAAGAAGGATTCGTCCCTCGGATACAAATCTTTGGATATGAGTAAAGAAATAGTACCGTGTCGAAAATAATTCCCTGAATTCTTCGGGTAACCCAGGCAGCAGAAAAACTATTTCTTTCTGACACACTCGGATATAAGCAGAGACAGAGGCGAGCACAAAGGATTTAAAAGCAGACGGTCAGGTACGCGGTATGGGTGAGTTCGTACTCCAACTAGACGGGTTGGGCCTCCAGCAGATGGGCCTCGAATTCGGTGGCGGCGGCCTTATCGGCGGAATCATCGGGTTCGCTGCCAAGAAGGTCGCAAAGCTCATTGCCGTCATCGTCGGCATCGAACTGGCGCTGTTCAAGTTCCTCGAGACACGCGGAATCCTCGAAGTGAACTGGAACGCGATAGGCGGAGCCGCACAGAACGCGACTGGGACTGCCGGGAACGCGGCAGCGACACAACCGCCGTCTTGGGTCACGTCGCTGCTCTCGGCCCTGCCGGTCAGCGCTGGTTTCACGGCCGGCTTTCTCGTCGGCTTCAAGAAAGGGTAACGCGACGCCGCGGCGTTAGCGCGTACTGATGTCGTCTTCGTCTTTGATGATTCGGGTCTCCGCCTCGCCGCTTGTGTGTTCGTTTACCACGTCGTAGAAGTCGTTCTGGAGACCGGCCGGGAACGTCAGCACGCCGACCCACGAGCCGTCTGACTGCCACTCCTCGCGTTCGAGGTCGCCGAACTGCCGGATCTGTGCCTGTGCGCTCCCGGCGTAGTCTGCGGGGACCTGCACCGCGACGGTGACCTCGTCGAACCGGATCGGAATGACCGGCCGGAGTGCATCGAGGGCGTCGTCAACCTGTGCCTCGACGGGCTCCATCGGGTCGACCCTGAAGTCGGTCTCTTCGAGGGCCGACTCGATGCGTTCCGGCGGGTGTGGCGCGTCGTCCATCTGGGGGTTGACCGCGTTGCGCGTGATGCGCTGGATGAGCTGTTTGTGCTTTTGCTCCTGCATCTCGCGGCGCTGGTCGGCCGTGATCTGAATCTCCCCTCGCTTGATGACCTCGGGGATGATGGCCATCGGGTCCGTGGTGTCGAACACCTCTTCGAGCATGTTCTCGGGCGGTCGGTCACCCCGAGAGGCGTCCTCGAACACGTCCTCCGCGGCGATAACGTCTTCGAGGTCACCGTCGAAGTCATCGCGTTTTATCGCTAGCGCAGCGTCCGGTTCCACCAGTACCTCGAACCGCTGGCCGTGGGATTCGAGGCGCGCCGTCACCGCCTCGTCAAGCGATATCATACCCATCGGTAGCAGTGGACCACTTAAAGGCCTTACTGCGTGGTCGGACAGAAAAGAGCCGAGCCGCCCCGAAGGCTGTCGGAAGCGTTACTCTTCTTCGGTGTCTTCGTCGTCCTCGTCGTCGCCAGTGTCGAGCAAGTCGGCCTCCGCGAGATGGGTCTCCTTCTCCTCGTCGGTCAGCTGGCCGAACGTCTCCGTTTCGACGTCAACCGTGGCGACGCCGATGCCTTCCGGCGTGAGTTCGTCGTCATTGACCGACGCGAGCGCGGCCAGTGCGAGGTCGACGCCCTCATCGAGGTCCATCCCTTCGTCGTAGTGCTCTTCGAGGTAGTCCCGGATGTCGCCGCGGTCGGCCCCGACGGCGAGGGCCTTCCACTCGTAGGGTGTGCCAGAGGGGTCGGTCTCGAACAGGCGGGGCTCGCCGTTGACGATGCCGCCGATGATGAGCGCGACACCGAACGGGCGCGCGCCGCCGACCTGCGTGTACTGCTGGATGTAGTCGGTGATTTCCTTGGTGAGGGTTTCGACGCCGACCGGCTCGCCGTAGCGCAGCTGGTTCACCTGCGCCTGTCGGCGGGCGAAGTCGATGAGCTGTCGGGCGTCGGCGACGTGGCCGGCCGAGGCGATGCCGATATGGTCGTCGGCCTTGTGGATTTTCTCGACCGAGGAGCGCTCCATCAGCGGCGACCGGATGCGCTTGTCCACGGCGAGAACGACGCCGTCGCTCGTTCTGACGCCGATGCTTGCTGTGCCGCGTTTGACCGCTTCGCGGGCGTACTCGACCTGGTAGAGGCGTCCGTCCGGGGAGAAGATAGTAATCCCGCGGTCGTAGGCCTGCTGTTGGTTTTGTCCCTGCATAGTTATCGGAAATCGAGTGCTGTCGCGCCGACGAACGCGCCATCGGAGGCCGTTTCGACGTCGTAGCGTGGCGGCCGAACGGTAGCGCTCCGGTCTGCGTTCTCGAACACGACGTGTCTCTGTTCAGTGGCTTCCGGCGGCCCGCGTATATACTTTTCTTCACAGGCGCGGACGGTGCCGCTAATCCCCCGGATGCGGACCCGAACCTCGTGGTCGTCGACGGTGTTCAGGCAGGTCAGTGCGGCCCGTGCCGGGTCCGTCTGGCCGCGTCTGGTCCGGACGATGGCCTCGGCCGTGCCGTCGTAGTCGTGGAACTGGAGAACGGTCATATCCGTCTCGGCGCTGCCGGTGTCGCCCAGCAGGTTCTGGGCGGCGTACCACACCTCGCGCTGGAACGCCCGGCGGTCCAAGGCGGCATCCGGCCAGGTCTCGATGGCAACGGCGAGATACCGCCACCGGGGCCGGAGGTGTTTCGGGAGGTGTTTCATACACAAGCGTTGGAACGAAGCACAATGAGCGGTGCGGTGTGCTGACCAGTCAGGGTGGCGGTAGCAGAGCTACTGCTCGCCACCGTCGGCATCGTTTGCGTCGTCTGCCATCCGAACGCCCGGCTCGATGACGGCGTCGCTCTGGCGCCCGCGGTTGCGCTCCGCGACTCGGCCCCACTCCGCCAGTCCCTCGCGGACGGTGTCGGCGTCGAAGCCGATGGTCTCCCCGACCGCGATGAGGTCCCGCGGTGCGCGAATCTGGAGATGGTTGCTCGGCGACGCCGAGACGACGAAAGGTCCGCCGGCGTCCTCGACCAGTTCCCTGAGCTTCCGGAGTTCCTTGATAGCCCGGACGCGAGTGCCGCCGGAGGCCCGGAGCACCGGGCCGAAGTCGAACTCGACGCGGACGCCGTTGTCGGCCGCCGCGTTCGCCAAAACGTGGTTGAAGTCGCCGTCCCCTCGCATCGGGTGGGCAAGCACGTCGACGGTCGGTTGCTCGACAGCGAACCGATTGATGCGGCGGTCGCCGCCGTGGACGACGACGACCGTCCGGTCGCTTCGGTAGTTCCCGACGAACCCACTCGCTCGTGAGGGGTCGTCCGCCCGGACTTCGACGCCGGCCGCGACATCGACGCCGTACGCGTCACTGATAGCGTCAGCCTCGTACTCAGCTGGCTTGTCGCCGTGGTTCCTGACGACGATACCGTCGTAGCCCGAATCGGCGGCCGTCAGCGCGTGCCGGGCGACGGTACTGTCACCGTCAGGGTGGGCGTAGACGGCCTCGTACATCACAACTCCTCTAAGAGTTCGCGGGCGTTAGCGACGGCTTTCTCCCGCTTTGCGGGGTAAGCCTCGACTTTCGCCCGGAGCGTGATGCCGTCGCCACGCTCGACGTCGCCACCGAACGCGGCCTGTTTATCGAAGGTGAGGAAAAACGAACAGTTGTCGTCGACCCGGTCGTCCAGTTCCGCACGCACCGCGTCGATGTCCGGCGCTGACGCGACCTGCGTGAGCACATGCCGGATATCGTCGGCGTTCTCGACGCGAGCCGAGAGGACGATGATACGGTCGCCGTAGTGTCCCTCGCTCTGTGCGCGCTCGATAGGGTAGTCCTCAGGCAGGAACGTTCGGAGCGCTTGCTCGACACGTTTGTCGTCCTCCGTCGCGTAGCAAAAGGTCCGAAGGTCGACGTAGTGGAACGGAACCGACGACATCGAGGCCCTACTCGTCCTCAGCGGCTTCGAGGTTGTCTTCGGGGACGCCCTGCTCCTGCCCGTCCTCGAAGGAAACCGTGTAGTTGGCGTCGCCGAACATCGTCTCGACGACCTGCGTGATAGTGCCTTCCTCGCCGTCGTAGTCGCTGTGCTCGTCGTGGAGAATAACGCTGTCGTCCTCTTCGAATGCCATACCGTGCGGTACTCGGTGGCTCGTCAAAAAGGGACTGATTCGGGTTTGCTCGACTCAGCCGCGGACGTGGTCGGAAGTGTACCGTGATACGTCCTGTTTGAACCAATCGGGACGGCGACAAAACTCGGTCGGACGTAGGGTAGGCGGTGTGGCCACAAGAGACGACCGCCTCGATTGGGTTCTATCGCTTCCGTTACGAAATGAGCGAGATTAGACCAGTCTAAATATTTACTTAGATAAATAGAATTAAGTGGACAGGAGTTCCACATTGGCGTGCGTTCCGTGATTGACGGAACGCAAAGGCGTACAGATCGAGTGGGTAGAACGACCCGTCAGGTCGTCACAACAGCCAAAGAGTTCCTGCTACACGGGAGCGTGGCTATCATTGTTCGGACCGCTTCCCGTGTTTCGCTTCGGCTGAGTCAGCCCAACATGTACCCGAAATAATATGTCTATTTATTGATAGCAGCGCATTGGATACAGCGGCGGAATCGCCCGGGAGAAGCCACGACAGCCCATCTGTCACAACAACTGTTATGGGACTCTCTAAACTATCAATCGACATGGTCAGCCCACCGCCTTCCCCCATCGAGACGGTTGTTTCGTCGAGGTGTCAGACACAGATAGGACACAGATGACGAGCGTCGACGACCTGTGGTACCTCTCCGACGGAGCCTGTCAAACGGCCGAGCAGACGTATCACGACCTCCGGAAGCGCTACACGGATTTCGTCGAGTTCACGCGCCATCGGAACGTCCCGCGGAACCGGTTTCGAGACGTGGCCACCGTCGCCCGGGACCACGGTGCGCCCTACGGCGCGCACGCGCTCACCTACCGACCCACTGGCGAACTACTGCTTGTCCGCCACGAGGGTGTCGACATGTGGGTTCTGCCCGGCGGTGAACTCGACGCCAGCGAATCGTTTCAGGAGGCTGCACTGCGGGAATTAAACGAGGAGAGCGGCATTGAAGCGACAATTGAGGGACTGGCGATGCTCGGACGAGTCGAGTTCTACTGTGACGGCAACATGGCCTGGGGCGTCCTACCGGTGTACGAGGCGAGAGCGGAGACAACCAGCATCGCCGTCGACGACCCGGACCACGAAATCAGTGAGGCCCGGTGGTTCGACGAACTGCCGGCCGACACGCGCGACCGCGAGGAGATTCTGCAGTGGCGCGGACAGCGGTTCGGCGACGGGGCGTAATCCGTCGAGATTGAACCCGCTACTCCGGCCCGAAAGACTGTCCCTCGCGGGCATCGGCGTTCATCCGCCGGATGGTCGCGCGGGCATTGCTGGCGTCGTACCCGAACAGCACGCTCTCGGCGTACTCGTCAGCCACCTCGACAGCCTTCGAGAGGTCGTCAACGTCCACGTCGACGGCGTATAGCTCGATGCTAAACGGGGTCGAGAGGCGGTCCTGCCAGCCTTTCGCGAGAATCTCCAGCCAGTAAGTCGTCGAGTACGCCATGTCGTAGATGGGGACGACGTACTCGTCGACGTACTCAGCGATGTCGTCGACAGCAACGCCGGAGCGGGCTTCGAGATGGCCGGGATAGGGGTCCGGATACAGCGTGAGGTACATCTCACCGGGTACGCGCTTGCGGGCCTCGGCAACGAACTCCGTGATGACGTTCGTGCGCCAGGCCGACCAGTCATCAAAGTCGCTCTCGGCGAAGCGCCGCTCGCACCGGTCGCAGTGGCAGTACTCGTCCCGGGGGAAGCCCACATCGTCGAGGCGGACATCCTCGTTGACAGTTGCCGCCTCCTCGATGATGTCGAGCAGTCCCTCGCGGTAGCGGTCGTGGGTCGGACAGACGTACGTCCAGTCGAAGTAGGGCTGATTCCGTGTCGCCGGCGTTCCTTCGTCGTCGAACGCGAGCAGGTCCTCCTCGCTCTCGACCGCGTTGTCGCCAAAACAGGACACCATGTTGACCGCGCCCGCAATCGGTTCGACAGCGCGGCCGGTCACGTCCTTGACCTCGTAGAACGCCCGGTCGAACTCGGACCACTCCGTCTCCTCCTCGTTACGGGTGACGACGCCGTACATACACGCTGGTACGGCGGTTCACCGGGTAAGGGTTCGGAAAGCGACGGCACTGCCGACGAAACAACTGAGAGAATACTGCCGACCGTCGGGCCCCCTCATACGACGCCGTTGGGGACCAGTGGGCAGGGCGGCCGACAGTAGGTTTAGAGGGCGATACAGCCGAGTTAGGCAGCCTTACCGCTTGACAACGTACACGAGGGCAAGCGCCGCGACCGCGACGAGGGCGATGACTTTCTTTTGCATCATTTCAACAAACGAACACCGATTATAAAGAACTATCGCCGTGCTAATCGTCGGCATGCTCGCCGGTATCAGAGCCGGTGTCGGCGTCAGAGCCGGGAATATCCGCCTCGTCGTGGGTACCGACGGGCGGTCGGTTTACCGCTGCCGCTGACGTGTCTTCGAGAGTCGTCCGGTCGTCGGCGTCTAGCGACTCCATCTCGCCGCCGGACCGCGCGTCCTGGTCGATGCGCATCGAACAGAACTCCGCGCCACACATCGAGCAGAAACGCGCCTCCTTGTAGTTGTCACCGGGGAGCGTCTGGTCGTGGTACTCGCGGGCGCGGTCGGGATCCAGCGCTAACTCGAACTGTTCGCGCCAGTCAAAGGCGTAGCGGGCCTCCGAGAGCGCGTCGTCCCAGTCCTGTGCGCCCTCGCGGCCGTTTGCCACGTCGGCGGCGTGAGCGGCGATGCGATAAGCCGCGAGTCCGTCCCGCACATCGGCTTTCTGCGGGAGCCCGAGGTGCTCTTTGGGAGTTACGTAACAGAGCATCGCCGCGCCGGCGCGGGCCGCCTCCGTCGCGCCGATGGCGCTCGTGATATGGTCGTAGCCCGGCGCAACGTCGGTCACGAGCGGGCCGAGGACGTAGAACGGCGCGCCGTCACAGACGTTCTGCTGGCGTTCGACCTGCTCTGTGATCTGGTCCATCGGGACGTGGCCCGGTCCCTCGACCATCACCTGCACATCGTGTTCCCAGGCGGTCCGCGTGAGGTCGCCGAGCGTGTCCAGTTCGGCGAACTGTGCGTCGTCGCCGGCGTCAGCGAGACAGCCCGGCCGGAGCCCGTCGCCGAGGCTGAAGGTCACGTCGTACTCGCGGAATATCTCGCAAATCTCCTCGAATTTCGTGTACAGCGGGTTCTCCATGCCGTTCTCCTCGATCCACTTCGCCAGGATGGACCCGCCGCGAGAGACAATCCCCGTTTTGCGGCCGTCGGTCAGCGGCAGGTGTTCCATCCGGACGCCAGCGTGGATGGTCATGTAGTCGACACCTTGTTTCGCCTGCTTCTCGATGACATCGAGCAGCAGTTCGTGGGTAATCTCACCCGGGTCGCTGGCGCGCTTGACCGCCTCGTAGATGGGTACTGTTCCAATGGGGACCGGCGAGTGCTCGACGTTGGCCGACCGTATCTCGTCAAGGTTGCTCCCGGTCGAGAGGTCCATCACCGTGTCCGCGCCGTAGTGGACAGCCGTGTGTAGCTTCTCCAGTTCGCCCTCGATGTCGCTTGTCTCCTCGCTGTTGCCGATGTTTGCGTTGACTTTCGTCGCAAACTCCCGGCCGATAATCATCGGGTCCAGCGCGTCGTGGCCGACGTTCGCGGGAATCACCGCCTGTCCGTCAGCGACTTGCTGTCGGACGAACGCCGGGTCGACGTTCTCGCGTTCGGCGACTCGCTCCATCTCCTCCGTGACGGTCCCGTTCTGCGCTGCTTCCATCTGCGTCATGATTACTAGGTTATACTACTTAGTTATAAAACACCGTGGTCAAAAATGTGAAAGGCGCCCTGTCAATACTGGGAACAACCCCAACACAGATGTACCCGAACAAGAAATGACCGAATAATGGCCCGACGTACCCGGCGTGCAGTGCTTGCGGCACTGGGAAGTGGTATCGCCGCAACTGCAGGCTGCGGGGCGTTCGGTCGAGGGCGAGTGGACGTGCTGGTCGCGGGGAGTCTGCAGAACGCGGCCAGTGAGACGCTCCAGGGCCAGACAGACATCGAGCTGGCCGTCGAAGCCCGCGGATCAGTACAGGCTGCTCGTCTCGTTGCCGACGGGAAACGAGACCCCGCTATTGTCGCCCTAGCGGACCCGACCCTGTTCAGCCGAGTCATGGACACTGCCTGGCACGCAGTGATCGCCGGCAACGAGATGGTGCTTGCGTACAACCCAGAAACGACCGACGGGACGCGCATCGCGGACGCAGAGCCGTGGTATGCCCCGCTTAGACGCGACAGCGTCTCGCTCGGCCGCACCGACCCGTCGCTCGACCCGCTTGGCTATCGAACGCTGTTCGTGCTGGCCCTCGCGGCGGACTATTACGACGAGCCCGACCTGTCCAATGCTATCCTTTCGCCGGACCAGACGTACCCCGAGACACAACTGCTCGCGCAGTTCGAGACGGGGGCCGTCGACGCCGCCTTCGTCTACCGGAGCATGGCGGTCGAACGCGACTACCCGTTCCGAGAGTTCCCGCCGGAGATACACCTCGGTGACCCCGCGCAGGCCGAACAGTATCAGGCCGCCACCTACGAACTGCCGAACGGCACGATACTCACTGGCAGCCCTATCGAGTACGGGGCTGTCCGCCGTGCTGCTGCAGAACCGGCGCGTACAGCCTTCGAGGCAGTCCTGTCCGGAGACTGGCTCGCACCACACGGATTTACCGTCCGTCAGGCGTATCCTCGACTGGTGGGAGATGTCCCGAGCACTGTCACGCGGTGAGACCAGAGCCGGCCATACGGTCGGCGTGCGCGAGCTCGTTCCCGTTCTGGGAGCGGTGCTGCTCCTGTATTTCGTCGTTCCAGTGCTCGTGCTCGTTCTCACGTACTCCCCGACGGCGCTGCTGACGAGTCTGACAGAGACGTACGTCATCAACGCCGCAGTCACGTCTCTCGTTGCCGCACTCGGCAGTACAGTCATCGCTGTCGTGTTCGGCCTGCCACTGGCCTACTGGCTCTCGCGGACCACGAGTGTGCTGGCGACCGTCGCGATGGGTGCCGTCGTCCTCCCGCTCGTCCTCCCGCCAGTCGTCAGCGGGATGTTGCTGTTGACAGTCGTCGGCCCGAACGGACTCGGCGGTCTCACCGACCTGACGGTGACGCGGTCGCTACTTGGCGTCATCGCCGCCCAAACGTTCGTCGCGTCGCCGTTTTTCGTCGTCACTGCCAAAGCCGCCTTCGATGGCATTGATGACCGGCTCGAAGAAGCCTCACGGTCACTCGGGCGCGACTGGGTTGGGACGATGCGCTCGGTGACGGTCCCACTCGCAAAGCCCGGGCTACTCGCCGGCCTCGTCCTGACGTTTGCCCGCGCGATGGGCGAGTTCGGCGCGACGATGATGCTGGCGTACTACCCGCGGACGCTCCCCGTCCAGATATGGGCCTCGTTTATTTCGGACGGGTTGGACGCGGCGCTGCCGGTGGCGGTCGTCCTGCTGGGCGTCGCGCTCGGAACGCTGCTGGTGGTCCACGCGCTCCGGGCGACGCCGTGGCGGTAGCGGGCCGGCAACGCGAAAAGAACGCCGACTTACCGCTCGTGGGCCCAGAACTCCTCGTCGACGGTGACTTCCTTCTTGAACAGCGGCACTTCCTCCTTGAGGCGGTTGATGCCGTCCTCGACTGCACGGAACGCCTCGCCGCGGTGGCCGGCCAGGATGACGACGAAGACGATGTCCTCGCCGGCCTCGACCACGCCGGTCTTGTGGTGTAAACGGACCGCATAGACGCCGTCGCGTTCTTCGAGGTCCCGCCGGAGCGCGGCCATCTTCTCGGCGGCGACCTCGTCGTAGCGCTCGAACTCTAGCAGTTCCGTCGGCGGGTCCTCCGGCCCCTCCTGTGCGCGGACGCGCCCGGTGAAGGTCGCAATCGCGCCAGAGTAAACTTCGTCTGGGTCCCGCTTGACATCCGCGACGAGTGTTTCCAGCGTGATGTATGGGTCCCGTTCCTCCAGCGCCGTGACGATGTCGTCGAGGTCAGCGTCCGCGCCGTGGGGCGCGCGGTGGAGGACGGGATCGGCGGCCTCGCGGTCGCCGAGGACCACCTTCGGTACCGCCGCGTCCGAGTACCCCTCGACGAGCGCGTAGTCGTAGTCGGGCGCAAGGGCGTCCAGCGTCTCTGTGAGCGTCCGTGACTCGCCCGTCGCGTACCACTCGCCGTCGTCAGTGAGTGCGACCGTTTCGGCCGCCCCGGCGTCGCGGTGACGAGCCGTGTCCTTCCCGTCCGTGTCGACATCCGGCGGGTGCGTACAGTGTTTCACCGTCGCGACACGTCCGGTCTCGGAGAGCCGCTGTGTCAGCCGCTCTACCAGCGTGGTCTTCCCCGACTCGGAGTGGCCGACGATTCCCAGCACGTGCATGCGCGCCTCTAACACAGGAACGTAGATAGGCCTTGTTCCTGACCGCGGGGCCGTGTCTACCGCTCGGCAGTAGCCGACGCGGTACCCGGCTCCTACCAGTCCGACGGGGGCATGCCGCGGGTGGTCGTACTCTATATTGATTACCTACCGGAGAGT
The DNA here is from genome assembly GCA_002844335.1 of Haloarcula taiwanensis. Lineage (NCBI taxonomy): Archaea > Methanobacteriati > Methanobacteriota > Halobacteria > Halobacteriales > Haloarculaceae > Haloarcula > Haloarcula taiwanensis. Next base: position 1,697,175 of record CP019154.1, read on the forward strand.
AGCGACGCTATGACTGTCGTGGCCGAGTTCACAATCGACTCGGACGAGTTCATTCTCGGGAAGGTGCTGGCGAGGGGCGACAACACGCACGTGGAGATGGAGCGGGTGGTGCCCGCCTCGGGGCGGGTGATGCCGTACATCTGGGTCCACGGCGGGGCGTTCGACGAGTTCGAAGTCGCTGTCGAGTCGAGTACGTACGTCCAAGCACTGCGCTCGCTCGACCGCATCGGGGAAAGCGCCCTCTACCGCGTCGAATGGGCCGAGGACGTGGAGAGTCTCATCTACGGCATGGCGGAGACGAACGCCACGATTCTGGAGGCCAGAGGCAACGTCGAGTGGTTCTTCCGTATCCGGTTCGACGACCACAGCGGGCTCACGGACTTCCACAACTTCTGTACGGACCACGACATCGTGTTCCAGCTGGACCGCGTGTACACGCTCGCGGAGGAGTACGACGGCGGGTATATGTTCGACCTGACCGACTCACAGCGGCGGGCGCTGGTCCTGGCCGTCGAATCGGGCTACTTCGAGGTGCCGCGTGGCACGACGCTGGGCGAACTCGGGGCGGAACTCGGTATCTCGGAGCAGTCGGTCTCGGAGAGCATCCGCCGCGCGACCAACAAGGTACTCCACTCAGTGATGTTCGACTCGCCGAAATGGGAGCGATAACAGGCGTCGACATATAAATGGGTGATATAACAGGTAATAGTGCCTTACCCTTCCGGGACGTTCCTCAGAACAGATGTCCAAGAGAGAGACGCTGAACTGGAGTTCGGTCTTCGATTGCCTGGCGAACGACGAACGGCGGGCCATCCTGAGCTTCCTGGTCGACGAGGACGGCCAGGTGACGATAGACGACGTGGCCGGACACCTCGCAGTCGACGGCGACGACGACACCGCGGTCGGCCGGGCGCGCGTCCAGTTGCACCACGTCCACCTCCCGAAGCTCAACGCCGCGGGGCTCATCGTCTGGAGCCGCGACCAGGGCACCGTCCGGGAGACGACACTCGCGTACCAGCTCCCCGTCGGAGCCATCACGACCGCGCCGGTGACCACGGCCCAAGGTACTGAAACCCAACAGGTGAGCGACTGACGGAGACGATGGTCGATAGCACAGACAATAACGAAATCGTGGACGCGATGACCGAGCCGTACGACTCGGTCACCGGCGTCGTCGTCCGGGCCGTCTCGACAGCGAACGACTGCGACCCCCTCGACCTGCCGCCGCTGGCGGACACCGTCGACGGGGACGTTCTGGAGGCGCTGTTCCCCGTGCCGGACAGCGACCTGACGGTGTCCTTCGAGTTCGCCGGCCGGGCCGTCGTCATCCAGAGCCCGGCGACGGTGTACGTACAGCCGGCGTCCCGGAGTGAGTAACCGGGGCGGTCCGCCTCGCAGGGCTTACCGCTCGACGGTTTTCTCGACGACACGGATGTCTTCGATGGCCGTGGTCGGGTACTCGCCGTCGGCGTCTTTCTCGTTTGCCTTCACCATATCCCAGACGACGTTGAGGCCGGTCGTCACGCCCTCCAGCGCTTCCATCTCGCAGCCGGTTTTGCCGACTGTCTCGACGGCAACCGTGAGTTCGACGGCCTCGTCGCCGACGGTGAACTCGACTTCGACGTTCGTGATGGGGATCTGGTGGCACATCGGCACCGTCTCCCACGTGTGTTTCACCGCCTGAATCGCGCCGATGCGGGCCGTCGTCAGCACGTCGCCTTTCTCCACCTCGTCGGCGTCGATGGCCGCCAGCGTGGACTCGGTGAGCCGAATCTGTCCGCGCGCGACTGCGCGGCGCTGGCTCTCGGCCTTATCGCCCACATCAACCATCTGTGCGTCCCCCTCCTCGTCGACGTGCGTGAACTCCTCGGGCATACCTCCCTGTAGCCGATGCCGGCCCAAAACCGTGCGGGTCCGTGCTACCGGCGGACGAGCCCCAGCAGGTGGCCCACAGCGGGCGCGACGAGTCGCTCCGCGCCCGTCCGAGCGGCGTTCTCGCTGCCGGGGAGACAGAACACCAGCCGGTCGTCGACGATGCCGGCGGTCGCCCGCGAGGCCATCGCCATCGGCCCGACTTCCTCGTAGGAGAGCCAGCGGAACAGTTCGCCGAAGCCGGGAATCGGCCGGTCAAACAGCGGTTCGATGGCGTCGACAGTCACGTCGTCGGGCGTGAGACCAGTCCCGCCGGTCGTCAGAACCACGTCGACCCCGTCATCCAGCAGGCTGGCAACGGCGTCTTCGATAGCGTCCATCTCGTCTGCGACGAGCCGACGCTCGGCGATCTCGTGGCCCGCGGCTTCGCAGGCCGCAGCGATGCTGTCACCTGCTGGGTCGTCGTCCAGCGTTCGCGAGGTCGAGACGGTGAGGACGCCTATTTCAACCCCTTCAGCGTCGTGGGCGTGATGGTCGTCGTGGGTGTGTTCCCTGTGGTCGTGTCCCACCTCGCTGTCGTTGGCGTCCTCGTCGTGGTCGTGTCCCATACAAGGGATGACAGTCGGCGGCAAAATATACCCTCGGCTGCGTGGCCGGCGGTCGCACTAACTCTAGCAGCGTCCACGACAAGTGCCAGTCGATATGAGCGGTGCTTATTCGTAGTATGGGAGCCGTTCGACGATCTCAGCGAAGGCCACGTTCTCGCGGACCTGATTCATTTTGACACGGAGGCGCTCCCCCACATCGGCGTCGGAGACGATAACGACGTACCCGCCGTCGATACGTGCGACGCCGTCGCCCTTGTCGCCGATGTTGTCGATTTCGACGACACGCGTTTCACCCTCAGCAACGGGCGGGGACGACGGTTCGAACTCAGGTTCCCCGCCCGGTTTGTCGGACCGGGAATCGGACTGGGTCTCAGACTTGGATTGTGAATTGGACCGAGGCCCGGGCTCCGAGTGGGAATTGGACCGAGGCTCGGGACTGGATTGAGACGGTGACTGGGGTGTGGGTGCCTCGGCCGCCGGCTCGAACAGCGCGATCCGGTACAGCGTCTCGGAGGCCAGCGTTCCCAGTTCGACCTCTTGTTTCGGAATCTCGATCACGTACGAGTCGTTGTGCTCCTCGACGGGTGCGGTAAAGAGACAGTGAAGATCTGAATCGGTCGCCATTAGTATAATTGGTTCGGCTAGGACCGGAACTGCATTGATTCTGGTGTTTTCGATCCGCCGGGCCGACCGCTACCGGAGGGGAGGCGAACAGGCTGTGCACGCCCGCTATCGAGCGAGCCGTCGGGCAGCGATCGGGGATTACTCGAACTCGAACAGCCGACGGAGCTCGCGCTCGATGGCGTCAGTGAACGCCGACAGCACTGTGTCGAACGTCGCTTCGTCGCCCGGCAGAGACTGCGCACGCGCCGCAGTGTCGTCGGGCAGCCGGATGCTGAACGTCCCGTCCCCCTCGTACACCGGCTCGCTCTCGCTGAGAATCTGCCGGTCTATCCCGCGAAGGACTTCGGAGTCGTACTGCCCATGCAGTTCCTGATACGCGTTCGAGTACGCCGCTTCGAGCTCCTCGAAGTAGTAGGCGTACTTCTCGTCGAATTTCTCGGCGTCGAACTCGGTCATGGCTGCAGTGTCGCCGGGGCGAGGGTAAAGGGTTCCGTGCCGCCGGGGACAGCACACCCGGTCGAGACCGACGCGCTCGAAGTCGGGTTTCGGTGCCTATCGGCTCCGGCCGGACACCGGCTATCGCTCCCCTGTAACCCCGATTTCACCGGCGAATTGCGTGAAGAACTCGTCCATGAATTCCCGACGCTGCTGACCAAGACGCCGGCCGGGGTAGGTGTACAGCATATCGACGCGTTCCTGCGCCCAGTCCCGGAGAAGTGCGATATCCGGAGAATCGGTGGACTCGACATCGGTAGCTGACGTGTCATCGATGACCGCGTATTTCTCACCCATCCGCCCGGACCGCTCGCCGACGATACAGGCCAGTCGAATGAGGCCGCGCGCGCCGGCAGCGTCCAGCTTGTCCGCGTCGAAGAGGAGTTTCGCCTCCAGCGTTTCCGGTTCCGGGGAACTCGCCCGGATACTGTGTGTTCGGATACAGTGTTTCAGACGGCCGATTCGATCAGGTTCCACACCTTCGGCCGCGAGTAGTTGCGCGGCTTCTGCTGTGGCCCATTCGTCGTGGTCATCGATGTCACCGGCCCGCTCCCGGGGCCGACCGATATCGTGGAGCCACGCCGACGCGGCGAGGATATCCCGGTCGACCGAGCCGTCGCAGTCGTCCGCGAGTCGAAGTGCGATGTCTCTGACTCGCTTGGCGTGAAACTGGTCGTGGGCTGGGAGGGCGTCTTCGTAGTACGACAGCGACAGTGTTCGGGCGAGGGGGCCAAGTTCCTGTGTCATTGGCAGCGGTGGCACCTCGCGTTCGGGCTGAAATAACTGCTGTGAAATACGTATACATCGTTGACATGTTTCGAGGGCGTGCCACTCAGCGGGCGTCAAGCAGGTCGTCGAGGAGCTTCCGCTGGGCGGCAGCGAGGTGTTCGGTGAACGTCGAGGTAGAGATGTCCAGCGCGTCGGCCACGTCGCCGGCGGTCGCCTCGCGCGGGTGCTCGAAGTACCCCATCTCGTGGGCCCTGGTCAGCACCTCACGCTGGCGGCTGGTCAGTTTTGCTCGGTCGAGGACGACCGGCTGGTCCGTCTCTGTGGACGTGTCCTCCAGTAGCCGTCGGAGTTTGACCGTCTCACCCTCGGATTCGAGGTCGTCGACGATGTCTCGCAGGGTCGGGATGTCGTCAACGAGGAACGTGACGACGATGGAGTCGGTGTCTGCCGAGAACTCCTGAACGACGCAGCCGGCTGCTTCGATACGTTCACACACGCAGCCCTGTCCGGCTGCCCGAGACAGCTGAAACACGTGTCGCTGGTCGTAGGCGAACACGTGGTCGGCGCTTGGGTCTGCACTCTGTAGCACTGACGGCGTTCCCTCACTGCCTTTGAGCGTGAACTCTTCGACAACCCGGCCAGCACCGCCACTCGTTGCGCTCCGGGAGACTGACGACACCGACCACTCCTCGTCAGCGTGCGGTTGCACCTGACACGACCGAGGGCCGAACACTTCGACCTCGGCAAGCATTCGGCCCGACATGTGTGGGGAATCCCCCGGCTAGCATAAAAGAGTCTGTGCGAACATGTTCGTATAAAAAACCGCCATATAATGGGCCTAAGATGTCGGGCTGGCAGTTCATCGGGGTGCTGGGACAAACCCCGAACACAGCGACGCAGATAGCCGTTCGAATCGCTGGCGAACCGAGATGACACAAGATTATGAGACGCAACACGATACTCATCGGTCTGTTGATAACGGCGGTGCTGCTGCCGATGTGGTACGTCGCATTGCACGGCGAGCCACCGTCGGAGGAAATCGCTATCGACGAGAGCGTCAGCGACATCCGTCCGCTCGAAGGCCCGGTCGAGACGCCGAACAAGCTGTCGCCGAGCCAGGTCGGCGTCGTCGTCTGGGTCGCCCTGTTCGGCCTCGTGGGCGTGCTGACGGCCGCCCACCAGTTCATGAACAGAGCGGTCCGGCCACCCGACGACACCGAACCGGTCACCGACGGCGGAACCGTCTCGCTGCCGTGGCTCGACACGGAGAACCGCTGGGTCGTCGAGTACCACGACGCCTCGGACGCCATCGAAGGACTCGTCGCCATGAGCGGACTGACGGTCCTGTCTATCGTCTTCGCGGCGTTGTTCACCGGCGAGTACCTCACGCTCGCCCGGACCCAGTACTTCGGGCTGTACGCGACCGGGATGTTTCTCTCGCTCGCGCTCTCGACGGTCGCGTACTACGCCTGGTTCATGCCGCACGTCGAAGTCGCCGAACTCAGGGGGCACGAATGATAGAGTATCCGAAACCCGATGAAGACGACGAGGAACAGGGCAACGACTGCTCGTGTGACGGGGCCGCCGGTACGTCTCCAACGCTGTACGGGGACGCCCGCGCAGAACTCCGCCGGCGTGACTTCGCGAAGTTCCTCGCGACCGTCGGCGGTCTGACTGCCGTCGCCAGCCTCACCGCACCCCTTGCCAGCACCACGCAGGTGTTCGAGCGAGGGTACAAGGGGCCGGTGTACTCCGACGGCATCCACCTCGTCGACGGCGAGGGCGAGCGCATCACGGAAAGCCGGCTCTCCGAGGGCGAACATATGACCGTGTTCCCGGAGCCCCGGCCCGGCATCGAGGACGCACCGACGCTGCTGGTGCGCTACGCCGAGTCCGACTACGGTAGCGGCGTCGCGGAGGGGTTCACCGTCAGCGGCTACGCCGCCTTCTCGAAGGTGTGTACCCACGCCGGCTGTATGGTCTCCGACAGGGAGGAGGACCTGGTCGTCTGCCCCTGTCACTTCGGGAAATTCAACGTCCTTGAGGGCGCAGCGGTCAGCGGCGGCCCGCCGGGGCGGGCGCTCCCGCAGCTCCCGATTACGGTGACCAGCGACGGATTCCTCGTCGCCACCGGTGACTTCGAGGGGCCAGTCGGCCCCGGAGGTGGATAATGTCTCGCGCCAAAGCCGTCTACGACTGGTTCGACACCCGCCTCGACCTGGAGAACGGCCAGACGTTCCTCGGGAAGGCGTTCCCGGCCGAGGACTCGTTCCTGCTGGGGGAGGTGGCGCTGTTCTGTTTCCTCCTCCTGATTCTGTCGGGGGTCTTCCTCGGGTTCTTTTTCGAACCCTCCACGTCCGATGTGGAGTACGACGGCAGCGTCCAGAAGTTCCAGGGCGAGGAGATGCCCGAGGCGTTCGTCTCGGTGTTGCACATCACCTACGACGTGCCCTTCGGGATGTTCATCCGCCGGCTCCACCACTGGGCGGCTCACCTCTTCGTCGCCTCGATAGGGTTGCACATGTTACGGGTGTTCTTCACGGGCGCGTACCGCAATCCGCGGGAGCCGAACTGGGTCGTCGGCACCGGGCTGGCGGCCCTGTCGATGGGCGCGGCCTACACCGGCTACGCCCTGCCGTTCGACGAGTTCGCCGCCACCGCGACCAGCATCGGCTACAACCTCACCATCTCCATCCCCCTGTTAGGTGATTTCCTCGGCCAGGTGGTGTTCGGAGGGGAGTTCCCCTCCAGCGCCACTATCCCGCGGCTGTACTTCCTGCACGTCCTCGTGATACCGGCGGCTATCGCCGTGGGGCTGGCCGTCCACATGGCCATCCTCATCCGGCAGAAACACACCGAGGCCCCGCGGGACGGCGACGTGACGGCCGGCCGCAAGCCCGTCGACGAGGAGGACGACGACATCATCATCGGCCTGCCCGCGTTCCCGAATCAGGCCGCCGTCTCGGCGGTGGTGTTTTTCGTCACCGCGGCAACGCTGTCGGCGCTGGCGGGCCTGCTGCCGGTCCACAACGTCGCCGAGTACGGTCCGAACGACCCCGCGTCCACGCCGGAACTCATCATGCCGGACTGGTTCCTGATGTGGGTGTACGGCTTCCTGAAGCTCCTGCCACAGATCAGCTTCAACGTCGGCCCCGCCCACATCAACGGGGAGTTCGTCGGCGGCATCGTCCTCCCGGGGCTCGTGTTCGCCGCGGTCGCCGCCTGGCCCTTCATCGACCGGACGGAGCCGACCCACTTCACCGCGGACCCGCTGGACCGGGCCTGGCAGACCGGCGTCGGCGTGGCCGCCGTCGCGTTCATCATGATCGCCTCCATCGCGGGGATGAACAACATCCTCGCGGGCCAGGTGCTTGGGACGACGACCGGCGTGGTCAACCCCATCCTGACGGCCGCGCTGCTGGTCGTCCCGCCCGTCTTCGGCGGGATTACGTACCTCCTGTTGCGCGACGGAGAGCCGTCGCCGTCCCGGGAGGGGGACGTGGCCGCCGACGGCGGCGCTGTCGACAGCGACGCGGACGCCACCGAACGGGAGGGAGACGGATGACGACGAGCGTCGAACTGAGCGAGCGACAGTATCGCCTGCTGGATACGACGAGTAAACTGGTCGGCCTCGCGCTGGTCGCCGCCGGCCTCGAAGTCGGCGGCAGCACATCGACCGGCATCGCACTAGCCGTGGCCGGCACCGCCTGCGCGACTGCGACTGTGTTCATCACCAATGAGTAGACACGACCCGACCGACGACGAGGCGGACAGTGCTGGAATCAGTCGCCGCGACTTCGTGCGCGGCCTCGGAGCCGCGTCGCTGCTGGGCGCGACGGGGCTGTCCTTCGCCGACGACGGCATGGACGGCCTGCAAGCGGTCGACGACCCCATCGGCAATTACCCGTACCGGGACTGGGAGGACCTCTACCGCGACGAGTGGGACTGGGACTCCGTCGCCCGCTCGACACACAGCGTCAACTGCACTGGCTCCTGTTCCTGGAACGTCTACGTCAAGGACGGCCAGGTCTGGCGCGAGGAGCAGGCCGGCGACTACCCGACCTTCGACGAGAGCCTCCCGGACCCAAACCCGCGTGGCTGCCAGAAGGGGGCTTGCTACACCGACTACGTCAACGCCGACCAGCGCGTGCTCCATCCGCTCCGGCGCACCGGCGAGCGCGGCGAGGGCCAGTGGGAGCGGATTAGCTGGGACGAGGCGCTGACCGAAATCGCCGACCACGTCATCGACGAGGTACAGGCGGGTCGGTACGACGCGATTTCCGGGTTCACGCCGATTCCGGCGATGTCCCCGGTGAGCTTCGCCTCCGGCTCCCGGCTCGTGAACCTGCTCGGCGGCGTCTCCCACAGCTTCTACGACTGGTACTCGGACCTGCCGCCGGGCCAGCCGATTACGTGGGGCACCCAGACCGACAACGCCGAGTCCGCCGACTGGCACAACGCCGACTACATCATCGCCTGGGGGTCGAACATCAACGTCACGCGCATCCCCGACGCGAAGTATTTCCTCGACGCCGGCTACGAGGGCGCAAAGCGGGTCGGTATCTTCACCGACTACTCCCAGACGGCCATTCACACCGACGAGTGGCTCTCGCCCCACGGCGGCAGCGACACCGCGCTCGCGCTTGGGATGGCCCAGACCATCGTCGACGAGGGGCTGTACGACGAGGAGCATCTCAAAGAGCAGACCGACATGCCGCTGCTCGTCCGGGAGGACACCGGCAAGTTCCTCCGGGCCAGCGAAGTCGGCCTCGCCGAGGACGCCGACGACCCCGAGAAGGTGTTCGTCATGGTCGACGCCGACGGCACCCTCCGGCGCGCGCCCGGCTCGCTGGGCGAACGGGACGGCCAGAAGGACTACTCGGCGAGCATCGAACTCGACTTCGACCCGCAGTTGTCGGTCGAGCGGACCATCGAGACCGACGCGGGCAGCGTCGCGGTCAGGTCGGTCTGGGAGAACCTCACTGACGAACTCAGCCAGTATACGCCGGAGTTCGTCCACGAGGAGACCGGCGTCGGCGAAAACACCTACCAGCGAGTCGCCCGCGAGTTCGCCGAGGCCGACGCGGCCAAAATCATCCACGGCAAGGGCGTCAACGACTGGTACCACAACGATCTGGGCAACCGCGCCATCCAGTTGCTCGTGACGCTGACGGGCAATCTGGGCGACCCCGGCACCGGCCTGGACCACTACGTCGGCCAAGAGAAGATCTGGTCGTTCCACGGCTGGAAGGTGCTCTCGTTCCCGACCGGCAGCGTCCGCGGGGTCCCGACGACGCTGTGGACGTACTTCCACGCCGGCATCCTCGACAACACCGACCCCGACACCGCCGAGAAGATACGCGAGTCCATCGACGAGGGATGGATGCCGGTCTACCCCGAGGAACGCGAGGACGGGAGCCGGCCGGACCCGTCGACGATGTTCATCTGGCGGGGCAACTACTTCAATCAGGCCAAGGGCAACGTCGCCGTCGAGGAACAGCTCTGGCCCAAACTCGACCTCGTCGTCGACATCAACTTCCGGATGGACTCGACGGCGATGTACTCGGACATCGTCCTGCCGGCGGCCAGCCACTACGAGAAACACGACCTCTCGGAGACGGACATGCACACCTACGTGCACCCGTTCACGCCGGCCGTCGAGCCGCTGGGCGAGGCCAAGACCGACTGGGAAATCTTCCGCCTGCTCGCCGAGAAGATACAGGAGCGGGCCCGTGAACGGGGCGTCGAGCCGGTCGAGGACCGGAAGTTCGACCGCACCATCGACCTGACGACCATCCACGACGACTACGTCCGCGACTGGGAGACCGGCGAGGAGGGCGCACTGGAGGAAGACAGGGCCGCCGCGGAGTTCATCCTCGAACACTCCGAGGAGACCAACCCCGAGGACAGCGACGAACAGATAACGTTCGACGACATCGAGGACCAGCCCCAGCGGTTCCTCGAAGCTGGCGACCACTGGAGTTCCGACATCAAGGACGGGGAGGCGTACGTCCCGTGGCAGGACTACGTCCACGACAAGAACCCCTGGCCCACCTTCACCGGCCGCCAGCAGTACTACATCGACCACGACTGGTACCTCGAACTCGGCGAGGAACTGCCGACCCACAAGGAGGGGCCGGAGAACACCGGCGGGGACTACCCGCTGTCGTACAACACGCCCCACGGCCGGTGGTCCATCCACTCGACGTGGCGCGACGACCCCAAGATGCTCCGCCTCCAGCGGGGGGAACCGGTGGTGTACATCAACCCCGAGGACGCCGAAGAGCGCGGCATCGAGGACGGCGACACCGTCGAGGTGTACAACGACCTCGGGGCCGTCGAGGTGCAGGCCAAAATCTACCCGTCCAGCGAGCCGGGGACCGTCCGGCACTTCTTCTCCTGGGAGAAGTTCCAGTACCCCGACCGGGACAACTTCAACACGCTCGTCCCGATGTACATGAAGCCGACCCAGCTAGTGCAGTACCCCGAGGACACCGGCGAGCACCTGCACTTCTTCCCGAACTACTGGGGGCCGACGGGGGTCAACAGCGACGTGCGCGTCGACGTCCGACCGACCGGAGGTGACAGCGAATGAGCACCGACCAACAGGACGAACAGGGCGAGGACGATACGCTGGTCAACGTCGCCGACGGCGTCGACCACCAGGTCGCGATGGTGATGGACCTGAACAAGTGCATCGGCTGCCAGACGTGTACTATCGCCTGCAAGAGCCTCTGGACGGAGGACGGCGGGTCGGAGTACATGTACTGGAACAACGTCGAGACCAAGCCCGGCGAGGGCTACCCGCGGGGCTGGGAGGACTCCGGCGGCGGCTGGGAGTCCAGCGAGCACTCCGACCGCTCGCCGGGCGAGATTCCAGACGAGGAAGACTACGGCCGCGCCTGGGAGTTCAACCACAGCGAAATCATGTACGAGGGCAGCGACGAGCCGCTCCGGCCCCGCGAAGGCGCGGAATGGGGCCCCAACTGGGACGAGGACCAGGGGGCCGGCGAGTACCCCAACAGCTACTACTTCTATCTCCCGCGCATCTGCAACCACTGCACCCACCCCTCCTGTGTCGAGGCCTGCCCGCGCTCGGCGCTGTACAAGCGCCAGGAAGACGGCATCGTTCTCGTCGACCAGGACCGCTGTCGGGGCTACCGCTACTGCGTCGAGGGCTGTCCGTACAAGAAGGTGTACTACAACACCGTCTCGAAGAAATCGGAGAAGTGCATCTTCTGTTACCCGCGCATCGAGGGCGAAGGTCCCGATGGAGAGACGTTCGCGCCGGCCTGTGCCGAGGAGTGCCCGCCCCAGCTCCGGCTGGTCGGCTTCCTCGACGACGAGGAGGGTCCGATTCACAAGCTTGTCAACGAGTACGAGGTTGCCCTGCCGCTCCATCCGGAGTTCCGGACCCAGCCCAACGTCTACTACATCCCGCCCTTCGCGCCCGGCCAGCACACGGAGGACGGGGAGACAGTCGACATCGACCGCATCCCACGACAGTACCTCCGGGACCTGTTCGGCGACGGCGTCGACCAAGCCCTCGACACCATCGAGCGCGAGCGCCAGCGGGCCCGACAGGGCGAAGACAGCGAACTGATGGAACTGCTCCAGGACAAGAACCCGGCCAAACAGTACCGATTGGAGGTCTTTGACGATGACTGACCACCGACACACGCTCACACTCACGGCGGTGCTGGCGGGGCTCATCGTCGTTTCGACGGTGGCCGCGCCGATGGCCAGCGCCCGGCCAGCACACGAGATACCGGTTTCGGAGGTATCGACGGCCGACCTCGCACAGCCGGACGCCGACGGGTGGACGGGGGTGCCGGCCTCTGACGTGCCGCTTTCGAGCGCCCCGAGTAGCGTCCCGAACGCCGACGACACGTCCGTCGAGACGGTCGACGTGCAGGCGGCCCGGACTGACGAGCGCCTGTACGTCCGTCTGCAGTGGCACGACGCGACACGGGATACAAACGCCAGCGGCACACGGGCGTTCGCCGACGCGGTCGCGGTCCAGTTCCCGGTCAACACGAGTTCTCGGCCGCCGATAGCGATGGGCGGCCCGGACAACCGCGTCAACGTCTGGTACTGGAGCGGGTCGACCGGGACGCAGGAACTGCTGGCCGGCGGAGTCGGTTCGACAACCGCCTTCGAGAACCCGACCGTCTCGGCCAACGCGAGTCACAGCGGCACCGGCGGCAACGCCACCTGGACGGTGGTCTACTCGCGGCCGCTGGACGTCTCCGGCGAGAACCGGACCGACCTGCGGACCGACGGCGACCTCGACGTGGCCTTCGCCGTCTGGAACGGCTCCAACGGCGAGCGGTCCGGCCAGAAAGCGGTCAGCGAGTGGCACTACTACCCGTTCAGCGGCGGCCCGCAGGGCCCGCCCTACGAGACACTGCTGTGGACCGTCGCCGGTATCGCCATCGTCGCTGTCGTCGGCGTCACCGGCTTCGGCATCTATCGGACACGGGGGGTCGAGTGATGGCGAGCACGCCAGCCGACTCGATAGATGACCTCGATGAGACTGCCGCTGCCCGCGGCGCGGTGTACGCGACGCTCGCCAAGGCGTTCGAGTACCCCGAGGAGTCGTTCCACAGCGCGGCGGCCGACGGGACGCTGGAAGCGGATTTGCAAGCGTGTCTCGACCGGACAGGCCTCGACGTGACCGTCCCGTCGCTCACCACCGGTGATGACTACGAGACGCTCGCGGCCCGCTACAACGACATCTTCGAACTCGGCTACAGCGAGTACACCGACCGCACCGACGGCTCGCTGGAGGCCGAGGGGCCGCCAGTCCCGCTGTACGAGTCCAAATACCGGCCGGACCACTCCTGGAACGACGTGAATCTCGACCTCTCGCGGGCCTACAGCCACTACGGCCTCGAAATCGACCAGGAGACCCGGGACAACCACGACGCCGTGACCTACGAACTGGAGTTCGCGGGCTACCTGGCCCGCCGGGAAGCCGCCATCGGAGACGACGCCGCAAGTGCCAGGCTTGACTTCCACGACCGCCACCTCGGCCACGCCGCGGCCGGCGTCGCCGACCGGCTGGCCGACGAGCCGGGGACCGACATCTACGGCGGCTTCGGCGAACTGCTGGAGGCGTTCGTCCGGGCCGACCGAAACGACCTCGCGGACCGACTGGAGGGGAAGCGATGACAGCCACCTTCCAGCAGCGAGTCCGGCCGCTACTGCTCGGCGGGGACCGCTCGCTCGCGGACCTCGCGGTCGGCACGGCGGCCGTCGCGGTGGCCGCCCGCTACCTCGCGGTTCTGTTCGTCAACGCGCCGGGATACGGGGTCCCGGTCGCGCCCGGCCCGTTGACGGTCGCGTCCACGGCCGTCGTCGCCGCCGCGGCGGTCACCGTCGCCGTCACCGACGCCGACCCGGCCGCCGGCGTCGGCCTGCTGTTCGTCGGCGTGTTCGGCCTGCTGTCGGTCGTCAGTAGCGCTGTGGCGCTCCCGGCGGCCGCCGCCGTCGTCCTCGGGACGGCGACGGTCGCGGCGGTCTCGGGCCGACGGCTGGACCCCGTCTCGGCGGCCGCGTCCGCCCTGCTCGTCGCGGCGCTGAGCGTCGGGCTGGCGAGCGGCGTCGGCGGCTGGACGGGGCTCCGACCGGCGGCCTCGACCGCGGCGCTGCTCGGGGTCGCGGCGACGCCGGCGTTCGCCGCGACGGACTGGCGATCGCTGTCGACGGCGGACTGGGGCGCGATACTCGGCGGCGTCGCCGCCTTCGCCGTCGTCCTCGCGGTCGGCCGCGCCGTCCCGTTCGTCACCGGCGCGGTCACGCTCACCGGCAGCGGCGTTGTCGGAACGAGCCTCCCGGTGGTAGCACTGGCCGCGGCCGGCGCGGTGACGACGGCCAGCGCCGCCAGCCGGACCCGCCGCTGGACGCTGCTTGCCGGCGTCGCGCTGGTCGCGTTCGCCGGCGTCCCGGCCTCGCTCCCGCGGGCGCTCCCGTTCGCGCTCGGGGTCGCCGCGCTCACGCGCGGGGAGGGACAGCCATGACCGGGTGCCACGACGACGACGAGTTCGAGAAGCACCTCGAAGAGGACCCCGACCCGCAACTGGACCCCGAGCGCAGCCCGGGCCTGCACACCGACATCGAGGCGCTAGAGGACATCGAGGTGAGCCGCGAAGACGTGACCATCGGCGAGGCGACGCCGGAGGAACTGGCCGCGAGCGACACCGAACCTGTCGAGGACGACGCGGCGGCGTCGCTGCTGTCCGACATCGAACACGGGGAAAAGACCGAGCGCCGCCGCGCCGCGCTCGAACTCAAAGACCGCGCGTCCACCGGCGAAATCGTGGCGGCACTGGCCCGCGCCGCGACGACCGACGACGACAGCGACGTGCGCCAGTTCGCCGTCGAGGCGCTGACCGCCCACGGCGGTGAGCGGGCCGCAGCGGTGGCGGTGGAACTGCTTTCCGACCCCGACCCGTGGGTCCGGGCCGAAGCCGTCGTCACGCTCGACAACGTCGACCGCGAGGCCCACGAAGAGGATATCGCGGCCGCTATACACGACGACCACCACGCGGTCCGGCGCAACGCGGCCATCTCGCTGTTCAAACTCCGCGGCGAGGGGATGGCCGACCTGCTGTTAGAGCAGAGCCGGGACGACAGCGAGCGGGTCCGCGAGTGGGCCGCGCACATGCTCGGCGGCGTCGACGAGGACCGCGCTCGCGAGCGACTCCGCGAACTCACCGACGACCCGGCAACCGTGGTCCGCCAGACCGCCGAGCGGTCCCTCGAAGCGGACCCCGGACGGTTCCGCCGACAGTTCGGCGGCGCGCTGGAGAACGACGCCCGACTCCTGCCCGGCGAAGACAGACTCAATCGGATGCCCGACCTCTGACGATGACTGACGGAACGCCCACCACACTGACCGACCGTATCGAAGCCGCACTGCGAGACGTGCGCGACCCGAACGCCGACCTCTCCGTGTTCGACGCGGGCTTCGTCGAGAACATCGACGCGGCCAACGGCGACGTGACGATCGAGGCCGACCTGACCGCGCTGGACGGCCAGACGAGCACGCAGGTCGTCCAGGCGATGCTCCACGCGGTCGACGACGTGGACGGCGTCGACAGCGTCCACGTCGAACGGACGACGCCATCGAGCGAGGGGCAGGCCGGTGTCGAGTCGTTCGACCACGTTATCGCCGTCGCCAGCGCGAAGGGCGGCGTCGGCAAGTCGACGGTCGCCACGCATCTGGCCTGCGCGCTGGCCGCCGACAGCGACGTGGCGCTGTTCGACGCCGACATCCACGGCCCGAACGTCCCCGAGTTGCTTGACGTGAGCGGCCCGGTCCACTCCAGCGAGGAGGGCGACCCGCTCCCGGTCCGAGCGGGCGACATGGACGTGATGAGCGTCGGTCTGATGGAAAGCGGCGCGCCGCTGGCCTGGCGCGGCGCGATGGCCCACGACGCCCTCGACGATCTGTTCGAGAACACCGCATGGCGCAACGACGAGATACTGGTGCTTGACCTGCCCCCCGGAACCGGTGACGTGGTGCTGACGACGCTACAGGAGGTCCCCGTCGACGGAGTCGTCGTCGTGACGACGCCGTTTCACGCCAGCGTCAGCGACACCAGCCGAACGGTCGAGCTGTTCCGCGACAACGACGTGCCGGTCCTGGGAACCGTCGTCAACATGGCCGAATACGTCTGTGATTGCTGTGGCGAGCCCAACGACCTGTTCACCGGTAGTGCGCTTGAAGACCTCGATGCCGAGGTGCTGGCCGAACTCCCGTTCTCGCAGGACCTGCAGGAAACGCCAGTGCCCGGCGACGTGCCCAGCGCGGTCAGCGATTTGGGGGATGCCGTGGAATCGGCCCTCGACACCGCCGGCGAGGTGGGCGTCGAACCAACCGCCGATATCCGGGGCCTGCCGCCACAGGAACGCAAGGATCTGGTTCGAGAGCAGTTCACCGCGCTGGACAGCGGCGAGTCGTTCGTCCTCGTCAGCGACCGCGACCCGACGCCGGTCGGACAGTTCCTGGGCCGGCTCGCGGAGGCCCCGCGAGAAGCCTTCGACCCGTTCGAGGTCCGCCGAGAGACACCGTCCGACTGGGTGCTGGAGACTGTCAAGCCGTAGGACGGTCGCTGGCAGTCGACAGTGATAGCCGGGGACATACCTCGCGGGCAGGACTAAAGGCATAATTGTCCGCACCCGTAGTAGTAGCATAATGACCGCGATACTCGTGACAGCGGGTCGACTCCCCCGGGGTCGCGCACGCACCGTGCCCCGGCGGGTCGGAGGGGTAGCGTGACCGACGCGTTTGCGGTGATGAACGCTATCGGGCTGGTCGGGTTCGCGTTCGTCGGCGCGGCGAAGGCTGTCGAGGAGCGCTACGACGTGTTCGGCGTCACGGTCGTCGGCGTGATGACGGCGCTGGGTGGCGGGACGACGCGGGACCTGCTGTTGAACCGCGTTCCGAACTCCCTGCAGTCGCCCGGCGAAGTGGCCCTGTCGCTCCTCGGCGTCGCCGCCGCCGTTTTGCTCGTGCATTTCCTCGACGACGGCCACCAGCATCCGGTCGTCCTGACGGCCGACGCCATCGGGCTGGCGGCGTTCACCACCACCGGAGCGCTGCTGGGTCATCAGGCCGGCCTCCCGGTGTTTGCCGTCGTCGCGCTGGCGACGGTCAACGCGGCCGGCGGCGGCGCGATATCGGACCTGCTGCTGGGCCGGACGCCGTTCATCCTCCGCGAGGACTTCTACGCGTCCTGTGCCGTTATCGGTGGTCTCGCCTTCTGGGCGCTGGCACAGATGGGCGTGCCGCTCAGCGTAGCATCGGCCGGGTGCGCGCTCGCGGTGCTGTTGGCCCGGGGGCTGGGCATCGGTCGCGGATGGTCGCTCCCGACGGTGCAGGCGTGGGAACGACGCGACGCACAGTAGGACCGCGCCGCCGCTCCGGATTCTCGTCTGTCATGCCCCGCTCTCCTGCATCCGCTGGGCTTCGTCGCTGTGACCGACTGTGCGACCGCCTGCGGGAGCTGTCTCTCGTACTCGTCGCGATGGCGATGACGGCGCACACGACTCTGAGCGGGTATTGACCGCGAAAATGGATGAGGAAACAGTCAGCCGCCGCGACGAACCCGGTCAGTGCCCCGCAGGTCCGCTATTGCCCGAGCATCTCCCGGGTCGTGGCTGCCAGTGACGCGTAGAACGCTTCGCGTGTCTCTGCCTCGACGTGGCCGAGGAACTCGTCAGCCCACGCATCAAGATGCTCCGCACGGAACTGGGAAAGCCGTTCGTCGAGACCCGCTTCTGCCAGATAAGCGGCGAACTCCAGTTCGGTCGCAATGTGGTCGGGGAGGTCCGGATGGTCGGCCGCAGGCTGGACGCCGAACTCCCGGTACCAGCGCACGACAGCCATCGTAGCTGGTCCCTTGACCGGGCCGAGTTCGTCCGGGTCGTCGCCGTCGCGATAGACGCTCTCGTAGGGTGGACACGGTGGCCCTTCCGGCCCGATAAACAGCCGGGTGTACTCGGCGCTGAGACGGCGAAGGTCAACAGAGCCAACGTCGCCGACTACCGGGACCAGTTCGCCGGTCTCGACGGCTTCGACCAACTGTTCGGTCGGTTCCCGCCAGCATTCGGCGAGGACGGCGTAGGTCGCTGCGGCGTCCGAGCGGAATCCGTCGCTGTCTGTGCTGCGCTCGGATGCTCGCTCACGCTTGGCGGGGGCATCAGTCTGTCCAGTCATTGTCGCTCCTGTCGACCGCCGTCAGTCGCGTACGACTCCGGTCTCTCGACTCGCTGAATCGGGACGTATTTCAGGCCGAGCGTGACGATGAGTGCGCCGAAGGCGACGATACCGAGGGTGACAACCACCTCGACCAGCGTCGGGGTGTAGGCCCCCGCAGTCGCCCAGATGTCTGTCGTGATGCCGGCGTACTCGCCACCGGTCGAGATGCCCGGTGGGAGGTCGATGTTAGCGACTTCGTATCCCGTGAACACCAGCCGGATCCCTTCGAACATCGTGCCGAAGACCGCGAGGAGGCTCGCGGTGAAGATGACCGACACGCGCTTCCGAAGCGATGGAATCATCAGCATGATGAGCGGGACTGCCCCGCCGACGACGGTCCAGAGCCAGAAGTAGACGGACTCGCCGATGAGGAAGCTGCTGGTGATGGCCCAGAACTCGAAGTGGTTCGCCCAGGCGTGGGGCAGTCGCTCGGCCGCAAGCAGGTAGACCACGTGCAGCGCGAGGAAGATGCCGAGTATCTTCCCGAGACTCGTGAGTTCCTCGCGGTCGACCTCGTAGTTCGTGAGCCGGTCTGCGAGTACCGACACGACCAGCAACAGCCCGAGCCCGGAGACAAGCGCCTTGGCGATGAACACCGGTGCGACGAGGGGGCTGAACCAGTCGCCACGTCCGATCTGCGTCGCGAAGATCCACCCGGTCACTGAGTGGAGTGCGACGGCGGTCGGGAGGGCGAGTGCCGCGGTCCAGAACATGAGCGTGCGGTCACGCTTGCGTCCGGCGTCGGTGTCATCGACACCCAGTGCGAGCGGCGACCCCCGCGCAGCAAGGTCGCGGCGAGTCAAGAGCCACAGATACCAGAGGTTTAGCACGCCATAGAGGATGACAATGCCGAAGTCCCACACCATCGGCGAGCGGAAGTCCGGCGAGGTGACAAACTGGTAGAGCCGCTCGGGCCGCCCGATGTCCGGGAGGATGAGCAGGCCCGCGACGGTGATACAGGCGAGACTGACCAGCACGCCGAGCCGTGCGAACCCCTCGTAGCGGTGTGAATGGAAGAACTTCGGTGCGCTGGAGATGATGAGCCCCCCGGCAGACAGCCCGACGAACAGGACGAACATCATGATGTACAGCCCCCACGAGAAGACGTTGCGCATCCCCGTGGCGACCAGCCCAGTGGTAAGTTGGTAGCCCCAGGCTGCCAGTCCAGCGACCATGAGGGTCGCGAGCAGCCCGAGCCACAGCTTTCCTTTCGTCCCGAAGGCCGGAATCGCGATCCGTGACGAGTCAGCGGCCATCAGTCATCACCTCCGGACCCCACTGCCGGGACGTGTGGATCTGCATCACCCTCGATGGAGTGGTGGCTGCCACCCGAGCCGCTACTGTCGCTGCCACCGGCCTCAGATGGCACGTCCTCGGTCCCATCGGACCACGGAGAAACATCGTCGAGTTCGCTCTCCATCTTATCCGACGTCTGCGGCCGACCGGGACTCATCTCGCCGCTGATGTAGTGCGTCTTCGGGTCCGTTCCGCGGTCTTCGAGGAGCTGGTCCGTCTCGTACTCGTTGATGTACTTCGAGACGGTACTCCCCTCGTCGTCGAGGTCGCCGAAGATGCGTGCGTCGGCCGGGCAGTTGACGACACAGGCCGGGTCGAGTCCCTCGTCGACGCGGTGGCTACAGAACGTACACTTCTCGACGACGCCCTGTGGCCGCGCGGCAACGTCGCCCGTCCCCTCCTCGGGCATCTGCTCGGGTTCGTCCCAGTTGAACACCCGCGCGTTGTACGGGCAGGCGGCCATACAGTAGCGACAGCCGATGCACTTGTCGTAGTCGATCTCGACGATCCCGTCGTCCCGGGTGTACGTCGCGTTGACCGGACAGACCTTCACGCAGGGGGCGTTTTCGCAGTGCTGGCACGCCGTCGGCTGGTACTCCATATCCAGCGACCCGCTCCCCCCGTCTTCGGGATAGCCACCGGACGGGGTGTCGATCTTGTCGCCGCCCTCCGTCAGGACACGGTTCCAGAACTGTCCCATCGGGACGTTGTTCTCCTGTTTACACGACACTGCGCATGCCTGACAGCCGATACACCGCTCCTGGTCGATTACTAGGCCGTAGTTCGTCATCGTTAGTCACCTCCTGCGCGTGGTGCGTCGGCACCTGCTCCGCGCGGGTTATCGGCTTCGTACTTGTCTGTGTCGACATCATCGGGGGCGGGTTCGACTTCGACCCGGACGTCGTAGAACGCCATCGTCTGGCCGACCTCACTGACCTCGTTGTGCGTGAGGTCGTTGTGGTGGCCCGCGATGTAGTCGCGTGACCACCATCCCTGGTCAGTGTTTACCAGCCCCGGTTGGAACGCCTCGTTGTACTTCGCCTTCACGATCATCTCGCCGCGGTCGTTGTACACCCGGACGTACTCGCCGTCCTCGATGCCGCGGGCCTTCGCATCCGACGGATGGATGTCCAGCTGTGGTTCGGGGTTGACCTCACGCACCCAGTTCAGCATCTCGTACTGCGAGTGGATTCGGAACCGACTGTGCTTCTGCATGAACATCAGCGGGTACTCGTCGGCCTTCTCGTAGTCGTCGGCTGTCCGGTCTTCGAGTGGCCGCGGGAGGTCGAACGTCACGCCCTCCTCGCTCGGGGCGTCATCGTCGTACATCTTGATTCGCCCCGTGTCGGTGGGGAACGCATCGGTGAACTTGACGATGGGAATGTTCTGCTTCTTCTGTGTGCCCTGCTCGGACAGCGTCTCGAAGTCGATGGCGTCGTCCCGGCTGGCGAGTTCCCGGAGCAGTTCACGTTTTGTCTCCGGGAAGTAATCACCAAATCCAAGTCGCTCCGCGAGCCCGCGGATCGCGTAGTAGTCATCTCTGGCCTCCCACATCGGCTCCTGGACCTTGTGTCGATAGCTGATGTGTGGATGGGACCCCCAGCTGGAAACGATGTCCTCCTGTTCGAACCAGTGTGGGACCGGGAAGATTATGTCTGCATGCTGGACCGTATCCGTGTGATGCATGTCCGCGACGACGAACATCTCGAGGCTCTTGATAGCCTCTCTGAACCGCTGTCGGTCCGGGAACTGGTTGCCCATCATGTTCGACTCGATTGAGTAAACGGCCCTGACCTTGTGCGGGTCACCGTCGATCATCGCGTCCGGGTAGTCGGAGAAGCGCACCGATGGTCCGGGATCAGCATCTTCGGGCGTACTCCAGCCGCCGGTACTGAGCGTTGCACCGCCGGAGTGGTGCGCGTGGATGTTTCCGTGCCGGCCGTAGTCACCGGTCAGCCCCATCAGCATCGCATAGGTCTGGCCGAAGATGTGCCCGTGTTTGTACCGCCCGAGCGCGTAGCTCGGGGCGATGCCACCGGGGCCACGAGTCGCCAGCCACCGGACTGCAGTGCGGATGTTCTCCGCGTCGACACCAGTCTGCTCGGCGACTTCCGACGGCGCGTAGTCAGCTACGTGGTCTCGGAGTCTGGTCAGTGCCGTCTCACACTCGATGCCGTCGACAGTGAACTCCCCGAACAGCGCATACGGGCCGTCGGTCTCGGGTTCGAGTTCGACTGCCGTGTTACTTCCCTGTTCGACAGCGACGACCTGATCATCACTGCCGTCGTCGAAGACAGTGCTCGACTTGAGCAGGTCGCCGGTATCTTTCCGGACTAGCGCAGGACCGGTCGTCCGCTGCCGAAGGAACTGTTCGTCGTACGTCCCGTCCTCGAAGACGGTGTGCATCATCGCAAGCGCGAGATGCACGTCTTTCCCGGGTTTGACCGGGAGCCACAGGTCGGCTTTCGATGCCGTCGTCGTGTACACTGGGTCGACCACGACGAGCTTCGCCCCGTTCTCGACGGCATCGAGCACCTCCGAGGCGTCCATCTGGAACTGGCTGGAGAAGAGGTCCGACCCCCAGACAATGATGGTGTTCGCGTTCTCCCAGTCTTCGGCTTCGTTCGTCGAGGGCAGGTAGAAGCCGGTCCCGGTGACACGGTTGAAGCCGCGGCCGACGTTCGTGTCAATTGTGGACGCAGGCTGGGTCGAGCCGAACAGAGAGGCCAGGCGGCTGAACGCCGTTCCGGACTGTCCGTAATTCCCGAATCCCACATGGAAGAGAACACTTTCTGGGCCGAAGTCTGCTTTCAGCGACTGCATCTTGTCGGCGACGAGGTCGAGTGCCTCGTCCCAGGAGACGCGCTCGAACGCGGCATCCGGACCGCGTCCGTCGGGGTTTGGCTCGTCGGGCGACCAGTCTGTGCGCTTCATCGGGTACTTCAGTCTCGTCGGGTCGTACACACGCTGGGTGTGTGAGAGGCCGAGCACACAGGCCCGCTTGTACTGCTCGTCTTCCGGCGGGTGTGGCTCGACCTTCTTCACCTGGCCGTCGCGGACGTGGACGTCGATGGGACACTTCCCGCGACAGTTCGGCGAGCAGACGGTCTGGATGACCTCGTTTTGCCCGACGTAGCTCTCGATACCGGAATCGCGGTTTGACGGCCCGGTTCCGTCTCCGCTTTCGACCAGCGTCTGGAAGAACTCGCCCCCGCCAAGACCGAGGGCAGCGGCTGCTCCGCTGGCTTTCAGTACGTCACGTCGGTAAACGCCGTCGTCGTCAGTCATCGTCGAATCCCTCAGGTTTGGTCGGCCGCTCGTCTTCACCGAACTCCGCCAGTACCTCCTCGTGGTACTTTTCATGGAATTCGGCGTCGCTCAGTTCCCCGTTCGAGACGCGAATCGCGTCACGAGCCATCCGTAGCCCCAACTCAGTGTTGTACTCGACGCCGTCAAGCATCGCTGTTGCTTCATCTTCCCACTCATCAATCGGCGTCAATCTCGGCTGCTGTGGGTTATTCATGGCTCTAATTGTCGATTTCTTTCGGACCTCGGTAGGACGCGCGCTGTATTATGAAGGGATTTAAGTACCGGCGGGTGTACCCGTCCGCGGTCAGACCGATCGAGCGTATGCCAGAGACCCGGGACATAGCCGAAACAGACACTCGGAGAACGCTCTGTTCACGCGCAAGTCGTTCGATGACTGGGAGGAGTCACTCCGTCGCCAGTGCATCCAGCCCGAAAAGGCGAGTCTACGGATCGAAGGCGGCCGTCGCGAGTTTCGATTCGACGGCGTTCAGGCGCTGAGAGAGGGCTGATTTCGAGATACCGAGTGTCGATGCGAGTTCGTCGAGGGTCGTCTGTCGGGGCTGCTGGTAGTAGCCTTCGTCGACCGCAATTATCGCAGCTTCCCGTTGTTTTGTCGTGAGACAGGAGAGGTCGACAGTCGCGGGCTCCGACTCAGTCTCGTCGTCTTGACGGGATGTCAGCCGTCGCAGACGGACTCGTTCGGCGGCCGATTGCAACTGCTCGACTAGCTCGCTGATGACGCTTCGGTCTGAGACGTACGTTTCGATGAAAAGCGAGTCACCGTCTACGCGTCGCGTTCGTGGGACACACCCGACCTCGCTAAACGCGAGACAGAGACAGGCGTCACCGACCTGATTTGTCGAATGGAGGACCCGTGCGGTACCGGTCTCGTCAGTGACAGTCACCTCCGCGTGACAGACGCCATCGTCGATCTGGTTCTGAGCGTTTTCGATGTCTGCATCCGGCTCCGAAAGTGGACACGAACAGTCATCGGACAGTTCAATTTCGAACAGAACCTTGAGGGTCCGTTCGGTGGCGGTCCCCGATGTCGCCCCTGTAGGCCCGCTTTCGGAGTGTCCCATTCTGACTGTCACTCGACTATCTTCAGTTAAATGCATTGTGTCGTATATCGCCATAATCGGCAGATAGCGATGGGTTCGTATCAAACGTTCATGCACAAATACGCGCCAGCGGTCACGACGGCCGCGGACGTACACTGTGGTTCGTCGCGACCTGTAGACGGCGTCAACTGGCACGTGGGATTGGTGTCACCAGAGTCACAAGATAAATGCCGCCTCCGCCTCATACACAGGTAATGGTCCTCTCGGACGTTTTGCTTGCCCCCCTGGGACTAGCTGCCCTCCTTCTTGCGGTGCCGATTGTGGTGCTGTACCTCATTCGACCGGACCCGCAGGAACTCACGCTACCGACCTTCCAGTTTCTCGTCGCTGGAGAGCGCCAGCAGTCAGCAACGCCGTTTCTCGAACGGATTTCACGCAGCCTCCTCCTGCTGTTACAGGTGCTAGTCGTGCTGGTGCTCGCGGTCGGACTGGCGACGCCGTACGTCACTGTCTCCGAGCGGGCGACAGTGGAGGAGACCGTCATCGTCGTCGATACGAGCGCGTCCATGCAGACCGACGCCGACGGCCAGACGCGCTTCCAGCGGGCCGTCGCAGCCGCCCGGGAGGAGGTGACGGGGACGACCTCTATCGTCACCACGACCAACGGTGGCGAGGTGGTGCTCCAGCGCGGTACGCCGACAGCGGCGGAGGGAACGCTTGACGGACTCAGCCCGACAGACACACCGGAAGCGCTCAGCGGTGCCATCTCGCAGGCGACCTCGCTCGCCGGCGAGAACGCCAGAATCGTCGTTCTGAGCGATTTCGCTGGCGACGAGTGGACCACCGCGGTCACGACAGCCCGTGGACGTGGCCTCTCCGTGGACCTCCAGCAGTTCGACGGCGGGGGCGACGGGAACGTCGGCTTCATCGACCGCCGATTCTCTGGCTCGGCG
Organism: Haloarcula taiwanensis; assembly: GCA_002844335.1. NCBI lineage: Archaea > Methanobacteriati > Methanobacteriota > Halobacteria > Halobacteriales > Haloarculaceae > Haloarcula > Haloarcula taiwanensis. Next base: position 1,721,890 of record CP019154.1, read on the forward strand.
GTGACGCTGTCGGTGAAAAACTACGGCGACTCGTCAGTCACCCGGACTGTTCAGCTCGGCAACGCCCAGCGAGAACTACAGCTCGGGCCCGACGACGTGGGGTCAGTGACGCTACCGGTCCCCGCCGGCGGGAGCGAAGCCCGGCTCAGCCCGGGCGACAGTTTCGGGACCGACGACAGCGTCTATATCGCCGCGCCGACTGACGCGGCCGTCGACGTGCTGGTGCTGACAAACGACCGGAACCGGTACCTGATTACCGCGCTGTCGGTCGTCGACCGGGTGAACGTGACGGTCAGGCAGCCGCCGACGACGATTCAGGGCGACTACGACGTGATTCTGTACAGCAACGTCGACAGGAGTTCGTTGCTCCCCGGGAACGTCGAAACCGGGCGCGAACTGGTCGAAGACGGCGGCGGCGTTGCGGTGCTGGCACAGGACACCCTCCCGCAGCGATACCGAGATCTCCTCCTCATCGAACCCGGCGAGACCCGGACAAGCGCGACGGTGGGCCAGACGGCACAGACACAGCTCACCCGCGGCATCGACTTCCAGCCCCCGGACGAGTACATTTCCGGGTCGCTACGTTCCGGGTCGGCCCAGGTCCAACTGGGTGACGGGACGCCGCTCATCGCGACGGAGGACCGGAACGGCGGGCGGGTCATGTACTACGGCTACATCGAGGACCGATCCAGCTTCAAGTTCAACTACCAATACCCCGTGTTCTGGAAACGAGCGGTGTACTACCTCGCCGACAGGGAACAGCTCCCGGCCCTGAACCACGCGACCGGCGAGACCGTCCGGTTCGGCAACACCACCGTGGAAGGGCCGTCCGGTTCCGTCTCCGGACCCACGGTCCCGCTCCAGCGGGCCGGCTTCTACCGGAGCGAGACCCGGCAGGTCAGCGCGTCGCTGCTGGACGAAAGCGAGTCAAACACCGCCGTCGAGGCGCTCAACCAGCGCTCCGGGACGGCTGGAAATCTCACCCGGACCGAGCGACGGTCAGTGCCGCGGCCGCTGACCGAGTACTTCGCGCTGGGCGGGCTGGTGCTCGCACTGGCCGAGGTCGGCTATCTGCGCCGCCGGGGTGACCTCTGATGGCGGTCTCGTACACCGTCGCGGAGGGGCTCACCGTCGGCGTCGAGCACCTCTGGCCGCTGGTCGTCCTGCCGGTCGCCGTCGGCCTCCTCGCGTACCTCGTCCGGCGTGGCGACGCCGGACCGCGGTCGGCTTCGAACCGGAGTCGCCGACTCCTGCTTGCCAGCCGCGTGCTTATCGTCTGCCTGCTCGTCCTCGGCGCGATGGGGCCGTACACCGTCCAGACCAGAGAGACGCCGGGCGAGCCGGGCGTGACACTGCTGGCGGACGAGTCCGCGAGCATGGGCATCTATCCGAACACGACCGACGAACTGGTACGGGACATCGAAAACGAGGGTGTTCCGGTGACGCGAGCGACGATCGGCAGCGGGTCGAGTTCGCGGCTCGGCGACGGCGTAGCGGCAAATCTCCGGGAGAACGGGACGGTCGTCGTCGTCTCCGACGGCCGCGTCACAGAGGGGCGGAGCCTGTCGAGGGCCGCAGAGGACGCCGGTACACTCAACGCCACGGTCCACAGCGTCCGGCCGCAGTCGCCACGCACCGAACGCGCTGTGGCGATAGCGGGGCCGTCGACGGTGAGTCGCGGCGTCCAGTCGCAGTACACCGTCTCGATGGCGGGCGTGAGCGTCCTCGAATCAGTGCCCGTCGAAGTGACTATCGACGGCGAGACGGTCACCGAGGGCGAACTCCGGCCAGATGGCACGCTCACCGTCGACCACACGTTCGAGGAGATTGGTTCACACCGCGTGACTGCGACACTCTCCGGCGACGACGAGTACGCACGAAACGACGTGTTCTACAAGAGCGTCCGCGTCGTCGAACAGCCCGACGTGCTGTACGTCTCGCAGGGCCAGTACCCACTGCGGAACTATCTCGACTCGCTGTACAACGTTTCGACGGCCTCGTCGGTCCCGGCGGACCTCGATGACTACGCCGCCGTCGTCGTCCAAGACACACCGTCGAGCAGTATGGGGAACACCACCGCGCTGCAGGACTTCGTCATCAACGGCGGCGGGCTGGTCGTCGCGGGCGGCGACAACGCCTACGAGAACGGCGGCTACGAAACGTCGCCGGTGGCCTCGATGCTCCCGGTCCGCGTCGGGAACGCGACCGGCGGCGAGTCGAACATCGTCATCCTCGTCGACGTGTCCGGGAGCGCCGAGAGCGGTCTCTCGGTACAGAAAGCCGTCGCACTGGACGTACTCGACCAGCTCGGCGACGAGAACCGGGTTGGTGTCGTCGCGTTCAACCAGAACGCGTACCGCGTCTCGGAGATGCAAGCGCTCGGTCAGAACCGCGCGGAGACTGTCGACAAGATACGGCGGCTCAACAGCGGCGGCGCGACTGACATCGCCGTCGGACTTCAGGGTGCCGACGAACTACTGGGCGACCGCGAAGGGACGATCATCCTCCTCAGCGACGGCCAGGACCGGCTCGGCCCGCCGGCGGCCGTCGCCAACCAACTCGGCCGCGAGGGGACCCGCGTCATCTCGGTCGGCGTCGGCAAGCGCGTCGGCGTCGCGACGATGCGCCAGATCGCCGGCGAGTCCGGCGGCTCGTACTTTGCCGCCGACGAGACAGAGCGGCTACGGCTCCTCTTTGGCGGTTCCTCGCGGCGCTACCAGGGGGAGAACCTCACCATCGTCACTGAAGACACGTTCATCACCTCGGGCGTCGAGCTGACGGCCAATCCCGGCCAGGCGAACAACGTGCAGGTCAAGCCCGGGGCCGACTATCAGGTCGCCACTGCCGACGGGAAGCCGGCCATCGCCTCCTGGCGGTTCGGGCTGGGCCGCGCGGTCTCGATCACCGCCTACGAGTCGGACAACACGATGGGCGGCCTGCTCGACCGGCCGGATTCGCTGGTGGTCACCAAATCGGTCAACTACGCGGTGGGCGACCCAATGCGCACGCAGACCGGCGTCATAGCGGTCGGCGATGCCCGGGTCGGGAGTCCGACGACGCTGACCTATCAGGGAGACAGCCGCCCTGCCGCGCCAAACATCTCCTTCCGCCAGGTCGGTGACGGGCGATATCGTGGTGAGTTCACGCCCAGAGAAGCGGGGTATCAGACGGCACTTGACACCGAATACGCGGCGAACTACCCCGTCGAGTACGCTTCGTTCGGGCCGAGTGAGAGCCTCGATGCGCTCGTCGAAGCGACCGGCGGGCAGACGTTCAGTCCGAACCAGGGCGAACAGATAGCCAGCGAGGCACGCCAGAAATCCACTCGAGTCCGAACCGTTCGAGAGAACTGGGACTGGGTCGCTCTGCTCGGCGCACTCCTGCTTTTCACCGGCGAGGTGGTCGCCCGGCGCGTTCAAGTGTACCGCGGTCGCACCTCCCTGGAGAGTGGTCTCCCGTGAGCGCAATCGGCCGGCGCATCAACGTCGGACTCGTCGTGTTCGTCGTCCTGTCGATGGTCGGCACCGGCGGAACGACGGTGCTGTACCAGGACTCAGCCAGCGAACTGCGTGCGCAAAACCAGGAACTGCGCCAGCAAAACGCCGACCTCCGGGAAGATCTGGATGACACCAGGAGTGAACTGGACTCTACCCGGACCCGCGTCGACGAACTCGAAGACCAGTTGGAGACGCGGTCGGAGGACGTCGACCAGGTCGCAACTAACCTGAACCAGACAGAAGAGCAACTGAACGCGACAGAGAGCCAGTTGGCGGAGACTCGGCAGTCGCTCCGCGAGAGCCAGGACCGCGTCGAAGAGCTGGAGGTGACAGTCGGTGACCTGCGAGACGAGCGCGACACGCTCGAGAGCGAAGTCGATGACCTCGAGTCGACAATCGACGATCTGGAGAGCGAAAACGAGGAGCTAGAGGACGAGCGTGCCGAACTCGAGGACCAGGTGTCCGACCTGCAAGACGAGATCGACAGCCTGGAATCACGGATAAGTACGCTCGAAAGCGATATCGAAGAACTCGAAAGCCAAAACCAGGAGCTGCGAGACGATATCGAGACGCTCTGTAGCCAGCCCGAGAACCAAGACAAAGCCACCTGTGAGGGCTACTAATGGACGAACCAGACACAGACACCGGAGAAACCGGCGGCGAGGGCCCCGCAGAAGACGGGCGGGCGCAAGCCCGCGAACGCATGGCCGCCGCCATCGCCGAGGTTAGACGCGAAGGCAAGAAGGCGGCGTTCGTCTATGCCGTCGTCGACGCAGTGCTGATCTTTCTCTTGGTGAACCTCCTCCTGACTGTCCTCTCGCCGGTCGAGCTCCCGACGCAGTTGTCGGTCCCCGCGGCGGTGACGGACCCGGTCGGCACGGCCGTCGGTCGCTCGGTGTCGGGGCTATCCTTCCCCACGGGCGCAGTTGTCGGCATGGTCCTCGGAGTGGGCTGGCTCGTCGGCGAATATCTGTACCGGGTCCGCCAACCACTCGTCGAGCAGTTCGAGGCGGCGAACGCAAACGTCACCGACGCGCTCCGGACGGCCCGGGACGCGGTCGAGGACGGGGCCGAGACGCGGATGGCGGCCCGGCTCTACGAGGACGTCCTCGACGGCCTGAGACAGAGTTCGAGCGTCGCGCTTGTCGACAGCCGGCGACTCATCGGGACGCTTGTTGTCGTAATCTTGCTGAGTCTGGCGACAGTGCAGGTTGCCGTCGTCGACATCGGGCTGCTCGACCGCGACACAGTTGAGACGGACTCGCCAGCCGACCGGCCAAGCGAGTACGAGGGACTGGAGGACGGCGACGCGATACTCGGGGACAGCGAGGACGTCCAGGCCGGCGACGAGAACCTCACCGCCGAGATCGAGTCGACCGGCGGCGAGGAGGAGATCGACCGGAGCCAGTCGTTCCCATCCTCGCCGAACACCGGGGAACCGGGGAGCAGCGGCGGTACAGTCGACAGCCAGCAGGCCGGGTTTGCCGGCCAGGAAAACATCGAGGACGCGGACCTCATCCGCGAGTACAATCTCAGGATTCGAGAGCAGGACACGGACGACGAGGATACCGACCCATGAGCCCAGAGCAAGACATCGACGAACTACAGCAGAAGATCGCAGACGCACGTGAACAGATCAGCACACGAATCGTCGGCCAGGAGGAGGTACTGGAGCAACTGCTCATCTGTATCCTGGCTGACGGCAACGCCCTGCTCGAATCGAACCCGGGGCTGGGGAAGACGACGATGGTCCGGACAGTCGCGGAGGTGACCGACCTTCAGTTCTCCCGGATTCAGAACACCCCCGACCTGATGCCGTCCGATATCACGGGGACCGAAATCATCCGCGAGACCGACAGCGGGCGTGAGTTCGTCTTCGAGAAGGGGCCGGTGTTCGCCAACGTGGTGCTGGCCGACGAGATTAACCGAGCGACGCCGAAGACACAGGCCGCCCTGCTGGAAGCGATGCAAGAGAAACAGGTGACCGCTGCGGGCGAGACCTACGAACTGCCCCGTCCCTTCTTCATCCTGGCGACGCAGAACCCCATCGACCAGTCGGGTACCTACGCGCTCCCGGAGGCCCAGACCGACCGCTTCATGCTGAAACTGCTGGTCGATTACCCCGACTACGACGAGGAGCGGACAATCGTCGACATGTACACCGCCGGCGCGGAGCAGGTGCCGGTCGAGCGCTCGCTGACCCGCTCGGAGATTCAGGAGATTCAGCAGCTGGTCCGCGAGATGCCAATCGCCGACGACCTGCGCGACCGAGCGGTCCAGCTCGTCCGCCGGACCCGTGAGGCCGACGATATCGAGTTCGGTGCCAGCCCGCGAGCGAGTATGGCGCTCGTCCAGACAGCGAAAGCGCGGGCCTTCCTGCAGGGCCGCTCGCACGTCACCGGCGCGGACATCGAGGCGCTGGCCGCGCCCGTCCTCCGCCACAGGATCATTGTGGACTTCCGGGCTGAGCGAGCGGGTCAGACAGCAGACGACCTTATCGCGTCGCTGTTGGAATGAGCGAGTCAGTGACCGCAGTTTGGCGGGCCTGCCCCCTGGAGGGTCGACCGTGACTATCGAGCCCGACTTCCTGGACGAACTCGGCCGGTTCACTGCCGCCCTGAACCGCCAGACGACCTCGATTCGACAGGGCGATCAGGAGTCCCCCCGAGTCGGCGAGGGGCTCACGTTCAGCGACTACCGGCGGTACTCGCCGGGCGACGACACGCGGCGAATCGACTGGAAACTGTTCGCCCGGACGGAGGAGTACTTCATCAAGCAGTACGAAGAGGAGCGGAGCCTGACCGTCCACCTGCTCGTCGACACGAGCGCGTCGATGGACTTCGGCGACGCAGCGAGTCACAAGTTCGAGTGCGCCGCCAAGCTCGGCCTTGGTTTCGCCTACCTCACCGCGGAGGAGAACAACGATTTCCAGTTCTGTACGTTGCGTGACCGGATCGAGCGTATCGACACCGGCCAGTCGAACCGCGGCGAGATACTCTCGCTCATCGACCAGTTGAACGGGGTGACGCCCGACGGGACGGCGGACTTCCGCTCGTCGCTTGAGGGGTACGCCCAGCGCATCCGATCGCGCTCGCTCGTCGTCGTGTTCAGCGACTGCCTGACCGAGCCAGAGGCACTCGAATCGGGTATCGCCGCGCTTGCCCGCAACAACGCCGACGTACTGTTGGTCCGCGTGGTCGCCCCGGAGGAGCGAGACCCCGGCGTCGTCGGCGACGTGTTGTTCGCGGATCCGGAAAGCGACGAGACACGCCGGTCGTACTTCAGCGGCTCGCTGGCCGAGACGTATCAGTCGCGGCTCGACGCCCACATCGACTCGGTGTCGAACCGCGTGACCGCGCTGGGCGCGGACCACGTGCTGGTCGATACCGGTGAGGAGTACTTCGACTCGTTTGCGAGTATCTGGCTCACGTGAGACCGGTGGAAGTCAAGGCTCCGAGGCGGTCGAGCGGGGAGTCACTCACGGCGAGCGGCGCCAAGTATCGGCCTATGTGTGATGTTTAAGTATACCACAGCCATGGTATGTGTCATGCCACCATCCCCACTGGGCAATGCGGCTCCGTTCGGGATGCACGACAAGCGGTTGTCGATACTGCTTATCGACGACGACGCGGACCAGGTCGATCTCTCTGCCACCTTCCTGGAACAGGAGCTGCCGGATGCGGAGACGACAACGGTGGTCGAGCCAACGGCTGGACTCACCGAGGCCATCGAAGGCACGTACGACTGCGTCGTCTGTGATTACGATATGCCGTCACGCGACGGCCTGGCGGTGCTGGCCGAACTGCGAGACGCGGGGATCACGGTTCCGTTCATCCTCTTCACCGGAAAGGGGAGCGAGGAAATCGCGAGCCGGGCGATTTCCGAAGGCGTCGATGAGTACCTCCAGAAGGGAGGCACAGAAAAGTACACCATCCTCGCAAACAAGATCGAAAACCTCGTCGAGAAACACCGGGCGGAACAACAAGTCCAGCGCGGGTTTCGAGCCATCGAATCCGCACAGGAAGGAATCGGAATCATCGACGAGAACGGCGTTTACCAGTACCTCAACGACGCGTACGCGGCGATTTACGACCGAGGCCGCTCCGAGATAATCGGCGAGCACTGGGAGATGTTGTACCCTACCAAAGAGGTCGACCGATTCACGGACGAGGTCCTCCCAGAACTCTACGAGCGCGGGTCATGGAGCGGCGTCGCAACCGGGCTGACAAAGGCCGGCGATCCCGTCCACGAGCGGCTCGTCCTGACGCCGACGAGCGACGGCGGCCACGTCTGTCTCGTCCAGCGCGTCGCCGAGGACACTGGACCGTCGAGCGAGGAGGCGCTCGAGACCAGGGCCCTGAACGCGACCTCCGTCGGCGTGACGATTACGGACCCGGACCGAGACGACAACCCGCTCATCTACGTAAACGACGGGTTCGAGGACCTCACCGGCTACGACCGGGACGCGATCCTGGGTCGGAACTGTCGGTTCCTGCAGGGCGAGGGAACCGACCCCGAGACGGTCGCCTCGATTCGGGACGCCATCGCCGAGGGGGAGACGACATCGACGACAGTGCTGAACTACACCGCCGACGGCGACCCGTTCTGGAACTTTCTCGAAATCTCTCCAATCGAAGACGACAGCGGAACTGTGACGCATTTCGTCGGATTCCAGCGCGATGTGACCGAACTCATCGCACATCGCAACGAGATGGAAGATCAGATCGAGTGGCTGAATGAGTTTGCTGAGGTCGTCTCACACGATCTCAAGAACCCGCTGTCGGTCATACGCGGCAACATCGAACTGGCGTTACAGACCGGTGAGATGGACCGATTATCGGAGGCAAAGCAATCCGTGGCGCGGCTGGACGAGTTGATTGACGACCTCTCGAACGTCATGCGCCAACAGGAACTGGTTACCAACCCGGAGTCGGTCGATTTCGCGGCCGTCTTCCGGTCGCTAGACCAGTTCGACACCGTGTCGCGGTCGGTAGATATCGTCGATTCACGCAAGATCGTCGCAGACGAGCAAGCGCTGGCCCGACTGGCCGAGAATCTCGTCAGGAACACGCTCGAACACGGCGGGCCGGACGCCGGGATACGTATCGGGACGCTGTCGGACGGATTCTACTACGAGGACACCGGCGAAGGGGTCCCTGACGGAACTACCGACGAGGTGTTCAAGCCTGGCTTCTCAACGAAAGAGGACGGGACCGGATTTGGGATGGTCAGCATCCGACAGATCGTTCGCGCTCACGGTTGGACCGTTTCTCTCGGCGAAAGCGACGCCGGCGGCGCGCGGTTCGAGTTTACTGGTGTCGAGACCGTCACGTAATCAGCGCAGTCCGGTCGGAGCGCTCACTCCGCGAGAATGTGTGCCGGCAAGTCGTCGCGGATTATCGTATCGCAGTACTCACAGCGGACGCCGTCGTCGCCGACGGCAAAGCGGGAGTCGACGGGCTCGTCCTCGGTCGTGATGCAGTTGTGGTTCGGGCATTCGAGGACGCCCTCGACGACCGACGGCCGCTCGACGCGGCGCTTCTCGACGACATCATAGTCACGGATGATGTTGATCGTCGCCGCGGAGGCGATGAGCGAGAGCACGTCGACCTCATCCTGGGAGAGTTCGCGGCCCTCGACTTTGACCACGTCTTTGTGTCCCAGGCGGTCCGAGGGCATGTTCATCGCGACGGAGACAGAGTCGCCGCTGGTTCCGTCGATGCCGAGAATCGCCAGAACGTTCAGCGCCTGGCCGCCCGCGATGTGGTCGATGACGGTGCCGTTGCGAATCTTCGAGACGCGGAGTTGCTGGTCGTTGTCGCTCATTTGTCGCCTCCGAGCATCAGGTCGAGCAGCGCCATCCGTACCGGGACGCCGTTGTGGGCCTGCTGGAAGTACTGTGCATGGGTGGTCTCGTCGACATCGTGAGCGATTTCGTCGACACGCGGGAGCGGGTGCATCACGGTCAGGTCGTCTTTGGCCGCCGCAAGCGTGTCGGCGTCGATCTGGTACTGGCCGGCGACTTCGCGATACTCGCTCTCGTCGGGGAACCGCTCGGCCTGAATGCGTGTCACGTAGAGCACGTCCAGGTCAGGGAGAATCTCGTCGAGGTCGGTGTGCTCGCGGACCTCCGCGCCGGCCTCGTGGAGGTCGTAGCGGACCGAGCGGGGGAGCTGGAGCGATTCGGGACTGATGAAGTGCTGTCGGGCGTCGACGGTCGTGAGTGCGTGGGCCAGCGAGTGGACCGTTCGTCCGTACTTCAGGTCGCCCATGATACCGATAGTCAGGTCGTCGAAGCCCGCGTTCTCACGGATGGTGTAGAGATCGAGCAGCGTCTGTGTCGGGTGCTGGCCGGCCCCATCGCCGGCGTTGACGAGTGGCACGTCGACGAACTCGCTTGCCATCTTCGCGGACCCCTCCATGGGATGCCGGAGCACGAGCGCGTCAGTGTAGCCCTCAACGACGCGGACGGTGTCGGCCAGCGACTCGCCTTTCTTGACGCTCGAGGACTCGACCGAGCCCATGTCGACGATGTCGCCGCCGAGGCGCTTCATCGCCGTGGTGAAGCTCATCTTCGTCCGGGTGCTCGGCTCGAAAAAGAGCATGCCGAGCAAGGTGTCGCTGTGCCGGTCCGCAAACGCCCCCGGGTCAGCCGCGATGTCGGCCGCGTGGTCGAGCACCGTCTCGATGTCGCCCCGCGAGAGTTGTTTCGCGCTGATGATGTGGTCGTGCCGCATTTCACTCGGTACCGCGCTCCGGACGGTCTTGAATCCCCCGACACGGGAATTGAACGGTCGCTTACATCATCAGGGTCTACTTCGAGAGCGGCGGAATCGAGGGCAGAACTGCCAGCGGCGGGAATACAGTCCGAGTCAGGGATTGCTCTGCCAGACATCGACGCGTGGCTCTGTGTACGCCTTGCCGACGATGTCGGGAATGCCGTCACCGTCGAGGTCGACGACTTTCGCCTCGTGGGTGGGGATGCCGGTGTTCAGTTGTTTGCGCTCGAAGGTCCCCGCCCCGTCGTTGTGGAACACGAACTGTCGCGGTTCGTGTCCGTCCTCAAGACCCATTTCGGCGACGAAGATGTCGGGGTTACCGTCGCCGTCGAAGTCCGCCACGTCGAGGCTGTGTGGGTTCGAGAGGTCGTCGTGCAGTAGGGTCAGATCCCACTCGGGCGGGTCGAACACGCCCAGCCTGGCCGGGCGGTCGTCGAGATACGGTTCGTCGCCCTCGACGAGGATTATCTCCAAGTCGCCGTCGCCGTCGATGTCCGCGATAGCGACGCGGGTACACTGCCAGCCATCGGCGATCTGCTCTCTGTCCCAGCCGTCGGCCGTCCGATGGAAGACGTTCGGGCCGGCAACGATTTCGACCTCGCCGTCCCCGTCGACATCCTCGACAGCGACACCCTCGACATCGAGGTCCTCGGCGACGACGTGGCGGTTCGCCACCGGCCACGGTTCTCGTGTCGGGTCCTCTGGAATATCGTAGTAGAATACCGTCTTAGACTCCTGAGACAGTCCGACGACCTCGTTTTCTCCGTCGCCGTCCACGTCCGCCACGGCGGTGTCGTGATACTTCTCGAAGTCGTCGGTGATGAGCCGACGCGTCCACTGCTCTCGGGGGTCGTCCGGTATCTCGAACCACCACAGTTTGTGCCGGTAGATGTTCTGACCGGCCACCATATCCGGGCGGCCGTTGCCCGTGATATCACCGAGCGAACCGCCGACGGAGAGTTCAGGTGCGCTGGCAACGTCGTGGCGCTCCCAGCCGGGATTCTCGTACCAGAACACGTTCGTCTGGAGCCAGCGGGCCAGCGGCCCCATGCCGAATACGGACAGCAAGTCGACTGACTTATCCACGAGTGGGAACTCGACCTCGTGCTCGTCGCCGAGCGCCCCGACGATGATGTCCGGCCGACCGTTCCCCGTGAGGTCGGTCGTGAGACAGAAGCTCATCGTACTCGCCGGCGGCGAGGCTTCGATGCGCTCGTGATGGAGGTTCATGTCCCAGCCGTTCGGGTGTATCGCTATTGTTATGGCCGGGCTAACACCGACCAACGGCGATCAAGAACTCGTAGCAGGAATCCGTGTGGCGCTCCGCGAAGAGCCACTTCCGTCGAGGAGGCGCTCCAGCGTGGCCGCCCCGTGATCGATCTTCGCCGTCGGGTCGCTGTCGAGTTCGTTTTCGTAAATCACCCAGTCGACACCAGCGTCGCTCGCGGCGTCCAGAACCGCATGCATGTCCACGGCCCCCTCGCCATGCGGGACATCCTCGTAGCCCTGGAACGGCCCGGCCGGGGCCACGTCCCGGATATGGACCATCCTGATTCGGTCACTACACAGCGAGAAGAGGGCACACGGGTCGTAGCCGGCTTCACGGATCTCCGCGACCTCCGGCTCGAACATGAGCGCCGACGGCTTGGTCCGGGCAACGAGGTTCCACATAGGCGTCTCGCTCGGTATCGTTGTCGGGTCGTGTGCCCGGAGGGCGGTCAGCAACCGGTGTGTGCACTCCCCGACAGCGGTGGGTATCGGCGTTTCGTCGGTGAGCCGTCCCGCCGCGTCCGGAAGCAAGGGGCGGAACGTCCGCCGTCCCGTATGATACCCCAGCTGCATATCACACGCTTTGAGGCCGGCAGCGGCGTCGCGGAGCCGGTGGGAGAGCGACCGGATGTCGCTCCGGGTCCGAAGCTCGGACGCCGAGAGATGTGGGATAACGAGTGTCTCACACCCCACTGTTCGACACCGGACCAGCAGGTCTGACTCACCATCCAGCGCAGCCTCAACCTCGGGAAGGTCCGCGTGGACAGCAACCGGTTCAAGACCGACGTCATCAAGTGCCGTTGCGATATCTCTGGGCGATTCCTCGTGGAACCGGTGTGCGAATTCGACTCCATCGTAGCCTGCAGCCCCGACACGGCGGAGGATTTCAGGGAGCGGTTCGGATAGGGTACGGATACTGTATAACTGAAGGGCCGTGTTTGGTCCACTGCCCATATCCATAGTTGGAGTGTACTCATTATTGTTACATACACGTTATCAACCCACACTGAGGACGGCTCGAACAGTTCGCCTGTTGGGATCGCCGCCATCGAAGGCACAGACCTACCGTGGACAGCGGGTGTGGCAACAACGACCGTATAAAAGTAGGCAACAACCAACCGTCGTAAGTCAGTCCTTTCAGCCCACGGTAGTCCTGTTCGTGACGGCCGACACAAGGATTCAAACCCGATAGACAGTCCAGCCACAGTATGCTCGCAATCGCTGGCGGCAAAGGTGGCTGTGGCAAAACGACCATTGCCCTCGGCGTTGGGCAAGCACTGGGGACGCCGACTAGACCGGCGCTGGTCGTGGACACCGACCGTGATATGCCAAACCTCCACCGACGTGCTGGGGTCAATCCATCGCCCGGAATCACAGATGTCACGGCCTCGGCTGAGCCGACCGCAGTTGCACAGCGCGCGACGGCCGTCGAAAGCGTCGACGTACTCCCCTGTCAGACCGCAGCCGGGACCGCTATCGACAATGCCATCAACAGGTTGTCCCGACCTGATCGGCCCGTAGTACTCGACTGCCCGGCCGGTGCTGGTCCGGACGCCGCTCGTCCGCTACGGGGGGCTGACAGAACAGTGCTCGTAAGTACACCAACACGTCAGAGTCTCACCGACACCGCCAAGACTGCGGCGATGGCCCGCGCGCTCGATGCACCGCCTGCGCTTACGGTCCTCGTCGGCAGCGACGGGTCCGTAGACCCGTCGACCCTGCTGTGCTGCCCGGAAACGATTCACGTCCCGTCGGTGTCGAAGCCGCTGGAATCGGACCGAGCGAGGGCACGATACGTCGAGATAGCGGACGTTCTCACCAAGCGGAATACTTAATCTCGTGGGAAAATAATTTCTCAGTGGTATGGCCAACCGGTTGCGAACGGGGATTGATGTCCTCGACAGAAAGCTCGATGGTGGCATCCCTGCGGGGAGTATCGTCGTGCTCTCTGCCCAGCCGGCTAGCCAAGCGGAGCTGTTCCTCTACGAACTCACCGCCACGCGCGGGACGCTGTGGCTGTCACTCGACCGGACCGCCGAATCTGTCATCGCGAGCATCGAGCAGACGCCGGCCAACACTGGAGATCCGACGGTGCGGCACATCTCCGGCGAAGCACCCCTCGATAACGCCGGCAAGCTCGTCTCGGCGCTGCCGGAAACCTCGAACCTCATCGTTGACCCACTGGACGTACTGGAAGCACAGGAGCCACACTCGCGTTTTCGGGCGTTCATGAACGACCTACAGAACCACATCGTCAACACCGGCAGTCTCGCTATCGTTCACTGCCTCGATGGACGTGACGTGCCACCGCTCCGGGATACGACCGAGCACTTCGCGGACGTGGTGTTCCAGCTCAACACCACAACGAACGGTGACGAGGTGGAAAACCGCCTCGCGATTCCGAAGTTCCGTGGCGGGCGCGCCCCCACAGACATCATCAAGCTCAACCTCGTCGAAGAGGTCAGCATCGACACCAGCCGCGACATCGCCTGATTCTATTCGCCGCCCGGCCGTGGCTCTCTATCTGTCGACCCGAACTCAGTACCGACAAGTATCAACAGGAACAGTCCGAGACCAACACCGGCACCCGCTGCCAGTCCGGTGCCGATGCTTCCAGTCAACACGACCGTTCCGACGCCGAAGGCGATTCCCGGCGGGAACGCGAGCAGTGACGGGTACACCAACGACACTCGCATGCGTAGTGATGACGTGTCGTGCGTATAACGGTTCGCCCGTGTGTCCTCGGAGAATAGCAGTCGCTCGGAGTCATAAAGCCGCTCGCTGGCGCACAGCTCTGCAGACCCGATCGGCGTGTTCGCGGCGCAGTTACTCTTCAGCGCCTTCGATCTCTTCGACGATCTCCTCGGCGTCTACGTCGGCGTCTTCCAGCGCGTCTTCGATGTCTGCGCCGCCGGCACCGCCCATGCCGCCCATCATACCGGGCATGCCCATGCCGCCACCGCCGATCTCCTCCTGGACGATGATGCGATCGATGTCGAGCAGCTGGGTGAGCTGCTGGGCGATCTGCTGTTTGCCCATCATCCACTGCTGGTTCATCGTCAGCTGCGGCGTCGCCTCGATGTAGAGCGTTTCTTTCTCGACTTCGACAGTTTCGTACTCAGGCTCGGACTCTTCGTCCTCGCCTTCGTCGTCTTCACTCTCGACGAGCTGTTCTTCCTCGACGGTGTCGGTCTGGAACCACACGTCAAGTTCCATGTCGAGCATCATCTGAATGATGCCCTGTGCCTTCTCCTCGCGGTCTGTGACCTCTTCGAGAATCTCGTAGTCGTACTCGACATCTTCACCGGCCAGCGGATGGTTGAAGTCCACTCGCGCGCGCCCGCCGATGATGGTCTCGACGTGACCGTGCTCGCCCTCGATGTCGACGTGTGCACCGGGATAGCGGTCATCCTCGGGGATCTTGTCCTTTGAGACCGTCCGGACTTCTTCCTCGTCGTACTCGCCGAAGGCGTCGGCTGCTGCAACGGTCACGTTGCCCTCGTCGCCGACCTCTTTGCCGTAGATGTCCTGCTCGACGTCCGGGAAGATGTGGTTCTCGCCCAGCACGATGGTTCGCGGGCCGAACTCCTGCTGTTCGGTATCGATGCCGTCTTCCTCGGCGACCGCTTCGTCAGTCGTGTCGACAAGCTGGCCGCCGTCGACGGTGCGGGCGGTGTAGGCGAGCTTGACAACATCGCCCTTCTGGAGTCCCTCCGCCTGTTCTTCTTCGTCTGCGGTTTCTTCATCGACTTCAGTCTCAGACTCGTTGCTCATACCCTGTTCGTCAGTCGTGGCACTCTTAAGGACAACGTTTCCCGGTCAACAGCGGTCGAGCAACTTCGGAAGTGACCAGCTACTACTCGCTTTCAGCCAGCAGTCGGTCGAACTTCTCTCGGCCGATGTTCCGCCCCGAGATGGGGAGAACGACCGTTTCACCCCGTAGTTCGTCTCCAGCCTGAAGCGCCGCAGCGACAGCCGTCGCACAGGCCCCTTCCATGACAATTCGG
The DNA here is from genome assembly GCA_002844335.1 of Haloarcula taiwanensis. Taxonomy (NCBI): domain Archaea; kingdom Methanobacteriati; phylum Methanobacteriota; class Halobacteria; order Halobacteriales; family Haloarculaceae; genus Haloarcula; species Haloarcula taiwanensis. Next base: position 1,737,442 of record CP019154.1, read on the forward strand.
TCCGTCTCGAACAGGCGTGCTACGGCGTCCGCAATTTCGTCTTCGGAGACGAGCCGGAAGTCAGCGAGTCCCGCCTGCAGTATTTGCGTCGGGAGCGCGAACGGCACCCGGGTCGCGACGCCCTCTGCGATGGTGTCGACGCTGTCGAGGGGCTCCAGCGTCTCCTCGTTCCAAGCGCGGTACACCGCGGGCGCACCCGCCGCCTGGACACCGACGACGGCGGCGTCGGTCATCGCCCCGAGCGTGATGCAGTACCCGGCTGCGGCGGTGCCGCCGCCGACGGGGCAGAACACGCGGTCGACATCGGGGCGCTCGTCGAGGACCTCCAGCCCGGCAGTGCCGACGCCAGCGAGCAACTTCGGTTCGTTGCCCGAGTGGACGTAGCGCGCCGCACGCTGGGTCGCCAGGGTCTCGATGTGTTCGCGGGCCTCGTCGTAGTCCTCGCCATGCTGAATGACTTCTGCGCCGAGTTGCTCCAGCGCATCGACTTTTCCGGCGTTGGCCTCTTCCGGGACACCGATGGTGACCGGTACGTCGAACTCGCGGCCGGCCCAGGCGATAGACTGGCCGTGGTTCCCCGTACTCGCGGCGAGCAGTCCAGCGTCTTGGAACTCCTCGTCTATGGAGGCGACGAGATTTACACCCCCACGGACTTTGAACGCTCCAGTCGGGAGCGTATCCTCCCGCTTGAGCAGAACATCCGCGTCGAGGGCTTCGGAGAGGGCTTCGCTGCGGACCAGCGGCGTTTCCGGGAGATGCTGCCGGATGCGTTGCCGGGCGCGCGCGACCGTTGCAACTGTCGGCGGCGTCAGGTCGTGGTACGGAAAGAGGGTCGTCTCGTCCGGGGAGTCGATCGGCTCGTAGCGACCGGCCATACTACTACCCGAGAGAGCGGACACAGTAAATGGCGCGGTCGACGGGAGCGTTTTTCAGCGGCCCGGCCCAGCCCCACAGTATGTACGAAGTCGAGGTGAAAGTGCCAGCGGACATCGAGACTGTCGCGGAGCGACTCGACGAACTCGGGGCCGAGCAGGTCGATACGGTGATACAGACGGACACGTACTACGATGCGCCCCACCGGAATTTCGCCGAGACAGACGAGGCGTTCCGGGTCCGCCGTGAAACCAGAAAAGGCGAAACGGACGCGAAAGTTACTTATAAGGGCCCACTCCTCGAAGCGGAGTCGAAGAGCCGAGAGGAGTTCGAAACAGGCGTCGAGAACGGCGACGATATCGACGCAATCGTCCAGCACCTCGGTTTCGAGCCGGCGGCGACCGTCCGGAAGAACCGCCGGGTGTACGAAGTCCGGGAATACGACGTCACGCTTGACGCGGTCGACGGTGTCGGCGAGTTCGTTGAAGTCGAACGAGAGACTGACGGCGACATCGAACCCGTTCGAGAGGGGGCCTACGGGGTGCTTCGGGACCTCGGTCTGAATCCCGACGAGCAGCAACGGACCTCCTATCTCGGTATGCTACTTAGCGATGCGAACGAGTAATCATTCAGCCGTTATCTGTTCCCGTAAGTTATAGAACCCGGCCAGACGAAGTCGAGGCAATGACTGAGCGGAACATCCACGTCCAACCTGCGAGCGGGCTCGCCGTCGAAGATCAAGACATCGAAGTCGTAGAGCGCAAGGGTATCGGCCACCCGGACTCAATCTGTGACGGCATCGCGGAGACGGTGTCGCGTGCGCTGGCACAGACGTACATCGACCGCTTTGGCACAGTCTTGCATTACAACACAGACGAGACACAGCTCGTCGCTGGCACCGCCGCCCCGGCGTATGGCGGCGGCGAGGTGCTTGAGCCGATCTACATTCTGGTCGTCGGTCGAGCGACGAAGAAGTTCGACGGCGAACGCATCCCGGCCGAAAGCATCGCTCTTCGGGCCGCACGCGACTACCTCGACGAGCAGTTCCCACATCTCGACCTCGGGTCCGATGTCATCGTCGACGTTCAGTTCGGCGAAGGGTCGGGCGATCTCCAGACAGTGTTCGGCGAGGAGGCGACAGTTCCGATGGCAAACGACACGAGCTATGGCGTCGGCCACGCTCCGCTAACGGAAACAGAACAGATCGTCCGAAACACCGAGCAGAAACTGACCGGCGAATACGCCGAGGCAAACCCGGTCGTCGGCCAGGACGTCAAGGTGATGGGCAAGCGCGAGGGCGACCACATCGATGTGACCGTGGCCGTCGCAATGGTCGACGAACACGTCCCGGACCTCGAAGCGTACAAAACCGCTGTTTCGGACGTTCAAGCATTCGTTACCGACCTCGCAGAGGAGTACACCGACCGTGACGTAACGGTCCACGTCAACACGGCCGACGACTACGACGCCGAGTCAATCTATCTCACGACCACTGGGACCAGCGCCGAGCAGGGCGATGACGGCTCCGTCGGGCGCGGAAACCGCGCGAACGGGCTCATCACGCCGAACCGCCCGATGAGCATGGAGGCGACATCCGGCAAGAACCCAGTTAACCACATCGGAAAAATATATAATCTTCTCTCGACAGAAATAGCACAGTCCGTCGCGAATGAGGTTGACGGCATCCGACAGGTCCAGATGCGCCTTCTCTCACAGATCGGGTCACCGATTGACGAACCCCACGTCGCCGATGCCACAGTTGTCACCGAAGACGGTATCGCGGTCGGCGACGTCGAATCGGAGATTCAGGCCACGATTGACGACGAACTGGCCGACGTGACCGACATTACGCGACAAGTCATCGAGGGGAACCTCTCGACGTTCTGAGACGGCCAAGCGATATCCCTTTACTCGCTGGTAGTCAACTCGCAGACATGCATCCCCCAGACGCCGACAGCGTACTCGTCCGCCACGGCGAGCTCGGCGTCAAAAGCGACCAGGTCCGCCGGAAGATGGAACACCAGCTGGCGGACAACCTCCGTGCGATGCTCGACGCCCGCGACCTGCCGGGAGATATCGACCAGCGGCGGAACCGACTGTTCATCCACACCGACCACCCCGAGGGCGTGACTGCGGCTGCGGCCGACACGTTCGGCGTCACCTCCGCATCGGCAGTCGCGACGACCGACCCGACGCTATCCGAAATCGCAGACACATTGGCCGAAACCACGCGAGAGCAGTACGACGGTGGCACATTTGCCGTCGAGGCCCGCCGGGCGGGGCCACCATCGGCACATCCCTTTTCGAGTTCGGACATCGAGTCCACCGGCGGGACCGCTGTCGGGGAAACAATAACCGACATGGGCGGCGAGCCCGTTGTCGACCTCGACGAGCCCGATTTCGAACTGTTTGTCGAGTGTCGCGCCGACAAGGCGTACGTCTTCTGTGAGAAGCGCGCCGGCCCGGGCGGGCTCCCGCTGGGGACCCAGCGACCCGTCGTCGCGCTCGTCAGCGGCGGCATCGACTCGCCCGTCGCCGCCTGGAAGCTCATGAAACGCGGCGCGCCGGTGATTCCCGTCTACGTCGACCTCGGTGACTACGGCGGCCCCGACCACCGGGCCCGGGCCCGTTCGACCGTCGAGACGCTCGCCGCGTACGCGCCCGGACACGACCTCTCGCTTTCCGTGGTCGACGCCGGGGACGTCGTCGCCGACCTCTCGGAAGACCTCGGGTCGCTCCGGATGCTCGCGCTCCGCCGGTTCATGCTCGCGGTCGCCGAGGCTATCGCCCGCGAGCGCGACGCCGTCGGCATCGTCACCGGGGAGGCCATCGGCCAGAAGTCCAGCCAGACCAGCGCGAACATCGCGGTCACGGACGCCGCGACGACGCTCCCGGTCCACCGGCCGAACCTCACCGTCGACAAATCCGAGATAACCGACCGCGCGCGGGCCATCGGAACCTTCGAGGACTCGACAATCGACACCGGCTGCAACCGTGTCGCGCCGTCACACCCCGAGACCAACGCCTCGCTCGAAGCGGTCCGAGCGGCCGAACCCGACGACCTGCTCGACCGAGCCGAGGCCCGCGCCCGGGACCGCGCCGTCGTCCCCATCGAAAGCTAAATTTCCGGGGCGGGCCAGAGTTGAGCCATGACGCAGGTCTGTCTCGTCGGGAGCGAGGACGTGAACCTCCGGTACGAACTCCTCTCGCGCGAGACCGCACGGAACGCGCTTGCCACCTACGACCTGCAGGAACCGTTCGCGAACACCGTCGCCGTCGACACCGTGAGCCTGGGGGCGGCGGTGGCGCTCCTGAACGACCTGAACTGGTATCTCATCCGTTTCGCCGACGCCGCCCTCGTCCGCGACCCCTCCATCAGCGAGACGGAGTGGCTCTCCCGAGACCTCGCCGCCGCGATTCGGGACGACGACATTGCCCCCGAGGACACCGGGCGCTTTCTCAACGTGTACGGCGTCGTCGAGAGCGAGCCATCGGACGCGGACGAGACGGCTGACACCCAGGCAGCGGCCGAGCGACCGCCGGAACTTGTCGAGCCGATGCTTCTGACGCGGACCGGCGACACGATTCCCGAGTACGACCTGCAGGACGTGGACGACACGCTCGTCGTGCGGGTGACCGAGTCCGAGTTCGGTGCCTGAGAAAAGCGCCCGGGTGTCAGAGGCACGGGCACTCCGGGTGGGCGCTGCCGACGGGCTGTTCGCCCACGGTCCCCACCACTCGTCCGAACCGTATATACCGAATGGCCGGGAAAGTTCCCGACCCCTGAGAATCAATGCCTGTTTTCAGAAATACTGGGGCGAAGAGCAAGAACGATACCGGATAGCGACGAACGACGAGACGGACATGGGACAGCCCTCACCGGTGGTCGACGTCGTCACGAAGCGATACGAGTTCCTCGTCGCGTTATCAGCGCCGAAAACAAAACCCGAACTCGTAGCCTCGCTCGACCGGTCGCGGTCCACCGTCGACCGGGCGGTCGGCGCGCTCCGCGAGGCCGACCTCGTCGAACGGACCGGCAGCGAGTACGTCGTCACCTATGCGGGCCGACAGGCGACGGCAGCCTACGAGGGGTTCTGCGACCGGCTCGACGCCCTCCAGCGTGCCCATCCCGTTCTCTCCGCGCTGCCCGCCGACGTCGACATCGACCCGGCTGTCCTCCACGGCGCGGACGTAGAGACCGCGTCGCCGGCCGCACCGACCGTCCCGACCGAGGAGACCGTCGACGTCCTGGACGGAACGACGTCGTTTCAGGGGACCGGCCCGGCCGTCCTCCCGCGCTACGTCGACGTCATCGAGTCCCTGTGGAGCGACACGACCGTCGACGTCGAACTGGTGGTGACGGAGGCCGTCGCCGAGTCGCTGGAGAGCGCGCTCCCCGACAGGCGTGAGACGCTCGAAGACCTGTCGAACGTCTCGCTGTACGTGACCGGGGAACCGATGCCGTACGCGGTCTGGACCGCCGACAGGGCCGACGGGGCCGTCAGCGGTATCGTCGTCTACACGGAGACAGGTATCAAGGGGACCATCAACAACGACACCGCGGCGATGAACGAGTGGGCCCGCGAGAAGTACGAGGCCTACAGGCGGGACGCGCGCCCGCTCGACTAGTCGTCGAACATCCCGGTCGACATGTACCGCTCGCCGCTGTCCCAGTAGACCGTGACGACGAGCGGGTCGTCGACGCCGTCGGCAACGAGTTTCCCGGCCACCTCCCGCGCGGCGAGATTCGACGCGCCCGAGGACTGGCCGACGAGGATACCCTCCTCGCGGGCGAGGCGTCGACACTCGTCTTCCGCGTCCGCAAGTTCGACCGTCACCACGTCGTCCAGCAAGTCGGTGTCGAGGTTGTCACTGACGAAGCCCGGCCCCATCCCCTGGAAACTATCCTCGCCGGTTCCCGGTTCCATTCCCGAGAGGACGGCGTTGTCCGCCGGCTCGACCGCGACGATGTCCATCTCGGGGAACGCCTCGCGCAGCCGGCGGCCGGTTCCGGTGAGGGTCCCGCCGGTCCCGACGCCCGCGACCAGGGCGTCGACGGTCCGGTCGCCGACCTGTTCGAGTATCTCCTCGCCCGTCGTCTCGTAGTGTGCCCGCGGGTTCGCCGGGTTCTCGAACTGCCGGAGCTGGACGTGGTCGTCGCGGTCACACAGTTCGTCGGCGCGCTCTTTCGCGTCGGAGATGTCGCCCTCGACCAGTTCGATGTCCGCGCCGTAGGCCTTCATTATCTGGCGGCGCTCGGGCGACTTCGAGGCCGGCATCACCAGCACCACGTCGTACCCCTTCGTCGACCCGACCATCGCCATCCCAATGCCGGTGTTCCCACTTGTCGGTTCGACGAGCGTATCACCCGGTTCGAGTGCCCCGTTTTGCTCGGCGTCGTCTATCATGTACTTGGCCGGCCGGTCCTTGGCGGAGCCGCCGGGATTGAACGACTCGACCTTCGCCGCGACGGTTGCCCCCTCCGGCGCGCGGACCGAGACCAGCGGGGACCCGATTGTATCGAGAATGGAGTCTTTCATCGCCGCCGGCTACGCGGCCCCGACTTAAACGCCTACTGAAGGTCCCAAACAGTTCGTTGTCTCCCGGGCCGCGGCAGCGCTTTCCGGCGTCGACACCATTCAGGTGAACATGTTTATGTCGTCGACCGGCAGTACCGAGTAATCAACCGACAGCGTGTCCTTCGTCGCCCGGACCTTGCCGACGAACGCGGAGATGTCGTCGAGTTGTCCCTCCAAGACGAACAGTTCCATACAGTACCGGTCGCCGACGTGACTGTGGAAGTTCGACGCGACGATCGACTCGTGGTCGTGGCGGAGGTGCATCATCTTCTCCTCAACCGTGGTCGTCTCGTAGTCAAACAACACAGTGACGACCGCCATCAGTTCGCGGTCCTCCAGTCGCTTGTCCTCGAACTCGCCCATCAGGTTCCGGACTGCTTCACGAACTACTTCGCTGCGACCCGTGTATCCGTGTTCGTCGGCGAACGTGTCGATTCGCTCTTCCAGTTCGTCCGGCATCGAGATGCTGACTACGCCCATGTAATAACTCGGTCGCGTTGGGGTATTAATATTTCATATCCAACGCATCGGACGGCGCTGCGGCTGTCCGCGTGCGCTCGTCTATACATACAGAAAGCCCACCCGGGAGAGATGTCTCTCCCGGGTGGGCTGTGTAAGATATGAATGGTGGCGGCGAACCGGATTTCCCAGAGGCTCGCGCACTCCAGTACTCCCCGGAACGCTGGCGGGCTTATCTTCCGTGTTCGGGATGGGTACGGGAGGCAACCCCGCCGCTGTGGCCGCCTAACGCCGAGTCGCGGAATCGAACCGCGAGGATACCGGTCTCGGTCGGTCTCCACCGTGTGTTCGTGCGATCCAGTTTGCGCCTGGACTCGTTCAGCGACGAGTAAATCGTCGGTGAATGAGTCACAGTGCGTATGAATGATGGCTTTGGTCTGTTAGTGCTCGTGGGCTTAACGTCTCGTTACCTCGACGCGCACACCCCGAGTCTATCGACCGCGTCTTATACGCGGGACCTCGGCGGTGTCTCTTTTCCAAGTGGGTTTCGAGCTTAGATGCGTTCAGCTCTTACCCCGTGTGGCGTGGCTACCCGGCACGTGCTCTCTCGAACAACCGGTACACCAGTGGCCACCAACCGTAGTTCCTCTCGTACTATACGGTCGTTCTTGTCAGACACCATAACACACCCAGTAGATAGCAGCCGACCTGTCTCACGACGGTCTAAACCCAGCTCACGACCTCCTTTAATAGGCGAACAACCTCACCCTTGCCCGCTTCTGCACGGGCAGGATGGAGGGAACCGACATCGAGGTAGCAAGCCACTCGGTCGATATGTGCTCTTGCGAGTGACGACTCTGTTATCCCTAGGGTAGCTTTTCTGTCATCAATTGCCCGCATCAAGCAGGCTAATTGGTTCGCTAGACCACGCTTTCGCGTCAGCGTTCCTCGTTGGGAAGAACACTGTCAAGCTATCTTTTGCTCTTGCACTCTTCGCCGGGTCTCTGTCCCGGCTGAGATAGCCATAGGGCGCGCTCGATATCTTTTCGAGCGCGTACCGCCCCAGTCAAACTGCCCGGCTATCGGTGTCCTCCTCCCGGAGTGAGAGTCGCAGTCACCGACGGGTAGTATTTCACTGTTGACTCGGTGGCCTGCTAGCGCAGGTACCTGTGTAATGTCTCCTACCTATGCTGCACATCGGCGACCACGTCTCAGCGACAGCCTGCAGTAAAGCTCCATAGGGTCTTCGCTTCCCCCTGGGTGTCTCCAGACTCCGCACTGGAATGTACAGTTCACCGGGCCCAACGTTGGGACAGTGAAGCTCTGGTTAATCCATTCATGCAAGCCGCTACTGATGCGGCAAGGTACTACGCTACCTTAAGAGGGTCATAGTTACCCCCGCCGTTGACAGGTCCTTCGTCCTCTTGTACGAGGTGTTCAGATACCTGCACTGGGCAGGATTCAGTGACCGTACGAGTCCTTGCGGATTTGCGGTCACCTATGTTGTTACTAGACAGTCCGAGCTTCCGAGTCACTGCGACCTGCTCCGTTCCGGAGCAGGCATCCCTTCTTCCGAAGGTACGGGACTAACTTGCCGAATTCCCTAACGTTGGTTGCTCCCGACAGGCCTTGGCTTTCGCCGCCATGGACACCTGTGTCGGTTCTCGGTACGGACATCATGCTCGTCTTTTCATGGGCCCCAGGTTGAATCACCTTGCGCTGTGCCGCCGTTCGTCCGCTTCGTGCCATTACGGCTTCCACGGAGTTGGACGGTTCGACCGGGCGAAGGCCCGGCGTGATCGACCCCAGGGCGTCAACTTTCACTGCATGATGGCACAGGAATATTAACCTGTTTCCCATTTCGTCACAGTCGAGTTGCGGTGTGACTTAGGACCGGCTAACCCTCAGCTGATCAGCAGTGCTGAGGAACCCTTATCCATTAGGCCGTCGGGGTTCTCACCCGACTATCGCTGCTACTATGGCCAGGATTTTCGTCACTAATCGGTCCACAGGAGCTCTCGCCCCCGCTTCCATCCAATTAGAGCGCCAATCTACTCGATCACCCTATAACGGGTGCGGACAGGTCTCGGTGGTGGATTTGAGTCCCGATCATTTTGGGCGCCTCAAACCTCGGCCGGTAAGCTGTTACGCTTTTCTTAGAGGGTAGCTGCTTCTAAGCTCACCTCCCGGCTGTCTAGGGCTCGAGACCACCTTCAGAGGATTACACTTAATCCACACTTGGGGACCTTAACCTATCTCTGGGTTGTTCCCCTCCTGGTACACAGGCTTACCCCGCGCACCGGAATCCCCGCGTCAAACAGCGTCTGTAGGTTTGGAGTTTGACAGGTGTGCCGACTCCTCTCGGAGGCGGACACACCAATCGGTCGCTCTACCCCACAGACTACCTCGGCGGAGGTCATGCTTCGACATGTTTCGATTGGAACCAGCTGTTGCCGGACTCGATGGGCCTTTCACCCCTACACATAGATCACGAGAGGGTATTGTAGGACACCAACTCTAACAGACTTCCACGTGCCTTTCGGCACGCTTCATCTTGTCCATGCGTAGATCGTCCGGATTCGGGTCGTGTCCACATGGCTCCCCGCGCTTGAACACGGCGGCCCTCGGGCAAATGAATGCCCTGCGGCCATGTCGGTTTCCCTGTGCCTCCCCGGATACTCCGGTTAGACTTGCCATACAGACACACTCCCTGGCTCGTTTTTCAAAACGTACGACAGAACATCGGCTTCCCGTGAGTCTTACTGGACGCTCGCGCGTCGGTCATTCGTCATGGGACCTTGTATGCCCTGTCGCTCGATCGCCAACTGATTTCATGCTCTATTTCGCCTCCCTTCTGAGGGTACTTTGCAGCGTTCGTTCACACTACTTGTTCACTATCGGTCTCAGGTTGTGTTTAGCCTTCGCAGTCGATGCCTGCGTTATTCGCGAGGGATATCCAACCCCCGCTACTCTGGCACTACCGCACAGCGTACTGGTCTTCAGTACGGGGTTGTCACCCTGTATCACGCTCTGTTCCAAGAGACTTCGTGAAGACGGTCGGCTGATGAGAGGTAGCCCGGACACCACATTGCCCGTGAGGGCTTCGGTTTGGGCTGTATCGCGTTCACTCGCGGTTACTGACGACATCACGTTGCGTTTTCTGTTCCTCCCGATACTGAGATGTTTCAGTTCTCGGGGTTCCTCATTGCGCGAAGCAATTGCAGAGGAGATTCTCATTCGGAAATCTGTGGTTCTTGGCCTCCGTGCGGCTCCCCACAGCTTATCGCAGCTTGGCACGTCCTTCATCAGCGCCTGAGCCGAGCAATCCACCAGCTGGCATAGTAGCCAACGTCGTTGTGACTCGTTCAACTGAACGAGTCCAGTGGACGCCTGGATCGCACGTACACACGGTTTCATATTCGCCCCCAAGGTGGAGATGGTGGGCGAATCGACCCTTCCCAGGCTCGGTTTCACCCGGCCTGGTGCATCTGTCGTCGTATCACATCCGAACGCCGTCCCACACTTAAGGGGCACGGTTCGGGAGCGATACGAAGTACGGACCCGTCGGGAGTTGCACCCGACATCCCGTGAAGGGATATCCGCCTCGGATAGGTCTTGTGAGCCCAGTGGGCCCATGCAGTAGTCGGCGCTTGCCGACTCGCGGTGACTTGTGGTCACCAGTCAGTGTAGGTGGGTCAGGGCAAGGCCCTGATCCCGGTCAGTAGGAGGTGATCCAGCCGCAGATTCCTCTACGGCTACCTTGTTACGACTTAAGCCCCCTTGCGGAGCCCAGATTCGACCGTCGCATGACGGCCTCATCCGGACCCCACTCGGGTGCTTTGACGGGCGGTGTGTGCAAGGAGCAGGGACGTATTCACCGCGCGCTTCTGACACGCGATTACTACCGAATCCAGCTTCATGCGGGCGGGTTTCAGCCCGCAATCCGAACTACGACTCCGTTTGGAGATTAGCTTCGCCTCTCGGCGTTGCATCCCACTGTCAGAGCCATTGTAGCCCGCGTGTTGCCCGGTCCATTCGGGGCATACTGACCTACCGTTGCCCATTCCTTCCTCCATTTTAGCAATGGCAGTCCTCCTAGTGTACCCAACCACCGCAGGGGTGTTGCTGGCAACTAGAAGTGTGGGTCTCGCTCGTTGCCTGACTTAACAGGACGCCTCACGGTACGAGCTGACGGCGGCCATGCACCTCCTCTCAGTAGCGTCGGGTAAAGTCGTCAACCTGACCGTCATTACTACTGTCGGGACCGGTGAGATGTCCGGCGTTGAGTCCAATTAAACCGCAGGCTCCTCCGGTTGTGGTGCTCCCCCGCCAATTCCTTTAAGTTTCATCCTTGCGGACGTACTTCCCAGGCGGCTCGCTTATCGTCTTCACTACGGCACATCACGTGCTCATGGCGCGTGACATACCTAGCGAGCATTGTTTACAGCCAGGACTACCCGGGTATCTAATCCGGTTCGAGACCCTGGCTTTCGTCCCTCACTGTCGGGTCCGGTCTCTCAACGTGGTTTCCCCATTGGTGGTCCGTCCAGGATTACAGGATTTCACTCCTACCCCGGACGTACCCGTTGAGTCTCTCGGCCCCAAGCTGTGTAGTTTCCACCGGACGCCGACCAGTTGAGCTGGTCGATTTCCCAATGGACTTACACAGCAAGCTACGGACGCTTTAGGCCCAATAATATCGGCCATCACTTGGACTGCCGGTATTACCGCGGCGGCTGGCACCGGTCTTGCCCAGTCCTTGTTCCTGTACCACCTTACGGTACAGAAAAGCGAGGGCTATATGCCCTCACACTCGGAGTCCCCCTATCGCACTGTCGTGCAGTGTAAAGGTTTCGCGCCTGCTGCGCCCCGTAGGGCCCGGTATCTTGTCTCAGATACCGTCTCCAGGCTCTTGCTCTCACAACCTGTACCGATTATCGGCATGGTGGGCCGTTACCCCACCATCTACCTAATCGGCCGCAGCCACATCCTACAGCGCCGGAACGTTTCTCACTCTCGACACTCCAGTCTGAGAGTGATATCCGCTATTGGCCTCAGTTTCCCGAGGTTATCGCGGTCTGTAGGGTAGTTTGGCCACGTGTTACTGAGCTATATGCCACGAGTCTGAACTCGTGCGACTAGCATGGCTAAATCGGACTCCGATAGCAATGGCCTCCGGCAGGATCAACCGGAATGTGCTGATATACATCAGCGGCGGAAGTGGTTGCACTCCGTCGGAAGCAAACACACTGGTTCCTACGCCAGTGTTGACTACTGCATGGGTCCGTGGGCTCACATCAGATTCCATCTTGACGGCGGACCGCAGGGGTGGAATCCTCATAGCGTGGATCTCGCCAACCCCAGAAGGGAAGGCGAGTTCCGTTCGTGGCTCGGGCCGACCCAGGTGGCCGACCGAGCATGTCGACCCGGGCTCGCTGCCCGGTGCGACCTTCGCATTAGTTCAGAAGACGGGGGGAACATATAAATGAATCGTCTCGGACCTGCCCTGTGCAGGACACACACGACGCATACGTAACGTGATGCCGTGACACGAATAACCGCAAGACAGCGACAGGATGTCTATGATCCAAGGTGTCTTTATATTTGGACTTTGACACAGGGCCCAGCAGCCAAGGGCCAGCAATCCATTATATATCAATCGGGAGGGTTACGAACCTGACGGTAGACAGTTGTAGTGTACTAAACGGTGTGACAAAACAAGTGTCGGGACGCCGGGGAAGCTATCGCTCAGAACAGGGGCCAGCGCTGATCGCGACAGAGAAATATCTTACCGTCATCGTGAACCAGGACGCGCGTACAGTGGTAAAATCAGGCGGTCAGCGAGTCAATGTGGCCTTCCGAACGGAGCTGGTCAGCGTCTTGTCCCTTGTAGCGCCATTCGATGTTGGCCTTCTCGTCTTGCCAGTCCCACGGTTCAGCGAGAACGATGTCGTCCTCGTTGATCCAGGTCCGGAACTTCATTCGGCCCGGAATCCGACCGAGTCGAGTTTCACCGTCCTCGCAGCGAATACGGACGTGATTCCCGCCAAGGTGCTCTGTTACCACTGCGAACATCTCGTCACTTGTAGGCATGCGGAGATTCCGCCGCCCTGAATCGTCGCTCACAGTATAAATACGGTCGCCGTCCGTATAAGTTGTTTGAGAGGCGAGATAGCGTGTACCATGCCGCCGTGCCATGACAGGAATTGACCAGTGACTATCGGAAACAGTGAAATCCAAGAACGGACTGACGACAAGACGTAGATTCAGTCGGCAGTCAGCGCCTGCGGTTCGTCGGCTTCCTCGGACATCGCATCCGTCAGTCCGGATGCGAGCGCAAACACCGCTTCCTTATGATCTGTCTTTGATTTGTGGATCGATGTCGGTTTCACACCAAGGTCAGCGTACAGATCATGCTGGACGCTTGTGTCCGCCTCGTGCTCGTAGTGGTGTTGTACCTGCGCGAGAAGGCTGTGAAGGTGAATGAGTTCTTGTTTCTTCATTAGTGTCCAATCTTATGGTGTGGAGGGTAATAGTACTACCTTGCCAACGACCCACACGTGGTGCCCATTCAGATACAGTCCTCATCAGTCTCAGGTACAAATATCGGATGGAATACCAGCGCAATAACTCCGACAACCCGGGTTTCGGCTTCAGTTGGTACTATTCATATACTTATTGCCGATGTTAAATGAAGGGTGCAAACGCAATTATGACAGTTCTCTGTCGCTACTGTTCCAAGGGAGTAACGGACTATTGACCTGCGAAGCGCTCTCAATCATGAAAGACCACGAAATATATTAGATATCGAACACTTAATACCTGGTGAGCACGTACCTATGGCCGTGATGAACTGGAAACACCCACGAGACAAAACTGCGGCTATGGCGAAACAAGAAGAAGCAGACAGCGGGACAGAGTGGTCATTCATTGCAGCGCTGGTTGCTGCTGCATAACGACTTTTTCCCGTTCAGGGTCGGGTTCTGTAGCAGCAGGTGTATGTACCGCAGACAGGGATCATCAAGTGACGGTCCTGACACCGACCGACGTATTGTGGACAACAGCGCGGTTGATGCCAGTACACTGGTATGTATGCGGTTCCGAATGGTCCGACCAGTGCGACAGTTCCTCCTCGAACAGCCGGTGCCACGCATCCGGGTACGCAGTCTTCGAGACGTTGACTGAGACGGTTGTCGCGGAAGGTGACTTGCCAGCCCGTGGCGAAACAAGCGTCCTGTTCTGGATAGTGGTCTCGATGGTAATGCGGCTCGACGACGAGAAATCCGTCTGTCCATCGAGCGAAAGGACAGAAAGGTAGACGCTGCCGCTTTCGGGAGTACACCGAAAGCCAGGTTTCCGTGAGACAACCAGTCCCTCCTCCTGAACCCGGTACACTGCACCGCTGGTGTAGACGATATCAGTCCCCGAATCGGTTTCCCGGATGAACGCTCCAGTGGAAATATTCGCGGACCGTCCGTCAACAGTCACGTTCAGGGTTGACGACCGGATAGAGAGTCCGTGGCCCTGTAGCTTCATACTCGTGGTTCGTCGTGGGGCTTCGCTCTGGATGTGGTCGTCCGTCGTCTCTGCGAACCCAATCATCGACGTTTCGGCGACATCAGTTGTCGCTCCCTGTTGAATGGCGTCGAAGGCACCAAGCCCACCAAGCGTTACCAGCGCAATGCCGGTGATGATGATACTGAACGTGAGCGTAAACGCGAGCAGGTCGGACACACCGCGGTCGTGACCGTTTGACAGTTGTGCGATCATCCGCGTGTCACCTCCATACAGTTGGCTGTCGCATTATACGAAACCGCCAGCGGCCCGCTAGAGACGACAGACGAGCAGACACTAGTTTCATTCTCGAATCGGACGACAGCGTACCGATTCAACCCTGATGCGTTCACGTACACGCGCGTTCGTGACGGGTCCCCAGTGACCTCGACATTATACGACTGATCCGCGATCCGTTCCGGGTATGTCGCTCGAAACGACACTGACGAATTGAGGGTCTCGGTATCGAATGCATCCAAGCGAATGAGGTCGCGCGCGATACCATCGCCGATGTTCTCTAGAGCTTCTTCCGTCACTCGCTCACGCTGTGACTCGACCATCTGGCTCCCGCCGATGAGGAGACCGGTCACCAGCAGCGACGTGATGCCGATAGTGAGCGCCTGCGTGACCGCGGGCGAGACGCCGCGACTGTCAGACAGCAGTTGGTCAAGGCTCATCCGCCGTCCACCTCCACCAGAACTGTTCGGTTGTAGCTCGCAGATGGCCTGTCATAGGTCACATCTATAGCAGGGACGACGGGATAGTTGACACGCGAAACTGGAGATGCATAGTTCGAGGACGGGAACGTCCCGACTGCCGCAAACCGGTATTTCCCTTCGGCCTTATTTCCGTTCTTTATTTTCACTGAGTACGGTGGGTCGAGACTGTGGTAGCTATCGAAGGAACTGCTGTTGCTTCCGACAGTGCATGACCCGGCAACCAAGTCGACGGTGACATCACCGCTGCCGTGACATTGCGTCTTGCCGTCGACTGTGACATTGTTCCCACTCCCAACAGTGCTCGGCTCGATTGACAGTGTTAGATCCGTGGAGCTGTTTCGAACACTAACAGTGAAGGTATTCATCGAACCGCCAACGACATCAGCAGTGAGGTTGAACACCGCGATACGAGAGATATCATTGGCAACTAGCCAGTCGTTCTGTGGACCACCCGATGGGTCTGGTCGCTGGAACTTGGAGGACGTGCCCGTCTGGTTTACTTCAGTGCCGAGCGACGCGGACTCGTTCAGCGTCGCGTTGAGATAGGTGCCGCCGCTGCTTGCGACAACCCGGTTGTGTGTCCGCGTGTAGTTCTGGAGCGCGTGTTCATATCGCCCCTCGAATCCGTCGAGATCGTCGCCGCGTGCCTTAATTGCAAGCACACCGAGGTCCCGCTCGACGGAGGCTTCGCGGTCAGCCGAACGCTCAATAGTATCTGCACTTCCGGTGGTCGTGATACCGTCAGTGACAGCGAGACTGTGGGCAAACAGTATCGTGCTGAACACGACAATAGCGATGGCGACGCCACCGATCAACAACAGTTGTCCGCGTTCGTTGGCTACCATACGACCAGACGCACCTCCACGACATTGTAGACAATAGAGTCAGGCTCCGCGTCGGGGGCGAAATACCCGTCGACAGCCGAGAGGGACGGGCCGGTACCGCTGCAGTCGCCGATCCGGGCGGGCATATTGTCGGTCAGTGTCACTGTTTCGGTTGCGACGGCTGCATCTGCCGGCCTCTCAACGACGTTCTCGTCTGATTCCTGCGAGACGAGCGCGGTCTGTCGTGCACTCGAATCCGAGTCCCAGTAACTGAAGTAGAGGTTGTACTGTTCTCCCTGCCGGTCAAAGCTCCGATTCAACATCGACTCGAAGGCTGTGGAGCTACCCGTCTGGTTGCCGTTGAGTGTCGGTGTGCCGACGCTGTAACACGCCGTCGCGTTGTGCAGCGCTCCGGTTTCTGCCGCCAGTGATAGCGTGTCGCTCGCGCGTGTTTCCAGTGCCGCCGTCCGCTGCTGAGCGCCTGTCTGGAACGGGCCGGTGTCGACTGCTGACAGGCCGTAGACGGTCGCCGTCACAACGACGATAGCCGCGAGAACGCCTTCCAGCGTGTAGGCTTGGCCGCGCATCGTTACCACACCCTCACGACGAGCCAGCAGACCGGGTCACACTGGCCGGTTGCGTTGGTCAGTTTCACGACACGGGTCGTCGACGCAACGTTGTCTCGACCGGCGGCATCAGGCCCCCAAGCGAGCCGTTGGCCGTGGCTATCGACTGCCGGGTCCCGTGTTCCTGCTTTGAGCGCTGACGCGTTGACCACCGTTACGTTCACGCGTGGATTCACGCGGCGTTCCGTCGCGACATCGAGTCCGGCGTTGGTCTTGAGGTTATCGAGTTCGGAACTGTCCTCGTTGAGGGACTCGTTGATCCCACCGCTCGTGTTGTATCGAATGAAGTTCCGTGTCCCCTCAACCGAGTGGTTTTCAACAAGGTACGTCGCCGCCCTGTCTGCAATTGGTTGGTTACGCTGTACGTCTGGGGATTCGTACACGCCGACCGCACTGCCCTGTACGAATGCCAATACCCCGATGATCGTCACGAGCAGGACACTCACTCCGATGGCGAAGTCCTGCGGTGTTTGTGCTCTTGTATCCATATCCCACACACCCTATTTGTATTTGATACGTCCGCTGTCGACCCGCGAGTTGGATGCTAGCCCACGGCGATCCACACCACCAGTGCAATTGTCGACAGGACGACCGCGAATTTGACGCCTGCGACGAGCTTCACTTCCCGAATGTAACCGGCGATAAACGACGACAGCAACGCCTGCAGCGTCACCGCATGGAAGAACAGCATCGACAGCAGTTCCGTGTCGACGCTGCCACCGAACCCGCCGCCGGGCGCGCTCGGGTTGCTCGCCCCGGACGCCTGCGTCGCCAGCCCAGACATCACGTCGAGGAACTGTGTTTTCAGCAACGCCATCACGCCGAGCAGCGTCAGGTACGTCATCAGAATGATGACCGTCTGCATCCGCGTCCGGGATTTGCGCTCCCGTTCGATATCGTCTTGATTTTCCGAGGCCTGTGCGGCCGTCGAAAGCACGTCCTGAATCTGACTGGAGGCTTCCTGTGCCTCAGCGATGAGCTTGACCGTCCGCGCCAGTCGCGGGACGTTGTACTTGTTGTTGAATTCCCGGAGCGCATCTTTCAGGCTCGTGCCGTAGTTGACCTTCGCGTGAATGGTCTCAAACTCCTCAGAGAGTTTTCCCGAGGACGTTTCGGAGACAACCTTGACCGACTCCAAAAGCGTCATCCCAGTGTCGTTGGCCGACGCCAGCTTCCGGAGGTTCTCGGATAGCTTTCCGATGATCGCCTTCCGCGAGCGTTGGTTCCATTCGTAGAATATCATCAGCGGGACGAAATTGAGGTACATCGGGACGTACACCCAGAAAAACGTCGACCGAACCGGGACAGCGATCATCCCATCCAGCGATAGCGGGGCCCAGCCGATGACGATAGCCGCGACGACAGCGAGAATTGACAGCGGAACCGTCAGCCACAGCACCAACAGCGGATGGTCACGGAAGAACAGGTCAGGCCGTGTAAGGATAGCGAGGAGTTCGTGAGTTCCTTCCCGGCTCTTGATCCGGTCGAAGACGCTGTAGGTCCCTGTGTAGCTCTCGATGAGCCCGAGGTTGAACACGCCGACACCTTCGTCGACGACGAGTTCCTTCTCACCGGGGCTCGAACGCAGATAGCCGTCGCCGATGGAGTCCTGCGTGACAGTCGAGACGAGGACGAGAAAGCCCAGCCCGGTCAAGGGAATCAGCCCGTACACGGTGCCGTAGATGAGCGACTTCTGGGCGTTACCCATCATCGACATAATGACCAGAATGATGATGAGAAGCAGCGGGAACAGCGAGAGCGTCATGTACATCTCGCCGAACAGCTCCAGCGTCTCCAGCATCTTCTCCTGTTCCTGCCGGGCGGTTCGCATGTGTTTTTCCTTCTGATCTTCGAGGAAGGAGGTCATGTCTCCGCCGGAGTTGATGATGGAGAGCATATCCGTCAGGAACTGCGACAGTTCGTCCGAGGGGGTCTGGAGCGCTTGATTCCGAACAGCAGTCCGGTAGTCGGTATCGAAATACTCCGTCTCCAGCACGATAGACTGGAACTCCTTTGCGACCTCACCGTACGTGTCTTCGGCCTTCCCCATCGATTGCAGAATTTCGAGTTGGTTGAGCCCGCCGACGGACAGCGCATACATGAACGAGATCGAGTCGGACAACAGGACATTGATTTCGCGCTCGCGCGCGCTCGCACGGAAGTACGGTATCGAGACCAGCGACCCGAACCCGATTCCGAACCCGATGGCACCGAATACGAACCCGGTCACGATGACGAGGAATGGGAGTTTCAGCATATCGAGGATCGCTGAGACGCTCTCAGACACCGGAATCCCGATGAGTGTCGGGGCCTCTCCACCGGTAAACAGCAACTGGACCAGCAGATACCCGAGGAACGTGCCGACGAGCCAAAGCGCCAAGCCGGCGATGACACCGACTGCGAGTGCGCGTGCAAGGAACATCTCAACGTTGTCGGCCATCCGGGCCTCTGCGAGTTTGTTCTCGACGCTGTTGACGAAGTCGCCCTCGTCGTCGAACACCATCTGGTACGCCGGGTAGAACGTGTCACCGAGGGCACCGCCGCTGCCCACCTGTTGCTGACTCGGTGTGTCGAGGCTCATTCGCTATCTGCCTCCGCACCGGCCTTCGGAACGAACTGGCCGAAGTCGATGCTGTCTTCGTCATCACTCTCCTCAGAATCGTCCATCAGCGCTGAGACGATATCCGGGGTTTCGCGGCTCTTGTAGGTGTTGAACAGCGGTTGTGCGTTATCAAGTACCTGCTTGGTCTCCTCGACCATCTCCGGCGGCGCGTCCGGCCGGGGCACCATCTCCTCTTTCTCCGGGTCGATGTCGATCTTGACGGATTCCATCTCTCGGAGGTCCTCAAGCGACAGTTCGAGCTGGTCGTTGGCGATGAGCGTGAGGATGGTCTCGGGGTCGTTGATGAACGCCTGTATTGTCGCTGCGACCTGCGTGTAGGTGTTTAGCCCCTTTTCGATGAGGTACGCGAGGACGACTTTCCGCTTGAACAGTTCCTCGTCGAGTTTGTCCTGGGTCCACCCGCGGTCGAACTTGATTTCTTCGAGGGTGTTGGAGTTCCCCATCTGGATGTACTCGTCCGTCTCGGCGCGCCACTCGTAGACGTCCCGGACGTTGATTTCGTCGTTCTCGGCGGAGTACTCGTTGATTTCGGTCAGGGACTTGTTCCGGCGGACCTTGTTCCCGTCGACCCGCGTCTGGGTCTGAATCGAGACGAGGTCGAGCGCCGTAAACAGCGTCTTCGAGACGTTGATTGGCTCGGTGGTGAACCGCTTGATGACCTCGCCCACGGAGTCGGCGTGGAAGGTGGTGTAGGTGGTGTGCCCGGTCGACATGACCTGGAACAGCGTCCGGCCCTCCTCACCACGAATCTCACCCATGACGATGTAGTCGGGTCGCTGGCGGAGCGCGGCCTCCAGCAGGTCGAACTCGTCGACATCGCCCTTGTCGTCCTCACCGAACGAGGGGCGCGTGACGCTGGCCACCCAGTTACGCTGTGGGAGTTCGACCTCACGCGTGTCCTCGATGGAGACGATCTTGGAGTTTGACGGGATGAACAGCGAGACAGCGTTTAGGCTGGTCGTCTTCCCCGAAGCAGTACCGCCGGCGAAGATGAGGCTCTTGTTGTTCTCGATACAGAGCCAGAGGAACGCCATCTCGTCCAAAGAGAAGGTGTTCCAGTTGATGAGGTCGACCGGGGTAAACGGGACGTCCTTGAACTGCCGGATGGTGTAGTTGGTCCCGTGATCGGACACCTCACGGCCGAGCGTCAACTGCGCACGCGACCCGTCCGGGAGCGTCGCGTCGACCTGTGGCTGGCGCTTCGAGATACCCTTCCCGGAACGCTGTGCGAGTTTGACGACGAAGTCGTCGAGTTCGCCCTTGCCGTGTTCGACGTTCGAGATGATCTGCTCGTAGTCGGTGTGATAGACGAACACCCGGGAGTTGTACCCGTCACAGGAGATGTCCTCCACGTTGATGTCGTGTTTGACGCCGTCAATGCGGGCGTAGCCGACGAAGTCCCGCTTGAGCATGTACAGCAGCTTCTCGACCTGATACTCGTTTAGTTTCGGTTCGTCGTCTTCGAGGATAGCCGGTTCCGGACGTGTCGAGATGCCGGAGAGTTGCCCCGTGGTTTCACTTTGAGTCTCCTCGTCTAGTCCGAACAGCTCTTTGACCTGGCCGAGAACGCTCTCTTCGCCGCTACCGGAGACTGAGCCGTCGTAGAGGTCGTACCGTGAAAGGAGCTGTTCGGCCTCCCGCTGGATGACCTGTGCCCGGTCGGCGTCGGTCCCCTGGACGATCACGTCATCCTCAGAATACTTGATCGCGGTTTTGAGTTTGCCCGACAGGAACTCCCGAAGGTCGATCTCGATGTCGGTGAGATACGGCTCGATGACGTAGTACTTCTTCTCGTTCTCTTTCCGTGAGTGGAAGATGACGACGCAGGCGTAGGGCTTGTTCACCCAGTACCGTTCCAGTTCCCTGAAGTGGGATTTCTTCGACTGGGGAACGGCTTTTTCGAGGTCATAGCGGTTAACGACAGTTGTGTGGCCCTCCCGTGTCGAGAAGAACTCGTCTTCGTCCAGTTCCGGATTCACGTCGACGGTGTTTTCGTCAACGTACTCGTGCAGTTCACTGGCGATGCCTTCGGCGGCGGAGAGCTTGTTTTCCGTGTGTTCAGGGTCGAAGGTTAGATACTCACTGGCATCGAAAGGAATGACCTCGCCGTCACTGTCACGGGGGAGGCTGCCGTCCTCGTAGTAATACTCCTGTTTGAAATGCTCCCACGTGTAGATATCTTTCGCGACTGGCGTCGTTGTTGGATCAAGATACTCTTCGAATGGCGCTTGGAGTGTTTTCCCGGCGCTCGCCGCGTTTTCGAGTCGCTGGCTGAGTTCTCTCGGCTCGAAGCCGAGGTACACGCTCCGGTCAAACCGGCCGCCGTCGTGGACCTCCCGCCGGAGATCATCCCACGTGTATTCGCCGACCCGGACAGGCTTGTCAGTCAGGCTCCCCCCACTATTGACCTGCTCTGACTCACCTCCCCCAGTATCATCGATAGCCATTGTTATTCATCTCCCGTTAGGCAGGAAAAAACTTTACCCCCATCAAATGTAACTGAAAAAGAGCTTCCGGTCGTTT
Source organism: Haloarcula taiwanensis (assembly GCA_002844335.1). Classification (NCBI taxonomy): domain Archaea; kingdom Methanobacteriati; phylum Methanobacteriota; class Halobacteria; order Halobacteriales; family Haloarculaceae; genus Haloarcula; species Haloarcula taiwanensis. Next base: position 1,759,222 of record CP019154.1, read on the forward strand.
GTATCACGGTCTCCTCACGGTAGTAAGTGGACCATACTGAATGTTTCGCCGACCCTTACTGTCAATTAATGAACGACTCTATCCGGGCCATCGCTTCTTTGAGGTCATCAAGGCCCGTCGCGTACGACACTCGCAGATGACCTGATCCACCCTCGCCGAAGGCTGTGCCGGGGACGACCGCGACTCGCTTTTCCTGAAGCAGACTTTCGGCGAACTCACCGGCATCGTCCCAGGGACACTCCGGGAACGCGTAGAACGCCCCAGCCGCCGGGAAGCAATCAAGTCCCATTTCTTCGAAGCGCGTGAGGACGTACTTCCGTCGGCGGTCGTACTGCGCGGCCATTTCCGTGACCTCGTCGCGGCAGTTGTCGAGTGCCTCCATAGCGGCGTGCTGAGCCGTTGTCGGGGCCGAAAGCATCGAGTACTGATGGATTCGGTTCATCGCCTTGATAGCCTCTGGCGGGGCCATCGCGTAGCCCAGTCTGAACCCCGTCATCGCGAACGCCTTGGAAAACCCGTTGAACACGACGGTCCGCTCGCGCATCCCGGGAAGGGTCGCGATAGACGTGTGGTCGTGTTCGTACGTGAGATCGGCGTAGATCTCGTCGGCGAACACGAGGAGGTCGTTTTCGCGGCAAAAGGCTGCAACGGACGCCATCTCCTCGGCCGCCATCGTCGCTCCGGTCGGATTGTTGGGGTAGCAGTACACGAGTGCGTCGGCCTCGGCCGCACCGGACGACTCCAGCACCTCTCGGGTGAGTTTGAACTCGTCTTCCGCGCGTGTTGGAACGTCAATCACGTCGATGCCGGCGAACGTCGCGCCGGGGACGTACGAGACGTAGCAGGGCTGGGCGATAGCGATTGAGTCTCCGGGGTTTAGCAGCGCCCGAAAAGCGAGGTCTAGACCCTCGCTCGCACCCGCGGTGATGAGGATTTCCTCGTCAGGGTCGTACTGCAGGTTGTGTGTCGCCGCTTCGTAGTCTGCAATGCGTTCCCGGAGCTCCCGCTTGCCGCGATTGGCGGTGTAGGAGGTCTGGCCGCGTTCGAGCGACGCGATAGCGGCTTCACGGGCCGCCCATGGGGCAGAGAAGTCCGGCTCACCGACCCCGAGCGAGATGATGTCGTCCATCTCCTCGGCCAGTTCGAAGAATCGACGGATGCCGGAGGGCGGCACGCTGTCGACTCTGTCCGCTGGCTCGAACGTCATGGTGAGACGGACAGCCGGTCATCGTCGTCGTGGTCGTCGAACTCCATCCCCTGCTCCTTGTACGACTCCATGATGTAGTGGGTTACCGTCTGCGTAATCTCGGGGATTGGTGCGATTTTGTCGCTGATGAAGTGCGACACTTCGCGCATCGAATCGCCCTCAACCTCCAGATCGAAGTCGTAGTCACCGCTGACGAGGCGCAGTGACGTCACTTCCGGGAACTTCGCTATCCGGTCGGAGATGTCGTCGTAGCTGGTCTCACGGTCCAGCGTAACGTTGAGTTCGACAGTGGCACGGACGCGTTCCTCGTCGCTCTCGACCGCGTTCCAGTCGACGACAGCTTGATAGCCGCGAATGATGCCTGCCTCCTCAAATTCGTCGATAAGTTCGGCTACCTCGCTCTCGGAGTAATCGGTCAACCGAGCGATGTCCTCGGTCGTGTAGCGAGCGTTCTCCCGTAGCAGGTCGAGTATCTCGCGGCGACTGCTCATACAGTGCCAGCAGAGTGACGCGGACAAAAGCCTTGCTCAATAGTGGGAGAGGATCACATCATTCGGGTCGAACCACACCAGACGGTTTTAATATCTCTGCCGGTTAGATGTTGATTAATGTTCGAAGAGGGTGGCCAGCGGGCAGATTCCGACACGGGATGGGCACACATCGCGAACCACGATAAGGCGGCAACAGTTATCGACACGCTACTCCGTCTCGATGCGGACGAGACGTACACGAAAACCGCCCTGAGTGAAGCGGCCGGCGTGCCGCTGAAGACGTTGTACCTTGATGGGACGCTCGAAGAGCTAGTGACGGTCGGACTGCTGGAAAAACACGAAGCAGACGGGAAAGAGACGCTGTTCTCCGTCGACAATGGGAGCGAGGCGTTCGAGGCAGCGAAGGCTTTCGATGCCGCAGCAGCGACATCTGGCGAAGTGGACAACTGAGTAAAGCGGCTGTCACAGAAGTCAGCCCAGCGTCCGTGGACTTTTGACGGTGACAGTCGTAGTGAGAGGCGATGGTTTCACTCGATTCGGAGTCCGACGTGCTCGGACGTGGGGACAGAGCACCGACGTTCGAACTCCCGGGAGCGGACGGAAAAACGCACTCACTGTCGGATTTCACGGACAAGGACGCACTACTGGTCGTATTTACGTGCAACCACTGTCCGTACGCGAAAGCGAAGATTGGAGAGCTAAACCGTCTCGCGACAGACTACAACGATCTCGCTGTCATTGGAATCAACGCCAACGACCCTGAAGAGTACCCAGACGACTCGTTCGAGCGGATGCAGGAACTCGTCGACCGTGGAGAGATACAGTACGACGCGTATCTATTCGATGAGGCACAGGATGTCGCGGCCGCGTACGGCGCTCGCTGTACCCCCGATCCGTTCTTGTTCCGAAACGACGATGGAACGTTCAAACTGGCGTACCACGGCCGCCTCGACGACGCACCGAACCCGGACGACGAACCGAGCGAGCGGGAGATGGCTGCACACGTCGAAACGTTGCTCAGTGGCGACCAGATTACGGCAGTCGAGAAACCATCCAGAGGGTGCTCGATAAAGTGGAAGCCCGGTAACGAACCAGCCTACTGGGACGTCTGAATAGAACGGCGGAGCGCGAGCGGAAGCTTCGGGAAGTTGCGTTGCCGGAGCGAGTGACGACCTGTGGAGACCGGTCGAGACATCCCGAGCTACAGTACCTTTATGCGGTGGTGAGACATTCGTCAACATAGATCATGAAGAAGCTCATCAACGATGCGGAGACGGTCGTCGACGAGATGCTCGACGGGATGGTCGCGGCGTACCCCGACACCGTTCGCCGGTTACCTGACACACAAGTGCTGGTCCGGGACAGCGCGCCGGTCGACGACAAGGTGGCGGTCGTCAGCGGCGGCGGGAGCGGTCACGAGCCGACACACGCCGGCTATCTGGGCGAGGGAATGCTCGACGGTGCAGCGGCGGGAGAAGTGTTCACCTCCCCGACAGCGGACGAACTCGAAGCGATGGTCGACGCCTGCGACAGCGGGGCGGGCGTCCTGCTGGTCATCAAAAACTACGAGGGCGACGTGATGAACTTCGAAACGGCCGGGGAGATGGTGGAGATGGAGGGGACGGAAGTCGCCGAAGTCGTGGTCGACGATGACGTGGCCGTCGAGGACTCGCTGTACACGAGCGGTCGCCGCGGCGTCTGTGGGACGATTCTCGTCCACAAGGCCGCCGGCGCGAAGGCCGCTGAAGGCGCGGACCTCGACGAGGTACAGCGCGTGGCACACAAGGTCGTTAACAATGTCGGGACGATGGGCATGGCCCTCACCTCCTGTGTCACCCCTGAAAAGGGGGAACCGACGTTCGACCTTGGCGAAGACGAAATCGAACTCGGCATCGGCATCCACGGCGAGCCGGGGGTCGAGCGGACAGAGGCGATGTCCGCCGACGAGATTACCGAGGAACTCACCGAGGCCGTCCTCGACGACCTCGAACTGGACGCCGGCCAAGAGGTCGTCACCATCGTCAACGGGATGGGCGGGACGCCACAGATGGAACTGTTCGTCGTCAACCGTCGCCTGCAGGAACTCCTCGGTGAACGGGACATCGAGACGTGGGACGCGTGGGTGGGAGATTACATGACCTCGCTGGACATGGCAGGGTGTTCAATTACGGTCTGTGCGGTGGACGAGGAACTGAAAGCGCTGCTGGGCGCGCCAGCCGAAACACCGGCTCTGACGGTCCGATGAGCCCGGAGAGCGACGCCGCGGCCGCTGCCGTCGCGGCCGTCGAGAACGTCGCGGACAGAATCGAGACCGAACGGGAGCACCTCACCGATCTTGACTCCGCAATCGGCGACGCCGACCACGGCGGTAACATGGCCCGGGGGTGGCAGGCAGCAGCCGAAGCGGTTACCGACCTCGACAGCCCAACGGTCGAGGCGGTCGTCAAAACTGCCGGAAAGACCCTGTTGTCGGAGGTCGGTGGGGCGTCGGGGCCGCTGTACGGCGGTTCGCTCGTGTTCGCCAGTGCGGAGCTGAGCGACGGCCTCACCGCCGAATCGGCCGTCGCCTTCGCGGAGACGTACCTGGAGAAGGTGCAGGACCGCGGCGACGCGAAGGTCGGCGACAAGACGATGATCGACGCGCTCGTCCCAGCGGTTCACACGTTCAAGAAGTCCGTCGAGACGGACGACCTGCCCCCGCTCGACGCCCTCGCGAAAGCCGTCGCGGCAGCGGAGCACGGCGTCGCATTCACCGTCCCCATCCGGGCCGCAAAGGGTCGGGCGTCGTATCTGGGCTGGCGGTCAGTCGGGCATCAAGACCCGGGAGCGACAAGCACGCTGTACATCATGGAAGAGCTGCTGGCGACGGCCGCAGATCACCTCGACCAGGTAGTCCCGTCGGTCGACGCCACCTCTCCGACGATTCCCGATGGGGAGGCGACCGAGGAATAATGGTAGGACTCGTTGTCGTTTCCCATAGTTACACTGCCGCACAGGGAATCTCGGAAATAGCCGCGGAGATGGCCGGTGAGACACCCATCGAACCGGTCGGTGGCGACAGTGACGGTGGTATCGGGACGGTCCCCGACGACATCGAAGCTGCGCTTGCTGCCGCCGACGACGGCGACGGTGTCGTTGTCCTCGTGGACCTCGGTAGCGCCGTTATGAACACCGAGGTCGCCATCGAACTGAGCGAGACTGAGGCCGCGATAGCGGACGCGCCAGTGCTGGAGGGCGCAGTCAACGCGGCGGTAGCCGCCACCAGCCCGGACGCGACGCTCGGTTCCGTCCGGGAACAGGCAGAAGCGGCTCGGGATGTCGACAAGCTCTGAAAGAAGTCATGCTGGCGGTGCGTGTTGACCGACGAGAGTTCCGGCAAGCACACACCTGACAGCCGTCGACCGAAGGCCCAGCGATGAAACGCAGGCTGTCGTGCTCCTGTTAGATTTCGTCCAGCGATTCGAACCCACTCCAGCACTCGCAATCGAGGTCGTCGATGGACGTGACTTCGTCCGGAAGCGAACTTATCGGCATCCCATCGTCGAACTCGTCACACTCCTCGATGTGGATAGAAAAGTCGCTACTCGACATGATTGGCATAGTCAATACTACCGCCTAGCACTGCAAAAATCCTCGGAATCGAGACGCACTGGCACACAGTACGAACTGATTACACAGCGAGAGCCGAGACGGATGCCGCTCGTATTAGAACATGGTCGTTACCCGGTATCGTCTGTCTAGAGAACGCTTATTTGTTGATGCCTTTATGGTTCCTGATACGATACAGTACGCAATGAACTCCGGGAGTGGGACAGTGGACCAACCTCTGAAAGAGGCGTCGTCCGTATTGGTGCTGGCACGCGATTCGAGCGACGCCGAACGAGAGGGCTGTGCAGGATTCCTGGCTGAGCAAGGGGCCAGTGAGTCGAAAGCAATCTGTGTCACAGTGACTGAGTCCCCCGATTCCCGCCTCTCGCTGTGGCAACAGCACCTCGACGACGAGATGCCCGAGGAGGCGATCATCGTCGACGCCGGCAGCGAGTTACCGGCGAACTCACAGGCAGCGGCCTCTGGCGCATTTCCCTCATTGACGCTCGATACCCTCCCCGGGACAGTGGCCCCGATAGATATCGGCGCGACCGTCTCCCGACATCTCGGTCGACTGAAACAGTCGGATGCGCCGCTACTGCTCTGTCTCCATTCAATAACTGGACTGCTCGAGTCCTGGGAGCGTGACCGCGTCATCGCGCTGGTGACCGCATTGAACCGCCAGTGTGCCGAGATGAACGTCTCAAGCCACCACCACATGGACCCGGAGGCTCATACGGAAGAGACAGTTGAGATGTTTCGGCCGCTGTATGATGTCGTCTACGAGTATCTCCCGGGCCACGGCTGGACCGTCACGGCGTCGAAAGACGCAGAGGAGTCGCCGACGTTTCGGAATACCGTCACCCCACCCGGCGGCGTCAAGAAGGGCGACCCGGAGGAACCCGAAACGATTCCGATACCGTACTCGTTTGATCAGGTGCTGGAGCTGATCTCCGCCCCGCGGCGACGGAGTCTCCTGTATCACCTGAAAGACCGGTCTGAAACCGAGATCCCACTTGACGACCTCGTCGACCGCGTCTACGAGCGCGAAAAGGCGATTCCAGCCAGGGAGACGCCAAAATCGCGCGACGAAGTGGGCGTATCGCTGGCACACAACCACCTGCCGCGGCTGGACGATCTCGGGATTCTCTCATACGAGACGGCGGCCAACACTGTCGAGTACTATCACAATCCCGCGCTGGAGTCGGTCATCCGGTACGTCGAACGCCTCGAACTCGGTTAGTCCCGGCCTGGACCCACTCATTTATGTCACCGCTCCCGACATAGCCCGACATGGATGAAACCCCGCTCCCGGAAGTGACAGCGCAGTTCGCCCGGACACTGGCACCGGCCAGCGATGCAGTCATCGAGGAGATGGACGCCAAAGCCGACCGGGAAGGATTCCCGACGGTCGGCCCCGCAGTCGGCGGGTGGCTCCGCCTCGTCGCCCGGATGGTCGACGCCGACCGCGTCTTCGAGTTCGGCTCCGGCTTCGGCTACTCGGCCTACTGGATGGCTCCAGCCGTGCCCGACAGTGGGCAGATCGTTCTGACGGAGATTGACGCCGACGAACTCGAAGACGCCCGTGAGTTCCTCGACCGCGGCGGGTTCAGCGACCGGGCAGCCTTCGAGCACGGGGACGCAATCGAAATTGTCGAGGGGTACGACGGCCCGTTCGACGTTGTGCTCATCGACAACGAGAAACACCGATATACAGAGGCCTTCGAGGCTGTCCGGGAGAAAGTGCCGGTCGGCGGGGCCGTAGTCGCCGATAACATGATCGAGGCCGGGCCGCTGGAGTTCGAGGCAGTCCGGGCACTGCTGGACGGCGATGACATCGATGCGAACGAAACGAGTCGCGGTATCGCCGCGTATCTCGAATGCGTCGGCGACGACCCGGAGTTCGAGACAGGGCTGTTGCCGCTAGGCGAGGGCGTTGCCGTGAGCGTCCGTATGGAGTGAGCGGCACAGGACCAACACGCTCTGATTCTCGCCGACGAAAATGCGGGTGCATAGCTTATGTATGAGGCCACACAACTCAGCGGCAACGCTGGTCCTAACGAATGAGTCTGATGATAGATATTCGGAAGCTCGGGTTGTTCAATCAGATGGCTAAAGAGGGCGGCAACACCGTTGCGAACCACCTCAGCCAGATGACAGGGATGGAGACGGAGATGGAGATCACGAAGATCAACTTCATCGATATCCCGGATATCAAAACACACGTCGGCGACGAGAAGCAGATCGGTATCAGTATCGAAATGGTCGAAAAGCCCCATGGGCATATCCTGTTCCTGTTCAACGCCGCCAGTGCGAAGGACCTCGCTACTGGGATGATCGGCGATATGGGTGAGACAGACCCCAACGCGAGCGGTTTCACCGATATGGAGCGATCAGCGATTCAGGAAATCGGCAACATAATGACCAGCGGCTTCATCGACGGCTGGGCGAACGTGCTCGATACCACCATCGACATCTCCACGCCGAACTTCACGTTCGGCCCGGGGAGTGGAATGGTGGACCAGCTCGTCGGCGATCGGGACAACGAGATGGCGCTGATGTTCGACTCCCGCGTCCACGCACTGGAGTCCGATATCAACGTAAAGGTGTACACGTTTCCGGAACTCGAAGAACTGGTCGACCTGATGCAGGAAATCGAAGTGTAAGCAGGCCGTAATGATGGAGACGGCGGGCGCGACGGATGAACTCCTTGTCCTTCATAAAAGATTTAGCAGTGTTTCTTGTATCGTGGGCCCTTGCGTCATGATATGCCAGGAGGTAGCCCACAAACTCTCCGACCGTTCCTGTGGCGTGCAGAAACACTATATCCGGACACAGAGGTCGTCTCTCGTACCCACGAGGGCATCGTCCGTCACGACTACGCCGAATATGCCGAGCGGACGGCGCAGTTAGCGAACGCAATCGAGGCAGCCGGCTATGGCGACGGCGAACGACTCGGGACGTTCTGCTGGAACCACAGCCGTCACTTCGAGACGTACTTCGGGGTGCCGGGGACCGGTGCGCAGCTACACACGATCAACCCGCTCCTGCCCGACAAACACATCCAGTATATCGTCAGCGATGCACAGGACGAACTCATCTTCGTCGACGAATCGCTCCTGCCGAAACTCGAGGGTGCCGCCGCCGATGATCCCGACTCCTTCGAAACGGTTGAGCAGTTCGTCGTGATGAGTGAGTCCGTCCCGGACACTGACCTCGATGCCGTTGCCTACGAGTCGTTCATCGCCGACCAGCCGACGGAGTACGACTGGCCCGAACTGGAGGAGGAGCGTCCTGCCGGCCTTTGTTACACATCCGGCACGACCGGGCGGCCGAAAGGCGTTGAGTACACCCAGCAGATGCTGTGGAGCCACACGATGGCGATTCAGTCGCCACAGGGGATTCCGCTCGACGACGACGACGTCGTGATGCCGGTCGTCCCGATGTTCCACGTCAACGCGTGGGGCCTCCCGTTTTCGGCAACTGCTGGCGGGGCCAAGCACGTCTACCCCGGGCCACAGCCGGAGCCGGCGGACCTCGCAAAGCTCATCGAGGAAGAGGATGTCACCGTCACGGCTGGTGTCCCGACTGTCTGGCTGGGGCTGATGGAGTACATCAAAGAGAACGATGTCGACCTCTCATCGCTTGAGCGGCTCATTGTCGGCGGAAGCGCCGCGCCGGAAGCAATGATTCGGTTCTTCGACGACCATGACGTGGAACTGGTCCACGCCTGGGGGATGACCGAGACGGCTCCGGTGGGTGCGGTAGCGTCCCTGCGGAGTGACTTGGCGGACGCTGACTACCAGACGCAGCTAGATAAGCGGGCAAAGCAGGGGCTCGTCACGCCCGGGCTGGAGTTCCGTGTCATCGACGACGACGGCAACGAGGTCCCGCACAACGGCGAGGACTTCGGCGAACTCCACATCCGCGGCCCGTGGGTGACCACGGAGTACTTCAAGCGGCCGGAGGCAAACGAACAGGAGTTCGAGGACGGCTATCTGAAGACCGGCGACGTGGTGTCCGTCGACGAGGACGGCTACATCAAAATTGTCGACCGGGCGAAAGACGTCATCAAGAGCGGCGGGGAATGGATCTCCTCGCTCGAACTAGAGAACGAACTGATAGCCCACGACGACGTGAACGAAGCCGCAGTCATCGGTGTCCCACACGAGCGCTGGCAGGAGCGCCCCCTCGCGATGATCGTTCCGACGGCCGACGCCGACGAGGAGACGCTCGGTGACGAACTCCGGGCGCACATCCTCGACTCCTACCCCAAGTGGTGGGTCCCGGACAACTTCATCACCATCGACGAGGTGCCAAAGACAGCAACCGGGAAGTTCGACAAGAAGTCGCTCCGTGACGAGTACGCCGACGAATCGCTCGTTGAGGGCCGCGTCCCCGACGATGCCGCACCTGAGTGAGAGAGTACGGTACAGTTACTGGACGCCTGCGACGAGATCCCGAACTTCGGTCCGGTAGGTGGCTGGCTGGAGGCCGAGGTCGACGTCGACTGAGACCGTGATGCCGTCGCTCAGGTCGGTTTCGACGGTCTGTGCGAAGTTCTGCGCCGGGTACGCACCCCCGGAGATGATGACAAAATCACCGTGGTGCCAGACGGCGAACATCGCCGAGATGTCGATGTTGCTGGCCGGTATCTCGACCGCCTCATTTTCCGTCACCGCAAAAGAGATTCCCTCGAACGGGTACACAGCGGACAGTTCGACCGTTTCGGCCGTCTCACCGGTGGCGATATCGATTGTTCCCTCGCCGGATTGCTCGATGTCTGTCAGCCCCTGCGCTTCCATCTGTTGTTCGAAACTGTCGCGAGCGTTTGTTCTGACTTCCGAAAGTAGTTCCTCGCGGCCCGCGCCAGCCGGGAGATTGTCGAGGTTCGGGCTGAAATCCACTCGCGTGGCGAAAAACACGGAGAGCGCAGTCTGGACCTGGTCGAGGGTACGGCTGGCGACGCGCTCCTGTAGCTGTTCGTCGACATACTGGACCGTGCTGGAGACGGCCTCGACCGAAACCGGACCGTAGCTTCGGTCGAACACTGTGTCCGAGGACTGGTCCGTTCGCGTCCAGCCACCGTCTTTCAGTTGTGCTGTCGGAACGTTCGGTGGCGGTGCCTCGGCTGCAGCCAGAAACGAACACCCCGCAAGCCCGGCGGTTCCGAGGGTTGCTCCGGCGAGCAGGTAGTCTCGACGATTCATGTTCGAGGAAGGCCACAGCCATGCAAAAGCGTGCTGGCCGATTATCAGGAGTTTCCAGAAAACAACTACGACGGTGTTTGGCAGAGTTCCACGGAGTATATGAGTACACAAACCATGATATTTGCCATGGACCTACTATCCGAGAAACTCGTTCCGGAGCACGCACACGAGGTCAAGGAAGAGGCTCGGGAGTTCGCCACGGAGCACATCGAACCAGTTGCAGGGGAATACTACGCGTCCGGAGAGTACCCCTGGGAAGTGCTCGAAGCGGCGACGGAGGCCGGACTCGTCGCTCAAGATATCGGCGAAGAGTGGGGTGGGAGCGGCTACGACCTCCAGCAGATGCTTGCGATGGCGGAGGAACTGTACAAAGCCGACGCAGGGATCGCGCTGACGATTCAGCTCGCTAGCTTCGGCGCAGAGATTGTCGAAGACCACGGCGCGGACTGGCAGAAAGAAGAGTTCCTCAAGCCCGTCGCCGGCGGTGACCAGCTTACTGGCCTCGCTGTCTCCGAGCCGGAGACGGGGAGCGACCTCGCCGGGATGACGACGGCCGCCGAGAAGGATGGCGACGAGTGGGTGATCAACGGCGAAAAGTACTGGATCGGCAACGGGGTCGAGGCGGACTGGGTGACGCTGTACGCCAAGACCGGCGACGACCCGAACGACCGCTATGGGAACTACTCGATGTTTATTGTCCCGACGGATGCCGACGGCTACCACGCCGAACACATCCCCGAGAAGATGGGCTTCCGGGCGTCCAAGCAGGCCCACATCGTGCTTGACGACTGCCGGATTCCGGAAGAGAACCTGATCGGCGTCGAAGGGGCTGGCTTCTATATGCTTGCCGAATTCTTCAATCACGGTCGCGTTGTCGTCGGCGGCCACGGCATCGGTCTCGCTGCGGCGGCCATCGAAGAAGCCTGGGAGTTCGTCCACGACCGCGAGGCCTTCGGCAAAACCGTCGACGAGTTCCAGGCTGTCCAGCACAAACTGGCCGATATGCAACTCGGCCTCCAGTCCGCCCGAGCCCTCACCTGGCACGCGGCCGAGCGCGTCGCCAATCAGGAGAACGCCGGCTACTGGGCCGCGCTGGCAAAGACCAAGGCGACCGAGGCTGCGATGGACTGTGCGGAGAAGGGGATGCAACTCCACGGCGGCCGGTCCGTGCTAACGGAGAACCGGATCTCCCGCGTGTACCGCGACGTTCGGATTCCGGTCATCTACGAAGGAGCCAACGACATCCAGCGGAACCTCATCTACAACCAAGCCCCGATGTAACCGGTCGGTATCAGCCGACAGACACCGGTTGATTGATTGGGTCACGGACAGCGTGTTTTTCCCGGGAACACCACCCTTCGAGTGTTCTTTGGGGAATCTGACTGGCCAGCTGTCGCTACGACGGCAGTTCACCCCTGACAGTCTCCACAGCCCGAATGTACCAACTAGACTGGTCAGTACGCTACTGTACGCGGTCTGTGTGGGTCATACTGAGCTGGTACACCACCCTACAAGTGTTCTGACATCACCACCCAGCTGACCCGACACCACTATACAAGTGTTCTATCACCACCCTGCGAGTGTTTTTAGTTCGGTTGCAACCGGACTAGAACAGTGAACACGCGTTCACACACCACCCTGCAAGTGTTCACACGGCGGTGTACAGACATCTGAAATTCCCGAAGACACCACGCTGCAAGTGTTTTATTGCGTTGTTCGGAGTCTCAACGCGTCCCCTCACACCACCGTGCAAGTGTTTCACGTACTAAGCGAGAAGACTGTATCGGAACACCACCCTGCAAGTGTTTCAAAAAGACCGTTTTGGGCGGTTTTGCCGTCGGATCGAGGGTTCACACCACCCTGCAAGTGTTTTCGAAACGGAATACCGTGGGGCTGTGGTAGCGAAAGAGGACACACCGGTCTGCAAGTGTTCTACACACCGCAACGGGGACCAGATGCCTGCATAGTCGCATCCAGCTTATTATTGATTGTGGGTACACACACCACCGTGCAACTGTTCTTGTCGTCACGATATGGAGACTGCCGCTGAACACACACACACCACCGTGCAAGTGTTCTGCCGCGTGAGCCGGAAGGGGTGTGCAAAAACGTGGGCTACGTGAACTGCCAGAGGTTCTGTTGCTCATCGTCAGTGGTGTCCGGTGCCTCGAATTCAGTCGCCTCGTCTTCCAGATAGTGTTCGAGAATTCCGTTGACGTTACTCGGTACGGCATCACTGTAGGATGACTGGAGGGCGGCGTTGATGATATCGGTCGGGTCGTCGGTGACTTCGTAGATGTACTTGCGCCCGCCCTTGCGACCAAGGTTGCGCTCGGCTGAGCGGACCAGCCCCTGCATCGAAAGCTGGTCAAGGAACTCGTAGATTTTCCGCTCAGACTTCACACGGCGGCCGCTCGACTCCGCGATAGAGGAGTAGAGGTTGTAGATCCGTTTCGTCGACGCTTCGTGTTTTGGTTCGATAAGTGCAAGCGTCGTCGCGAGATACGTTAGCGCCTGCTGTGAACTCAGGTCGTGCTCGAAGTAATCCAGCAGTTCGTCAGTCTCGATGGTGTCTGTCGCCCGCCGTGTATGGGCTTCCGTCACACCGTCTGCGCCTTCCATCCGCGCATACTCCCCGGCTTTTTCCAGAATTCGAAGCCCCTGTCGAACGTCGCCCCGTTCCTGTGCCGAGAAGGCCGCCGCAAGCGGGACGACATCTTCGCCGAGTACGTCTTCCCGGAACGCGATGTTGGCGTAGTAGCCCAGAATGTCGCGAAGTTCGGTCGCGTCGTACGGGCCAAACTTGATCTCTCGCTCGCCCAGCGTCGATTTTACCTTGGGTTCCAGCACGTCGACGAACTTGAGGTCGTTCGAGATACCGATGAGTCCGACCTTCGCATCGGTGATCGGCGTGTTCTCGTTCGCTTCAGCCCGTGGCAGTTCGTAGAGGAAATCGTTCCGCGCGTCCGCTGGGATGTTGTCAATCTCGTCCAGAATGATGAGGACGTTCCCACCAACAGCTTCAATCTCTTCGTAGAGAAATTCGAAGACGCTGTCAGTGCTGTAACCGCTCTCCGGGAGTTGGTTCTCAGGATCCCGGAACTCGTTGACGAGCGTGTTCACCAGTGCATACGCTGACCGGTAGTTCCGGCAGTTTATCGGCCCGACAACGGTGAGCGGGATGTCCTCGGCCTCGGCCTTCTCCTCGAGTTTGTCCCGTACCCACTTCGTAACCGCCGTCTTTCCGACTCCTGTTGGGCCGTAGACGAAGACGTTGTTGGGGTCGTGGCCGACAATGACATCCTGAAGCGCGTTGATGTAGAACTCGATCTCCTCGTCGCGGTGAAATATCGTATCCGGCGTGAACGTGTCTTTTTTCAGCGGTTGCTTTCGTTCGAAGATTGCATCAGTCCCATCGAACGGGTTCTCGTTCACGTCGACCATGTATGCCACCTTTCGAGTGACTCTATATAAAACCAGTGACCACCGTTCAAGTGTTTCAAGTGTTCCTACGTCGAACAGTCACACACCACCCTGCAAGTGTTTCTCCACTCCATCTCGAAAACAGGCACGAACGGTCCGCTACGTCGAGAGCTGAGCTAACACACTTGAGTCCTGCGATTCTTGCTTCATCAATTCAGAGTAGATATAGAACTAGAATATAATTCTTATATCTTGTTGTACATGCAATTTATACTGGTACATGTTGAATAGCGTGTTCTACAGATTTCCCACCAATAAGCCTCTCATCGCACCTAAATCACCGCATTGAGCTACTGGCCAGATCACATAATCTCAACAGACCAGAGCAATCTTGCGTCCGCTTAAATAACAAAAAAGGGGCTCCACCCCTCCCCACCCCCACCCCTGCAAATGCCAAGAACACTTGCACGGTGGTGTGTGTGGGTCCCAATCTGTGAGCGAGATTTGGTATAAAAACGCCCCGGCGTCTGTCTGGCATACAGTTACATTCCACAGTGAACCGCAGACAGAACCGATCCTACCCACGACACGCGGCATCGTCTTTACTTTGTGACAGCCCGTAGACGCCGTATGGACGATCTCACAGTAACGTTCGTCGACCGGGGCCGCGTACAGGCTGACCGAAACTTTGTCGTCGATGGACACAGCGTTGCGACGGCCTCGAACCGCGACCCGGAACACGAGTACGAAACGTACGTCGTGTGGAACCTTGTCATCGAAACGCCCGAGTTGACCGTCCTCTGGGACACCGGCTCGCACCCGGAGGCTGGAGCCGGGTACTGGCCGACACCGCTGTATGAGGCGTTCGCGCACGTCGATGCCGCCGAGCACACTCTGCCAGCCGACCTAGAAGATGCAGGCTACAGCGTCGACGGCATCGACGCCGTCGTGATGAGCCACCTGCACCTGGACCACGCCGGCGGCCTGCACAACTTCGCGGGAACAGACGTGCCTATCTACGTCCACCGTGACGAACTCCCATTCGCGTACTACAGTGCTAACACCGACGAGGGTTCTATCGCCTACCTCGCCAGCGACTTCGACCGCGAGTTGAACTGGGAGGTCGTCCACGGCGACAGCCATCATCTCACCGACGGTGTCGAACTGCTGCACCTCCCCGGACACACGCCGGGACTCATGGGCGCGTTCATCGACCGGCCGGAACAGCCGCTGCTGGTCGTCGGCGACGAAGCGTACGTCGAGGCCAACTACGCCGGCCAGCCCATGGCGACGAGCCTCCTGTGGAACAACGGCGCGTGGAAGGAGAGCCTCGAACGGTGCCGCGACCGCCAGCGTGCCACAGGGGCCGAAGTGCTGCTCGGCCACGATCTCGCGGTGTTTGAGGACGCATCCGGGACGATGGACTGAGACACGGTTCGCGTCAAGTCAGTCCGAGACAGCGACGAGAGTTCGGCGTTCGCCGCCTTCGGTCGCTACGACCCACCGGTCATCGTGGCGCTCGACGACTGCCCACACGCCGAAAAACAAGTGTAACTCCAGTTCGAGACCGCTGACGCGTTCACCGGTCTCCTCGATACGGAACTCGCGTGCGTCGTGACATGTTTCCGCAAGGCTGCCGACGGGTCGGCCGTCGTGCGGACCGCGGTGGCCAGGTCGGGGGGAGCCGTCACTGTTCGAGGTAACCGTACGTCTCCTCCAGATAATCGATAATCCAGTCGACTGTCGACTCGTCGTACGTCCAGAAGCCGTAGAACTCGCGTGGTTCGCGCTCCTCGGCCAGCAGGGCGCACTTCTGGGTCGGGTCACCGCCGCCGTCGAACACGACGAACCACGAGTCGGCGATTTCGTCGGACCGCTCCAGATGCAGCGTAAACGTGCTGTACTCGGGCGGGTCAACGTCAGGGACGGCATAGGCATGAACGTCCACATCGGTCTCGCCCAGCCGCTCGTAGAGGTCGAGTTCGCCCTGCAGGGTCGAGAGCGTCTGGAAGCCGGCGTGGAGGGTCCCCTGGCCCACCCGCCACGCGCGGTCTTCAATTTCGCGGGACGCGGCAGTCATCCGCTGGATAGACCACGAGGTGAACATTGTCTCGTCGAGGTGGTCGAGAATCGACGCGTACGGACTGTTGTCCCGCGTGATGTACTGACGGCCTTGTTCGAGCGAGTCGGTGAACGAAGTGAGACTCGCAGCTGCGATGACCTCCTCGTCCTCGCTGAGGGTAATAAACTCGCCCGGTCGCCCGCTCTCAGTCTGCTCGGTCTGAACCTGAACGTTGCGGTCCGCGAAGCGCTCGCGCAGGTCTTCGGCCACTGTCGGCCCGGCGTTGAAGATAGTCAGCGTCTTCTGGTGGTCTTCGACGCCGGCGATGAGTTCCGTTAACGACATCCTCGACTGTACAACGGTATTCACTGTGTTAGTCGTTGCGGGAGGAGGAACGCGCATCGGTAATCACAGGCAAAAAGTGTCACAGAGATGTATAAACTGGATGAAAGGATACGCACAAACACCGACGAATCCGCATTTCGAAAACGGCAATCTGAGGTCCTGTGGCGAAAGATAACGATTAATGAGTGGTGATGTAGTGGAAAATCTTTAGTCATGGCCCCCCAACGGACTGGTACGGCACCAGAGCTGGGGCCGAGGATTTCACAATGACAGACAACGAACTAATCTGGCGAATCGCCGGTGGTTCCGGTGACGGAATCGACTCGACAAGCCAGAACTTCGCGAAGGCCTTGATGTGGTCGGGGCTGAACGTGTTCACACATCGTCATTACCCGTCGCGTATCCGCGGCGGCCACACGTACGTGGAAGTACGTGCGAAAGACGAACCGGTACAGTCCCGCGGGGACGGCTACAACTTCCTGCTGGCACTGGGTGACTCTTTCGCCCGCAACCCACAGGAAGAGGCCTACTACGGCAAAGAGGAGCTCAAACCACTGTACGAGAACTTCGACGACCTCCGAGAAGGGGGCGTGCTCCTCTACGACGAGGGACTGCTCGACGACGAGGATGTCGACGAGATCGGTCTCGAAGAGGCCGCCGAGGAGAACAACTGGCACGTCGTCCCGATGGATCTGCGCGGTATCGCCAAGGAACACGGCCGCGAGATCATGCGGAACACGGCCGGTATCGGCGCGACCGCGGCCATCCTCGACATCAGCACCGACGAGTTCGAGAAGCTCATCAAACAGAACATGAGCGGCGACATGCAGGAAGCGAACCTCAACGTCCTGCACGACGCCTACGAAGCCGCGAGTGAACTCGACGTCGACCACGACATCGAGGTCCCCGAGGGCTCTCACGACGAGGAGCAGGTCATCCTCTCGGGCTCGAACGCTATCTCTTACGGCGCAATCGACGAGGGTTGTCGCTTCATTTCGGGCTACCCCATGACGCCGTGGACCGACGTGTTCACCATCATGTCCCAACACCTGCCCGAGTTCGGCGGCATCTCCGAGCAGGTCGAGGACGAAATCGCGGCCGCCGCGCTCGCCCTCGGTGCGTCCCACGCCGGCGTGAAGGCCATGTCCGGGTCCTCCGGCGGTGGCTTCGCGCTGATGTCCGAGCCGCTCGGACTGGCGGAGATGACCGAGACGCCTATCGTGCTGGTCGAAGCGATGCGAGCCGGCCCCTCGACAGGGATGCCGACCAAGCCCGAGCAGGCGGACCTCGAACACGTCCTGTACACTTCACAGGGCGATTCGGCTCGCGTCGTGTTCGCACCGGCGAACATCCGCGAGTGTTACACCCAGACCCGCTCGGCGTTCCGCATTGCCTACGAGTACCAGATTCCGGCTATCGTCATCTACGACCAGAAGATACAGGGCGAACTCCGGAATCTCCCTGCCAGCCACTTCGACGAGGAGCCGAACGCCGACCCCGGGTCCGTCCTCACCGAGGAGGAGATTCAGGACGCCGCACACCACTCTTCCGGGAAGTTCCAGCGGTTCCTCCACGAACCCGAAGACGGTTCGAACGTCAGCCCGCGCTCCGTGCCGGGCCAGAAAGACGGCCGCTTCCTCGCGACAGGCAACGAGCACAACCCGTCGGGCC
Organism: Haloarcula taiwanensis; assembly: GCA_002844335.1. Classification (NCBI taxonomy): domain Archaea; kingdom Methanobacteriati; phylum Methanobacteriota; class Halobacteria; order Halobacteriales; family Haloarculaceae; genus Haloarcula; species Haloarcula taiwanensis. The sequence continues at coordinate 1,777,219 of CP019154.1, forward strand.
ACATCAGCGAGGACCCCGAGAACCGCGTTGCCCAGATGAACCGTCGGCTCAACAAGCTCGACGACATCCGTGCTGATCTGGACGAAAACACGTCCCACCAGACCTACCACGGACCCGACGAGGCCGACTACGGCATCCTCGTGTGGGGCAGCCAGCAGGGGACCGTCTTCGAGGCTGTCGACCGGCTCAACGAGAACGGCCACTCCGTGAAGGCGCTCGGCGTCTCGGATATGGCTCCGTACCCGAAGGAGGAAGTCTCCGAGTGGCTCGAATCGGTCGACGAGGCGCTCGTCGTCGAGATGAACGCCACGGCCCAGTTCCGCGGCCTGACCCAGAAGGAACTCGGCAAGTACGGCGACAAGATGTCGAGCTTGCTCAAGTACAACGGCAACCCCTTCGAGCCCGCCGAAATCGTCGACGGGTTCGAGTCCAGCATCGACGGCGAGGAACTCGCCGCGAGCAACATGAAGTACCTACCCGCGGCAGGTGACTAACCTATGAGTGCATTCTCAGCAATCAACGAAGAACGCGAAATCGAGCGCGACGAGTTTACACCCGGCATCGAACCGCAGGCGACCTGGTGTCCGGGCTGTGGCGACTTCGGCGTCCTCAAGGCGCTCAAGCAGGCCATGCCGGAAGTCGGCAAGAATCCCGACGAGGTCGCGCTGTTTACCGGCATCGGCTGTTCGGGCAAGCTCAACAGCTACTTCAACAGCTACGGGTTCCACACCATCCACGGCCGCTCGCTGCCCGTCGCCCGGGCCGCGAAGCTCGCCAACCCCAACCTCGAAGTCATCGCGGCCGGCGGGGACGGCGACGGCTACGGTATCGGCGGGAACCACACCATCCACACGGCCCGTGAAAACCACGATATGACCTATATCGTGTTCAACAACGAGATTTTCGGGCTGACCAAGGGCCAGACATCGCCGACATCGCCGAAGGGCCACAAGTCCAAGACACAGCCCCACGGGTCGGCGAAGTCGCCGATTCGCCCCCTGTCCCAGCAGCTCAACGCCGGCGCGACCTACATCGCCCGGACTGCCGCCGTGAACCCGAACCAGGCCAAGGAAATCATCGCCGAGGCCATCGAACACGACGGCTTCGCGCACATCGACTTCCTGACCCAGTGTCCGACCTGGAACAAGGACGCGAAACACTACGTCCCGTACACGGACGTGCAGCAGTCCGATGAGTTCGACTTCGACGTCTCGGACCGCGCGGAAGCCGCGGAGATGATGCGAAAGACCGAGGAACGCCTCTACGAGGGTGAAGTGCTGACCGGACGGATGTACGTCGATGACAGTCGCCCATCCTACGGCGAGGAGAAGCGCCAGATCGGCGAGATGCCCGAGGAACCGCTCGCAGAGCGGTACTTCGACGAGGACGCGGAGTGGGAGCGGACCTACGACAACCTCCTCGAACACCACAAATAGGACTCGCTGCCGGACTGCGAATACCATCTCGAACGACGGTTTCCGGTTCGGAAGATATTTTTTCATGCACCGAAAAGATTAGTCCATGAGTGCCGAGTCTACGGAGCGTCGAATCCTGTCGGTCCTCGAAGAGGACGCACAGGCCTCGTACGCAGAAATCGCGGAGCGAGCCGACGTATCGAAACCGACAGTCCGGAAATACATCCAGAAGCTCGAAGAGGAGGGCGTCATCGTCGGGTACTCCGCCGATGTTGACCCGAAGAAGCTAGCAGGCCAGTCGATTGCCCTGGTCGGCATCGATATCGCGAGCGATTGCTACGTTGAGGCTACGCGGAACCTCAAAGAGATTCCGGAGATGGAAGAACTGTACACGTCAAGCGGTGACCACATGCTGATGGCGGAGGTCCGAGCGATGGACGGCGACTCGCTGGCGGATGTCATCGAAGACAAGATTCTCGCCCTCGACGGCGTTACCGCCGCACATCCGTCGTTTCTCCAGGAACGGCTGAAGTAACGGGTTTTTAGACGCTCCAGCGCTGACTGCACGGTATGCCTTCTCGGCTGGTGCTCGGCCTCGGGCCAACGGCCGCGGACATTCTCGACGCGATTAGCGGCGACCGCGGTGATCTGGCAGTCGTGACACAGGACGAGCACCGTGCTGAAACGCTTCGAGCGGATGGAATCGATGTCCACGAAGCCGACCAGGCCGATCCGTCTGTTCTCGCCGGTCTCGACATCCAGCCCGAAAGCGTCATCGTCGCCAGCGAGGACCCAGAACAGAACGTCAGCGCGGCGATGACCGCGCGTGACCGCTTTCCGGACGCGTTCCTCCTCGCCTACGCCGGGCACGGCGCGACAGTCGACCAGCGCGACCGACTCGACAGCGTGGCGGACCGGCTGGTCACGCCGGAGACAGTCATCACCGACTACGTCACCCAATCCGTCGGCGACGAAGGAACGCGAGCCAGACAGCTCCATCAGGTGCTCCGGGACATCGACGACCATCTCGCCGTCGTCACGCACGACAATCCCGACCCTGACGCGATTGCTAGCGCTGTCGCCCTCGGCGCGCTTGCTGAACGGGCCGACTGCGAGGTGACAATCTGTTACTACGGGGAGATTTCGCATCAGGAAAACCGGGCGTTCGTTAACCTCCTCGAATTCGACCTCCGGAACCTCGATGCTGAGTCGCCGGACGAGCTGGAAGCGTTCGACGGCTTCGCCCTCGTCGATCACTCCAGAGCCGGTGTCAACGACCAGCTCCCGCCGGAGACACCTATCGACATCGTCATCGATCACCACCCGCCGCGTGTCCCAGTCGAAGCCCGCTTCGTTGACCTCCGCAGCGGCGTCGGGGCGACGAGCACCCTGCTGGTCGACTATCTCCAGCGGTTCAACGTCGACATTCCGACACCTATCGCAACGGGCCTGCTATTCGGCATTCAGGTCGACACGAAGGACTTTCGTCGGGAAGTCGCTGCCGCGGACTTCGAGGCCGCCGCGCATCTCGTGACAAACGCTGACATGGCGACGCTCCAGCGTATCGAAGACCCGAGTGTGAGTCCGGAGACGCTGTCAGTCATCGGCCGCGCGATTTCGAACCGCGAACAGGAGGGGTCAGTGCTCCTGACCGGCGTCGGCGAGATCAGTGACCGTGACGCGCTCGCACAGGCGGCCGACAGGCTACTTGATCTGGAAGGCGTCCATGCGACAATGGTGTACGGCGTCGTCGACGGGACGATTTACGCGTCCGCTCGGGCACGCGGCGCGGATATCGACCTCGGCGAGGCGCTCCGGGACGCCTTCGGGCAGATCGGGTCCGCAGGCGGTCACGCCGATATGGCGGGCGCACAGATCGACCTCGGGATGATTACCGTCGACGACCGCGAAGAGTCGCTGGCGGAAATCGTCCGATCGATTGTCTCCGACCGGTTTCTCGACGCCATCCAGTCGCGGTCCCACCGGCTGCTCGGCCGTGTCTATGCCCGCGCCGACTATGACGTGGCCGCGTTCACGGAGTCGACGGCGCTCAGACAGGACAGCGAAGATACCCCCGCGACGGCTGAAGACGCATCTGGGGAGGCCGGCGACGAGAGCACAACGGACTGGAACTCCGATGTGATGTTTCTCGAAAACGGTGACGAAGGCGGCAATGACGAGACAGAACAGGCAGCCGACGCGGCTGAACCGACAGACGACGAGTCAGAGCAGGGGGCGGACAGCCCGGAGACACTCATCGAACCAGATGACAACGACCGGTCGTAGGCGAGCCTTTTTTATTGCCGGTCGAGAACTCTGTGCCGATGGAGGACTCGAATCGGCCGACGGTCGGAGACTACATGACACGCGAGGTTGCCACCGTCGAGCTCGACGATACCGTCGGGGAAGTCGCCCGACGAATCGCCGATAACGACCACTTCAGCGGGTTTCCGGTGACTGACGGCCGCCGCGTCGAGGGGTTTGTCAGCGCACGTGACCTGCTGCTCGCGGAGGACCACGAGCCGATGTTCCGCGTGATGACCGACGATATCCTCGTGGCGCACCCGGACATGGCCGTCCAGGACGCCGCGCGCGTCATCCTGCGGTCGGGGATCCAGAAACTCCCAGTTGTCGACGACGCCGGCCACCTCGTCGGCATCATCTCGAACGCTGACGTGATTCGCTCACAGATCGAGCGGGCGACACCGGGCAAGGTGGACAAGCTTGGCCGGACGCTCGAGAACATCCACGGCATCACGACACACGAAGGCCGCCGTGAGGTAGAGCTTGCCGACCTGACGCCGACACAGACGACAGTGTACGCCGACGAACTCGAAGGACGGGTGTACGAACTGGAGCGCGGACTGGCGGAACCGCTCGTCGTTATCGACAACGGCGGCGACCTCTTGCTGGCGGACGGCCACCACCGCGTGAAAGCCGCCGCACGGCTCGACATCGATGAGATGGACGCCTATGTCATTGTCCTCGATGAGACGGTCGAGCTTGGGATGGCCGAGACGGCCGCGGACTCCGACTTGGAGTCAATCGACGATATTGAAGTCGTCGACTACGCCCACCACCCGCTCGTGCAGACGACGGAGCGACTCCAGGACTAGTCCGGAGCGATGTGATTGACGCTAGCACCCCGCTTTCCCCGAACCTTCTTACTAAATCATGACATACACCGGAGTATGTTCGACGAGTCGGACCTCCAGCGCATCCGCGAGCGGAAAGACGAGTGGGAAGCCGAGACACTGGACCCCGTACTGGACGCCTACGGCGAGCGCAAAGAGCAGTTCGCAACGGTCTCAAACCTCGATGTAGACCGGCTGTACACGCCACTCGACGTGGATGACATCGATTATGAGGACGACATCGGCTTCCCCGGTGAGGAGCCGTTCACACGCGGCGTCTATCCAACGATGTACCGCGGCCGGCAGTGGACCATGCGACAGTTCGCGGGCTTCGGGACCGCTGACGAGACCAACGAGCGCTTTCACTACCTCATCGATGAAGGCCAGACCGGGCTGTCGACGGCCTTTGACATGCCGACGCTGATGGGGATCGACTCCGACGACGTGATGGCCGATGGCGAGGTGGGCAAGGAAGGCGTCGCCGTCGACACGCTGGCGGATATGGAGCGGCTGTTCGACGGCATCGACCTCGGTGAGGTGTCGACCTCATTCACGATCAACCCTAGCGCTCCCGTTATCTATGCGATGTACATCGCGCTGGCCGACCAGCAGGGCGTCCCGCGTGAGGAGATCCGTGGGACGCTCCAGAACGATATGTTCAAAGAGTTTATCGCTCAGAAAGAGTGGGTTATCCCACCGGAGCCGTCGCTGAAACTCGTTACCGACACCATCGAGTTCGCCAGTCAGGAGACCCCGAAGTTCAAGCCCATCTCGGTGTCGGGATATCACATCCGCGAGGCGGGTTCGACGGCGGTACAGGAACTCGCGTTCACGCTCGCGGACGGCTTCGCCTACGTCGAGGACTGCCTGAGCCGGGGTATGGACGTCGACGAGTTCGCCCCACAACTCTCCTTCTTCTTCAACTCACACAACTCCATCTTCGAGGAGATAGCGAAGTTCCGCGCGGCCCGGCGCATCTACGCCCGCGTGATGGACGACTGGTACGGCGCAGAGGCCGACGCCAGCAAGCAACTGAAGTTCCACACTCAGACCGCCGGTCAGTCACTGACCGCTCAGCAACCGCTGAACAATATCGTCCGTGTGACGATTCAGGCCCTCGCAGGTGTACTGGGCGGCACTCAGAGCCTGCACACCAACAGCTTCGACGAGGCCCTGGCCCTCCCGTCCGAGCAGGCCGTTCGAGTCGCCCTCCGGACACAACAGATCATCGCGGAGGAGTCGGGGGCCGCCGACATCGTCGACCCGATGGGCGGCAGTTTCGCCATCGAGTCGCTGACCGACGAGGTCGAAGAGAAGGCGATGGCCTACATCAATCACATCAGGGACGAACTCGGCGACGGATCGGTCCGCGACGGCGTTATTCAGGGGATTCAGGACGGCTACTTCCAGCGTGAGATTCAGGACGCCGCCTACGAGTACCAGCAGCGCGTCGAGAACGAGGACGAGGTCATGGTCGGCGTCAACAAGTACACGGTCGAGGAAGACACCGAACCCGAGATTCTCACCGTCGACGAGGACGTACAGGAACGCCAGCGGGACAAGCTCGCGACGGTCAAGGCAGACCGCGACGACGCGGCCGTGGAAGCAGCGCTCGACGAACTGCAGCAGGTAATCACTGACGGCGGGAACGTCATGCCAGTCATCATCGACGCGGTGAAAGCCTACGCGACGATGGGCGAGATTATGGCCGTCTTCGAGGCAGAGTACGGGAGCTATCAGGAGACAGCAAGCATTGCCTGACCGCTAGACTGTCCGCTCCATTGTTTCCAAGGCACAAAATCCCCTCATCACCCGCATCAGGCACACTGATACGACCCGAGTCCCTCCCGGTCGACAGATTCGGACCCGTTCAGGTTGGTCGACTCGGTCAGGACAATCAACTCCACGCGTTTCATCGCGTCGCCGTGGCTTCGGTTCCACCGCGAACACAGATACGTTGCGAGCGACCGTCGGAGGCTGGGTTCGTGACGCGCTGTCCCGAGGAACTTCTTCCAGCGCTGGTTCGGGAACCGGTCGGACACCTCCGGTGGCCGTGAGAGATTGACCGGCTCCCCGGCAAGCGCGTCGACCCGGTTCCCAGACTCCAGAGTTGCCGGGGCCGCGTACCACCACGTTTCCTGTGGCGGGTCTGGCGCGAACATGTTCCAGCTCCGGTCCTCGATTCTATCCGGCGTGCCCGTTGGTGCGGTGACAAAGCCGACCGCGACGGCGTTGAGAATCACAATCGCGACGATACCGAGCGTCGCTACCGAGCGCGTCGTCGTAGGGAACCAGATCTGTGGCGGACCTGTCGTTGAATCCGGCCACCGCGGGCGCAACGCTTCGATTGCGTCGGGCCAGCGGTCTGCGAGCGGGTCCCAGAACGGCGTCGGCAAAAATAGTACCAATCCGAGAATCGAAACGAGCGGAAACACACCCAGGAGAAACGAGAGTGCCATGCAGATGTGGGCGGTGACGAACGCCGCGACCAGTCCAGTCCGATATCTTCCGGTCCAGATAAGCAACAACGGGGACCCCACGAGCAAGGCAAGCCAGAGCCAGTTCCCCAGGACCAGCACCGGGTCCCAGCCCGCAACCACGTCACCAAGCCGGATAGTGAGGTGGTCGAGCTGGAACGCGTACTGCACCGCAGTCCCTTGGTGCCAGTACGTACCACGAAGCTTCATGAGGCCGTTCGTCACGTACACGGCAAGCACTTGGAGGAGGATTCCTGCAGTGCCGGCGGTGGCGACCCGTGTCGAGGCGGACTCCGCCGACCCGTTTTCCCAGCCACAGCCGAGCGGGAGCAGGAGGCTCCAGAACAGTAGTCGCCGAAACAGCGTATCGCCGGCATTGAGGACGATGGGGTTCCGAAGCTGTATCGATACGAGCAGGACGAACGCGACGCCCGCACTCAGACGGGGTCGGTAGCCGACCACCAGCGCGAGGGCTGTGAGTGCTGTCAGTCCGAAGACTACTACCGGCAGCCAGACGGTCCCCCAGACAGCGAGCGGCGACATGGGCCCCAGAACTGGATACAGTTCAGTCAGTGTCGAGCGTGGGAGCGCGCCACTATCGGTATAAAACGCACCGATGTCCGACAACCGCAGCGCGATGTCGGTGAGGAGACACAGCCCGAGCACCACTCTGAACGCTGCAAGCGCACGTCGGTCGATAGCGATACGGCGGACCAGCCGCCGACGGAAGGCAATCTCGGAGAGCATCTGTGGGGAGGGCGACGAGACACTGACTTAGTGTCACGTATGCGACTAGAATCCGCTTTTTAGCCGGGCTGAATTAAACTAACGGAATGTAGGGCTCAGGCAACAAGAGACCGGACAGTCGCTATACACAGCGTGTGATGCCACACCGCCTCTCAGGACCCGGCCGCGTCGTCGATTCGCTCAGAGACGTATATGACGAGACCGAGCAACACGCCAAGTACGATACCGATGGTGACGAATCCGTAGATAGCGACGCCAAACGGCGTCGGCGGCAGTGCGATCACACCGAACAGTTCCGGTTCGAGGTCCTCCGGCCGGATGCTGCCGAGAACGAACCCCATCACTCCGGCAAGAACAACGATAGCAACGTACAGGCGAAGGACGATCTGTCGTCCAGACCTGGCCTCAACTTCGCTCATGTGGAATCAACGGCGCGAAGACGATTAGCCTTTTTCACTTCCACGCCGTAGCTATCCTATGTCACAGAAGGAGCTACTGTTTCTCGTCCTGACCGGAATTGCACTCATGATGTTCGTGACGGCTATGGTGCTCGTTTCCGGCGCAAGCTAACGGGCACTGTCAGTTCGGTCGTGGCTACGGATGAAACAAAAGCAGCGAAAACAGCGGGACGCTTACGAGTCGTCTTGTTCTTCCTGCCCGCCGTCGGCGAGTAGCGATGGGTCCTTTTCCGGACTGTCAGCTTCGAGCTGCTCGTCGAACCACTGGAACTCGCGGTCCAGCATGCCGTCGCGCTCAAGGTTCCACGGGTCACCGTCCTCGACCTTCGGGCCTTCGAGCCAGGACTGGACGATGTTCCAGACGAAGAACAGCTGGCCGATAAACAGGATGACTGCGCCCACCGTCGCTGCTTGGTGGAACGTCGACACCTGCGTCAGTGGCGCGATAGCGCCGTCGAACTGGTAGGTGGCGTAGCGCCGGGGCATCCCCAGATAGCCCAGCGCGAGCATCGCGAAGAACGTGATGTTGGTCCCGACCATCGAGAGCCAGAAGTGCGCTTTGCCGAGGGTGCGCTGGTACATCCGGCCGGTGAATATCGGGAACCAGTAGTAGATGCCGGCGAAGGCCGCGAAGCCGATGGCCCCCATCACGATGTAGTGGAAGTGACCCACGACGTAGTAGGTGTCGTGGAGGATCAGGTCGACGGGGATGGAGGCGAGGAACACGCCGGTGACGCCCCCGATGATGAAGTTCGAGACGAAGCCGATACAGAACAGCATCGGCGTCGTCAGACGTAGGCGGCCGTTCCACATCGTCGTGATCCAGTTGAACGTCTTGACAGCGCTCGGTATCGCAATCGCAAGCGAGACGGCCATGAACGACGCCCGGAGCCGCGGGTCCATGCCCGTCGAGAACATGTGGTGGGCCCAGACGCCGAAGGAGAGGACCCCGATGGCGAGCGTCGAGTAGACGACGAACTTGAAGCCGAACAGCTTTCGGCCGGAGAACTTCGGCAGGATGAGGCTGACCAGTCCCATCGGCGGCAGGACAAGGATGTACACCTCAGGGTGGCCGAAGAACCAGAACAGGTGCTGCCACAGCAGCGGGCCGCCACCTTCGACGGCGAAGAACGTCGTCTGAAGGTTCCGGTCGAGTAGCAGCATCACGATAGCGCTCCCCAGCAGCGGGAAGGCGAACAGGATGAGCGCTGACTGGGTGAGGATCGTCCACGAGAAGATGTCGAGGTTCGCCCAGTTGACCTCCTCGTTGCGCTCCGTGAAGATGGTCGCGATGAAGTTGATCGCTCCCATCGTCGCCGCAACACCCGAGAGGTGCAGGCCCAGCAGCATCAGGTCGACGCCGGGGTTCGCCTGCTCGACCGATAGCGGCGTGTACATCGTCCAGGCCGTGCGGGCCGGCTCGATCATGTTGTCGGTCACCGGCGCGAGGAAGAATCCCGCCCAGATCAGCAGTGCCGCCGGCGGGAGGAGCCAGAACGCGATGGCGTTGATACGTGGGAACGCCATGTCGTCAGCCCCGATGAGCAGCGGGATGAAGTAATTCGCGAACGCCGCGATGATGGGCGTCCCGAACAGGAACAGCATCGTAATGCCGTGACTCGTCAGGATGGAGTTGTAGGCGTTGTTGCCAAGGATGGCTCCGGCGGGCGTGACGAGCTGGATGCGAATGAGCATCGCCATGATCCCACCGACGGCCAGGGCGATGACCGCGTACACCCCGTACAACAGTCCGATGTCCTTGTGGTCGACGGTTGTTAGCCAGCGAATGATACCTGCGGGCTTCTCACGGTTGATGACGGTCGTCTCGTCACCCGTGACGGCCCCGCCACCCGCGAGCGGCGTATACGAACGCCAGTTCTCGACACGGGTGAGAAGCGCGGCGACGCCGACGAGGAGGACGGCCATCAGCCCCGTCAGCACAATATCTCCTGCTACCATAGTCGTCCTTCAGGACTGGGACATTATCAAAGGGTCGATTCCTGCAGCAACGACCATAAAATACGGCTTCCATCCCACATTGAAACCGCAAAAACAAGCGGCCACCGCACACGGTCACCCAGTGGCAAGCGCGGTCGGTCTTCGAAGCAGTCTGTCCGACGCCCTCCGCTCAGTCTTCGTGGCCCAGTTCGCCGTTCTCTTTCTCAGCGTTCTCGACGGCCTTCCCCGCGTAGTAGGTCAGGACGGCGAGCAACAGGAACATCGAGATAATCAGTGCGAACTGCATCCCGGAGAAGACGGGGTCGGTTCCGAACGCCGGGAACGCGGCGAACGCGACGATGAAGAAGAAGAGAATCCCGAGCGGGATGACGTTCACGGTGAGGTCGAGCAGGGTATCTTTTTCGAACCCGAACAGTGCCATGCCTTCTCGTTAGGGCAGGCCAGTAAATAGAGTGTTGGTTTCCGAATCGCGCTGGTGCCTGTCTCAGGCTGCGGTCTGTTCCATAACCGAAGCGACGCCGCCCATCCCGATCATCACCGCGCCCGCCACGGCGACGGCCACCAGCCGAGTGAACAGCGGCCCGGTCCCGACGTTCGAGAGCGCGATGTCGGCGGCCGGGACCTGCCAGACGGTAAACGCAGCGGCGAGGACGATAAGAACGACTCCGACTCCGAGCAGGGTCGGCCACGGCCGCTCCACGTACCCGGACTCGGTGAGGATACCGGCGATACTACCGCCGAACAGTATCAGGCCGAAAACAGCCACTGGAAAGAGTCCGACAAACACGCCAATTTCTGACAGTGCTAATCCCAGTGCGACAAACAGCGGCCACGGACTTGCGGTCGGATACTGGTCGCTTAGTCCCGGCTCCTCTACCATACCAGTTCTTGAGGCCGACTCGTCATATGTCCATCGGACCGCGCCCGTGGGCACAAACTATTTGTTCACCATCCGGCTTGGTGGGAGTAATGAGTACACGCACGGTCGAACGGGTCGACGGCTGGGAGTCGGTTCCGTTCGACGGCGGGTTCGCGGGCCTGCAGGACCTCGCCGGACAGGAGTTCTCCGGCGCGGTCATCGCGGGTCCGACGCGCCTGTTCATGTTGAACGGGACCGTCGTCGGCGTCCTCGACGGCACCATCGAGGATTTCGAGGACGCGTCGGGAACAGCCAAACGGTCACCGCACGAGGCGCTGCCACTGCTTGCAGTGATGCAGGAACGCGCCGACGAGGTGAAAGCACAGTACTACACTGAAGATACAGCGCTTGCAGAAGTCGACCAGACACTGTCGAGCGGGAACTTTACTGGCTTTATCGAACTCTCCGAAAACGTCCTCTCGGGCGACTACTACACCGTGTATCATCAGGGCCGTTCGATGAGCGTCGCGTGGGTCGGTAACTCGGATAAGCTGCTCACCGATGACGAGGCCTTCGAGACAGCCAACGATGAGGTCGGTATCTACGAGGTCATGCCAGTCGATATCGAGCCGATTGAGATTCCAGAACCGCCCGACGACAGGGCGGACGAGCAGTCAGCAGACTCGGCGGCCGCCGGCGTCGACCCGCTTGACGCTGATGATAAGGCGGCTGTCGCCGACGAACCGGCCGACGCCGGTGCGGCGGACGCCGCGCCGGCAGGCGGGGCAGAGCCGGGCGGAACAACGCAACACGACCACAGCAGCGACGACCCGGTGGAGCCGTCCACAGACTCGGCCGGAGATACTGTAGCCGATGGAACCGACGATGCTGGACAGGCCCAGGCCGAGACAGAGTCGACACCGGACCGCGGCCCCGCAAGCGGCGGCCCGCCCGGATCGAAAGCTGCCGGTGCGAATCCGGGCCGGTCCCGCGGTCGGTCCGGGTCAGATGCGCAACCGAATGCGGACGAGAGGCCGAAAGCGGATAGCCGGCCAGACAGCAGCGCAACCGAGCGAGCGACGACGGAGACTGACACCGCGACACGGAGAGAACCCGACCACGACGCCACCGAACGGGAGACCGGAGTGCGTGAGACTGCCGGGGAGACCGAGCAGCAGCGACCGGCGACCGAGCCGTCACAGACACAGGAAACCCAGCACGCCAGCGCACGGAGCGCCCCGACACAGAGTGACCAGGCGGCTTCGACAGACCGCCGCGAAGAGCCGGCAGAATCGAAACCGACCCAGCGCTCCGAGTCACAGCCGTCCCGGTCCGGGGCTGATACGGCAACTCCGACGCCCGAAGCCGGTTCTGGCGGGGCGAGTGGGGATCTAGAGACGCGCTCGGTCCCGTCGCTGGACCCGAACAAGTCCGGCGGTGCGCAGGAAAGCACAGCCACCAGCGTGTCACCCACGCAGACGCCACCGACGGGTGGGCAACAGGCGTCGGCACCACGACGTGACCAGCCGGCACAGGACGACTCGAAACCGTCGACCGACTCCAGCGTTCAGGGACCGGCACCGGCACAGGACAGCCGCGGCCCAGCCGAAAACGACCCACAGCAGGCCGAGGCACCGCAGCCACAGCCGTCGGCAGGGGACCAGCGACAGTCGCCTGCCAGCGAGGAGCTGTCACCACGCGAGCGAGAGCGTGTCGCGGAGCTCGAATCCGAACTCGAACAGCAAGCCGAGACGGTGTCGGAACTCGAATCTGAACTCACCGATCTGGAGGCAACGAACCGAGAGCTTCGAGACGAGCGCGACCGTCTGGAGTCGGAGCTAGCCGACGCACGGGCCGAAATCGACCGGCTGGAGGAACAACTCGACGAGCAGAACGACGCCGCCGCAGGTGGTGCCCGGCTCAGCGCCGGCGAGGCGATAAACGGGACGAACCTCTTCGTCAGGTACGATTCGAAGGGCAAGGCGACGCTTGAGGAGGCCAAGGACGGCGAGGCGAGCCGCGAGGAGGTCGAGGCGAACCTCAGGCTGGAGTATCACACGCAGTTCGAGGCCGAGGGCGCAACGGTCAACGGGACGCCTTTCGAGGAGTACCTCGAAGACAGCATCCAGTACCGCTTTGTTAACTGGCTCATCCGGAACCTCCTCTATGAGATTCGAGATACTGGCCATGCAGGGGCCATGAAGGACCTCTATGAGGGGCTTCCGGCCATCGACCGCGCCGAACTGAACGGCAACGTCACAGTGACCTACACAGAAGACGGGCAGGAGAACCGCTCGCAGGAACGGTTCGATGTGGTCGTCCGCGACCGGATGGGGAACCCGCTGGTCGTCGCAAACATCAACGACTCGCGCGAACCGGCCTCCGAGGGCCAGATGTCGGACCTCATCCGAAACGCCGAGCGGGTCGGTAACGCCTCCGGGTCGCTTGCGTCGGCGTTTCTCGTCACGAGCAGTTTCTTCGAGCCGGGCGCGCTCGAAACCGCCGAAGAAGCGACCTCCAGTGGACTGTTCAACCGCGATAAGCGCAAGAGCTTCGTGAACATCTCACGGAAAAAGGGCTTTCACCTCTGTCTGTTAGAAGCGAGAAACCAGGAGTTCCACCTGGCGGTCCCGGAACTCTGAGAAAGAAGCTTAGCCTTCGATTTCGGCCGCGTCTTCGATCTTCATACCCTCGAGCTTGTCGATGATTTCGTCGACCTTTTCGTCGAGGTCGTCGACGAACTCACCGGTCTGTTCGGTCGTGATCGCACCCTGGCTGGAGGGCTCGATGAGGTTCTCCTCTTCGAGAACGCGCAGGGAGTACCGCACCTTGTGGTGCGGGTAGCCGGTTTCGTTGGACATCTTCACGATACCGATAGGCTCGTTCTCGATAACCATGCGAAGCACCTGCAAGTGGCGCTCTAGCATGTCAACTTCCTTTTCAAGCCTGTCTATCATGGCAATTGTTAACTTGTGTTTGCGGTATTTAAAGGTTCTCCCTCGGATAATCGCTACAACGTTGATACGTTCGAACAGGGGTGTCTTAAAACCGTCGTAACGGTTCACATGGGTACTGCTCACGAGCGTGATTTCCGGACCGTAATCTGTTTATCACGGTGGCTGGAAGGTGCGTGCGATGACCGTAACCATCGTCGGCTCACAGCTCGGCGACGAAGGGAAGGGCGGCATCGTCGACCTGTACGGCGACGACGTAGACGTCGTCGCGCGCTATCAGGGCGGCGACAACGCCGGCCATACCGTCGTCCACGAGGGCGAGGAGTACAAGCTCTCGCTGGTTCCGAGCGGAGCCATCCGCGGCAAGGTCGGCGTACTCGGCAACGGGTGTGTCGTCAATCCGCGAACGCTGTTCGACGAGATAGACACGCTTCAGGAACGCGGCCTCGACCCGGACGTTCGCATCGCTGAACGAGCACACGTCATTCTCCCCTTCCACCGCGTGCTCGACGGCATCGAGGAGGAAGTAAAGAGCGAAACGGATCAGGAAGTCGGAACGACAGGTCGGGGTATCGGTCCGACCTACGAGGACAAGGCCGGTCGGCGCGGTGTCCGCGTCGGCGACCTGCTTGACCCGGACGTACTCAGGGAGCGCCTCGAATACGTCGTCCCCCAGAAGCGGGCCGTCGTCGAGGACGTGTACGACCTCGACGTCGACGAGCTTGACGACCCGGACGCCTTCGACGTGGACGCCATCTTCGAGGAGTTCCGCGAGTTCGGCCGCCGCTTCGAGGCCGAGGACATGACTGTCAACGCTGGCGCGTTCCTCAGCGCGACCATCGACGAGGGCCAGAACGTCATGCTTGAGGGCGCACAGGGAACCATTATCGACATCGACCACGGGAACTATCCCTACGTCACCTCTTCGAACCCGACGGCCGGTGGCGCGGCGACCGGGACCGGACTCAGCCCCGGCGTCGTCGGCGACGGCGAGGTTATCGGTATCGTGAAGGCGTACCTCACCCGGGTCGGAAGCGGCCCGCTCCCGACCGAACTCGGGGGCGTCGCCGGCGATACGCCCGGCTACGACGAGCAGGGCGAAGGCGAAAACGAGGAGCTGGCGAACTACATCCGCGAGGAGGGGGGCGAGTACGGCACCGTTACCGGCCGTCCGCGACGCGTCGGCTGGCTCGACCTGCCGATGCTCCGCCACTCCACGCGGGTCTCCGGCTTCACCGGCCTCGCCATCAACCACCTCGACGTGCTCGCCGGCCTCGACGAAGTGAAGGTCGGCCACAGCTACACGCTCGACGGCGAGCAGTTGGCGTCGATGCCCGCGACCACCGAGCAGTGGAAGCGCTGTGAAGCCAATTTCAAGTCCTTCGACGGGTGGCCCGAGGTCGACTGGGCGGACGCCGCCGACGAGGGGTACGACGCGCTGCCGGAGAACGCGAAGGCCTACGTCGAGTACATCGAGGACGAACTCGACACCCCGGCCTACGCCATCGGCGTCGGCCCCGGCCGCGGTGAAACTATCGTCCGCGAGCATCCGTTCTAGCAGGCGCTCCGTTCTGACTCGGCGGTCGAGTTCACACACGAGTACCCGGCGACGGGGCGATACCGCTGGGAGAGCGGCAGACTTTTGCGACCGCCGGTCTTGGTCGAATGTATGAAAGAGGACCTGATGGAAATTATCTGCTGCCCTCTGGACAAGCACGACCTCGACCTCGAAGTGACGGAGCGCGACGACGGCGAGATCCTGTCGGGCGAACTCGTTTGCACCGAGTGCAGTGAGACGTTCCCCATCGAGGACGGCATCCCGAACCTGCTCCCCCCGGACATGCGCGACGAGGCACCGGCCTGAACCTTTTTTTCCTCGCCACGCGGAGTCACGTCCGTGCCTGACTCCCTGCCCGTGCACCTCAACCGGACGGACATCCACAGTCTGGAAGTTCCAAACGAGTTCGACGCGACAGGGAGTTTCGACGTTCGATTAGTCAACCACGGCGAGGCCCTGCACGTCCACCTTCATCTCGACGACTCGCTCTCTTCTGTCGCGTCGCTCGACGCCACAAACCACCACGTACGGGCCGAAACCGATCGGTTAGTCAGAGTGACCGTTGACGGTGACGGGCCAGTCCGTGGCAAGCTAAAGGTCGTGACCGGATATGGCGCCGAGACCCGGTACATCGACATCTATATTCCGGAAGGTGGGACCGAGAACGAACCGGTCATCGTCGACGACGAGCTGTCGAAGCCACAGCCGAAACCGGCGGCAGAATCAGCGTCCGGTCTCGAAGACCTGTCTGCGGGACCGATACTGGCGGCTGGCGGTTTCACCGTCCTGATTGCGGGACTCATCACGCTGGTGCTCACCGAGAGCGTGCTATTGACAGTCGTCGCTGTACTCGCGGTCACAATCGTCATAGGACTCCTCTCCGTCGCCGTTCGCCCGACCTGACGCGCCGCTACTGTTCCGTCTCGACGCCGCCGAGGTTCCCCTCGTCGTCGAACAGCTTTGCTCGCAGGAACCGTGTCCGGTACCGGTTGGCTCCCTCGTAGATATCGGCTTCACGGATGTCGTCTGCCTCGCCGTCTGCGACGGCATCGATGATATCCTCGATCTGTTCTTTCTCGCTGGGCGTGAGTTCGAACTCGTAGGTCTGGGCTTGCTCGCCTTCGAGCTTTGTCCACTTGCGCGCGCCGGCGATGACAAGCGAGCAGGGCTCCCGGCAGGGAAACTCACCTGACCCGCCGTCGACATCGAGTTCTGTCTCCTCGTCGTACTGCCACTCCCGGCGTTTGAGACACTGGGAATCGTCACAGCAGGCCTCGGCGACCCAGTTGACGTGTTCGTAGCCGTCACCGCGGTCCCAGGTCTTGACAACGCCGTAAATCCCGGTCTGGCGGTCGACGGTGTCCCGCCAGTGGGTCACGTCGAGGTCCCCCTCCTGTTCCCGGTGCCAGTTCGCGATGGTCGCCGGGTAGAACGCGTCGACCGTCGTGACGAACTCGCTCGCCGATAGCTCGGGGAACGCCCACCCGGTCTGGAGCGACGGCGCGGTCTTGAGCGGGCGGTAGCCGCCGTCGTCGTCGTGTTTCGCAATTTCGCGTGCGTCGAGGGGGTCGTCGTACTCGTCGAGCGCGCTGGTTCCGACATCGACGTCGGCGCGGTGCCGGATGCTGTATGTCCGCGTTCCGTCGGAGAGCGTAACGGTCAGGTGCAGTTCCCCCCAGGTCGCGGACACCCCGTCGGCGAGCGCGTCGTAGCGCTCGGCCACGTCTCGCTGCTCTGCCCCTTCGAGCCAGCGGAGGAACGCCCAGCGGTCCGCCTTCTGGGGCGCGGTGGCGTGCCAGAAGTACCAGTTTCGGACGTACGGTGACTCCGCCGCTACCGTCCGAAGCGTCTCCTCGTCGATGCCGCTGTGGTCCACATCCGGTGTTCGGAACGTGTACCCGTCACTCTCGTGGGTCACGTGGAGGTCGTCGAAGGCGATGCCATCGGGGGCAGTTGCCACCAGCGCGTCCACGTACTCGCCGTCCATACTGGAAAACGGTACTCGGTCGGCAAAAGTCGGCTGGTTCCGGCCAGCAAGCGGCGTAATCAGTTCCGGTCTCTGACCTGATAGCGGCAGTCGGCGACCTGTCAGTCGCCGGTCGCGGGCGTCGCGCCGCCAGTCTCCTCGCGCACCTGCTCGATGGCAGCGCTCACGTCCGCGCCCGCGTCGGCGGCCCGCTCCAGCACCACGTCAGCCATCAGCGGCTCCGTGCCGACTGCGCCGGCGTACCAGATGTCGTGGCCCTCGACAGTAGTCGGCACGTCGTAGCCCGTCCGGTAGTCGTCGGTCAGACCCATGTCCTCGGGGATGTCCTCCTGCGTGTGAAAGCCGTCGGCGATAAACAGCGGCACGACGACGATGTCGTCGCTCTCGAAGTAGTCCGCAACGTCGTCGACTTCAGGGTCCTCGTCCATGAACAGCGACTGCACCTCGTCGAAGCGGTCCCGCGCGCGGATGCGGTCGGCATGGTACTGGATGGCCTTCGCGGAGTTTTCGTTGCGCTCCGTCCCGTGGCCGACGACTGCCAGACCGAACCCTTCGCCAACATCGGGATCGCCGGTGACAGACTCCGCTCGCTGGACGATGACATCGCTCATCGAATCATGCGTTCCGACCGGGCCACAGTAGTGGACCGTCTGGGCCGTGTCCTCGGCGGCCAGCGTCGCGTTGGTCGCGCTCGTCCCGTCGGAGTCCCACAGCTCGGGGTCCCAGTCTTCGAGTCGGAACTCCCGTGGGATGACCTGCTCGGTGAAGTAGCCCTCCGAAATGAACAGCGGGACCAGATACACCTCCTCGGCGTCGACGGTCCGCAGGGCCTCCCGGAACGACGGTTCCTCCTTCCAGAAGGACTCACGGACCTCGGAGAACGCGCCCGTCGCCCGAATCGTGTCGGCGTGGTCGTAGGTGGGCGTACTCGACTCGGCGTTCAGATGGGAGCCGTGGGCCGCGATAACGAGTGCTTCGTCCATGCACTTCGGTTGGGGCGAGTCGTCCTTAGGGCCTTCGTTGCCCTGTACAGATAGCCGGCGAGCTGTGCAACATTGCGCGCCGAAATGTGTCTTTGCCGCCCGATTCCGCCCGATCACAGCCCGAACAGGAGGACGTAGAACAACAGTCCAGCGGCCGCAAGCAGTGCCGCGTGTCCCAGCGCGCCGGCAGCGACGACGATGCCGCCGATGATTCGCTCCGCTGCTCCCAGGGGCTGTCCGAACGCCTTCCGCTCTCGTTGTGCAATCGCCATTGTCTTTCCCTCGTGTAGAGAGCGGACGCCGAGGGGGACAAACCCCCCGGCCTGTTCTCACTCGCTGGGAGTGGGGCCGCAGTTCTGAGGGGATAGCGCGCCCGTGTGTCGGTTATGGCCCGACACGGCCTGTCCCGTACCCGTGGTCGCCCGCCGGCGATAGAACGACTTTTGCCCGCGCCGGGCGTGGCCGACGCCAATGTCACTCGCCGCCGCGACCAGGGACGCCGTCCGCGAGCGCCCGTTTCTCTACGACGCACTTCGAGCGGGCGTCGTTAACTACACGGCCGCCGCGCGCACGCTCGACATTGACGGCGATGCGGAAGCCGTCGCGACCGCCCTCCGACGGTTCGCCGAGGAACTGGACGACAGCCCGGCCCACGACAGCGACGCCCGCGTCTCGATGCAGAGCGGGCTGGGTCGGGTCGAATCGCCCGACGCTGTGTCGGCTATCGTCTTCCGAGTCGGGGACGCCGCCTTCGCCGAGGGCGCTGGCTCGCTAACGGGCATCGTCGCTACCGGCGACCTCTCGCCGCCGGCGCTGGCCGAGGTGCTGGGCCGCCTGCGGGCGGCGGACGTCGCGGTCGAGGCCGCCGGCGTCACCGACGACGCGCTCGTCGTGGTAGTGGGTCGCCGTGCGGGACCGGACGCGCTCCGGATGGTTGAGGCGGTGGTGCAGGGATGAGTCGCCTTCCGACGGCTTAAAGCGGGCGGACGCAGTTCCTCCCGGTAATGACGCTTCGCGTGACGAACACGTTGACCGGTGAGAAAGAGGCCTTCGAGCCGCGCGACCCCGATTCCGTGTTGCTGTACTACTGCGGGCTGACGACCTCCGACCCGCCCCACCTCGGCCACGCGCGCGGCTGGGTTCATGTCGACGTGATGGCCCGCTGGCTCGACTATCTGGGCTATGACGTCCACCACGTCGAGAACTTCACCGACGTCAACGAGAAAATCGTCGCCCGCGTCGGCGAGGACGGCGATAGCGAGGCCGACGTGGCCCGCCACTACGTCCGGCAGGTCATCGACGACATGCGCTCGCTCAACCTCGGCCGCGCGGAAGTGTACCCCCGCGTCTCAGAGCACGTCCCCGAAATCATCGACCTCGTCGAGCGCCTCGTCGAGAGCGGCCACGCCTACGAGGCCAACGGCTCCGTCTACTTCGACGTGACAAGCTTCGAGGACTACGGCAAACTCTCGAACCAGTCCGTCGAGGACATCGAATCACAGGGCGCGGACACCGAAGGCGAGAAGCGACACCCGGCCGACTTTGCGCTCTGGAAGGCCGGCGGCGTCGACCCCGAGGACATCGCCGAACATCAGCACCCGGAGGCCGCCCCGGCCGAGGAGGCCTGCCAGACCGCACAGACCTGGGACTCTCCGTGGGGTGAAGGCCGACCCGGCTGGCACATCGAGTGCTCGGCGATGTCGATGACACACTTAGACGAATCCATCGACATCCACGTCGGCGGGCAGGACCTTGTCTTTCCCCACCACGAGAACGAGGTGGCCCAGAGCGAGGCCGCGACCGGCGAGCAGTTTGCGAAGTACTGGCTCCACGTCCGCCTGCTGGAGACCGAGGAGGAGAAAATGTCCTCCTCGCTTGGCAACTACTTCAGCGTCAGCGACGCAGTCGAGGAGTTCGGTCCCGACGTGCTCCGGACCTTCCTGCTGTCGACGGCATATACTTCGCGGGCGACCTACAGCGACGAGACTGTCTCGGAGGCCGAGGAGCGCTGGGACCGCCTCTCCCGGGGCTACGAGCGAGCGGCTGAAGCCTGCGACGATGTGGACGCCCACGCGAAAGTGACCGACGAGACGCTTCGGGATGCTGTCGACGACGCCCGCTCGACGTTCGAGGCCGCGATGAACGACGACTTCAACACGCGGGAGGCGATGACCGCACTGCTGAACCTGACCGCTGCGGTCAACACGCACGTCGACGGCCGCGACGAGTACGACTACCGGGGGCTCCGGCGCGCCGTCGAGACGTTCGAGGAACTGGGCGGCGACATTCTGGGGCTGTCCTTCGGCGAGGACGGCGGCGGCGACGTGTCGCTGGCCGGCGACGTGGTCGACCTGGTCCTGACAGTCCGTGAGCAGGAGCGGGACGCCGGCAACTACGAGCGGGCCGACGAACTCCGCGACGAACTCGAAGCCCTCGGCGTCGAGGTCCAAGATACTGATGACGGGCCGACATATCGAATCTGATATTTCATATCAAGATTGCGTATTTAGGACATTCTAACACGCCTCACTACGATTTTATATACTATTAGTGCGTTTATATAATTGTTATGAAATACGTACCAACTACTGTCGGTTTCACCCGGATGATCGTCTCTCTCATGCTCGTTGTTGCCGCGGTCGGCGCGGTCGCATCCCCCGTCGCCGCACAGAGCGACCAGCCCGACTGGGCCGTCCAGATGTTCGAGGACATGGGACCGATGGTCGAGACGTACAACGCGAACGTCGACCCGGAGGACTTTGGCTTCATAGCTGGTGAGCTACAAGGTGAGAAGGTGAACCTCGTGGTGGACGACCCCGAGAACGGAACCGAAGCGTCGGTGTCGTTCAGCATGAACAACGCCCTTCAGATGCAGGAACTGGCGCTTGGCACCCGTGACGACGCTACTATCCAGATGAACACGGACAAGGCGACGATGGACCGAGTCATCGCGTCGAACAACCCCACTGTGGAATTCAAGAATGCCGTCACCGCGGGCGAAATCAGCGTCTCCGGTATCGGCCTCTTGGGCGGCGTCAAGTGGTACGCGATTAACGTGGTCGCCGACGTCCTCCGGGGCATCTTCGGCTGACGCGGCCGACGCCCAGCGGCCACAAAACGTTTTCCCGTACCGGACAGTGCTTGGAAGTAGATGGTACGCCGCTTGCTCCCCGTCGCCGTGGCGCTCCTTCTCGTGACCTCCGGCTGTGTCGGGCTCATCACCGGCGAGACGGTCACCTTCGAGGCCTCGCCCGCGACCGTTTCTGACAGCACGCTCGACTCGACCGGATACGAACTTAACAACGCGACACAGGCGAACGTCACCCGCGACGTGACCGTCGCCGGGCAGGACCGGACGGTGCGGCTCGTGACCGAGCGCAGACAGTACACCCGGAGCGGCTCCCTGCTCGGCGTCGAGGTCGTGGAGCTGTCGCGGTTCGTCGTCGTCTCCGTTCCGAGCGCGACCGTCGCCGGCCAGACGCTCAACCCCGCCGCCGACTGGGCGAACCGGCGGGTCCTCGAAGCGGTCCAGGGCCAGACCGGCAGCATCGACGACGTCGAGTCGGCCGGGAACCGGACGGTCCGGGCGCTGGGCGCGGACCGCCAGGTCAGCGAGTACACCGGCACGACCGAGGTGGCGGGCCAGTCCATCGACGTCCGCCTTCACCTCGTCAGCTTCCAGCACGAGGGCGACATCGTCATCGGCGTCGCCGTCCACCCCGAGACCGTCGACGAGACCGACGCCGTCGACGACCTGCTGTCCGGCCTCCAGCACGGCGGCGACTGACGGGCTTCGGGATGCAGTGAGTTCGGACGCCGGCGGCCTCGGGCATACCCTTTTTATCGGGCGCGGTGATGGCTGGGCCATGAACACCGTCCTGGCGCTGGGCCTGGGGCTCACCGTCGTCGGCCTGGCGGGCTACGTCGCGGGCGTCGCGGTGCCGTACCCCGGCCGCGCGTTCTCGGTGACCGCCTTGCTCGCCGGGATGACGCTGCTGGCCGTCGGCCGCTCGGACGAGACGGAGGGCGGGGCGTGATATCCGCACTCGTCTACGCCGGCGAGACGGCCGAGCCCTACGACGACCTCGGGGCCGCCCGCGCGGCCGCGGGGACGACGTGGGTCCACGCCGCCGAGGCGACCGACGAGGAGATACGCGCCGTCCAGTCGGCATTCGACCTCCACCCGCTCGCCATCGACGACCTCCGGGGGGACGTCCGGGCCAAGACCGAGGAGTACCGCGACTACACCTTCGTCCTGCTGAAGACGATGCGGCTCACCCCGGGCGAGACCACCTTCGAGAAGGAGGTGACGACAAGCCCGGTCGGCGTGTTCGTCGGCCGCGACTGGGTCGTCTCGCTGGGCTTAGACGAGGCCCGGCCGGTCCAGCGCGTGATGGACGCCGCCCGCCGGGGGGACGAGCGCCTGCTCCAACACGGCCCGGACTTCACCGCCTACCGCGTCGTCGACGTCGTCGTCGACGCCTACTTCGACCTGCTCGACGACATCGAGACGGACATCGAGGAGATAGAGGAGGAGGTCACCGTCTCCACCGACAGCGAGACCATCGAGAAGATAAACGACGTCCGGCGGGACCTGCTGTCGTTCCGCAAGCAGGCCTGGCCCGCGCGCGAGGCCGTCGGCAGCCTCGCCCGTGGCGACCCAAAGCAGATACAACCACAGACGGAGAAGTACTTCCGGGACGTCTACGACCACCTCGTCCAGATTGTGGACCTGACCGAGACCTACCGCGACCTCGTCTCGGGTGCGCGGGACATCTACCTCAACACCGTCTCGCAGTCGACCAACGAGGTGATGAAGGTGCTGACCGTCGTCGCGACGGTCTTCATCCCGCTGACGTTCGTCGTCGGGGTCTACGGGATGAACTTCGCCGACAGCCCGTACAACATGCCGGAACTGGGCTGGACCTTCGGCTACCCCGCGGTGATGGTCGGCATGGGCCTCATCGTCGCGATACTGCTCGGCCACTTCCGCCAGCGGGGCTACCTATAGCGCAAGCGGGACGAGCAACACCCCCATCAGCGTCGCCCGGCGGGACCCGAACCGCGGCGGGAGATGTCCGACCAGCGTGGCCGCCCCGAACGCGCCGACGCCCACGAGGCCGGCAAACAGCGCCGAGAGGCCGACAAGGACCGCGACCACTGAAAGCGAGAGGGCCGTCTGGTCCACCCGACCGACGGCACGGAGATAGCGGTCACCCAGTGTCGGGACGAGTATCGCGCCAGCGACGGCGGCGACGGCGACCGCCGCGAGCAGCGCCGGGAGCACGAGCGGCACCTCGGCCCGGTCGAGCGCGACGAGGACACCGGTTCGGGGCGTCCCGAGCGAGATGAGCGCGAACAGCGCAAACACCGCTGTCGCCGTGTTGACGCCACTCGTCGTCACGATGAACGCACGCGGCCCACGCTCAGCGACCAGTCCAAGCGCCAGCGTGGCCGCGATGGCGCTTGAGACGCCCGGAATGTAGCCGACAGCGCCACCGCAGAGCGTTCCGACGCCCGCGAGAACGACGACCGTTCGCCGCGGCGTCGTCACCGCCGCGTCGGCCTGTGGCGGGACCCCCTCCCCCTCGATGGCGGCCAGGAGCACCGGCGCGCCGAACAGCCCCGAAAACAGCGGGACCAGTACGTCGGAGACTGGCAGCACTCCGGTCACCGGCGCGTCGAGGAGGGCGATTCCAAGCAGGCCGCTGGCTGCCAGTGAACACGCCGCGCCGATTTGCCGACGGCGGCCCTGTTCCGTGACCACAAGCAGGACAGCGACTCCCGCGAGAAGTACCGACAGCCACGGCTGGAGCAGCGGATACGCTCGCTCCATCAGGAGGGTGAGTGGAACCGCCAGCGGGACGGCAAACACTACGGCCAACCCGCTCCCCAGCGCTGACAGGCGCAGCGCCTCCCGACCGCGACCCTCGATGACCAGCTGGTGGCTCGGCAGCGCACTGGCCGCCAGTGCCGGGTCCGGCACGCCCAGCGCCAGCGCCGGAATCACGTCGAGAAAGGTGTGTGTCACCCCGGCCGCCAGCATTGCCACGCCGACGTAGAGTCGTGGCCCCGGTAGACTGCTCGCCGCCGCGGCGAGCAAAAGTGCGAAGGTGTTGGCGTGCAACCCCGGAACGAGCCCGCTAAGCGTTCCCAGTCCAACTCCCGCCCCAACCGCAGCGAGGAGCGCGAGCGTCGCTGTCGGGTCGACGGCGGGAGCCATGGACTGCATAGCGGGGCGTGGCCCCGTTCCCGTACTTGAACCTCTGCGACGTTCGGCCCGGCTACCACTCTACAGCGTAGTGCGGGCCGACCGGACCGTGTTCGGCGTGAGTCCCGGCGCTAGGAGGGGTGGTGAGACAGCAGTGCCGACTGTCGGTCGCGACCAGTCCTTTCGAGAGGGCGCTCCCGAAGAGGCGACAGCGCAGGTCCGACTCAGCCAGACGTTCTCTTCCGACCGAAGCCCCCTGAACCTGGCGAGCTTTTTGGTGTGCCGGCCATTCGTACACACATGAGCAACGAGTCCCGAAAGTCGGCCGGGTTCAAGGACCGGACGCCGGTAACGACAGCCAGGGAGGCGCTGCTGGACGCAGTGTTCCCACACGAGCGGACGGAGCGCGTCTCGCTACGCGACGCCGACGAGCGCGTCGTCGCGGGGGAAATCACCGCCGAGCGAGCGGTGCCCCACTACCGGCGCGCGGCGATGGACGGCTTCGCCGTCAGCGCGGAAGACACGTTCGGCGCGAGCCAGCGGTCGCCGGAATCGCTCCAGGTCGGAGAGACAGTGACCACCGGCACGGCGACCCGCGTACACACGGGCAGCGAACTCCCAGCGGGTGCCGACGCCGTCGTGATGATCGAGGAGACCGAGGTCGCCGGTGACACCGTCACCGTGTTCGATGCGGTTGCTGGCGGGGAGAACGTCGCTCCTGTCGGCGAGGACGTAGAGCAAGGGCAGACGCTGTATGCAGACGGCCACCTGCTCCGCCCGTCGGACCTCGGGCTGTTGAAATCGGTCGGGAACGACGCTGTCGAGGTGTACGAGCGGCCGACTGTCAGCGTGATTCCGACCGGTGAGGAGTTAGTCCAAGATGACCCGGAACCGGGCCAAGTAGTCGAGACGAACGGCCAGACCGTCACGCAGTACGTCGAGCGCTGGGGGGGTGACGCGACCTACCGCGACATCGTTACCGACGACGTGGACGCGCTCCGGGCGGCCATCAGCGACGACTTGGACCACGACCTCGTGGTGACGACCGGCGGCTCTTCCGTCGGCGAGCGGGACCTGCTCCCGGAAGTCGTCGACGACCTCGGCGAGGTGCTGGTCCACGGCGTCGCGCTGAAGCCGGGTCACCCGGTCGCGCTGGGCGTGGTCGAAGAGACGCCGATTCTGATGCTCCCGGGTTATCCGGTCGCCTGCATCGTCAACGCCGTCCAGTTCCTCCGGCCGGCGCTCCGCCGTGCCGGCCACCTCCCGGCGACCGACCCGCCGACGACCGAGGCCGAACTCACGCGGAAGATAGCCAGCGAGCCGGGGACCCGGACCTACGCTCGGGTACAACTGCGCGAGGAGGACGACGACGGACCGACCGCGACGCCGACGCGGGCCAGCGGGTCGGGCGTCCTCTCCAGCGTCGCGCTCGCCGACGGCTGGGTCGTCGTGCCGGAGTCCGTGGAGGGCTACGACGCCGGTGACACTGTGCCCGTCGAGGACTGGGAGTGGTCCCAATGAGCGACCGCCGCGAGTTCCGCGACCTCGCATCACCGGAGGAGGCCCACGAGGTCGTCGCAAACCTCGACATCGACCCCGACCCGGAAACGGTCCCGCTCGCCGACGCCCGCGACCGCGTCCTCACCGAGCGGATCGACGCCGACATCGACGTGCCAGGGTTCGACCGCGCGAGTATGGACGGCTACGCCGTCCACGCCAGAGACACCTTCGGCGCTGACGAGGCCGACCCGGTGACGCTGTCGGTCGCCGGGGAAGTCCACGCGGGTGAGAAGCCCGACGTAACGGTCGAACCGGGTTCGGTCGCCGAGATTTCGACCGGCGCGGTGATGCCGCCCGGTGCCGACGCCGTCGTGATGGTCGAGCGAACGACTGAAACCGACGCCGGCGTCGAGATACGCACATCCGTCGCGCCCGGTGATAACGTGATGCTCGCCGGCGCAGATATCGCGGCCGGCGCGCGCGCCCTCGGTCCAGGAACGCGAATCACGCCCCGTGAAATCGGACTCCTGTCTGCCCTTGGCGTCGACGAGGTTCCGGTGCGTGGCCGGCCACAGGTCGGCATTCTCTCGACGGGCGATGAACTTGTCCGGCCCGGGGACCCCCTCGACAGCGCCGCCGGCCAGATTTACGACGTGAACAGCTACACGCTGGCGGGCGCGGTCGCGGAGGCCGGCGGTGAGCCGGTGATGTACCCCCACGCTGGCGACGACTACGAGGAAATGGAGCGATTGCTCCACCAAGCGGCTGACGAATGCGACCTCGTCCTCTCGTCAGGGTCGACCAGCGCCAGCGCGGTCGACGTCATCTACCGCGTCATCGAGGAACGCGGCGAACTCAGGCTCCACGGTGTGGCCGTCAAACCCGGCAAGCCGATGCTCGTGGGGACTATCGGCGACTCGGCGTACGTCGGGCTGCCTGGCTACCCAGTTTCGGCGCTGACTATTTTCCAGACGTTCGTCGCGCCAGCAGTACGGAACGCTGCTGGACGGGAGCAGCCACAGACAGCTACGGCCTCCGGCACAATGGCAGTCCAGGAACGCTACGGCGAAGGGCGACGACGCCTCATGCCAGCCGGGCTGGTCGAAGACGACTCCGGGTCGCTGCTGGTCTACCCGGTCGACAAGGGCAGCGGCGCGACGACGAGCCTCGTCGACGCCGATGGCTTCGTCGACGTGCCGCCGGGGACCGACTACCTCGCCGAGGGGGAGACGGTCGATGTGACGCTGTTTTCCCCCGCCGTCAGGCCGCCGACGCTGCTGGGCATGGGCGAGGACGACCCGCTCCTCTCGCGCCTGCTCGATACAATCGACCGCCCGCGGTACCTCCCGCTGGGATCGACCGAGGGAGTCCGCCGCCTCGGCAACGGCGTGCCCGACGTCGCCGTCGTCGCGGGTCCGACCGACGCCGACCACGAGGCAACCGATATCGGCGGCTGGCAGCGCGAGTGGGGGCTGGTCGTCGACGCCGAGGCCGACATCTCCGACCTGGCCGACCTCGTCGACGGCGACTACCGCTTCGTCAACCGCGACACCGCCTCCGGACTCCGTCGGAGCTTCGACGACGCGCTCGACGCTCTTGGCGAGGAGCGGGGCCTCGGTCGCGCCGAAGTCGCCGACGCCGTCGACGGCTACGAACTCACGACGAAGGCCCACGAAAGCCCCGCCCGGAAGGTCCTGGCGGGCGACGCGGACGCGGGCCTCGGTCTCCGCGCCACGGCGGCGAAACTCGGCCTCGGCTTCGTCTCGCTCGGAACCCAGCCCGTTCGGGTGCTCGCTAATCCGAATCGGCGGGAGAAAGACAGCGTCGACGCGCTCGCCGCGACCCTCGAAGACCTCGACTCGCTGGCCGACGGACTGGCTGGCATAGAAGTGCAGTGACGGCGTCGACCTGAGCACCGTGACACCCGCCAAGATTACGCTATGACCCGCAAGCGACTGCGACGTACCTGCGCTTGCAGGTACCACTGGAAGACGGCACTGGCGACCTGAAGTGATAAACACGAGCAGGGCTGAATGGGTCACAGCGATGCCCGACACATCGGTTGCCGCTGACCTCGATTCCCCGTTCCGGTTCGAGTACGAGCCTGCGACACTCCGATACGCCCCTGACGCCGTGCAGTCGCTGGGTGCGGAGTTAGACGCGCAAGGCTACAACAGTGCGCTGGTCGTCTGTGGCGCGACCGTTGGTGACACGCCGGCTGTGATGGACCCCGTTCGGGAGGGTCTCGGCGACCGACTGGCCGGCACCTTCGCCGAAACGACGCCAGCCAAGCGGCTCGGCACCGCCTGCGACGGACTCGAACGCCTCCGAGAAGTCGATGCCGATTGTCTCGTGGCCGTCGGCGGTGGGAGCAGTCTCGACGTTGCGAAAATCATCAGTATCCTCGCAGCGACTGACCGCGACCCGGCGGCTGTCGGCCAAGCGTTTGTCGACTCCGGAACGATAGCTGTCCCCGAGGCGGAGCTGCCGCCGATTATCGCCGCCCCGACGACGCTGGCCGGCGCTGACCTGTCTCTCGTCGCCGGGGTCACAGCCGCGCCAGACACCTGCCCTGTGAACGAGCCTGCCAGTGGTGGTGTCAGCGATCCGAAACTGATGCCCGAAGCAGTCTGTTATGACCCCGATCTGATTGCGACGACGCCCCGTCCGATCCTCGCGGCGTCAGCGATGAACGGCTTCGATAAAGGTATCGAGACGCTGTACGCGGCCAGCGCAACGCCAGTAACCGACGCCACAGCCTCTCGCGGCCTCGGCCTTCTCACGGACGGACTGCTCGCATTCGGTACTGGTGACGACGACCCATGGGTGTACCAGTCGCTCACCCAGGGTCTCATGCTCGTCCAGTACGGCATTTCGCGGGCTGACGGGACGACGCTCTCACTGATTCATGCCCTCGGTCACGGGCTGACCCGGGCCTACGAGGTCCAGCAGGGCGCGGCCCACGCGGTCATTGCTCCGCACGCACTCTCATATCTGTTCGAGCAGGTCGACGGTCGGCGGTCGCTTTTGGCCGACGCACTCGGCGCCGGCGATGCTTCAGACCCCACTGCTGCGGTCATCGACCAAATAAACGACGTGGTGACTGCGCTTGGACTCCCGACGCGACTTCGGGATGTCGACGGGCCCGGCCGCGAGGCGTTCCCCGAAGTTGCTGATGCCGTCCTCGAAGACGCCTTCATAGCGAACGCCCCGTCAGAACTGGCACCCACACGAAAGGACATTGTCAGTGTGTTAGAGTCGGCCTGGTAGCCGGCAGTGAATGCCGCTCAGAGCTCCGGTAGACCCCGAATACCGTCTCTCTGGTGCGGTTTCGCGCGAATCGCCCCGCGATTTCGCGCCTTTTTAGTCCACGCTTTGCGAGGAGTAGGTCGCGCGGTCAGGTCGACCCCGACGAAATAAAAAGGTCCTATCTACATGTCGGGCCAGGCCTTGGCGGCCCGACCAACGCCGGTCACGTCGTTGATCCAGCGGGCGGCAATCGCTTTCTTCAGCAGTTTCGCGGGCAGCCCGCCAAACGTCTCAACTGGGACGTTCACCACGTCGTGGGCGACGGCTTTCTCCCCGACGGAGACGACCGTCCCTTTGTCCTTGTGGGTCCACGTCTTCAGCGGCTGACCCCGTGCCGCCCGGGCGAGGTTTTCGCCGGCCACCTCGGCGGCCTGCCAGGCGGCCTGAGCGGTCGGTGGCGCGGGCTGGTCGCCCGGCTGGTCGATCAGCGCCGAGTCGCCGATGGCGAAGACCCGTTCGTCCTCCGTCTGGAAGTTCCCCTCAGCGTGGACGCGGTGGTTGCGCTCGTCTTTGTCCAGATCCACATCCTGCATGCAATCCCGGCCGGTGATGCCGCCGGTCCAGACCAGCACGTCGTAGTCCAGTTCGTCCTCGTCGCCGATGTATACGGTCTCCTCGTCGACCTCGCCGATGAACTCACCGCACTTGATGTTCACGTCGGCGGCTTCCAAGCGCTTGCGCAGCGCGCCCTGGAGTTCCGGGTCGCTGTTGGGCAGCACCTGGTCGAGGCCCTCGACGAGGTGGATGTCGATGGGCGCGTTGTGTTCGTCGCGGAACTCGGCGACCTCGCCGGCGGTCTGGATGCCCGAGAGGCCAGCGCCGCCGATGACGACCTGCGCGGGGTCGTTGGTCGAGGCTTCGCGAGCGGCCTGCTGGATGTTGTCGTGGATATTGAGGGCGTCGTCGAGGCTCTTGAGCGTCAGAGCGTGCTCTTCGAGCCCGTCAATACCGAAGAATGCGGTCTGGGAACCCAGCCCGACCAGCAGGTAGTCGTACTCGACAGCAGCGGAGTCGGCGAGGGCGACCTCCCGAGCGTCGGTGTCGATGCCGACGACCTCGTCCTGAATGAAGGCGGTCGAGGGCTGCTTGATCTCGTGAACAGGGATAGCGATGTTCTCCTGAACACTCGGGTCCCGAATGCACCGATGAGACTCGTGCAAGACCAGATGATAGTCCGTCTCAGAAACCCACGTGACATCAACGTCCGCCTCACCGTCTAACTCGTCCTCTAAACTCTTTATTGCCCCCGCGCCGGCATACCCCGACCCGAGCACGACCACGTTCTCTGTCATAGGCCACTCTCCGGAGTCATTAGATACAAACCCTTTGGAATCGGTCTACGGCTCTGCTGTTGTCCTCGCATACTGGCTCATGGTCGTGGTCCAGTTTCCTAAGTTTGCAGTTGCCTTCGGTCACCATCCCGAGAGAAAACAGCGCCTACCGTTCCGAAAGACGACTCTTAATCACCAATTACGATTCGAGCGGTCGTTTCCAGACAGCTAATTGGGAGTCAGTCGGGCTACCAGGCACCACGACGGTTGTCCTGATGAGCAGGACTGTTCGGCGTGGAGTGATCGCGCTCATTCGACGCGGCCCACGCAACGGCGTTGTGCAAGAGCCTCTGGACGACTGGCCGGTGGTACACGGGAAACGTTTCGTGACCGGGTTGGAAGTAGAATATACGCCCTGCACCACGGTAGTAACAACACCCGCTGGGAAATACCGTGCCGTCGTCGCACCAACTTACAGTCACCAGGGTGTCGGGTATCGGTAGGTCGAACCCCTTTCCGTATATCTCGGCACGTTCGAGTTCGAACTCCTCGGGAAGTCCGTCGGTAATAGGATGGCTCGCTTTGACGACCCAGACGTGCTCACGCTCGCCCTCCTCGCGCCACCGCAGGGTACCAGTTCCCCCGATAAGCGCCTCGAACGGCTTCGATTCGTGGCTGGAGTGAAGCGGAATGAACCCCATCCCGTCACGGACAGCCTGCTCAACGCGGCTCGCAGCCGCATCGCTGACGGCATCATGTGCGACATCGCCCCACCACAGTAACACGTCAGTGTCGGTGAGCACCGTCTCGGTGAGTCCGTTAGCAGGATCATCAAGTGTCGCTGTCCGAACAGTGTGGCCGTAGGACGTAAGCATCTCAGCCAACGTCGTGTGGATCCCGTCGGGGTACATCGCATTGGCGGGGCCTGTCGCCCGTTCGTGCCGGTTTTCGTTCCACACGGTGACTGCAACCATACAAGAATACACTGAATAACCAGAGAAAAATATGACTACTCGCTCGCGGCTGAAGAGCAACGTGTCAATACTAGCGAGGATCGAAGTGATCCCGGTACCTGTTCAGGCATTCGACTGGTTTTTTCGAACATCGCGACCAGCCGACGCGACGAGCTGCGACAATAGTTGAAATCGCCTGCGGCAGCAACCGTGCTGGGAAGCCATAATCAGGTACCGCTGGATATGGCGGGCCATAGTTCTTTCCGACATCGGTGTGGGAGTGTCCACCGTGTCTCCCGATGTAGTCCACAGACGGTGGTTCCGGTACCTGCACAGGGGTAGTTATTAGCCGGCCGCGGCCGAAATCACGACAAGATATGAGCGATTCACCGGAGAAGCTTTCCGTCTGGTGTGCTGGCGAGGACTGGTGTCCTATAACCACGACGGCGTCCCTTATCGGGAAGAAGTGGCACCCCGTTATCATCCACCGGCTGCTTGATAACGGCCCCTCAGGATTTAACGAACTCAAGGAGAACGTCGACGGTATCTCATCTAAAGTGCTCTCCGACAGCCTCGAAGACCTGCAGGAGAAGGGGCTCGTCGACCGCGAAGTAATCAACGAACAGCCGTTTCGCGTCAATTACTCGCTCACCGAACACGGAGAGTCACTGGAGTCCGTAATTACCGAAATGGCAGCGTGGGGCGAGACCTACCTGCAGGAACCGACAGAGGCTGATGAGCCCGCAGAGTAGGTCCCGCAGGCAATCGCTTTTATTGGTGCCCGACGAACTGTCGTGTATGCCCGTTACTTCGGATGACGAACTCAGAGACATTCTCGAACTGGACCGCGTCGCCGTCGTCGGCTGCTCGACCAGCCCCGGCAAGGACGCCCACGAAATTCCGAAGTACCTCACCGAACAGGGGTACGAGGTGATACCGGTCAACCCCTTTGCTGACGAGATATTCGGGCAGAAGGCCTACGACTCACTGGCAGATATTCCCGGTGATATAGACATTATCGACGTCTTCAGGCCCAGCGACGAGGTCAGCGATATCGTCGACGCGGCCCTGGAACGCGACGACGACGCCGTCATCTGGCTGCAGCTCGGCATCCACGACGACAAGGCCGTCGAACGCGCCGAAGCTGCTGGCCGCCGCGTCGTCCAGGACCGCTGTATGAAGCCGACACACCAGCAACTGCTGGCCTGAACAGGCAGATAATGGCTGAGTACGGTTGACACGGCCGTCGCCCGGTACGGTTTAGTCCGTGGCTGAGCCACATCCGGTGTATGCTGCCGTGGGAGCCAGCGGCGTACTGGCTCGTTCGGATGCTGTTCCACCGGGCGCTGGCGGTTATTTACCTGCTGGCGTTCGTCGTCGCAGCCACGCAGTTCCGTCCGCTCGCGGGCGAGGACGGCCTGTTGCCGATACAGCAGTACGTCGACCGCTACGAGTTCCGTGACCGGCCCAGTCTGTTCTATGTCTATCCGAACGACCGCGTCATCGGTATCACAGCCTGGGCCGGCGTCGGGCTCTCGGCGCTGGCACTCGTCGGAGTCCCGTCGTGGCTCCCGCGTCCGTACGCGGTCCCCGTGTCGATACTCCTGTGGCTCCTGCTGTGGGCGCTGTATCTCTCTTTCGTCAACGCCGGGCGGACCTTCTACGGCTACGGCTGGGAGTCGATGCTGCTGGAGACCGGCTTCCTCGCGGCATTTCTCGGCGCGGGGACAGCGGGGCCACCGGTCGCTGTCGTGTGGCTCCTCAAGTGGGTGCTGTTCCGAAATATGTTCGGTGCCGGACTCATCAAACTGCGCGGGGACGACTGCTGGCGGGACCTCACCGCACTGGACTACCACTACGAAACCCAGCCGATTCCGAACCCGGTGAGTTGGTACGCCCACCACCTCCCCGACCGGTTCCACCGACTCGAAGTGCTGGGAAACCACGTCGTCGAAGTCGCCGTACCGTTCCTCTACTTCGCGCCACAGCCGTGGGCGTCAGTAGCGGGGGTAGCGACCATCGGCTTTCAGTGCTGGCTCATGCTGACGGGGAACTTCTCGTGGCTCAATGCCCTCACTATCGTTCAGGCTATTGCGGCATTCAGGGACGACGTTTTCACAGCAACCCTCCCGGTCACTGCTCCGAGCGCGACTGCGCCGCCGCTGTACCTGCAGGCGCTGTCGGTCGGACTCGCTGCTGTCGTCCTCTGGCGTAGCATCGGACCGGTCCGCAACATCCTCTCGGAGCGGCAGGTGATGAACACCGCTTTCGACTCGCTCCGGTTAGTCAACGCCTACGGCGCGTTCGGCTCGATTACCAGAACGCGCTACGAAATCGTCGTCCAGGGGACCACCGACGAGGTCGTCACGGCCGACACGGAATGGGAGACTTACGAGTTCAAAGGCAAACCAACAGACCCAGCACAGCGGCCGCGGCAACTCGCGCCCTACCACTACCGGCTTGACTGGCAGTTGTGGTTCGCGGCGATGACCTCTTCGCCGCGACGGAGTCCGTGGTTTCTCGCGCTGCTGGACCGACTGCTTGCAGGCGACGAGGCTACCGAAAAACTGCTCGCCTCGGTGCCGTTCTCGGAGACCACGCCGACGCACGTCCGTGCGGTCCGCTACCGGTATCGGTTCACGACGCCCGAAGAGCGCCGCGAGACTGGGCAGTGGTGGGAGCGCGAACGCGTCGGCACCTATGTCAGCCCGATCAGCGACGGTGACCTGCGACTCGCCGACGTTTGAGATGGGGCGTCAGTTCGCGTCGTTCCTGCGCGCTGGCGGCGTCTTCGACATGACCTTCCCCCACTTCGAACGGTTATCGGCGATCCGCCGATAGGCCCGCTCGCGGAATCGCTCGTAATCCTCGAACTGCCGGAGAAACGAGAGCAGCGGCCGAGCCGCCTTGCCCATGTCGGTGTATGTGAGCGCTGTCTCGATGGATTCCCCGCAGGAGTACACGTCCTCCTCGGTCACCAGATGCGAACAGGATTCGTAGTCGTCCGGGAGTCGCTCTAGTACGTCGTCGTCTAGCTCGGAGAAGCCCACGACCCTGAGGTCGGACCGCTCGTCGATGAAGTCCGCCCACCACGTACAGAAACCGCAGTCGTCGTCGTAGACGAGCGTTGCGTCGCTCATATACGAGCTACGTGCCAGAGGCACAAACACCTGTGGTTCAGCCGGCAGGGATTTACCGCCGGTCACCGCAGGCACGGGCATGGAGCGGTTCGTCAAGCTGGTCGTTGCTGGCGGGCTGGCGCTGGTAGCCGGGCTCTGGACCGTCCGACTTACGGCCTCGCTCTCGGCGCTCTGGCTCGGCGGGGTCGCGCTCGCGGTTCTGGGACTGGTCGCCCTCGGGGTCGGTATCGGTCGGGAGCTGTCAATCACTCGGTGACCACGACTGTGTGACGCCAACTGTTTTGCCCGCCGCTCTCCACAGAGCGCGTATGGACGAGGATGCGGTCGCCGAACTGATCGAGGACGCGCTTCCGGAGGCACAGGCGACGGTCACCACGCCGCGGGACCCCGACGACGACAAACACTACGCGGTACGCGTTGTTTCGCCGGCGTTTGAGGGCGAGTCGCTGGTCGACCAGCACCAGCGTGTCCACGACGCGCTGGGAGAGCATCTCACTCGCGACATTCACGCCATCGAGCTGACGACGCTGACGCCCGAAGAAGCCGAGTAACCGTGTACCCCGGCGGTGCGGCTCTGCTCGACCGTCGGTACGCCTTTATTGCCGACGCTGTTAGTGACGGTATGGGATTTGAGCCCGAAGAACTCTCCCCGGATGAAGTCACGGATCAGGTAGACAGCGTCATCGAAGACAACGAGGTTGTGCTGTTCATGAAAGGCAATGAGCTGATGCCACAGTGTGGCTACTCGAAGAAGGCCCTCGCACTGCTGCAACAGCACCGCGACGACATCGAGACAGTGGACGTGCTCAAAGCGACTGATGCCTATCGGGAGGCTCTAGAGCGCCACAGCGGGCGCGAGACGATTCCACAGACGTTCGTCGACGGGGAGTTCATCGGTGGCAGCGATATCCTCGAACAGCTTCACGAGCGCGGCGAACTCGGCGAAAAAGTCGGTCAGTAACTGCGGTCGGGAGCGGCGTTACTCTTCGTCTTCGTCTTTCATGTCGCCGAGCTTGTCGACGAGGTCGCTCGTGGTCGCCTCCGTCTCGAAGGAGACCGATCCGTCGTGGTCGTTCTCGTGGACCGCAACGCCATCGCTGTCGTCTGCATCTACGTCGTTGTCCTTCTGTTCGGATTCATCGTAGCTACCAAAGCCCATACACACACAACTCGGAGTCCCACACTAAAATTCGCCGGTTCCTGCCGAGCTACAACCCTCCAATGACATAGCGAGACAAGCAAAGGTTCTTTACCGTGCTTGCACTCCCGCTAGATAACGGCAGTCGAGAGCCGTGGTTTTACCGACGGCTATCGGGCCTCCATCTCCAAACTTATGAGTTCCGCAGACGAGACACTTGATCGAATTAAAGCACAGGTCGAAGAAGAGACACCGGACGACATCGAAATCGAATCTGTCGCGTTCGAGGGACCGGAACTAGTTATTTACACGCCGGACGCGCAGACGGTTGCCAACCGCGACGGTATCGTCAGAAATCTCGCACAGACGCTGCGGAAACGAATCAACGTTCGCCCCACGCAAGAAGCACTCGTCCCGCCGAACGAAGCGCGGACTCGAATCACGCAGACGATTCCCGAGGACGCTGGCGTCCAGAACTTGGATTTCGACCGCCAGACCGGCGAAGTGTTCATCGAAGCCGAAAAGCCCGGTCGCGTCATCGGCCGCCACGGGGCAACCCTCGACGAGATCTCCGCCTCCGTCGGCTGGACCCCGGAGGTCGTCCGGACGCCGCCGATGGAGTCCTCGACGGTCTCGAACGTCCGGAATTATCTCAAGCAGGAACGCGAGGAACGCCGGGACATCCTCCAGCGTGTCGGTCGCCAGATCAACCGACCTACCACGAGCGACGAGGACTGGGTTCGGCTCACGACGCTCGGCTGCTGTCGTGAAGTCGGTCGCGCCGCATTCATCCTCTCGACGCCGGAGTCCCGAATCCTCATCGACTGCGGTGACAAACCCGGTGCTGAGGGCGAGGTTCCGTATCTCCAAGCACCCGAAGCCCTCGCGGCTGGGCCGAATTCTCTCGACGCCGTCGTCCTGACCCACGCCCACCTGGACCACTCTGCGCTCATCCCCATCTTGTTCAAGTACGGCTACGACGGGCCGATATACACGACCGCGCCGACGCGGGACCTGATGGGCCTGCTCCAGCTGGACTACCTCGACGTGGCCTCGAAGGAGGGCCGCACCC
Source organism: Haloarcula taiwanensis (assembly GCA_002844335.1). Lineage (NCBI taxonomy): Archaea > Methanobacteriati > Methanobacteriota > Halobacteria > Halobacteriales > Haloarculaceae > Haloarcula > Haloarcula taiwanensis. The sequence continues at coordinate 1,814,344 of CP019154.1, forward strand.
CACCCTACGAGAGCCAGCAGGTCCGGGACGCGCTGAAACACACGATTCCACTGGAGTTCGGCAACGTCACCGACATCGCGCCCGACATCAAGCTCACGATGCACAACGCCGGGCACATCCTCGGCTCGGCGGTGTGTCACTTCCACATCGGCGAGGGCCGGTACAACGTCGCCTTCTCTGGGGACATCCACTACAAAGATACCCGCCTGCTCGATGGCGCGGTCAACGACTTCCCGCGAGTCGAGACACTCGTGCTTGAGTCGACCTACGGCGGGAAAAACGACTACCAGACCGACCAGTCCGACTCCGAGCGGGTCCTCAAGGACGTTATCAACGAGGCCCACGAGAACGACGGCAAGGTACTGATTCCGGCCTTCGCCGTGGGTCGGTCGCAGGAACTCATGCTCGTTCTCGAAGAAGCGATGCGAAAGGGCGACATCCCGACGATGCCGGTGTACCTCGACGGGATGATTCGGGAGGCGACGGCCATCCACACCGCGTATCCGGAGTACCTCCGGGACGACCTCCGCCAGCGTATCCTCTACGAGGACGAGAACCCGTTCCTCGCAGAGCAGTTCGAGCAAGTCGACGGCGGCGACGAGATGCGACGGGACATCGCCGACGACGAACCGTCTATCATTCTGACGACCTCCGGGATGGTCACCGGCGGCCCCGTGATGTCCTGGCTCCGGCTGCTGGGCAGCGACCCGGACAACACGATGGCGTTCGTCGGCTATCAGGCTGAGGGGACGCTCGGTCGGCAGATACAGCGGGGTCAGGACGAGGTCACCCTCGGCGACACGAGCGGGCCACGCGCCGAACGGGTGAGCCTCAGACTGAACGTGGAGACGGTCGACGGCTTCTCCGGCCACGCCGACCGACAGGGGCTCGAATCGTTCGTCGAGACGATGCATCCGCGGCCGGAGAAAATCCTCTGTGTCCACGGCGACGCGTCAACGACGAACCAGCTGTCCTCGGCGCTGTACCAGAAGTTCAACATGCGGACCCACAACCCGAAGAACCTCGAAACGTTCCGGCTGTCCTAAACGGCGAGTTAGCTCTCCTCCGAGAGATTCAATCCGGCAAACAGCCGCGCCGAGATCACTTGCTCGACGATGTCGACGAGGACGGTGTCGTCACTCGTGTAGTCGGCGAAGATACCGAGTGGCACCTCGCCGCCGGCCATCTCGCGGTGTCCGCCTGCGCTCCCAACATCGCTCAGGGACTCGCTCAGCACGTCGCCGATGTTGACCCGGGAGTCGGTCGACCGGGCGCTGAGCTGGATAGCGTCTTCGACAATGCCGAAGACGATGGCTGTCTCGACGCCCTCAAGCGTCGCCAGATAGTCGGCCGCCTGCGGGAGTGCGTCCCGCTCCCCTGTCCGGCCGACGTGTGATATCAGCACCGACCCGCGGACCGTCCGGTTCTCGATTGCGTCGGCGATTGCATCGACGGTCGCGCCGCTGACAGACGGCGAGGAGAGCTGCCGCAACAGGCCAGAGTCGGCCGTGTCGGCCAGAAAGCCGGCCGCGCCGTACTCGTCCGGCGTCACGCCGCGCAGGAACCCCAGCGTCTCCCGCCGGATGGCAAACAGCAACGCTGTCGCCAGACGGTCATTGAGTTCGATGTCGAGGTCTCGGAGGTACTCGGTCAGTATCGTCGCCGTCGCTCCGATCTCTTCCCGGTGGTCGACGAACGTGGCCGCGATATCCTCGGCTGGGTGATGGTCGATGACGATGTCAACCGAGACATCTTCGGGGACCCGGTTGTTCGACCCCGGAACAGAGTGGTCAACGAAGGCGAGCAGCTCCGAAGACTCGCGGTCGGTCACGTCGGCCGGGTCGAACTCCCGGAGGTCCATCTCCAGCAGATTGACGAACGAGCGGTTCTGCTGGTGTGAAATCTCCCCGCTGTAGAGGATTCGCCGTTCGTCGATGCCGATGGCGGCCGCGATGCGACCGAGCGCGAGCGCGCTGGCAAGACAGTCGGGATCGGGGTTGTTGTGACAGACGATAGTGAGTGAGTCGGCTTTTCCAAGCAGATTTTCGAGTTCCGTTGCAGGGCGCATCTATCAGTTGCCCCTTCGACCTCCTGATACAAGCGTGTGGGGGCCGGCAGACACGCAGTGTATAGAAGCCAAGAACAGCCGGAAAGCCACGGTTGGCGGCCCTCGCGGGACGCGCTGCAATGCTCACGACCGGGCGCGCAGTTGCTGGACGAGAACGCCGAGGACGAGTGCGAGACCGAGGTTGACGAGCACACCGAAGACACCGATAGCCGCGACAGCTGCCAAGTCGTCCGTTCTGGAAACCCCGGTCCAGCCCAACTGGAGCGCGATCAGTACCAGAATGACCCCGAGAAGCGCCGTCGGGTAGGCCGCGATGACACCGACAGCGAGGAACGCGGTCAGCACGTAGCCCGCGCCGAGTATCAGATTGGCACCGGGCGTTCTGGCCCCGAAAGCGTACTTCCCGGCGACGCCGCCACTCCCGTGACACATCGGAAACGCGCCGAAAGGAACCGCGACCAGATTCATCAGCCCCATGCTGTTCGAGAGCTGGTCCGCGGATACGTCCTGGTCGAAATAATCGGCGAGCAGGACCGACGTGGCGAGGGCGGCGTTACCGACCGTGACCGCGACCTGAGCGAGGATAGCCTCTACCGTCTGCACCGACAGTGTCATCGTCGGGAGCATAAACATGGCGTCAACCGCTGGAACGGCCGGCGTCGGAACCCCGGTCTCCACGAGAGCGATGGCCGCTCCAAAGACGAAGACGGCGAAGGCGCTCTGCCCGCTGTAGCCGACCACCGCAAGGACAGCGACGATACCGGCGGCGACGGCCACGAGCTTCGGGTCGTCGAGTCCGAGACCGACGCCGGTCTCCAGCAGGACCAGCGCGACACCGAGTTGTACCCCACGAACAACAGTGTCATCGACGTACTGGTTGACAGTTTCGAGCGACTGTGTGGTGCCAAGCGCGAGTAAAAGCACTGCCAACAGGAGCCCTGCGACGACGAGTTCCCCGGTCGAAATGGTCCCGGCGATGACCAGCGCGGCGAAAGCCTTCATCGGCTCGACCGATATCGGAGCACCGTAGTACAGCCCCCAGACGACCTGAAACACGCCGAACCAGACGAGCATGACTGGGAGCGAAAGCTCTGTCAGCACGGCGACAGCCACGACAACCGGGAGCACCGTCGCAGAGTCCCCGACTGCTCCGGTCAGTTCGGTCCACGACAGCGAAACCGTCGTCCGGTCGCGGAACCGGAAACTCATGACGGTTGGTACCGACGGCGAAACAGTGAGCGTACCGGCCCGCGGCGGCCGCTACTCCGAGTACTCGTAGGGCGCACGGTCCCCGTCAGTGTCGATGTACGCCTCGTTTATCTCCCACTCGCCGTCCTCTGTTTCAACCATGTACTCGCCGTAGTAGGGGACGCGGGTGTCGACTGTCTCGCGGAACGCGGCGCGCATCGACTCCTTGGTCGTGCCGATGTCGCGCAGGTCGTCGTTGCGGTTCAGACAGCCCTTGAGATACCCGTCGTGGGTGAGCCGGACGCGGTGGCAGTTCGCACAGAAGTTCTCGTTGCCGACGGGGTCGACGATTTCGACCATCCCGCTGTTGTGGTTGTTGACCGGCTCCGTCCGAACGCCGCCGTCGGACGCGGCCAGCGATGTGGTCGCGCCGCTACTTTCGACCGCCGCGTCACTGCTGTGCATCCAGTAGCGCTTGCGGTCGTGCATCTCCCGGTGTTCGACCTTGTCGGCGCGGTCTTCCAACCAGTCGTGGACGCGGTCGATGTCGATGGCCCACTCCGGGTGGCCAGCCAGCTCGGGCATGTACTCGATGAGTTGGAGCTGGAGGCCGGGGTTCTCGGCGACGTGGTCGACCATCTTCGGAACGTAGCCCGCGGTCGGCTCGAAGACGACCATATTGAGCTTCACCGGGGCGAGGCCGGCGTCCAGCGCCGCTTCGACGCCTTCGAGAACGCGGTCGTAGGCCCCGCTCTGTGTCAGTTCGGCGAAGGCCTCGCTATCGAGGGCGTCCTGCGAGACGTTGACTCGCTCGAGTCCGGCGTCGACGAGGTCCGGGGCGCGTCCGGGGAGGAAGGTGCCGTTGGTCGTCATCGACACCTCCATCTCGTCGGGGGCGCGGCGGACAATCGCTTCGAGGTCTTCCCGAAGCATCGGCTCCCCGCCGGTGAACTTCACCGAGTCGACCCCGAATTCGGCGGCGACTTCGAGGAAGGCCACGATGGTGTCGGCAGTGAGTTCGTCGTCCTGTGCCTCCATCGGGCCCCGTGTGTCGCCCAGCCCCTCGTTGTGGCAGTAGACGCAGTCGAAGTTACACCGGTCGGTGAGGGAGACGCGGACACCGGAGACCTCGCGACCGAAGTCGTCTTCGAGCATATCCTTGCTAACTGTTCACAGCACAGCCTATTAAATGGCGTGACTGTTCCGGTTCCGTCGTCGGACACGGGGTAACGATTAACCAGACCACCGCCCTGCACTGCGTATGGACATCGTCGACGCGCTGGACGGGCGACATGGGACCACCTGCTTCGTCGGCGCTGGGGGGAAGAAGACGACGATGGCAACGCTCGCAGCGCGACTGGAGCAGGCAGTCGTCACCGCGACGGTTCGGATACCCATCTTCGACGGCTGGGTCGCGGACGTTGTCGTGACTGAGAGCCCCCGATCAGCCATCGACACGGCGTCTGCGTGGCCGCTGGGCGTCGTCCCGGCACAGGAGCGACCGGACCGCTACCGCGGCTACGACCCGGAAACCGTCGCCGACCTGGCTGACATCGCGTCCCCGATTCTGGTGAAAGCTGACGGCGCGCGGATGCGGGAATTCAAGGCGCCGAGCGACCGCGAGCCACAGCTCCCCGCGACGGCATCGACGGTCGTCCCCATCGCGAGCGCACACGTCGTCGGCGAACCGCTGACGGACGACATTGTCCATCGGGTCGACGAGGTGGCCACAATCACAGGGCGTGCCCCCGGCGACGAGATTCGACCGAGAGATGTCGCCGCGGTGCTCGCCAGCGGCCGCGGCGGGCTGAAAGACGTGCCAGCCGACGCGACCGCGATTCCGCTGCTCAACATGGTCGACGACGAGCGACTCGAAACGAACGCGCGGGCTGTCGCCGAGGCGATTCACGACCGCGCCGACGTGCCACGCGTGGTGCTCGCGGAAATGCGAGCCGACGATCCACTGGTGGCAGTCGTCTGAGAGCGAGCCGACGCCGGCCCCGTTCGTTCAAAACCGCTCGGCCGCGGCCTCGAACTCCTCGCGGGTGTTGAGGTTCTCGAACGTCTCCAGCGTGGTGTGTTCGAGCACGGCTTCGCGCTCAACGACGACGTAATCGAGGTCGAACAGCGGTTCGACGACCTTGTGCTCGCCGCGCTCCAGCGCTCGCCGGCAGGCGTCGTGCATCGCGTCCGCGTGATACACTGCCTGCGTCGTCTGAAACCACTCGTCCGGGCGCGGAACTGCGGCCTCGTGGGACGCCGCCTGCTCGAACAGGTAGTCGACGAATGTCGGATCGACAAAGGGCATATCGCAGGCCACCACGGCGGCGTACTCGCTGTCGACGGCCTCCAGCCCGGTCGCGATGCCCGCCATCGGCCCCTGGTCGGGGTCCGCATCGAGCGCGAACGTCGGGTCGAGGGCGTGGCCTGACAGCGCGGCGTCGATGGCCTCGACCTGGTCCTCGCGGCAGTTCACGACGAGCTCGTCGACGACCTGACCCAGTCGGTCGGCGACGCGGCGAATCATCGGCGTGCCAGCGAGGTCGGCGACGGCCTTGTCGCTGTCGCCGAACCGCGTCGACCGGCCGCCAGCGACGATAGTGCCTGCGCGCATACCCTGCCTTCTCGGCTCTGGCAGAAAGGCGCTTCGTGCATGGCTGGTGGGGATAATCCTTTAGTCGACAGACGGAGGAGTGAGGTATGATGACAGTAGCCAACCGGGACCGGATGCTCCACGTCGACCTGTCGTCGGCGTCAGTCGAAAGCCGTCCGGTCCCAGAGGGTTGGCGTCGCCAGTTCGTGGGCGGCAAGGGACTCGGCGCTCGGTACCTGTACGACGAACTCGACGCCGGCACCGACCCGCTTGGCCCCGAGAACCTCCTGTTGTTCATGCTCGGGCCGGTATCGGGGCTGTTGCCGGGTGAGACGAGATATGCCGCAGTCACGAAGTCGCCCCTGACCGGCGGCTTCCTCGACTCGTACGCGGGCGGGACGTTTCCGGACACGCTAGCCGGCGCGCTGCGGAACCACATCGGGATTCTGGTCACCGGGCGCGCGCCGGAGCCGGTCACACTTGTCGTGGAGGACGACGGCGCGACGGTCGAACCCGCCGAGACGTGGGGACAGGACACAGCCGAAACTGACGCGGCGTTCCCCGAGGCCGCAGTGGCGTGTATCGGGCCGGCCGGCGAGCAGGGCGTCGCATTCGCCACCATCGCCTCCGACGGCGGCGAACACCACGCCGGGCGAGGCGGTGCCGGGGCGGTGATGGGCGCAAAACGGCTGAAAGCCGTCGTCGTTCGCGGCGACCCGCCGACGGACCTCGCGGAGTTACGGGAACGGTACGCAAAGCGGTACCGCGAGGGCGACACCGGCCAGTGGCTACAGGCCAGCGGGACCGTCGAGACGGTCGATTTCGCCAACGAGGTCGGCGCGCTCTCGACGCGCGGCTGGGAGGACGGCCAGTTCGAGGGCGCCGACGGCGTCGGCATCGAGGCCGTCCAGGAACTCGCCGCAGGCCGGGAGTACGACGACGAGGGTAGCCCCGGCGGCTTCCGCGTCCAGACCGAAGACGGCGAGACCATCCCGCGCGGCGCGACAGCGATGAGTCTCGGGGCCGGGCTCGGCATCGACGACTTCGATGCCGTGGCGGCGCTGGGCGAGACCTGCAACCGGCTGGGGCTCGACCTCATCAGCGCCGGGAGCGCCGTCGCGTGGGCCATCAAGGCCGGCGATGCCGGCCTGCTCGACCGCTCGCTCGAGTACGGAAGTCCCGACGATGCGCAGGCGCTCCTCGAAGAGATTGTCGCGCGGGAGACAGCGCTCGGCGACGCTCTGGCCGACGGTGTCGATGCGGCTTCAGACCGTCTGGGCGGAGCCGACCTCCTGCCGACGGTCAAGGCCATGGAACTGCCCGCCTACGACCCCCGCGGCGCGCGGAGCATGGCGCTGGCGTACGCGACCAGCGACCGCGGGGCCTGCCACCGGCGGGCGCTCCCCATCGAGCGGGAGGCCTTCGACGGCGACTGGAGCCCCGAGCGGGCGGCCGCAGCCGTCATTCGCGAACAGGACCAGCGCTCGGCACTGTGGTGTCTCATCGTCGACGACTTCGTCGGCGACGCCTTCGACGACCTCGGCGCGGAGTGGCTCGACGCTATCGGCCTCGACACGGACGACGACCTCGCGACGGTCGGTGAGCGCGTCTGGACACTCACTCGCCTGTTCAATGTCCGCGAGGGCGTCTCGCGGGCCGACGACGAACTCCCGGCAAAGCTACAGGAACCGCTCGATTCGGGACCGAACGCGGGCGCGGCGGTCGACGCCGAGTCTTTCGACGCGATGCTCGACGCCTACTACGGCCAGCGCGGCTGGGACGCCGACGGCCGGCCCACCCGCGAGACGATAGAGCGACTGGGCCTCACGGACCCACTCGACCCGTCGACGCTCCCGGCAGGCAGGACACTCGGAGAATGACAGACCAGATAGACCTCGACGACCTCGACGTACAGGACGACGAAGAGACGCCGAACCGGGGCGACTGGTTCTGGAGCGGGGAGGGCGAACCCGAGGACGAACCGGTGCCAGCCGGGGACGGGGCGGCATCGGCTGACGACGCCACGGACGCGAGCGCAGACGCGGACAGCGAATCGGCCGACAGCCCGGGCGGCCAGCCGGTCCCTCACGTCCCGCGGGAGAACAAGGACAAGCCGGTCGGCATCCCGACGGACAGCGGCGGCGCGGGCGGCGCGGCCGCGGCCGACACCGACTCAGCCTCGAATGTCGCCGAGGACCCGGACGCTGGCGAGGAGGCCGTCGAAGCGAGCGGTCCGCACGGCGGCGGCATCGACGACATGACGATGGCCGTGACCTACGACGCGGCCCGGCAGTTCGCCGACCCGCAACTGGTGTTCCGTGAGGCGCGGGGATGGGCCGACTGGGTCGGTATCGTCGGCGACGTCGACGCCTTCGTCATCAACAAGTTCCAGCGCGACCACGGCATCGACGCCGACTTCTTCAGCGGCGCGGGCCAGGAGCCGGCCGAGCGCCTCGCCGACATCGACGAGCACTCGATGTTCTACGCCGAGCGGATGGTCCTGGTCGGCCGCCCGGACGACGAACCCGTCGCCGAGCGGGCCGGCTGGGAGTTCGTTCCGCTCGCCGACGCCGCAGAGAAAGCGGACTGGGACCTCGTCGACGGGTAACGCCGTATTTTATAATGCTTGCTGGTCATTGTCATACACGAACAACAATGACACTTCGAACCGCGATCCAGCAGTCGAAGATACTCACGTTCGTGGTACTGGGAGCCTTCGTCTGGCTCTTACTGACACTGTTCGATGTCGCGTCGACCATCGACCTCGCGACCGGGACAACCTCATTCGTTGGCCAGAACGCGCTGGGCGGGGTCGCCGGGGTGCTCGTGTTGACCATCGTACTCGGGGCGCTCGTGGTCCTGTACTCCGAGATTACCGAGACGGACCCGGCTCCGCAGTCGTGGCCGCCATCCGAAGAATGACCTACTACAGCTGCGAGGAATGCGGCCAGATGATAGACCTCTCGGCGTTCGAGGGGCAGCCGCGCCGGCAGGAGTGTCCGGTGTGTGAGGAGACGACGCTGTGGACGCCCGAGTTCGAGGGCGAGGGGGTGTCGTTTTGACGCTCGCCTTCGAGGTGAGCGACCGGCTGTACGAGGCCGCCCAGGAGTGGGCCGACCGGCGGCTAGAGGACATTGACGAGGCGCTGGAGACCAAAGTCGAGCAGGCGCTGCTAGAGATTGAACACCTCGTTTCACAGTCCCACGACGTGGTCTTCGAGGTCGACGGCCGCGAAATACGGTACGAACCGACCGAGGAACTGGCCGCGTTGCTCCGTCGACAGGCCGAAGAGAGCGGGATCGACGAGAGTGCCGTTCTGAAGATGCACGTCGACCTCTACGCCAACGCGTTCCTCGACGAGGTGACGGACGAGCAGAAACCGCCGGGGACGCCGTCTGAGTGACGGCACCAAAATTTAAGCCCAGTCACTGTGACAGTTGATACATAATGGCACACGAACAAGGCGAGTGGAAACCCAAAGGTGCGACAGAGACGTTCAACGGCTTCGAGGTCTGGGACCACGGCGTCTGGCCGGCTGACGTGAACCAGAACGACACGACGAGCGACGAGGAGTAGCGGCGTCCGCCTTCAATTCTCACAGCTGATCAGCGGCGGCTACGGGGCCGGGAAGGCCCGCTTGTCGCGGGGCGGGACGTAGAAGTTCGAGCGTGACACCACCTCGATGAACTCCAGCAGACCGTTGTTCTGCCGGTCCCGGAGCTCTTCGTGTTCTTCCCGGAGCCACCAGCCGTTCATCGCGTCCCGGACCTCTTCGAAGTCACGCGGGTGCTCCTGTAGCGAGAGGAAGTGCAGGCCGGCCTGACCGCCGTCAATCGTGTTGAAGTCCCGCCGGAGAAGAATCGGCTCTCCGTCCTTGCGGGCGCGGGCCACCTTCTCGAAGTGGCCGACCTCCCCCTCGCTGCTCGCGTGCTCGCGGACCACGTCGGCGAAAGGGAGGTCGCCCCTGTCGATGTCCGCCGGCGAGAACTCCGCAGAGAACAGTCGCTTGACGCGGTCGGACTGGGCGAGTTCCCACCAGGTATCGAAGGCCTCGTTGATTCGTGAGAGGTGTATCGTCGTCCCGCCGGCGTAGGGACCGTCGTCGATTGTAACGCGGTCCTCGCTGGCCTGGGTGCCGGACCGGCCGGCAAAAAAGCCAGAGAACATATAAGACTCCTCGGGGATGTCGGCAGGGACGCCTTCGGCATCAGCGTGGGCCGCCGGGAGTCCCTCGCCGATGAAGCCGCCGCGGCGGTCGGCGACGGAGAACACGTCACCAAGCCGGCCCTGAATCTCCGTATCGGCCAGCCTCGGCCGCGTGTCGAACATCGCGGATTCTGCGGCGGCGAGGTGCGAGGGAACGTCGCTCGCGAGAACGAGCATCGCGTCGAAAGACTGCAGGTCGGGGTCGTCCGTCCGGGAGAGGGCTCGCGGGCTGCGTATCGGGGACGTATCGAGCGACCCGTAGGTGTCGAAGTAGTTCGTCCCCCAGGCGAGCATGTGCAGGAGCCCTGCACTGTTGAATTCATACGCGTCTTCCAGTGTTCGCATCGCTAGCTCGACAGTCTCCGCGGCTGCATCCGACGGCTCGGTGTCGAGGTCGAGCATGAACAGCCGGAAATGATGTGGCAGCAGGTCGTTGCCGGCGGCATCGCTCCGGAGGCGCTCGTTCCAGGCGTGTTGCCGTATCGGGAGTTCGTCGGCTCGCGGGTTCGGGTCGAGGTCACCCGTCGGTGACTCCGCTTGTCTGGCCAGCAAGGACGAACAGCCGCTGAGACCGGCCGCTCCGGTGAGTGCAGAGAGCCGAAGCAGCAGTCCGCGGCGCGAAGTCATGGTATACTATCACAGGGGTGGAACTACGGGGAGAAAAACTTTGTCTCAGGAGCACAGGTCGCAACGGTTTTTTAGTTGCCAGTCCGTACCACATTCCATGTTAACTATACCCATTCACTCGGAACCGGGACTCAATCTCCCGTTTCCACCCGATATGGGCGCGGCAGTCCTCGGTGTCGGGCTGGTCGTCCTCGCCGTCATCACGTACGATATCTATCAGCAGCACTGGGCCGGAGAGGGTACCTGATGGCCACCGAGCAATCGAATTCCAGGCTGACCGCCGTTTCACTTCTCGGATATCTCCGAATTCTGGTTTACACCCTCGCTACGCTGCTGGCGCTGTCACTGCTTGTTGTCGGCACAATCGGCCTCATCGCCGAACTCAAGGGGAGCTGGCACTGGCAGATTCACCTCGAATCGACCATCAGCTACATCGGGCTGTTCGTCAGCCGCCTCCTGATGGTCCTCGTGCCGCTGTTCGTGGTCCTCGTCGTCGGTCGACGGGTGGTCCCCGATGCGTGAGCGACTGCGTGTGAACCCATTCGGGGTAGTCGCGGCGGTGTCGGTCACGCTGCTCTGCGTGCTGGTCGCGGGTGCGGGAGCGGTCGCAGTCATCGCACAGTCGGTCAATACCTGGCGGTCGCTCTTTCTCATGGAACAGGCGATGGCGTTCCTGCTGCCCGCGGTGAAGGTCCTGCTGGTCGTCGGCCTCGTCGCCAGCGTGGGGCTCGTCCTCCGCATCCAGTAGCCTAGCCGATCTGGGCGACGATTTCGTCCTCGAAGCGGACCAGGCCCTCACAGACTAGCGCCGCCGCGAGGAACAGTCCGTCGTCGGCCTCCTCGCGCATCTCGTCGGTGAAGTCGACGACCCACTCGCTGAGGTGTTGCTCGATGAACACCCGCTCGTAGCCGACGGTCTCCTCGTCGCCCTCGCGCTGGCGCTCGATGAGATAGCGCAGGAACGCCAGTTCGACGGCGATGAAGTCGTCCTCCTCGGGGTACTCCTCGGGGGGTGCCCACCCCGCCGCGGCGTAGCTGGCATCGACCTCGGCCAGCCCCTCGCCGATGAACTCCGTGTCCTCGCGGTAGTTCGTCTCGTGGGGCAACACCGGCGGGCGCGGGCCGACGAGCAGGTCCGTGTACTCCCGTTCGAGGTCGTCACGCACCGCCGACACCGACCGGTCCGCGTTGTCGTCGATCCACGCCCGTAGCATCTCGAAGCCCTCGTCCAACTGGTCGTTGATGGAGTCGCCCGGCAGCTGCACGTCGCCGCTCAACAGCCGCTCGACGAACGCCTCGTCGGGCACGTCCCAGAACACGTCGATGACGAAATCGACCAGTTCGAGGCGGGCCTCGTAGACGGCCGCGTCGTTCATCGTTTCTCCCCCTGATCGAACAGCAGACGGCTCCGACAGTCGCTACAGTACTCGAAGACCGAGTGGTCGGCGTCGGGGGCCAGGCCCTCGACCTGACTGCCGACCTCCTCCTCGATTTTGGTCGCGGAGGCGACGCTGGTGAACGGCTTGCCACAGCGGACGCATTCGAGCATGTCGCCGTCGTGGACGGTCACCCAGGCCTCGCCGCCCCGGTTCTCCGGGAGCAGGGAGCGGTCCAGCCCGTCGTGCATCGTAATCGCCGTCTCGGGACACCCCTCCTCGCAGAGCCCGCAGTTCACGCAGTCCGCGTGGTTGAACGCCAGTTCGCCCTCGCCGGTCCGCTGGATAGCGTCGGTCGGACAGAGGTTCGTACAGGTCGGCGTCAGCGTGCACGCGTCGCTGACGTCCATGACGCCGAAGTCCTTCAGCCCGCGAATTACCTCCCGCTCGGGGTCGACGTGGTCGAGGATGGTTCGGACGCTCTCTAGAGTCCAGCCGTGGCTGTCGAAGTCGGGGTTGGGGCGGGGTTCCTCGCGGTCGGCGTCGCTGCGGCCCGTCGCCTCGTAGTCGCCGGCCGGTATCGGCGTCTCGTCGAGGCCGAACTCGACGAACCCGGACAGTGACTCGGCGAAGGCCTCGGGGTTGCCCGCTTCCGGGGCGAAAAAGCCGACGCGGTCGCCTAGGCCGAGGTCGGTCGTCGCCTGATTGAGCCGGTCGACGAGGTCCTGCTTGGGGTCCGGCCCGGAGTGGAGACAGGAGCCGCCACAGCCGACGATGGCGACGCCGTCCGCGCCGGCCGCCAGCGCGTGCATGACGTGTGCCTCGCCGACCGTGTCGGTGCAGTTGACCCGGACCGGGAGGATGGGCGGGTAGTCGAGGTCCCCCGACTGGACGGCCTTCCGTCCGTGCGCCCGGAGCCGCTCCATGGCGTACTCCGAGCAGACGAACGCGATGACCTGCGTATCGATGCCGTCGTCGCCGCGCGAGAGCAGGCCACCGTCGGCGTCGTCCTCCAGCAGCGCCTCGACTTCGCGTGCGAGCCGGCGGTTCGACGGCTCGCGGAGCTGTGTCGCGCCCGTCGGACAGGCGCTCGTGCAGGCCCCGCAGTTCTCGCAGGCGGCCTCGTCGAACTCCACGGAGTCGATGGTCGGCCGGTCGACCGCGCCGTGGGGACAGGCGTCGACGCAGGCCGTACACCCCTCCTGACTGGACGCGCCAGCGGCACAGACGTCCATCTCTAGGTCGAGGAACTGCGGCTTCTCGATGCCGCCCAGTTGCGATTCGACGGCGGCGATAGTGCCGGCGTCGACCGGGCCGGTGTAAAAGCCCAGCCGGCCGCCGCGGGCGTCGTCGCGGCCGCCGGGGTAGATGACCTGGTCGACCTCGACGGTGCGCGTGACCCCCGCCAGGTCGATGGCGTCGGTCGGACAGGTGTCCGTCCACGCGCCGTCCGGTGCGTCCGGGTAGATGTCGACGGGGAACTCCGTCACCATGCCGTCGGGACCCTCCCGCACGCAGTCCATGCAGTCGATGCAGTCGTCGGTGACGCGGGCTTCCAGCGTGAGTTCGTACTCGCCGTACGAGCCCTCGATGTCGACAACCCGCCCGCGCTCTATCGTCACATTGCTCAGCCCTTCCACGTCAGCGAAGTCCTGCCCGTCCGCGATGACCGTCACGTCGGCGTCGTCGGTCAGCGACCGGGCGGTCCCCGGGTCGCCGACGACGGCGACGCGGTTGCCGGCGTCTTTCGACACCGTTCGCGAGGGTGCTTCCTCGCGAAGTCCCGCGCGTGTCGCGTTGATGAGGCGGGCCGTCTTGTCGGTTGCCGCCGCCTCGCCGTGGACCCAGGCGTTGGTCTCCCGATGGTCGACGAACACCGACGCCTCGGGGTGCAGGCCGTGCTCGTCCGCAAGCCCGCGAATGCGGTCCTGACACGACGGTTCTGGCGTCGTCGCGATGATCTGGTCGAGGTCGTACTCCTCGATGACCTGTGACATCCCGGCCAGCCCGTCCTGGCAGAGCAGTTCGGAACTGGCGACGACATCGACATCGTCGACACCGTCCCGTACCGCTTCGAGGTCGATGTTACACGACCCCCCACAGGAACACACAAAGGCACCTATATTCATTAATCATGCAAAATCCTGTCGAAGTAATAGAACTTGCGGAGTGTTCACATATGTGTTCGTGAACACAACCCCCAAAATTTTGGCCCGTCAAAAAATCCCCAGTAATAATCATGGCAAAATATGACACCTTTTATCATACATGACAGTGAATTTGTAGCACGCCTAGTTAGACAATGACAAACCAGATTGCGTGGCAAACGTGGACAGCATCGGTAATGGGTGGGCACCATTCACCATGAGTACACAACAGGACCCAGTCTCACTGGACCTCGACCGGCGCTCGTTTATGAAAGCGAGCGCCCTCGCAGGGGGCGTCGCCCTCGGCGTCAGCGGCGCTGGTCGGGCACTTCAGGAGGACGGCGAGGAAACGGACGGAGCAGACACGGACACCGAACTGACCAAGACAATCTGCAACTACTGTTCGGTGGGCTGTGGCTTCCGCGGCGAGCGACAGGGTAATTCCTTCGTCGGCATGGAGCCATGGCACGAACACCCGATAAACGCCGGGTCGCTGTGTTCGAAAGGGGCTGGCATCTACGAGACCGAACACTCCGAGAAGCGTCTCAAGCACCCGATGATACAGGAGGACGGGGAGTGGCGCAAGATGGGGTGGAACGAGGCCTACGACCGTCTGGCGACGGACATCCGGGCGCTGTGGCCCGACGACGACACCTCACCGGACGAGGCCGTCGACGTCGACGCGGAGCACAGCCGCGAGAGCGTGATGTTGCTCGGCAGCGCCCACCACTCCAACGAGGAGGCCTACGCCATCCGGAAACTGGCGGCGTTCATGGGCACGAACAACATCGACCACCAGGCCCGGATTTGCCACTCCACGACGGTGACTGGGCTGGCAAACACCTGGGGCTACGGCGCGATGACGAACACCGTTCAGGACTACCGGAATTTCGACCTGAATATCATCATCGGCCAGAACCCCGCCGAGGCACACCCCATCGCGATGCAGCACATCCTCGAGGGGCAGAAACGCGGCGGGACCATCCTCAATCTGGACCCGCGGTTCACCAAGACCTCGGCCCACGCCGACGAGTTCATGCGGTTCCGGCCGGGCACCGACGTGGCCCTGATGATGGGTATCATCAAAGAGCTCCGGGACAAGCACGGGCTCGCGATGGACCCGGACGCGGACGACAGCGGGCAGAACATGCTGACCGACCGCGTCCAGGGCTGGGAGGACGTCGACGCTGAACTCGACCAGTACGACAAGGAGACCGTCGAGGAGATAACCTGGGTGTCCGCCGAGGACATCGAGCGCATCGCCGACATGATAGACGAGGCCCGGCCCCACATCCAGATCGAGTGGGCGATGGGCGGGACCCAGCACAACAACGGGACCCAGAACATCCGCTCGTACGCGATGGCGAGTCTCGCTTCCGGGAGCGCGGCCCGGAGCGGCGGCGGCCTCCAGGTCATGCGTGGCCATGCAAACGTCCAGGGTGCGACCGACCTCGCGGTCGCGAGCCATATCCTGCCGGGGTATTACGGTCTCTCAGCCGGCGGCTGGTCCTGGTGGGCCGAAATCTGGGACCGGACCCCGGAGACCAGCGGCGACACATCGTTTGCGGACATGTACAACCGGTTCGAACTGATGCCGCCGGAGAAGTATGTCCGCCAGAGCCCGAACTACGAAGGGAGCGAGGACGCCGACTCGCTACCGCCGAACGCCGACCACGGGCCGAACAACCCGGCGGAGAACTCGATGATGTTCCAGAACGGGCTGACGGTGGCCCGCTGGTTCGAGTCGGCGCTCGACCGGGAGGACCGGTACCAGGAGACGCCGATATACCAGCCCGACCAGACGAAAATCGCGTTCTTCTGGGGGCACTCGGCGAACTCCATCAGCGAGATGGAGCAGATGAAAGAGGGGATGGAGAACCTCGACCTGCTGGTCGTTATCGATGTGTTCCCCTCGGTCGCGAGCGTCCTCCCGGACTACGAGGACGGCCCGCCGGTGTTGCTGTTGCCGGCGTCGAGCCAGTACGAACACTACCGGTCGCTGACCAACACGAACCGGTCGGTGCAGTGGTCCGAGCCGGTCCGCTCGCCGGCCCACAACTCCAAGCCGGACCTCCAGATAATGCAGGAGCTGGCCGGCTATCTCGGCTTTGGCGAGCACTTCGACTGGGGCGCAGGCTCGGAGCTGTACAACGGCAAGTCCAGCTACGAGGGCGTCGTCCGGGAGTTCAACCTCGGGACCAACACCATCGGCTACCGGCAGACCCCCGAGCGCCTCCAGCAACACTTAGAGTACGACTGGGCGTTCTCCAACGAGGACCTCAAAGGGGCCGAAGGAACGCCGGTCGCAGGCGAGTACTGGATGCTCCCCTGGCCCTGCTGGGGCGAGGACCACCCGGGCACCCCGATTATCTGGAACGACGACTTGGACCCCAACAACGGAGGGCAGGACTTCCGGACCCGCTGGGGCGTCCAGGCACCCACGCCGGAGGACTGGGAGGCGATGCCGACCGACGACGACTACCCGATGCAGGAGACGCTCGACGCCGTCGGCGACCGGTACGAGAGTCAGGAAGAAGCGCTTGACCTGACCCGTGCGCCGTACGACCCAGAGTGGGCCGACGACGACGATACGGCCGCGGACGGCATGATTCACGGCATCCCGGAGTACCCGGGCTGGAAGGTGACGCCGCCACAGAGCCTCGTCGACCCCGAGCAGGAGGTCCAGCCGGACGAACTCACCATCCCACAGCAGTACGCGCTCGACAATCAGGAGTCTGTGTACACCGCCGCGCAGGCGCTGAACGACCCTGACACCGGGAGTGCAGTGTTCGACGAGTACCTTGAAACGATGATTGGCGAAGGCGTCGACCCCGAGTTCTACGAGGAGTACGACTACGCCCAGCCCGACGCGCCGACCGGGCGCGGCCGGGCACGGGCCGTCGTCTGGAGCTTCCTCGACAAGGTGCCGGTCCACCGTGAACCCATCGAGGGGCCGGACACGGAACTGCTGAACGAGTGGCCAGCGAACGGCCAACAGCGGAACTTCTACCGCCTCGACCAGAACAACCTCGTCGAGCAGGAACGGGCCACAGATATAATCCACAATCAGGACGACGGTCCAGATCTTGACACCATCATGACCAGCGGGCGGCAGGTCGAACATCAGGGCGGCGGCGCGGAGACGCGAAACAACATCCACACCGCCGACCTCCAGCCGCACATGTACGCGGAGATTACGCCGAACAAGGCGGAAGAACTCGGCGTCGACGGCGGTGATCTCGTGGTCATCTCCTCGACGGACCGTGGCTCCGTGCTGGTGAAAGCCCGCGTGACGGACCGGCCGAACGACCAGGAGGTGTTCCTGCCGTACCACTGGGGCGGCGTGTTCAAAGGCGAGAGTCTGGAGGACAAGTACCCGGACGGCCACGTCCCCTACGCCATCGGGGACTCGGCGAACGCCATCACGTCCCGGGGCTACGACGTAGAGACACAGATGCAGGAGACAAAGGTGTCGATGGTCGCGGTCAACCCGGCGACACCGGCGGTACTGGACCGGTACAACATCGACGTGGACCTCGACTTCGACTTCCCGCAGGACGTGAACGACGTCGGGACCCAGAAGGACTTCGATGTCCGCGACAACTCGACGGTGCAATGAGGTGAGCTAGTATGTCAACAGGAAATGAAGTAATGCACGACGGCGTGATGAGTACCGGCGAGGACGCGCGCATCTTCCCGGACGTCGAAGCGTGCATCGACTGTGGCGGCTGTGTCGTCTCCTGTAAGCGTACGTGGGATGTCCCACGGGACGAACAGCGAATCAGTATCGCGACGATGCTCGAAGGCCAGGAGGCAGCCTCCGGGCTCAACGCGAGCAGCGGTCGAGCGATGGAACAGAGCGAATCGCCCGGCGAGACCGCGGTGCCGATGCAGTGTTACCACTGCTCGAACGCGCCGTGTGTGTCGGTGTGTCCGACCGACTCGCTCATCTCGAAGGAGAACGGCTTCGTCCGGGTCCGAGACGACCTCTGTATCGGCTGTCAGTACTGCCTCTCTGCGTGCCCCTTCGGCGCGCCCCAGTTCCCCGACGAGGACGAGGGGGTCGCCAACCTCGTCGGCAGCGGCGGCAATATGGACAAGTGTACCATGTGCGAGGAGCGCCAGGACGTCGGCAAGGGGCCGGCCTGCGCCGAGGAGTGTGCCACTGACGCGATTCTGGTCGGAACGCCTGAACAGATCTCGGACGAACTGGACAACAGGGACAGTGGCACCTTCTTCAACGACGTCGCCATGGACATCATCTTTGGCGAGGACGCCAGTGAGTTCCAATGACAAACACAGAAGACCTTCCAGAGGTGAACGGCTACAGCCGCGTCTCGGTGCTCGTCAGCGCGGTCGTCGGCCTCGTGGTCGCAGGGCTGGCGCTGTTCTGGGCACAGGGATTCAGGCTCGGCTACGAGTCGCTGTACCGGGTCAATCCAAGCGTCGAGGGCGGCGGTATCGGCGCGGACTGGGTGTTCGGCAACACCATCCCCGCGCTCGATTTCCTCATCGCGCTCATCCACGCGGCCGACGTCATCATGGGCGCGTTCATCCTCGTGATGGTGTTCATCCACTGGGCGGCGTTCCAGCGGCTCGCCGGCCAGATGCGCGACCCGGGAGAGGACGTGGGCGAGGCCGTCGCGGCCGACGGTGGCTCGCCGGCTCCCGGTGAAGGACAGGGAGGTGACAGCTCGTGAGCAACCTAGACCACGGGAAGTTCACGCGCGTGACGACCCTGTTCCACTCGCTGCTGGGCCTTGACGTGTTCCTGCTGTTTTTCACCGGCTACGCCATCATGTTCAACGACGAACTGTGGTGGATGCTGACGCTGATGGGCGGGGCCTCCGGTGTGACGGCGATTCACCGCATCACCGGCATCGGGCTGGTCGCGCTCGTCGTCTTCTGGATCACACTGCAGGTGATCTCCTCGACCGGACGGAGCAACTTCGCGAAGATTCTCCCGGCGAAAGACGATGTTGACGCGTTCATTCAGGACATCCAGTTCGTGCTCGGCCGGGTCGACGAACGGCACCCGAGCGCCCGGCAGTTCGCCGGCTACAAGGCCGACGAGGTCCCGCTGCTGTCCTACATCGGCAAGGGCGTCGTGTTCATCTTCTCCATCGAGCTGACCCTGCTTGCGATTTCGGGGCTGCTCATCTGGAGCAAGACCGGCCTCGCTGCGATGTTCCAGACCAAGGCGGCCGCGATGGCCTTCGTGACGTTCCACGGCCTGCTGGGCGTCATCATGCTGATGGGGGTCATGTTCCACATCTTCGAGCACGGGATGCACCCCGCCTTCTACCCCGTCGAGACGAAGGCGTTCATCCCCCGGAGCATGGTGCCCGAGCACCACGGCGACGACGATGAGGAGCCGGACACCACGGGGATTGAGCGCCTCTCGCTGTCCCCGTCGTGGCGAACGGTCTCGACTGTCTTCGGCGCGATGACCGTCATCGGCATCGTCTCGGTGCTCATCGGGAGCATCTTCGACGAGGGCTATCCGGTCCCGCGTGAAATTGCCATCGGCGGCGGACCGTCGAGCATCCTGTTGACCGTCGGTATCAACCTCGGGATGGTCGTGCTCGGCGTCGGCCTCGTGCTCTCGATGTACGGAAACGTCCTTCGCATCCGCTGGGAACAGCAGTTAGAGCAGGAGCGGGAGCCGACGACTGCGGCCGACGGAGGCGAACCCCAGACCGACGGCGGCCAGCCTGAATCAGACGACACCGAGAACTGACCCGACTGAGAACCGTTTTCTGTGCAGCTACGCGATGAGTGCCTGTCCTTCCGGCGATAGCTCGACGCCGACATCCTGTCGGGTCTGCTCCTGAATCTGGTTCAGGTTCCGCGTCAGGACCTTGAGAATGTCTTTGGGTTCCGGATAGACGAGCATGTTGCCGTCGCCGTCCTCCATGACCAGCTGTGTGTCGGAGAGCGCGACCTGATCGCCCTCGATGCTGGCGACGATGACATCCAGTGCTTCCGCGCCGCCGGGGTCGCCTTCCGTCACCTTCGTGATATAGAGCGCATCAAGCCCGATGAGGTCCTTGTACTCGCGGACCTGTTCGGCGCAGGCGACCATGTCCTGTGTCACCGCCGTCTTCTGATCATTCCCATGAGCACCCTCGTAGCAGTGTTTACAGATTCGCAGTTCGAGACGCATGTCCCTGACTATGTGACTGTCTCTCATTACCGTTGTGGCGGGGCCGTGCAACCAGTAGTGTTTACTGTACCGCTGTGAAATGATAGCATATGGCATCAGCGCTCAACGCGGTGTATCTGGCACTGGTCGTCGTCGTCGGTATCGTCGGAACGCTGTTCGTCGCGAGCATCAGGTCCGCTGACGTGCAGCCCAGATGGCTCGAACTATCCTCGATTGGGGTCGTCGTGCTGTTCCTGCTGGGGCTGGGCGTCCAGTTCCTCGCGTAACTGCACACCTCGATCTGACACGCCACTGCTGAAGCGATAGCTATAGCGTGTCCTTCCCTGCGCAAAATATACAGACAGATGAGTGGTAATATATCTCAGTACCAGTAGAATATAGTTGTCTCTATCCAAAACTCGAATATATTTCGCGCTATTTGCATCTACGCTGCTGTGTTAGTACTATATTTCGAAAAATTGTGTCTAAAACAGATATTCAGACGTACTACATCGAAATTCGGTGTGTTTAGCTACTACTTGGAACATATCCAGTGATACGAAACGCGTAATCGATGTGTCTCAGTTAGCGTAACAGTAGTACATCCATTATTGAGATACGGACTACGGCAGAGTCATGGTAGCATCCAGTACCGACCGATGTACGATGACGTTGACAACCGTTCACTCATACGGAACAATACGCAGAGACACCGGTTATCAGCCAACGCTACGAACTAACAGTATCCAATGAAAGCAGGGGCTCGTGTCCCCTTACGGGTGTTATGTGACGATATAATACGTGGCAAACGCTTACGTGCACTTCGAGTTCTCCCTTGACCGGTCTGTGTTGTGCTACAATCGCTGTCCGAGTACGGCCGTGTTGTCGAAAGTACGCTGCTCAAGCGTGGCGTCCACAGGATTGTACTATCGTTCCCCGTCGCTGAACACTGCCGTCACGAATAGGTGACGTTCAGCTCAATCACGTTGGCGACTTCCAGTACTTTCTGCGGGAGTTCCTCGCGGAACCGATCGCCACGGAACCGATTGGTCGGTCCCGAGACGCTGATCGCACCGAGAATGTCGTCATCGTGGTTGAGCACTGGGGCAGCGACGCAGCGAAGCCCTTCGAGACGCTCTTCGTCGTCGAAAGCGACGCCGCGCTCCCGAACGTCCGCTAACTCTTGCTCCAGCTCCGCTCTGGTGCGTATCGACTTGCTGGCCTCCCCACCGAGTCCGTGGCGGTCGACGATTGCATCAATCCGTTCGGTCGGCATGTGTGCGAGAATCGCTTTTCCGAGCGCTGTCGTATGAAGCGGAACGCGCGTTCCGACGTGGGCCTTGACCTGCACGGCTTTGTCTCCCCGAGCGCGGTACAGGTATGACCCGCGGCCGTGTTCTTCGACAAGAATATTCGCGAGTTCGCCGGTTTCTGCAGCCAGCCGATCAACTTCTGGCTTCGCAATCTCGAACAGTTTCTCCCGGTGACGGGCGTACGCGCCCAGTTCCAGGAATCGGAGTCCGACCTCGTACACGCCGTCTCTGTTGACAACGTACTCTTCTTGCTCCAGCGTGCTCAAGTAGTTGTGAACCGTGCTCTTCGGGATGCCGAGGTGCTGTGCCAGTTCGGTGACTCCGGCCCCATCGAGGTCTTTCAGTGCGTCAAGCACCTCGAATGTCGTCTCGGCGGATTTGACTGGGTTTTGAGCGGTCTTTGCCATACCCGGTCATGGTACGCCCTCGTATTAAACAGTTGTTCAAACATCTGGGACAGAGCGGTGGCTTCGACGGCACACTGGTCCCGGTCATGGCATATCAATAGCACCTCATTGCAGACTGTAGCGCGTCTGTTTCGGCCGATTGTCGCAGACAGCGATACCCACGGCGCGGGCAGTCAAATGAAGTGTAATAACTCCGTCGGCGCACATCCCTACCAGACCCACACACAGGCGCACAATCGAAATCAAGCCGAGGGGTGAGCGGGGTATCACGCTGTGACACCCTATCCAAAGCGGGTACTGACCCGTGCTCGGTCCGATGGTCGCTCAGACGACTGTAACGGGATTTTTCAGCGTTCCGATGGACTCGATGTCGATAGTGACTTCATCTCCCTCCTGCAGCGTGAAATCGTCGTCGGGAACGAGCGAAGTACCGGTGAGTAGCACTGACAGCTCGGGGACTGCGTTGTGTGCGGTGTAGTACGAAACGAGTTCCTCGCAGGTGCGTTTCATCTCGCTGGTGTTGGTCTCGCCGTGATAGACACGGTCGCCGCCGCGGTGAATCGACATCGAGAGCGTCAGCGAGTGCGGGTCCTCGATATCCGTGGCGACGGCCGGGCCGACCGAACAACAGCGGTCGTACACCTTAGCCTGGGGCAGATACAGCGGGTTCTGCCCCTCGATAGACCGACTGCTCATGTCGTTACCGACAGTGTAGCCGACGATTTCTCCTTCGTAGAGAACAACCGCGAGCTCAGGCTCGGGCACGTCCCAGTCTGAGTCGGCTCGGATACCGACCGCTTCGCCGGGACCGACAGTCCGATTCGGCGTCGATTTGAAGAATATCTCCGGTCGCTCCGCGTCGTACACGTCGAGGTACATCTCGGGCGTGTCGCTTTCCTCCGTCCGCGCTTCTTCGCTGATCTGGTATGTCACGCCAGCGGCCCAGACTTCGTCGGCAGTAACGGGATCGGTCGCATCTGCTCCGAGCCGCTGTTCGGACACTGCCTCGGCAGCATCGAGGTGGCGGGCGCTGAGTTCGTCCGGCGGGGTCTCCGCAATCGACGATGATTTGAGGAGGTCACGGAACGTTCGGAGCTGGGGCTTGACGCTGGTCAAATCGTACGTACTGTCCCCAGTTTCGACCGCTAACCGCTGTGAGTTCCCGTCGCGTAGCTGGTAGTATCTCATACAGAGATGCAAACTGCAACACTACATGAATCTTGTGCTGCCAACGGTATGGCTCTTGCCTGTCGTAAGACCGCACTGATATTTGCTGTGGAAGGCGGCTATCCGGTGGTAGGCAAGTAATTGGGCGCAACCACTATGTTCCACAGAGCTACACACGCCCAACTTCCTGCCGTCGGGCAACAACCACCTTTCAATCAGGCGGATCTCTGTTCAGCAATACGGAACACTGCGAATGACAGACGTACATACGTTATTCTGATATCCCAGTGTGTGTCGTGAGACCCAGCAGCTCAGTTCCTATTCGAGGCACAGGTGTTTGAGTGATAGCATTACGGCTTTCAATCCGCCACCACCTTTGTAATGTCCATTTGCAACAAGTCACAAGCAATAGATAAATCGCACGCGAATTCTGCAAGCACTGCCCACACGGTTACAACCACACTCGGACTTTTCTGATCCATATTCGAGTATACAAGCAGATATTATCGACATATGTCATTGCTAGACTGGATACAGCGTTTTTAATATCAATTCTCACTTGGGAACCCGAAAAATCCGAACAGTATCGCGCTTTCCATCTATCGAATCCACTTCGATAAGTCCACAGTCTGTGAACACCGCCTTCCAGTCCCGATAGTACAGCGGGACGTTGTCATCGACGTAGTTTACTTCACCTGCGTCGCCACCTTCGTTCTCGACGGTGATTAGCAGATCGTCCACAATCCGTGCCAGTTCCTCGAACGCCCAGTCGACATCCGGATGGAGGTGCTGGAGGGTTTCGACTGAAAAAACGGCATCGTACGTGTCATCCGCGACATCCGTGACGAAGTCCTCGATAGCCATCGCGTGGAACGAACCGTCGGCCGCGAGTTCGGGATACGTCTCGGCAAGGATGTCCAGCGCGTCGGCGTTGATATCGACTCCGGTTAGATCAGAGTAGCCAGCGTCGGACAATGCGGCGAGGTGCCGCCCGGAACTGCACCCGACCTCTAGAATAGCCGCGTCTCGCTCGACATGCTCTGCAAGTATCGACTGCACCAGCTCACTCGTCTCGTCCGCTCCATAGTAGGCATAATACGCGGGAGAGTACTCGCCGGACCGGTCGGCCCACTCCTCGCGAATGTCGGTAGAGTCCACGGTCAACTCGGGTGGGGAAGACGGAAAGTTCTGCCGGAACGGTCGTGATGACCATGACCGAAAGACGCAACAGCCACCCAGACGACCAGCATGCCATGGGCTGGACAGTGATGCCGGACTTCGAGGGACACGACGAGGCACGCGAGCAGTTCACCTGGGAACTGCCGGAGTCGTACAATCCGGCCGTCGACTTCCTGCAAAAACACGACGACCCCGAACGGGTAGCGCTCGAACAGGCGTACCCCGACGGGCGACGCGAACAGTACACGTTCCGCGAACTGGACGCGCTATCGGACCGGTTCGCGACTGGGTTGGCTGGGCTCGGCGTTGAGGCTGGCGACCGAGTCGGTGTCGTCGTGCCACAGAAGCCACAGAACCCGGTTACGCACCTGGCGAACTGGAAGCTCGGAGCCGTGTCGGTTCCGCTGACGGTCCTGTTCGGCACGGACGCGCTCCAGTACCGACTGGACGACGCCGGCACGAACGTCGCGATTATCGATCCGGCCGTGCGTGACGACATCGACGCAGTTCGGGATGCCTGTCCGGCGCTGGAACACGTCGTCGAAATCGAAACCGACGCGCCGGCGGGTGATGTCCACGCCTTCGAGGATGTGCTCGCCGCGCCGGAAAACACCGACATCGAACCCTACGAGTCCACGCCGGACACCGATACAGCGATACTGTACACGAGCGGGTCGACCGGGCCGCCGAAGGGCGTCCGCCACTCCCACGCGCTCTGGCTCGGGCGCGCGGCGGCGGCGTACAACTTCTTCGACCAGGGACTCGGCCCGGACGCGACCGTCTGGACGCCCGCGGACTGGGCCTGGGGCGCAGCGCTGGGCGGGACGCTCTTTGCGACGTGGCACCACGGCGGGACCGTCGTCGGCTACCCCGCTTCGGGCTTTGACCCCGACGAAGCGTTCGGCCTGCTCTCGGAGTTCGGCGTCACCCGGTCGTTCGTGCCCGCGACGGCCCTCCGGATGCTGATGGACGTCGAGAACCCGACGGCGACGTACGACCTCGACGTCGAGACCATCGCCGTCGGCGGCGAGTCGCTGACGCCGGAAATCGTCGACTGGGTGGCCGAGACGTTCGACTCGGTCACCATCAACGAGTTCTACGGGCAGACGGAACTGAACCTCGTCGTCGCCAACAACTCGAACTGGTTCGACACCCGGCCCGGCAGCATGGGCAAGCTGCTGCCGGGCTATGACCTGGCGATTCTGGACCCCGAGGCCGCCGACCGCGGCGTCGCCGACCCCGTTCCGGCCGGCGACCTCGGCGAGATAGCGCTGCGCCCCCACGACCGCTCGGTGTTCTTCGACGAGTACTGGAACATGCCCGAAAAGACGGCGGCCAAGGAGGTCGAGGGCTGGTTCGTCACCGGCGACCTGGCCCGGCAGGACGACGACGGCTACGTCTGGTTCAAATCGCGCAAGGACGACGTCATCATCACGAGCGGCTACCGCGTCGGGCCGACGGAGGTCGAGAGCGCGATTCTCGAACACCCCGACGTGGTCCAGGCCGGCGTCATCGGCGTCCCCGACGACACGCGCGGGGAAATCATCAAGGCCTACGTCGAGACGGCCGCGGACGCGCCGGCACGGGAGACGCTCCGGTCGGAAATCGAGTCCGTCGTTCGGGACCACCTCGCCGAGTACGAGTACCCCCGCGAAATCGAGTTCGCAGACGCGTTGCCACAGACGACCAGCGGGAAAATCCGGCGCACAGAACTCCAGGAGTGGCACGCCGACGGCGAGTCATCGTAGCTTTCGGGACCGAACAGTCACTTGGTGCCGAAATCGGTGAAGTGAACACCACATCTGGGACGCTGTGTTCGTATCCTGGTTTTCTATCGATGCGTCGGCATAAATGCCTGAACCCATCACGGATTATGTTCAGAAATTGCGGTTTATGAGCAATATATAGTAATAAATACCGTCATTATACGCTTAAATACGAAATACGACACCAAATTAACGGCGCTTGGAGACTCTAACGCAATACGGATTCGAGACACCGGTCAGTTACCTGTCGATAGCACGGTTCCCGGCACAATCTACTCCAAAACACGGCTGCTCTACTGGCGCGCCGACAGAGCCTCCGGCGGTGTGCCTATACGACACTGGTTGTCGGTGCAGAAAGTATGAATGAAACGGACAGCCAGGATAGCCCGGCGTTCGGACGCGGGTAATCCCGTTTGCCTCCTCCACCCCGCGACCCCACGAGCGACGGGTGTTCGATGGTCCGCTGCTCACTTCCGTGCCTGGCGGGGTGCCATCGTTTAACCACGTGGGCACACCCCTGCAGGTGCGACCACGCGGACCGCCGTCCCCGTGGGACGAGGCTTCCACGTTAGCTTACGGGGTCCACGTCCGTCAGACCGGACGCCCCCGGTGTTCGGTCCCCGCTCAAGACCACAGTGCGGGCGAGGAGGGGGGCCTAGCCCCCCGACCTAGTCCATCTGAAACTCCGCCGCCACCCCATAAGGGCCTTTCGGATGCGCCCACAGACCGCTGGACGACGACCCAGTGGGCAGACGGGCCTACAGCAGGTCCAGCGCCCGCGCGAACCACGTGCCACCGAGCGGGATGAGACAGCCGACGGCGACAACGCCCCAGCGGTGATGTTCCATCAGCGTTGACTCGGTCAGCCCCAACACGAGGCTCTCGGGGACGGTGACCGCCCAGAGGAGACTCAAAGCGACGATGAACACGCCCATGCCGATGCTCGCGCCCGCCGCGACGCTCGGGTCCGACCGCCCCTCGCGGCCGGCCGCCAGCACGATAATGCAGACGAGCGCGAACACGCCCGGCAACAGCGGGGACAACGCCCCCGAGTTGTAGTACGCTCCCACGGCGCTCGCGGTCTCGACGAGGCCGTACGGAACCGCGAGCGCAAGGAGATACAGAACGCAGCCGACGATGCCGACAGTTGGAGCGAGCCGCAGGTCGTCCATATCGTCGCTGTGGCCGGCGGCGTCTTAACAGCGACGTTCGAGCGAAACGAGGAAATGTCGGCTCTCCGTATCCGTGACCATGGGACTGGGTTCCACCGCGAAAAAGATACAGAAGGTCGCCGACATCGCAGAGGACCTCTACAAGAAGGTCAACGAGCTGAAAACACAGCTCGAAGACCTGCGAAGCACTGTCGACGAGACGAACACCCGCGTCGACGGGATGGAGCAGGAACTGGCCGAACAGCGCGCGCTCATCGAGGCACTCGCCGAAGAACGGGGCGTCGACCCGGAGGCAGTCGTGGCCGAAGTCGCCGCTGACACTGATAAGAACACAGCTGAAGCGGCTTCAGAGTAACTCCCAGACAGCGGTACCATGAGCGCGGCGGAACCGGTTGGTTTAAATCATAACGTCATCATACCATTGTACGTAGGGCGCTTAGCTCAGCTTGGACAGAGTGCTTGGCTTCGGACCAAACCGTCGGGGGTTCAAATCCCTCAGCGCCCGTATCGGTTAGTTCCGGCGAATTTTCGGGTTTAAATCTTTCTAATCGCAGATTCTGGATTTATAATCTCGGTTCCTTTCGTTCAACAATCGAACGGTTCTGAACTGGAGCGGTAACGTCTGGTGATTCGCCTACATCTGCACCGTTCGTCTCTGAAAAAATCAATCGGCAATTGAGGGGTCACCACCGCTTGTATCGGAAACTCACGGCATTCAGGAACCGCCTCGAACGCTGTCAAGTGTTCCGTTCTGAATATATAGAAGGAGTTCAACAGTCACGTCTGGTCCGACGACCACTACCCGACGCGCCTGTGGCGTGTGAGCTGTCCCGGGTCCGGTCAAGTGGATAACGGCTCTCTTTCTCGCTTTGATCGCCGTCTCAGTGGAGCATATCAAGCAGGAAGATTGCGAGGAAGCCGACGAAGAAGAGCGTCGTCGACACCGGTGTCTCGGGAACTTTCCCGGCCTTCACCAGCAGTTCCTCGGTGACGAGGTACAGCAGGGCAGCGGAACCGAAGGCGAGGATAATCGCGATGGGGGCGCCGGTTACTCCGTCAAGTGCAAGCACGCCACCAGTTACGCCTGACGCGAGCAGCAGTCCGAAGACTGTCGGGACTGCGAGTTTCTTGACCACCCCGATATCTCGTGGGAGTGCGATGACGCCAGCAACACCGAGGAAGAGCACCTCGATGGCCAGCGCCACGGCGATGATGACGCCGGTGTCGGGATTGTCAAGGAAGGTTACCCCAATGAGGACTCCGTCAATGAGCATATCGATACTCACGGTGATGAGCAACCCCGCCGCGCCAGCAAACTGGCCGCCAATATCGCGCTTCTCGATGGTCTTACTCAGCCGGTGGATGCCCAACATCGTCGCAACCCCGATGGCGAACCCAAGCACTACGACTCGGGGTGCCCGGTCGTGAATGTTCGGGAGCAACTCAGCGGCAACGGCGGCGATCACAACTCCGGCCGCGAAGTGCTGAATGTTGCTTTCCATCTGCGGCCCCGGTGGATAGGAGATGGCGATTACGCCGCCCACCAAGGCGGCCACAACCGCGAGCGCGGTGTACGACAGCGCCTGAACCAGTACCATACGGCCCCTGCTGACCGAAGCGTCAAGAGTGTTTATCAGATACTGTTCACTGGTCCGGCAGTGGACGCGTCGCTGCTGGCTATGTGCTGTGTATTCAGCACGAGCCCACGAGAAAGTCTGGTTTCTCACATATAACGGGCATTCGACACCGTGGATTACGATGCCTCAAGCCCAACAAGGAAACCCGTCCACCAGTCGAGCGAGCGCCCTCCGCGCCCGTCGCGGATTTTCACCACCCAAACTGCCCGACAGCGTTGGCCCGAAATTCTCTATGAACGCAATGTTGTTGCTTTCCTTCGCTCGTCAAGCGGTTGGGACAGGGCTTGTGCCTTCCGGTGATTTACCTCTAGTCACACTGTACGCCGCTAAGAAACTCAATCACTCAGCGGGTATCGAACGAGTTAATCACGTCACCCGTGGAGTACGTCTCGACCAGGTTCTGTTCCTCGAAGTCGGCATCATCGCTCCAGATAGCTGCATCGTTGGCAATCGCGCACGCCAGATAGAGAACGTCGTCGGGGTCGGTGTCACCGATTGCTTCGTCTGCGTGCTTGATAGCTGGGTGGAAGTCTCCGGCAGGAACGACTTCGATGTACTGGAACAGGAGATCGACGAACTGTGCCACGCGGTCCGGTTCCATCCCGGACTTCTCCGCGATCAGTCGTTTGTAGCTATCGATCTCGTCGTGGACGAATGCCGGTGTCAAGAGGTCCGGTTCGAGTGTGACGATGAGTTCTCGCGTTTTCGAATCAGCGATGAGGGCAGAGATGACGACGTTGGCGTCGATGACCAGTTTTATTCGTCGTGTCTACGCCGATTCTTCGTCGACGCGCTTCCGTCCACGCTCGTTTATCTTGTCGGCGATCTCCTGTACGTCGGTCTCGGTGAGTTCGCTCTCACTGGTGAGTTCGTCCATCACTTCGAGCGCCTCGATCTTCTCTTCGATGGCCTGTCGTGTGACCTCGCTCCAGTTGATCTCGGGGTGTCTTTCCATGCGTTCCTTGAGGTCGTCGTCCACGTTGACAGTGATACTGGGCATACAACAAGCTATGTGTTCACAGAATACTGTGTTTTTCGGTGAATCTTAGGACCACTGATTTTGGCCGCCTCAGGCCAAACAATGGACTTCGTTCACCAGTCGAGCGAGCGCCCTCAGCGCCCGTGGCATTTTGCTGCGAGCAGACAGTACGAACTGAAGAGTGTTGCCTGTGGAATTTGCAGCAGGGCGGAGCCGGCGTGACGGTAATCAAGTCCACGGCGCACGTAGCCGTCTGCACGCGTCCAATCGCTCGGGACCTGAAGCGCTACCGTTCGATGCCGACCACTATCAGGTCGATGTACTGGTCGAAACACCCGATACTGTAAGGGCAAGTGGCGAGCGTCTGAAAGAGTCCAGAGAGCGGACCTGGTCGTCGGGTTGCGCTGCAGTGACCTACCGTAGCTGCCAGTACAGCGACCACGATAGCTTCGCCGTCAAACACCGACGGGAGCGTCCCGTAACAGTGGTAAAGTGACTGTGTTCACCGACCCATCTACTATCCGGCTTGAGAGAACACGGAAGGAGCGCCTGTGCCGATACATTATTACTAACACAAGATTCTATTATCACAGGAATTATTAGAAATAGCTGTATATTTAATAACACAGATGGTATCTATCACGCGGCGACGACTACTGCAGACGGCTGGCGCTAGTGCAGCCGCGACGACGGTAACCGGCTGTCTCGGCCAGGGTGCGGCCTCGCTTGATTCCGTGACTGTAGGGTACGTCCCGATCTACCCCAACATGCAACACTACGTAATGGAACGGGAGGGCTACTACGACGCTGTCCCGGCAGAGGTCACTGTCGAGCGTTTTAGCTCGGGCCCCAGTGTCGTCACAGCGTTTGCCAGTGGGGACGTCGATGTCGCGTTCTTTGGCGTCACTCCGGCGATGGTACTCGCCGACAGAGGCACGCACGCAGGTGTTCTCGCTGCGAATTCACGAAACGGGTTCAAGATTATGGGGACAAGCAAGCTCGTCGACCTGTACGAGCAAGAGGCCGACGCCGTTTTCGACCGCTTCGAGCGTGAGAACGGACGAAAAATCCGGTTCGGTGTCCCACCGGATGGGAGCGTTCCCGACATTGTGCTCCGGTACTGGATTCAAGAGGCTCTCGACGCCGGGGAAATTGACACCGTCATCGACAAGTCGAAGGTTCCACCGGCGAAAGCGGTCCAGACAATTCAGTCGGGCGATATCGATGCGACCGTCATTCAGGAGCCGTTCGCGACGATAATCGGCCGTGAAGACGGCTACGGCGAACTCGAATGGTCGGGGACTGTCCTGGAGAACCATCCAGTGACGGTGCTCTACGCGACTCAGCAGGTCATCGACGCGAGCGATATCGCACGGTCACTGGTCGAACAGCACACCGTAGCGACCGCATTCACAGCGAGCGCACCGGACGTGGCCGCGGGCCACGCCGCGTCGGTCATCGGCTCGGGTGTAAGCGAGGAACTCGCTCAGGCGGCCTTCGAGTCACAGGCGTCCGATTTCATCTCGGACCCGCATGCTGTCACCGAGCAGACCGCGACGATGGGCGAGTTCGTTGCGAGCGTCGGAAACATCGACGAACCGGTGCCGAGTGAGGAACTGTTCGCCTTCGGCCCCTACGACGCCATCGAGTCATGAGCGCGCCCACCGACACCGGTCCCGAGACGCTGCTGGACGGAGGCGTCGAGAGAGAAGCACGGCGATATCTCCGTGGCCTCGGGGGCCTGGCGAGTTTCCTGCTTATCTGGTGGGTCGGAGCGCTGACGACGCAGCCGTCGTATCTGGTTCCGGGACCCGTCGACTCCGCACGCGCCTTCGTCCAGCTGTTCGCAACCTCGACACGAATCGTCGCCCCGCTCGCCGGACTGGAACTCGTCTTGCCGACGGGACTTGCACATCTCACACAGACCCTGTTTCATTACATCCCGGGCCTACTGCTGGGTGCCGCCTGTGGCAGTAGCCTCGGACTGGCGATGGGCTGGCACGACGTGCTAGACGACTGGCTGCGGCCACTCGTCCGGGTGCTGCGGCCGATTCCGCCGCTGGCGTGGGTCGTTTTCGCCATCGTCTGGTTCGGTATCCATCACACGGGAGCGGCCTTCATCGTCTTCGTCGGCGCGTTCTGGATTAACTTCTATGCCGCCTACGGCGGCGTCGAGGGCGTTTCGAGCGAACTCACCGACGCCGCATCGACGCTGGGAGTCAAACGGGACCTGTCGATGCTGAAGCTGGTCGCGC
This sequence comes from Haloarcula taiwanensis, assembly GCA_002844335.1. Taxonomy (NCBI): domain Archaea; kingdom Methanobacteriati; phylum Methanobacteriota; class Halobacteria; order Halobacteriales; family Haloarculaceae; genus Haloarcula; species Haloarcula taiwanensis. The sequence goes on from CP019154.1 coordinate 1,846,569, forward strand.
TCCCGAGTGCCGCCCCGCAGCTGCTGACGGGCTTCCGTACCAGCATCGGACGCTGCTGGATGATTGTCGTCGGGGCCGAACTGTTCGGTGCGCCCGGTGTCGGCTACGAGATCATCAACGCCGCGAACAACCTCGCGATGGAGACCAGCGTCGCGTACATGTTCCTCATCAGCCTCGCCTTCCTTACGATGGACGTTGGCTTCCGGCTATTCGAACGGAGGGCTCTCGCATGGCGCTGAGTGAACGGTCGTCGGACCCGGCCAAAGCGGGTCGGAAAATCGTCGTCGACGGTGTCAGTAAGGCCTACGACTCCGTACAGGCACTCTCGGGTGTCTCACTCTCCGTTCGGGAAGGCGAGTTCTGCTGTATCGTCGGTCCGTCGGGCTGTGGCAAGACGACGTTGTTGCGAACGATAGCGGGCCTCGAGGACACCGACAGCGGCTCGATTCTGGTCGACGACGACCGGGTCACGGAGCCGGGGCTTGACCGCGGGATGGTTTTTCAAGAGTACGCGCTATTCCCGTGGCTGACGGTCCGGGGGAATATCCGTTTTGGTCTCGACCGGCCCGCGTGTGACTGTCCCGATTGTGAAGGGCGGATACGGGAACTGGTCGACCTCGTCGGTCTGTCAGGGTTTGAGGATGCGTATCCCAAGGAGCTCTCGGGTGGGATGAAACAGCGCGTCGGCATCGCCCGTGCGCTCGCTGTCGATCCGGAGATACTGTTGCTGGACGAGCCTTTCGGCAGCGTAGATGCCAGAACACGCGACCGACTCCACGACGAACTGCTCGATATCTGGGCCGAAACCCGCCAGACGGTCGTCTTCGTCACTCACGATATCGACGAGGCCGTGAAACTAGCTGACAGGGTCGTTGTATTGGACGACGACCCCGGCACTGTCCAGTCGACAGTCACCGTCGACATAGACCGTCCCCGAGAGCGAACGTCCCACCGGTTCGTTGAGTACGTCGCACGCATCCGAGCGGAACTCGGTCAGACACCTGGTGCTAGCCAAAGCAGTCGATAAGACAGCTCTTCCTGCCTCGAAAGACGGCCCATGTAGCAGGGCCGCCACACTATCGCTCTACGTCGCAGTGAACACGCCGTCCTATGAGATAGTGTCACAACGGCCCGTTCGCAGTAGATCGACTGAAGAGCACGGCCTGGCTGTCAGCGAGCGTTACCGGTTCGCCCGGGTCCTTGACTGCCAGCCCTGGGGAGGCGAGCGCGACATCCCACCCGTTTTCGTCGACATCGACAAGATGACTGGGAGTGACGGTTTCGGCAACGCCTTCCATGGTCCCCACGAACAGGAGTTCTTCGCCGGTCTCCGAATCGGTGCGGTAGCCGTAGTACAGTACTGTCCCGTCAGTCGGATAGACGTAGTCGAGTACATCTTCGCCCGTAAGGTCTGTCGTCACCCAGTCGTGCTCGTGGCGGAACCGTCTGACTTCGAGGTCGAACGCGGTTCGGTCGTCGTCCTGTGTGTCGGTCCAGTGTGAGAGCGTGGCGAAGTGAGCGATGTCCCGCATCCAGTCGAGACCCAGTTGTTCCAGGTCCTCGACGGAGAGGTCGTCGCCGACGGGTGTCCCGACCACAGAAAGTAGCGCTGCCATTTCCGCCTTGTCGTAGTCGGTCATGCTGACCGTGTCGCTGAGACACGTCAGGAACGCGCTCAGTTCCGCGCGGCTTTCGAATCCCCACTCCTTGAGACGGGTGAAAAACCGGTCGTCTTCGAAGTCGCGGTCCCGTATCTGCCATTCGGGGAAGTTCTTCTCCTCGGCGAGGACTTTCAGGTTCCAGACGGCGTCCGTGTCGCGGACGAAGCCCCACGGGGCTCGCATGTTGGCGTGCGTGAAATCCATCGGACAGCCGGGCATGAAGCCGTGAAACAGGATCGTCGTGGCGGGATTGTTGTAGGCCCGTTCGAGTTGCTCCTGCCGGCTGTCGCCGAGATATCGGTTTATCTGTGGCTGGCTGAACGGCGGGTCCGGTTCGAGCTGTGTCCCGCGGCGGATCGTGTCGTGGTTCGCGACCCCGGAGATCCAGTTCTCGCCCATGTCCGCGACCTCGCGGACGCGCCACCACTTCGTCGCCCAGAACGTCTGCAATGCCGGCGTATTGTGGGCGAACGTGACCGGCCCCCACTGGTAGGCGTGGGGGTGTTCCTCGATGAGCGTCCGGTACGTCGACGCGAGTTCCCAGTCCGAGCGCGGCCACGGGCGGCCGTCCTCGTAGATCATCCACGGACGGTACTCGACACCGGCCACCTCCTGTGTCACCCGGTCCATCTCGGCGAGGTACTCGTCGTCGTGGTACTCCTCCTCGGCCTCGGGGTCCCAGTTCGTGAAGTCCTGTGCGCCGTCGACGCGGATCCCGTCCGCCCCGAAGTCCATCTTGCGGCGCTGGAGTTCGAGCAGGCCCGCACGGACGACCGGCTGGGTGTAATCAAGCTCCTGCCCGTACATCCCCGGTCCGGCGAACCACTCGTCGTTGAGCAGTGGGAGCGCGCCGTTGTCGGCGTGGCCCAGCGCGATGTCGAAGACGACCTTGACCGGGTCCGGCATCGTGTGCAAGGTCGCGATGAGGTCGACGAGTTCGTCCGGCCGACGGCTCTCTAAGATGGCCGGGTTGACCGTTCCGAACCCGGAGATGACAATGTCGTACCCCCAGTTTATCATGTCGGGGCGCCTGACTGTCGCCGTGAGCTGCCCCTCGCTCTCGGCCTCGGGGAGCCAGTAGCCCAGTTCGTCTTCGTTCTGTGTGATGGGGGCGAGCGGCATTAGCTGGACGGCGTCGTACCCGGTGAAGTTGCGTTCGGCCGGCGTCAGCGCCTCGCCGTCGCGCTGTTTCTGACCGATTCGGTCGAAGACATCGGTGAGGCCAGCGAGCGTGCCCGACTCGGTTGCGGTCCCCGGGTGGACTTCGAGCATGCTCGTCGCAGGCTCGAATCGGGGCAATCCGTCGTCCTCGTGGGCGTGCGGGGCGGCACCGTCCTCTGCGAGCGCTTGGAAGTACGCACGGTCGTCTCGGCGCTCATCGAGGCGGTCCATGTCGTACAGCTCCGGCGGGCCGTAGGCACCGAAGGGCAGTGAGTCCGCAAACGGATCCGTGATGGTCTCCCGGCTGCCGTCCTGCTCGTAGCTGAGGCGGTAGAGCGTCCCGAGCTGGTCGCGAGTCCCCGGCCGTGGTCCGTCAACCGCCGCCCACGTAAACTCCCCTTCCCGGCGCGTCTCCACGAGCTGTCTGTCGAAGGCGACGGTCTGCTCAGCGGCGGCCAGGTCGACCGGCTCTGTCGCCGTCAACAGTTCGAGTTCCACAGATTCGGCCGGCACCGCACCGACGAGTTCCGGCGTCCAGAACCCGAACTCCGCGTGGCTGTCTCGCCAGTGTGCACCGAGCCGGGACGTGATTTGCGTCGCCGCGTCGAACCGACTCTCGTGCTCGTCGAGTCGGTCACGCTGCCAGGTACACAGCGCGTCGGTCGCATCGGGTCGGAAACTGGAACGCGCCATCAGACGTCATCCCATTGCCTGTCCGATTCGTTCATAGCACGTATGTCTCTCACACACAATATGAGCGTTTCCCTCACATCACTACCTGTGCCCCACCCGCACAGCCGAGAGCGTTGCCTCTGGTCAGCCCGTTCACGCAGGCGAAAATTACAGTATCGAGCCGACCACCAGCTGCCGGGACAGCAGTCACGTGCCGCGGTCGCCCACAAAAAAGCCGCCGCCCTGCCCTCAGTCGTCGGCCGGTTCCACGACGCTGTCGAGTCCGGTCATCTCCAGCCCGCCGCCGATGGTCCGGTTCGGATACGGCATATTGATGTCCTCGGCATCGAACCGCTGCTTGACTGACTTGACGTACTCGGCGCGGGTCTTGACGAAGTCGGACCGACTGGGGTTTTCGATCCAGATACGGGACTGGAGTCCGACAGAGGAATCACCGAGTTCAACGAGGCGAACGGAGGGCTCGGGGTCGTCCATAATCCCCGGGTGTGCCCTGGCCTCGTCGAGAATGATTTCAGTCGCTTCGTCGATGTCGTCGTCGTAGTCGATGCCGAACACGAACTTCAATCGGAGCTGGTCCTTTGCGACGGGGTTTTTGATGACGCCGTCGGTCAGATTCGAGTTCGGCACGGTAAGCAGTTCGTTGTCGAAGGTCCGGACGCGAGTCACACGGAGGCTAATGTCCTCAACGACGCCTGAGTTACCGTCCCACTCGATCCAGTCACCGATGCGGAACGGCTTGTCGGTGTAGATGAACACGCCGGCAACGAAGTTCTTGATGACATCCTGCATCGCGAAGCCGATGGCCAGCGTCGCTGCCGCGGCGATGGTCGCCAGCGACTGCAGGAAGTTCCCGTACTCGGCCATCCCGAAGGCGACGGAGATGGCGACGAACACGATACCGATGCTGACGACCTTCTTCAGCGGCCGCCGAGCGTGCGTATCGAGGTCGCGGGACTTGAGCGAGCGGTCGACGATAGGCAGGACGATTGCCTTCCCCAGAACGTAGACGAGGGCGAAGACAACGACGAAGACCACTGCCGAAGCGATAGAGCCGGCCGCTGGCACACCGAGCCCGTTGAGTAGGTCGGCGAGTGGCTGGACCTGCATCATTTCTCAAACACAGCAGTGTGTCCCCGAACCTGAATCACGGTGGCGTTGACCAGCTTAGCAAGGTCGTCGGCGAGTTCCTCGGTCGTCGTGCCGCCGCGGGACGAGCGGAGGAACTTGACTTTCACCAGGTCGGTGTTCTCCAGCTGGTCATCGAGTTCGTCCGCTACTGATTCGATGCCGTGTTTGCCGACGCGGAGTGTCGCGTCGAGGTCGTGTATCCGAGACTGTCGAGAAGAGTCACTCATGTACACGGTTTAGCGCGGACAGCCCCTTAAAACCAGTAGTCGTAAAGAATCCTCAGTCGTACGGGTAGCGGGACTGTGACCCACAGTCGCAGGTGATGACGACGTGGCCGGACTGGGTTCGCGAGCGGGCGTTGTGGCCGTGCAAGAGATACGTGTCGCAGGCGTCACATGTCGACCGCTCGAACGACCGCGGCAGCCGCAGACGGTGACGCTCCGCGACGCGTCGCGCGCGCCGGACGTACGACCGAGCACGGTCTTCGTTGCCAGCCTGGACGGCCTCGCGAGCGAGCGACTGGAGGCGCTCGATACGCTCGCGGGCGATGGTCGCCTCGTCCGTCATTGGCGGTACTGGGTCGGCGGCGGGAAAATGCCTTCCGAACGAGCTGGCAACTGCGATCTATTACAACCCCTCACAGGGAAAGTCGATAGGATTTTCGGCCCCGGTGGAGTTGCCCGAGACGTGCGCGTCCTGAACTATCTCGAACTAGCCGACCGCCTCGACCGGTCGGGCATCGGAACTGCCGTGGACCACCAGCGGGCGGCGCTGTCCGAGACCGACATCGAGGTGGAGACGACGCCCTGGCAGGAGGGCCATCCGGCGTGGGCACTGGGTGGCAATATCGCCTTCAACGATCCGGTGTTCCGAGCGTTTGACATCGCTCACTGCAACATGATCGGACCGGGGTCCGTCGCTGTGGCACAACACGCGGCGCAGGCAGACATCCCGCTCGTCCTGCACGCCCACGTCACCCGCGAGGATTTCCGGGATAGCTTCCGCGGGTCGAACCTGGTCGCGCCGGCACTGGGTCGGTACCTCCGGTGGTTCTACTCGCAGGCCGACCTCGTGCTCTGTCCCTCCGAGTACACGAAGGACATCCTCGAGTCGTACCCGGTCGATGCGCCGATACGGCCGATGACAAACGGCGTCGACATCGACGCGCTGGCAGGCTACGAGGATATGCGCGAGGACTACCGCGGGCGCTACGACCTCGACGGGATGGTCGTCTTCGCCGTCGGCAACGTCTTCGAGCGCAAGGGGCTGACGACGTTCTGTGAACTCGCACAGGCAACGGAGCACGATTTCGCGTGGTTCGGCCCATACGACGCCGGGCCACAGGCCTCGAAGACCGTCTCGCAGTGGGTGAACGACCCGCCAGAGAACGTCACGTTCACCGGCTGGGTCGAGGACATCCGCGGCGCGTTCGGGGCCGGCGACGTGTACCTGTTCCCGACGAAGGCAGAGAATCAGGGTATCGCCGTGCTGGAGGCGATGGCCTGCGGGAAGGCGGTCGTCCTTTCCGATATTCCGGTGTTCCGAGAGTACTACGAGGACGGCCACGACTGTCTCATCTGTTCTGACAAAACGGAGTTCCGCGAGGCACTGGAGCGTCTCGCCGAGAACCCGGACCTGCGGGACCGACTCGGAGAGAACGCTAAAGAGACGGCCAGAGAACACAGCTTAGACCGGGTCGGTCGTCGGCTGATCGAGACGTACGAAAAACTGGTCTGATCGCCGCCCCAGCGGATTTTATGCTGAGCGGGGGTCCGTTGCGACAGCTACCGACGGTGAGCGACGCCAGACGACTGCGACCAGTGCTGCGCCGACAAACACCAGCGCACCGGCGACTGAGAACGCGAGCAGAAAGCCGTAGCCGCCAAGCCAGCCGCCGAGTATCGACCCGACGCCGCTCGCCAGCCCAGAGACGGCGGTGTAGATGCCGAGCGCCTCGCCGCGAATCGCCGCCGGCGCGAGTTGGGTGACGACGCTGGCCGCGGTGACGGCGATGACAGCCCAGGCGACGCCGATGAGGGCGAACACGACGCCGGTGACCGCTGTGCCGACGAGCGCCGCCGAGAAGAGCAGTCCCACGACGGCGACGGCCGGGTGAAGCGCCGCGCGGGCGAGCAGGCTGCCGACCTGAAGCCCGCTCGGGTCGTACCGCTCGGCGAGTTTGCCGGCGCGGTCGTACCACAGCGCCGACCCGACGCTGGAGACGAGATACAGCGCAAAGACCAGACCGGAGTTGTAACCGAGCGTCCGCGAGAGATACAGCGGCAACGGTCCCCAGAACACGCCGAACCCGACGAAGAAGGCGACGACGCCTCCGAAGTAGACCGTCAGCGCCGGAGTGAACCGGGCCACGACGTCCCGTGGATGTATCGACCGCGTGAGCCAGTACAGCCGGCCCGGGCCGACCGGGAACGTCGCGCTCCTGACCGGGAGCCGGCGCGACCGGGCGATGGCCCGCGAGAGCCGGCTGGCTCGTGGGCTGGCGAGTTCGTCGGGGTCGGCCGGTAGCCACTTCGCCGCGAGCGCCATCGACAGAGAAACGGCGGCCGCACACAGCCACAGCAGCGACTGCTGGGCGGGAACCTCACCGAGCGGTCCCGAGAGCAGCGTCGTCCACACGAGGCCGAGGACGAGGCCGCCGGCCCACCCCCAGCCCTGGTAGCGGTTCAGGACAGCGAACCGCGCGGGCCAGTCCCGCTCGACGGTTCCGACGGTGACGAGCAGGGTCAGCACCGGCGCGACCGCGCCCGCCGCGAACCACAGCAGGCCGTTGCCGACGATGACTAGCCACGGCCGCTCCGTCAGCGAGACGAGCACCAGGGCGATGACCGCCAGTCCCAGCGCGACCAGGACGAGCGAACGGCGCTTCCCCGTTTTGTCGGCGACGCGCCCGAAGACGAGCGCGCCGGGCGCGCCCGCCGCGGCGGCCACCCCGGCGAGGACGCCCAGCATGAACGTCTCGCCGCCGATGGCGACAAAATACAGCGGCACGAGCAGCGAACCCGCGCCCAGTGCCACCGATGCGAGCGCCCAGGCGTACAGCCAGCCGTCCCGGTCCATTACCCACACTCCACCACGGTCCCGGAAAAGCGCTCTGGCGCTTGGTGGCGGGTGACAATCACCTGATTAGTGGCTTGCCAATGGCAACGGTTTAAGCCCTGGTCCTGCTACGCCGCGGCGATGGCACTGCCGCACGTCGCGACGTTTACCGACACGTATCTCCCGACCGTCAATGGGGTGACCTACACGGTGCAGACGTGGCGGGACCGCTGGCGCGACCGCGGCGGTCGCATGGGCGTGGTCTATCCGAAAAGCGACCACGACCCCGCCGACAACGAGTACCCGGTCCGGAGCCTCCCGTTCCCGTTCTACGAGGGCTTTCGCCTCGGGATGCCACAGATACCGAACGGCGTCCGGGACGCCGAACTGGTCCACGCCCACACGCCGTTCAGCCTCGGGATGGCTGGCCAGCGACTCGCGGGGAAGCTTGACATCCCGTTCGTCGCGTCGTATCACACGCCGACGAGCGAGTACGCCGAGTACGTCTCCTTCAACGGCGCTGTCGAGTCAGCGGTCCGCTCCAGCGCCGAGAGCTACGAACGCTGGTTCCTTGGCCGTGCCGACACCGTTATCGCGCCAAGCGAGCGCGCAGCGACCCATCTCCGGGAGTCTATTGGCCTCGATACAACGGTGTCCGTCGTCCCGAACGGCGTCGACACGACCGTGTTCGAACCGGTCGACACGACCGACTTCCGGGACCGCTACGACCTCCCCGACGGCCCCATCGTCGGCTACACCGGCCGCCACGGCTACGAGAAATGTCTAGCTGACATCATCACCGCCTGCGAGGGGCTGGACGTGACTGTCGTGCTCGGCGGCGACGGCCCGGCCCGTGAAACCCTCGAAGCGACGGCCGAACACAGCGATGTCGACGTGCGGTTTCTCGGCTTTCTGGACCGGGCGGAGCTTCCCGAGCTGTACTCGACACTTGACGTGTTCGCGTTCCCCAGCCCCGTCGAAACGCAGGGGCTGGTCGCGCTGGAGGCCAACTGCTGTGGGACGCCCGTCGCGGGCGTCGACGCCGGCGCACTCAGCGACACCATCGAAGACGGTGAAACCGGCTACTCATACGACGAAGGCGACATCGACGGTTTTCGCCGGGCTATCGAGCGCGTCCTCGATGACCAGATACAGCTTCGAGAGCGCTGTCTTGCCCGGCGGGACGTAATCAGCGTCGAGCACGCCATCGACAAACTGGCCGACGTGTACGCTAGCGTGCTGTAACCGTCATCCGAACAGCGCCGGACTCCGCAGCTCAGGCCCGCGAGTGTGACCAACCGATACCGAACGCGAGCCCGTTGAGTGTCCCGAGCAGTATCCCGAGGTAGAAATCCCCCAGTGAGACGGCCAGTATCAGGCCAGCCCCGATTCCCAGTGCCAGCCCCTTCAGGACTGTCGGCCAGTGGAGCCAGCTGAGTCGCCCTTCGGCGTCGTCGCTCATACGCTCTTTCGGGCCGCCGGCGAGTAAACTGTACCCATTCGTCACGGGCGCTCGTGCTGGTCACGGGCGGACTGTCGCTCTGCCAGCGCAGCGATGCGGCGTTCGACGTCCGGATGCGACCCGGGCAGCAGCCGTTCGGAGACGCTCCGCCAGCGGTGGGCGAGCCGTTCGGCCCGTCCCTCCGGCGGGTCGGGCGTCCCGTCTGCAATCGCGTACGGCACCACACACAGTTCCCGCACACCGGTCTCAGCAGTTCGGATGTCCGTGGCCGGGCGCTGGTCCGCTGTCAGCGTCTCCAGAGCACTGGCGAGCGCCGCCGGGGAGCCACAGATGGCGACGCCGCCTGCGTCCGCCGCGTACTCCCGGACTCTGGACAACAGCCGGTAACAGGTCGTGCTGGCGAGATACAGCGCCGCGGTAAACGGTACTGCGGCGAGCGCGAACGCGACCAGCGGGAGGTGAAAATAGGCAGTGCCGACGGCGTTTCTGCTTATCTCTCCGTCGAGGAACCGGTGAGTGAACACCGACGTTTCGAGCGTGGTCCGAAGCCTCCGGGTGGCGCGTGCGCTCACAATCGGCAGGAACGCCGCCGCTGTCATCACGAACGAGTCGCCGTTTTTCAGATGCGCGAGTTCGTGAGCGAGGACGGCGTCCAGCTCGTCGTCGGCAAGCTGGTCGATGAGCGCCGTCGTCACGAACAGCGTCCGCTCGCCGGGTCGGCTCGCGGCGTAGCTGTTCGGCGTCGCCGAGTCGATGACGCGCACTTCGGGCGTTGCCATATCCACCGTCTGGGCCAGCCGTGCGACCCGCTTGCGGAGCTGTGTCGCAGTCCGCTTGCGTTTGATCGCGGTGAAGCGCTCTCTGGTGGTTTCCGGCCCGGGTGCCTCGGGCAGGTCCGGGCCGCCGGCGGCCTTCCGTAGCGTGACCCGGTAGCCAAAGCAGCACTGGAGGGCCAACACGAGCGGTGTCCCGGCGAGCACCACGGGTCCGAGCGGGACCAGATGAAACCCCCGGGTCCAGACTGACGCGCCGACCGGGAGGCCAAGCGTCGGGAGCAAGCCGTACGCGACGTGTGCCAGGACGTACGCCGTGACCACGGCGAGGGCGTCGAAGGCGACCAGCCCGAGCAGGATGGCACCCAGCCGTAGCCGGCGTGTACTGTGGGTGGAGGGCACTCTCGTGTCTATTTCACCAGCCTGTTCAAAAAGCGTGACGGGGCGCAAACCCGTCGACCGCGACGCGGGCGAAAAATCACTCGTTCGCTCCGCTCACTCGTGTCCCTACGCTAGCGCGCTGCCGGCGCGGATTATCTCGCGTTCGCCGAAGGCCGGTCCGACCAGTTGCAGGCCCACGGGGAGCCCATCGTCGGTCTCGCCGGCCGGCACGGAGATAGCCGGGAGGTTCGCCAGGTTCACTGGGGTCGTGTTGGCGTCGGCCAGGTACATCGTGAGCGGGTCGTCAAGGCTTTCGCCGCGTTTCATCGGCGGGACGGGCATCGTTGGTGACGCCAACACGTCGGCGTCATCCAGCGCCTCGTCGAAGTCCTGTTTGACCCACGCCCGGGCGTCCTGTGCCTTCTTGTAGTACTTGTCGTGGTAGCCCGCCGAAAGGGCGTACGTTCCGAGGAGAACCCGGCGCTTGACCTCCTCGCCGAAGCCCTCCTCGCGGGCGTTGGCGAAGGAATCGTTCCAGTTGCCGTCGTAGCCGCCCGACTGTCCGTAGCGGACGCCGTCGAACCGCGCGAGGTTCGAGGACGCCTCGGACATGGCGATGACGTAGTACGCCTCGACGGCGTGTTCGACCGAGGGCAGGTCAACCTCGTGGTAGCTCGCGCCCTGTGCTTCGAGGTCGTCCAACGCCGTCCAGAACGTCTCGACAACCTCTTGGTCAGCCCCGTCGAGCAGCTCTGTCGGAACACCGATAGAGAGTCCGTCGACGTCACCGTCGGCAGCCGCCGCGTAGGAACCGTCGGCCTCGGGTGCTTCCTGTGTCGTTGCATCGTGTTCGTCCGGGCCGGCGATAACGTCCAGCAGTTCTGCAGCGTCCTCGACGGTCGGCGCGATGGGGCCTATCTGTTCGAGGCTGTTCGCGTAGGCCACGAGGCCGTACCGGGAGACCAGTCCGTAGGTCGGTTTGATGCCGACGACGCCACAGAACGCAGCCGGACAGCGGATGGAACCGCCGGTGTCGCTCCCCAGCGCGAGGTCAGCATCGCCGGCCGCGACAACGGCGGCCGAGCCACCGGAGGAACCGCCAGGGACGCGGCCCTCGGCGACGGGGTTCTCGACGGGGCCGAACGCCGACGTTTCGGTGGTCGTTCCCATCCCGAACTCGTCCATGTTGGTCTTGCCGGGGATGGTCGCACCGGCGTCTTTCAGCCGCTGGACGACCGTCGCGTCGTAGGGCGGGACGTAGTCGGAAAGCATCGCCGAGCCACAGGTCGTCCGGACGCCTTCGGTTGAGATGTTGTCCTTGACTGCGACGGTCGTGTCCGCCAGCGGGCCGTCCTCGGCCCCCTCGATTGTCTCGTCGGTGACGTAGCCGTTGTACGCCGTCATCTACGACACCTTCGGTCCTTTGAACTGTCCTTCCTCGGTGTCGCTGGCGTTCTGGAGTGCGTCCTCCTGTGAGAGACTTTCACGTATCTCGTCGGGGCGCATCACGTTCGAGAGGTCTGCCTCCCGTTCTGTCTCGGGCACATCGTCGAGCGCTTCGAACGCGTCGAGGATGTCACCGAACTGCTCGGTGAACCGCTCGATCTCGTCGTCTGCGAGGTCAACACGGGCGAGGTCGGCGACGTGCCGGACCTCCTCGGGATCGACGGCGGGGTCGCTCATGTCGGGCCGGAGTGCTGGATACGCGGTAAGCGTTTCGAAACACCGGGCAGAAATATAAATAAGTTAACAATTGTGGGAGGTAATACACACGATTTGCCAACTCTTGTTTTCCGTTCCGAAAATTGGACTTCTGAAACAGACAAAAGTTTTAAGTCGCCGTAGATACAACAATAGGATACAACACGTTTTTCGGGTACGATACCCGGTTGTCCCACCCCCAACAAATGACCGATACCAGCATCCGCCGATACTCGAACGAGCGCGAAACGGAGACAGAGCAGACGGAGGAAGAGGAGTCGGAATCACTCGTCTGTCCGGAGTGTAGCGGTGCGCTACTCTCCGACAGCGAGCGCGGTGAGACGGTGTGCGAAGACTGTGGGCTGGTGGTCGAGGAGGACGAGATTGACCCCGGTCCCGAATGGCGCGCGTTCGATTCGAAGGAGAAAGACGAGAAATCCCGCGTTGGTGCGCCGACGACGAATATGATGCACGACAAGGGCCTGTCGACCAACATCGGCTGGCAAGACAAGGACGCCTACGGCAACTCCCTGTCCTCACGCCAGCGTGAGAAGATGCAGCGCCTGCGCACATGGAACGAGCGGTTCCGGACACGGGACTCCAAAGAGCGCAACCTCAAGCAGGCGCTTGGCGAAATCGACCGTATGGCCTCCGCGCTGGGCCTGCCCGAGAACGTCCGCGAGACCGCGAGCGTCATCTATCGGCGCGCCCTCGACGAGGACCTGCTCCCCGGCCGCTCCATCGAGGGCGTCTCGACAGCGTCGCTGTACGCCGCCGCGCGACAGGCCGGCACACCGCGGTCGCTCGACGAAATCGCCGGCGTCTCCCGCGTCGAGAAGGATGAAATCGCTCGCACCTACCGCTACGTCGTCCGCGAGCTGAGCCTCGAAATCCAGCCCGCCGATCCCGAAAGCTACGTCCCGCGGTTCGCGTCGGACCTCGACCTCTCCGAGGAGGTCGAACGGCGCGCCCGCCAGCTGCTCCAGAACGCCAAGCAAGAGGGCGTCCACTCCGGGAAGTCGCCGGTCGGCCTCGCCGCCGCCGCCGTCTACGCCGCCTCGCTGCTCACCAACGAGAAGGTGACCCAGAGCCAGGTCAGCGAAGTCGCCAACATCTCCGAGGTTACCATCCGCAACCGCTACCACGAACTGCTGGAAGCGGAAGACAACATCCACCCCTGACCGGTATCGTAACCTAAACCTCTGACTGTGCCGTTCCGTCGGTATGGAGACGACCCGCCATTTTGTCGCAACCGTCTACGTTGTCAGCGACGGCCGCGTCGCGTTGCACGAACACAGCAAGCTCGACATGTGGCTGCCAGCCGGCGGCCACATCGACCGCGACGAACTGCCCCACGAAGCCGCGCTCCGCGAAACGCGCGAGGAACTGGGTCTTGATGTCGACCTCATCGCACCCCAGCAGGATATCGAGAGCGAGACGGTCCAGTCGATACCTCAGCCACAGCACTTCCTGCTCGAAGACATCAACGTCACCGCTGAGGGGGAGGTGGGCCACCAGCACATCGACTTCATCTTCTACGGCCGGGCGGACAGCCGCGACATCACACCGGGGCCGGGCGAACAGCCGGCCGAGGACTGGGAGTGGTTCTCCGTGGCTGACTTACGTGACCGGAGCGGGGAACTCCCGGCAGATGTCGTCGAGGTCGGCCAGCGAGCAATCGAGTCGGTTCACGAGCCGTAGCCGCAGCTCACTCGATGAGCGCTTCAATGTACTTCGTGACGTGATTGTCCATCCGGCGCTTGTAGCCGGCCTGCCGGGCGAGGCGGTCGAGTTCGCGGGCCGCCAGGGAGCCGTACTGGGCGGCCTTCTTGTCCCGGTCCGCAATCTCGTCCGGGAGCGACTCCCGGGCGGCCGCCCGGAGCGCGACTTTCCGCGTCTCACCGTCGACCAGCAGGTCGCCGTCCAGTCGCAGAGCAGCCCCGACGACGCGGTCGTGCAACAGCGGCGTCACCGGTTCGACGCCCGCGGCCCGCAGCGCGAGCACGTCCCGCTCTAGCTGGTCGGGGAGCGTGGCGACGACCTCGCGCTGTGCGCCCCTGACCGTGTCAGCGTCGACCCGGGGGTCCTCGGGGGCCTTTGCAACCTTCGCGTAGCCGCCGAACAGTTCGTCGGCTCCCTGCCCGAGCGCCAGCCGGTCGAAGCCGTCCGCCGCGACCCGTTCGGCGGCAAGGTACAGCGGGAGCGCTATCTGTACGTCCATGGCGTTGACCCGCCCCGTCGCGCGGGCGATCTCGGGCACGGCCCGCTCGATGGCGTCGTGGGTGAGTTCGGCGACGCGCACGTCGGTCCCCAGCAGGTCCGCGGCCGACCGCGCCGCCTCGACGTCGTGGCTGTCCGGGAACCCGGCGACGTACAGCGGCGCGTCGAGCCGCGCCGCGAGCAACGCCGAGTCCACGCCGCCGGAGAAGGCGATTGCCAGCCCGTCGGTGTCGACGGCGTCGACGCTGGTCTCGACGGCCGCTTGGACCGCCTCGACCGCCGTCTCTCGGTCCGGAAACGGGTCGGGCGACGGCAGCGTGAAGCGGCGTCTGGTCCCGTCGCCGTCGCGGACGTGGCCCGCGGGGAACGACCGCGGGTCTTCCAGCGCCGCCGGGTCGTGACCCCACTGGTCGTGGCCGAGTCGCCCCTCTTCGGCAACGTCTCGCTCCACGAACAGCGGGTAACGCCCGAGCACGTCCCGGACGAGCGTCCCGTCCACGTCGCCCGCGAACCCGCCGGTCCCCGGGAGCGGGTCGCCGCTGTCGAGCGCGTCGGCGACGGCGGCCGCGTCGGCTCCCTGCATCACTGTAGGAGCTCCGCGATACCGTTCTTGACGCGTCGCTTCGCCCCGCCAGCCGCCTGCCGGAAGCTGATGCGCCACGGCGTCCGCTTCCCCTCGACAGTCGTCTTACCCTCGCGGATCGCGTCTAGAATCGCCTCGACGGTTCGTTCGTCCGTGCCGACGTTGGTGACCGCCTGCCCAACCATCTCCGCGATGTGGGCGTCACTGCCAGCGGTCATCGGCAGCCCCTTTCGTCGCGCGAACCGCTCGGCCTGCCGGTTCGACCGCCCGGTCAGCAGCCGCGAGTTGTACACTTCGATGGCGTCGGCCGTCGCGAGTTCGGCCTTCGAGATGTGTTCTAGGACGCCGTGGCGGGACTCCTGAAACGGATGCGGGACGACCGCGAGCCCGCCCTGCTCGCGGATGCGGTCAAGCGTCTCGTCGAAGGGGAGGTGGGGCGGAATCGCCTCCTGTATCCCCAGCGCGAGGACGTGTCCGGCGGCACACGTGACCTCCATGCCGGGAATCCCGACGAGGCCGTACTCCGGGGCGAGTTCGGCCGCCCGGAGGCTGGCGTCGATTTCGTCGTGGTCAGTCACAGCCAGCGCGTCCAGTCCGACACCGCTGGCTTGCTCTAAGAGGAGCTCGACCGGGTCCCGGCCGTCGTACGACAGCGACGAATGCGCGTGTAGCTCAACCGACTGCACAGGTGTCGATAGCGGGGGGCAGGGCAAAAACGCCCCGGTCCGCCCCAGTGCTCACAGAGAACAAACCGGCCGCCGTGTCCAGGGCGGCCGAATGCCCGAAGGAACGCCCATCTGTCCCACGAGACTGAGCGTGTGTTTCCCGACGACACGACCGTCAATCGACGGTCGCATGTGATAGTTACCGGCACGCAGGAATGAGTCGTCCCCCTTGGTTTGGCGGGGATTAAAGTAGGGCTGTCCGGGTCGGTGGCAGCGGTTACTGCGAAGCGTGGTGCTGAGAGCCAGAAACCCCGGCCACCGGGAGACCGCAGGTCGCCCGAGCAGCGGGCGTGTAGCGCTGCCGACACCCCTCCCGTTCCGGCGTAGCCGCTCGGTCAGCCGACAGGGCGGGACTGAACGCGGGGCTGGTCAGTAGTACTTGCAGTTTCTCGACTAAACACGAGCGGGTCAGTCTGCCGAACTCCCGCCAGCGACCGAGTTCCCGCCGGTGTCGAACGGCAGCGGCCCGTGAACCTCGGCGTCCTCCAGATAGCACTGCGGGTCCGGGGCGAACAGGTCGTCCTCGACGGTGAGCGCACGCAGGCGCGACGCGCCGCGGCAGACCCCAGCGTAGCGGCAGTCGGCACACTTCCCGCTGAGGTGGTCCTCGCGGTTCCGGAGCGCCCGAAGCAGCGGATTCGACTCGTCCTCCCAGATGTCGCCGAACGAGCGGTCGCGGACGTTCCCCAGCGAGTACCCCTGCCAGAACTGTGTGAGGTGGACGTTGCCCTGATAGTCCACGTCGGCAACGCGTTCGCCGGTCGGGTCTCCGCCGTTGACCCGCAGGTACTCGTACACTCGCTGGGCCTGCGCGTCGCTCATGTGCTCGCGGGCGTACTCGACGAGGTAGGCCGCGTCGGCGTAGTTCCCGACCAGTAGTGTCTCGATTTCCTCGCCGCGGTCGTGGTACTTCCGAGTCATGTCACAGACCCGCTTGACCGCCTGCCGGCGGTCCTCAGGTGTGAGGTCAGCGTCAACGATTTCGGTCCCGCGCCCGCCGTAGTCCAGATGGTAGAAACAGAAGCGGTCGACCCCCACGTCGGTCAGCAGGTCCACGACGCCCTCCAGGTCGGCGGCGTTGCGCTCGGTGATGGTGTACCGGAGGCCGGTCTTCAGGCCCGCGTCGAGGCAGTTCTCGATGCCCTGGACCGCGCCCTCGAACGCGCCGTCGACCCCGCGGAAGTCGTCGTTTCGCTCCGGCAGGCCGTCGACGGAGACGCCGGCGTATTTCAGCCCAGCATTCTTGAGCGACTCGGCGCGCTCCTCGGTGATGAGCGTCCCGTTGGTCGAGAGCACCGGGCGGACACCGACCTCGTTCGCGTAGGCGACCAGTTCTTCGAGGTCATTGCGGACGAGCGGTTCGCCGCCGGAAAACAGCACCACCGGCGCGCCGTAGTCGGCCAGGTCCTCCAGCAGCGCCTTCCCCTCGGCCGTCGAGAGCTCGCCGTCGGCGATGTCGGTGTCGGCGGCGGCGTAGCAGTGGTCGCAGTAGAGATTACACTGCTTCGTAACGTTCCAGACGACGACGGGGCGGCGCTGTTTCCGGTCGCGTATCTGGCGCTTGGTCGACTCGTCGGCCGCGTCGTACCGGAGGCCATCGCCCTCGGCATCGAGGTCACAGAGCAGTTTCGAGACCGAAATCATCGGTTCTCACCCCGGAGTGTCTCCGACTCCATCTCGTCGATGCTCATCGTGGCATCTTCCCCCGTCGCCCCCGACCCGAGGGCCGCGTCGTCGGTCTGGTAGCGGCGGGTCTCGTCGGCGGGACACAGCCACAGCGTGACGGCGGTCCGGCCAAACAGCGACGCGGCCTGCTCCCTGGCGATGTCGGCGGACGGTGCGCTGACGCTTCCGACGTG
Source organism: Haloarcula taiwanensis (assembly GCA_002844335.1). Taxonomy (NCBI): domain Archaea; kingdom Methanobacteriati; phylum Methanobacteriota; class Halobacteria; order Halobacteriales; family Haloarculaceae; genus Haloarcula; species Haloarcula taiwanensis. The sequence continues at coordinate 1,863,973 of CP019154.1, forward strand.
GGCCAGCGGGTCCGCCGTGTCCTCGCGGACGAACACCTCCCACTCGCGGCTCGTTGCGCCCCGCGGGGCGTCCACCTCGTGGTCGAACTCTTCCATACCCCCCTGTTAGTCTCCCCAAGAAAAACGGGACTGGCGTGTTCTCAGCTACTGGGAACTACCCGCCCTCACTCGGAGCCCTATGCGTCCCGGAGCGTCTCCGTGTCGACGTCCTGCCGGACGCGTATCGCACTCTCGCCGACCTGCTCGACGGTCGGGTCGTCGAAGACCGGCCAGTACGACAGGCGGAACGTCTCCCGCTCGGCGGACTCCGCGGCCCCGCGATAGACGGCCTCGACGGCCGAGCGCCGGGCGGGCGCGTTGGGGGCGAACGCCAGCGTGACCTGCATCCGCGCGGTGTCGTAGGACTGCTCGTCGCTGCCCGGAAAGACCGTACTCGCCAGCGCCCCGTGGAGGTCGCCGTCAACGCCCTCGAAACTGCCGGGGGTCGGCGACGGGAACAGCACACCCTGGGCGTCGGCGGCGACGTACGCGTCGTAAAACAGGGGCCGGGTCTCGGGGCTGGCACTCGCCCACGACTGGCCCTCGCCGGTCCTGGCCTCAAGCAGCGCCGCGGTGAGGTCCTCGTCCCGGTCGCCGCTGAACCGGACGTAGACGCTCCACTCGTTGCCGCCGATGTAGGTGAGCCGTCGCTCGCCCTCCTCGTCGGTCTGGTAGTACACCCGGTAGCCGGCGTCCGACGACCCCTCGGTCATGCCCCGGGCTTCGAACGAGTCGAGCAGGGCCTCCGTCGGTCCGCGGGCGATGACGACGACTTCGAGCGCCTCGGTGCGGTATGTCATCGCCAGCGGGATGCTGTCTTCCGTTCGGGCGTCGCTGGCCGCGTCGGCGATGAGTTCGTTCCCGGCCGACGCGTCGAGCCGAGCGAACCGCAGGTCGGAGACGTTCACGGTCTGGTAGCCCACCTGCGCGGGGTTCGAGTACGGGAGCGTCCACAGCGGGGGGAGCCAGCGCCGGAGCCGGTACGCTGCCGGTACGCGCTGGACTGTCGGCTCGGGGGTCGGTGTCGGGGTGTCGGGCGCGGTGTCCGTCTCGCTGCCGAACAGGCCGCCCGAGCAGCCGGCGACCGGAACCGAGAGCGCGGAGCCGAGCAACGCGAGCGTCCGCCGGCGCGTCTGGTTTCGAGGCACGGTTTGAGAGCCTTGTCCGGATGTTTTTCCACCGAACCTATGAGCGTTGTGCAATCCCGGCAGACCGCCAGATGTTGGCGGGACGCTGGCGGGTCGAGGCCCCGAACGCGTCGACCGACTCGTTTTTCATCGGCCGGACGTACTACAGACCGATGCCGGACCGACACGGGCCGACTGCGGCGTTGGGCGTCGGCGGCGGACTGGCGGCCTGTGTCGCCGCCGGATTCGGGTACGCGGCCCTGACCGGTCCCATCGGGGCAGTACGGACCATCCACGTCTGGGTCGGGACCGCGTGGACGGCGCTCGTCCTCGCGTACGGGTTCGTCCTGGCACCGCTGTTGCGCGAACGTGATACGGCGGCGGCCTACCCGATAGTGGCGCGGCTCGCACCGACGACGCTGGTCCTGCTGCCGACGCTGACGGTCGTGACGCTGGCCGCCGGCGTCACGATGGCGCTCGCGTACGGTATCGTGTGGCCGATGACGACGCTCGTGCGCGCCGTGTTCGGCGTTGCGGTCGCTATCGCCGGTATCGCACTGCTCGGCGTGTTGCCGGCGGACGTACTCACCTACCGCGAACTCCGCAGTGCGGACCCCGACCCGGAACGGGTCGTCTCCCTCGGCGTCCGGACCGCGACACTGCTTACCGTCCAGGGGGCGCTGCAGGTCACGATGCTGTTCCTGATGCTCCGCGTCGCCGCGATGACCGGCTAATCAGAGCGTCGAGAGGAGCACGCGGTCCAGTTGAAACAGCAACGCGACGCCGCTGACGAGCAGGAGGTACCCGGCGAGCCGGCGGACCGATTCCGTCCGCTCGGCACCCGGGAGTACCTCCCTGACCTGCCCGCCGGCGACCTTGCTCCCGTAGGCGACACCGAGCATCGGGAGCCCGAACCCGACGCCGTAGCTAAACAGCAGGAGTCCGCTCTGTGAGATGTCGCCCGTCGTACCCGCGTACGCCAGCACAGCGCCGAGGACCGGGCCGACACACGGGAGCCAGAGGATGCCGATGACGAGCCCGAGCGCGAACCCGGCGGCGATAGGGTGGGCCGAACTGGAGAGGATGCCGAGCCCGTCGACCCGTCCCGAGACCTTCGACGCCGTCGCCGCGTACGCCTCGTGGAGGTCGTCGTCGGCCATGACCGCGCCGAAGGCGATGATGACGAGGAACGCGGGGGCCCGCAGCGAGTCGGAGGTGAGCGTCCCCAGGTAGCCGGTGACCAGGCCGACGAGGGTAAAGGAGACGACGCTCCCGCCGACAATCGCGAGCGGTTTCAGCCGGTGACCCACGCTCCCCGACAGGAGCGGCGGGAGCACCGGGAGACAACACGGCGTGAGAACGGTCATGGCACCGGCGGCAAACGACGCCAGGAGTGAGACCGCTGCCATACCCGTATTTGGATTACAAAAGGTAAAAACATCTGCTGTCCGTCCCTCCGGTGATGGCCGTCCTCTCGCTGTCTACAGTCTCGAAGTATTTCGGGCCGAAGGTCGGTGTTGAGGGGATCGATATCGAGGTGGGTCGCGGCGAGTCGGTGCTGTTGTTCGGTCACAACGGGTCGGGCAAGACCACGCTACTCAGGCTCCTGGCGACGCTGACGCGACCGAGCGAGGGGACGATTTCGCTTGAGGGAACCGAGTTCTCCCGCGACCGACCGACACAGCGTGGGGAAATCGGCTTCGTGGCACACGAGACGTACCACTACGAGCAACTGACTGCCCGGGAGAACCTCCGCCTGCACGCCAGGCTACACGGGGTGGACCGGAGCCGGTGTGAGACCCAGCTCGACGCCGTCGGGCTCGCGGACAGAGCCAGCGACCCCGTAAGCGAGTTCTCCCACGGGATGGCAAAGCGGCTCGCACTCGCGCGGGCGACGCTGCATGACCCTTTGCTGTTGTTGCTAGACGAGCCGTTCACTGGACTTGATCAAGAGTCTCTCCTACGAGTGACGGACCAGCTACGCAATCTGGAGGAGACGACAATCGTCTTCGCGACACACGATGTCGACCACGGGTTCACTCACGCCGACCGGGTGCTCACACTCAAGGGAGGACAGCTCGTCCGTGATATTGACACGGCCGACTGTCCCGGGCCGGACGCGATCAGACAACAGTACGTGGACACACCTCGACAACCATGATTCGACGGTATCTGCGCGCAGTTCGGGCTATCGCGGCGAAGGACCTGTTGCTCGAAGCCCGCGGGAAGCGGCGGGCCAACGGCGCGGCGGTGCTGGCGCTGCTGATAGTCGTCATCTTCTCGTTCGTGTTCGTCCGCCGGGTCGACGAGCCGGCGGTCATCGCCCGCGGTGGGCTCTGGATAGCGCTCGTGTTCGCCACGACGCTCGCGCTCTCCCGGGGCATCGCCGTCGAGGACGACAACGCCGCAATCGAGGGGCTGATGCTCGCCCCCGTCGACCGGTCCGCGATCTACCTCGGGAAGGTCTGTAGCTCGGCGGTGTTCGTGACGGCTATCGGGTGGGTGACCCTCGTCGCGGTGACGGTGTTTCTGGGGACGCCGTTCGAGCCCGCCCTGCTCGTCCAGTTGGCGCTCGTGTTCCCGCTCGCGGCAGTCGGATTCAGCGCCGCCGGCGTGTTACTGACCGCGCTGACGCTGAACTCACAGGTCAACGAGTCGCTGCTCCCGGTGTTACTCGTCCCGCTTGTGGTGCCGGTCATCCTCGCTGGAATCGAACTCACGAGCCTCTCCAGGGGGCCGTTCTGGCTGTCGGAGTGGTTCCGAATCCTCCTCGTCTACGACGGGGCCGTGCTCGTCACCGGGTGGGTGAGCTTCGAGTTCGTCATCGAAGCCTGACCCCGTCACTCGCGGGCACCGACGGCACCCGAGGCCGGGTCGAACAGGAAGACCAGCGCCATCCCGACGAGCATCACCGCGACGCCGAACCATATCTGGTTGGCCAGCGGGTAGCGGCTGATTTCAATCGAGAGTCCGCCGGCAGTGCGGGTCGCGACGACGTACGTGTCGCCAGCAAGCCCGCGCTCGATGAGCGGGTCGTTGGTCTGCATGTCGCGCCCGCGATAAGACTGCTCGGCGACGGTGCCGTCGGCGACCAGCGTATCGCCCCGATACAGCTGGACATCGTACTGATGATCAACGACCCGTGGCGTGTACGCGTCCGTCGGTGGGGCCGATATGGGTCCGACGTTCTCGCCGGTAGTGTAGACGAGCGCGTCGATATTCTCTGAGCGGGGATCAGAGAGGGACCCACGGGCGACGATTACCGATCCCTCTTCGAACTGCACCGCCCCACTGTCGGCACCGACCCACACGCGCGAGTCGTTGAGCTGTGCGATGGTGGTGTTCTCGAAGCGCTGGACCGCTGTCACCTCCCCTTTCACGAGCAATACTGACGTCGAGGGGGAGACCGAGCCAATCTCGGCCGGCGTCATCGCTGCGTCGGTTATCGTCGGCGTGTGCTCCGGCGAGTAATTGGTTACCTCGACCGTGTACGGCGACCCCTCGACGTCGCGGACGATTCGCTCCCCGGTATCGTCCAGTTCGGTCGCGCCGGCGATACCGACGGACGCCGTCGTCGAGAAGACGTAGACGAACGAGACAGAGACGACGAGTAGCGCCGCGCCGACGTGGATGAGCGCAATGCCAGTCTCGTTCAGCTTCGCGCGCCGTCCGGTTAGCCGACGGAGGCGTCCCGTGTAGCGGACGACCCATGCGCCTGCGAAGTACACTGCCGGCGGGAGCACGGTCACTACACTGAGACTCCCAATAGCGCGGTAATACGCCGGGTCGAACGGTTCAGTCGACGCCAACTGCCATTCCGGTCGTGCCAGCCCGACACCAACAACGAGGGCGGCAATGAGCACTGCGGCGGCCGTTCCGACTGTCACTCGCGTGCTGAAGCGCTCTTGCTGTGCGTACATCCCGCCAGCAAGCAACATCGCGACGACGACCGGGAAGCTCCAGAGGTTGTAGTACCGCGCGTCAACACTGACCTCGACGCCCGAAGCGAGGCTGCGCACCACGGGAAACGTGAGGCCCCAGAGCGAGACGAACGCAAGCATGATGAACCCGAGCACAGCAGCGTGGTAAATCGTCGCCCGGTCGAGCAGCCCCGCCTCATCTGTGTCTCCCTGTTCAGTCCTGAACCAGTGGACGAACGCGGGGCCGACTGCCAAGGTGCTCGTCCCTCCGAGAAGGAACAAGACGCCGCTTCCGATGCCCCCACCGGCGAACGAGTGGACGCTCCGGAAGACGCCGCTCCGGACCACAGTCGTCGCGTAGATAACCAGCGGGAACAACGCGGCCGTGGCAGCGGGCGCGAGCACCGCGTACCGGCCCGAGCGTCGGTACTGATTAAGCGTGTGTAACACGGCAGTCAGGCCGAGCCACGGAATGAGCACGGACGTTTCGACCGGATCCCACGACCAGAAACCACCCCAGCCGAGCACCCGGTACGCCCAGAGCCCGCCGAGCGTTATTGCGGCGGTCAACAGAAGCCACGACGCCCGGAGCCAACGTGTCATGCCGTCCAGCCAGTCGTCGAGCACGCTCTCGGTCCCCCGGAGCCTGGCAACGAAGTGTGTCACGCCAACAGTGAAGGGCACCACTAACAGTGCGTACGCCGAGAACGTGATCGGCGGGTGGATCGCCATGAACGGGTCAACCAGCAACGGATTCAGACCGCTGCCATCCCGTGGAATCCCGTTCGCTGCGACGGCGGGATACCTTGTCGACAGGGGGGTAAACGGACTGTCAGTGACGAGCATCCAGGCGAAGACGGTGACAACCCCCATTCCGAGGGATTGGGGGAGACGCGCGCCACGCGCACTATACCGATCCAGAAGCAGAGTCGCTGTGACGACAACGGCCGTAAGCATCGCCCACAGGAGCACCGACCCCGCGTTGGACGCGTAGACGCCCGTGACTTTGTACAGCGTCGGGAGATAGTTTGCAGTGTTGTCCCAGACATACGCGTTGGTGTAATCCCCACTGAGAAACTGCAAGGTCAGGTACAGCAGTGCAATGACGAATGACCCCGTCGCAACTCCTGCAGCGCCTTTGCTGACCCGAAGGAACGACTGGTCGCCGGTCGCGTACTCGTAGCCGAGCAATACTGTGGCGAGTACGCTCCCGAACAGGCCGATTGCCAGCAGCCAGGTACCAACGGCAAGACCGAACACGACCGCTGTCATGTTGCCTCCTCGGACCTCTCTTCAAGTATTGCGAGTAGTTCGTCCCGCCCGATATACCCCTCAACGCTCTCGACAGTTTCGCCTTCGGGTGTCATGATCCGATGCTGTGGTGGATACGTCGCCTGATGCTGGCGAACCAGCCCCGTCCCGTTCCCAGGTTCATCGATGTTTACCGCGAGCAAGACGTACTCATCTAGCACAGCGCGAACGGTTTCGTTTCGATAGTGGTTCTTGTCATACCGCTCGCAGTACGTGCACCACGTCGCCCAGTAGTAGACCAGAACCGGCTTGTCCTGTGACTGGGCCGCGTCGAACGCAGTGCTGGGCTCAGTTTCCCACTCTAGACCTCCCTGATACGTGTGCGCGTCGTCACGGACCACCGGTGCGGCGTTCATTGAGTAGTGGCCCACCCCAAGGACCACTAGAAAGAACGCGACGGTGAGCGTTTTACGAGCATTCATTTGCTGACTGGAATAAAAGATGTAGTGCCAGAAAGGCTGTCGATTCCGCTTACTTGCGCTGTGCGTAGGCTACAGCGATTAGCGCGATGATCAGCGCAGCGGCCATCATGAACGCAGCAGTACTAGTCGGGGAGCCTCCGTCACCGCCACCGCGGACCCCGGCTTGCTGTGGGGCAGCCGTCTGCTGTGACGCAGCCGTCTCTGCAGGCGTCCCGACAGAGGCGGCGTCGTCGGTCTCCGGAGCAGATGCGTCACCTGCGTCTTCAGGGAGCATCGGCTCGCCGCCGCTCCGGGACGGGATGCGCGGCATCTGCTGTTCGGGGTACTGCCCGGTGAGACTGGTCATGAACGCGGTGACGTTTTCGGCCTGCTGGTCGGAAATGTTCTGCCCCACCTGACAGGAAGCCATCACTTTCGTCGCGTTCTCCAGCGTCCGAACCTGACCGTTATGGAAGTACGGCGCTGTATGTTCAACGTTCCGGAGCGTCGGAACCTTGAATTTGTGTTCGTCACTGCTATCACCGGTCACGCCGGCGCGCCCGGAGTCGGCGTACAGGTTGTACCGGTCGATGTACTGGTCACACTGCGGGTTCGACCCCTGGTAGACGCCCAGTTTCTGGTAGTACCCGTTCCCGTTCTCCATCTGCCACTGCGGGCCGTTGAACGCGGGACCGGAGTGACAGCCCTGACAGCCCAGTTCCTTGAACGTCTCCATCCCGTTGAGTTGTCGTTCGGTCAGGGCGTCCTCGTCCCCTCTGACGTACCGGTCGTACGAGCTGTTCGGGGTGATGAGCGTCCGCTCGTAGGCTGCGATCGCGTCGACGGTGTTGTTGAGCGTGACCGGGTTCTCGCCGCCGTAGACCTCCTCGTACATCTCGACGTAGCCCTCGTTGCTACGTATCTTCTCCATCGCCGCTTCCGAGGTCGGCATCCCCATCTCGACGCCCGCGGTGATGGGCCCTTTCGCCTGTTGTTCGAGCGTGTCGGCACGGCCGTCCCAGAACTGGGTACTCATGAACACGGCGTTCCACACCGTCGGCGAGTTCCGCGGCCCGGTCTGGCCGTGGACGCCGCGGCCGACGGTCCGGCTGCCGTCACCACCTTCCATCACGTTGTGGCAGGTGTTACAGGAGATAGACCCCGTGTCGGACAGGCGGGGGTCGAAGAACAGTTTCTTGCCGAGCTCGATTTTCGCCTCCGTGTCGTTTGGCTGCCGGACCTCCTCGTAGGACGGCAGCGGCTGACTGGTCGGCGGCTCGACGGGTAAATCGGATGTCTCGTTGCTACTCTGATTACTCGTCTGTGCGGTTTGTTGCGCTGTCTCGTCAAGCGTGTCGCCCACTGCCTCGCCCGACGGCCCCCCATCCACAGCACCAACGGTGCTTACGATCGGTCCGCCGATCAACAGCAGCGACATGCCAACGACGAAGACGGCGCGAGCCAACGGCTGTCGCGACATATTCGCACATGTTCCGGCTCCTTCTTAAAACGGAGCGGTAAATATACAGGGAATCCGTCGACACAGCCGGTCGCAGTCTATCGATTATCGGCCTACGAGTCCGTGGGAATCCGCACAACAGTTTTTAAGTTGGCCTGAAGAACTGAGCGTATGAGCGTATTGGCACGGCTCGAAACCCGCGGTATTCCGTCCCTCCGCGCGCTGTTGCGGTCCAACGTTATCAAGTACTTGACCCTTCTAGCCGGAGTCGCGTCGCTGGGAAGCGTCTTCGGTATGGCGTCGGATTCGATGTACGGCGTGAGCCACAAGATTAACCTCATCGCGTACTGGCACATCGGTCTGGCGACGGCCGCGGCGGTCGCGCTCACCGTGACGTTTCTCGGCTGTGCCCTCTATCTGGCGACCGAGACGCCGTTCTGGGAGTTCCTCGCCCACTCGTCGGGCGAGGTCGGGTTCCTCATGGTCACGCTGACGCTGGTGACCGGGAGCGTGTGGGGGCGCGTCATCTGGAACAGCTGGTGGGAGTGGACCGACATCCGTCTGGTCACGTTCCTCATTATCTGGTTCATCTACGCGGGCTACCTGCTCATCTACTCCGCCGGCGGGGACTCCGCCTCACTCAAACGCATCACGTCGGTATACGGCATCATCGGGTTCGTGACCGTGCCGCTCTCGTACCTGTCCACGCGGCTCTGGACCCCCACGTTCCACCGGCCGACGGCGGGGAACCCGGACACGCAGGCGACGATTACCGTCCCGGCGCTGTTGCTCTCTATCGCGGCGCTCCTGCTGGTCTACCTCTATCTCGTCGGCTCGCGCGTACAGCTACGGGAACTCAAGCGCCGCGTCGACTACGCACGCCGCGACCGGTCGCTCGACGACCACGCGATGGGGAAGGGGGGTGAGTGAACGTGGAACCCCTCCTCCTCGTCGGGTACAGCGCTGTCTTCCTAGCGCTCATCATGTACGTCGGCTACCTCCGGAACCGGATTACGGCGCTCGAAGAACAGGTCTCGGACCTCGTCGACCAGTAACCCCGTCTCACAGCTGCACGCTGAGGTCGAGCCGGCTCCAGCCGGTCGCGCCGTCCGGGAACGGGCTCGAACGCACGCGCGTCTGCTCCGTTCCGGTCCCGTCGACCGCTTTCGCCACGACGGTGTAGCTCGTGCTGTCGGGCTGCCACTCGTACTTCCACTGTCGCCAGGTGTCGGGGTCGGGCAGCGGGTCCGACAGCGTCGCCGTGTCCCACGTCTCGCCGCCGTCGAGCGAGACGCGAACCTCCTGTATCCCGTCGGTCCCGGCGTAAGCGTGGCCGCCGAGCTGGACCCGTCCGTCCGAGAGGCGGTTGCTTGCGCCGAACTTGACGACCGTGTTGACCGTCCCCATGCCGTTCCAGCCCCGCTCCTCCCAGTAGCCGCTCTCCGACTGGTCGACGACCTCGATTTCGTCGAGCCACTTCACGTTGAGCTTCCCCCACCGGTTCGGAATCAGCGCGCGGACGGGGTAGCCGTGCTCGCGCGGGAGTTGCTGCTCGTTCATCCCGTAGGCCAGCATCGCCTCCGAGAGCATCGACATCGGCACCGAGTAGTAGTAGTCGTCGGTCGCCCGGAGGACGACGTGGCTCCCGTTCGCGCCGGCCTCGTCTAGGAGGTCCAGCAGCGAACACCCCGTCCAGAGGGCGGTCCCTATCTGCTCGCCGTCGACCGGGTCGCCCAGACAGCGTAGCGTCTTGAACCGATGTACCGTCTCGCGCTGTCGGAGTTCCTCGTAGGTGAACTCCCGCTCGGTTTCGACGTTGCCGGTGACCGAGAGCGCCCAGTTCTCTGCCTCGACGGTCGGCGGGCGGGGGTTGATGTCGACGGTGAAAAACGAGTCCGTCGTGTCGACCAGCCCCACCATCCCGTCGACGTTGAGCGAACGGTCAGCCGCCGCGTCGAGACGCTGCTGGACCAGGTCGGACGCCTCGCTCTCGGACGGCGGCGTCGACAGTTCGTCCGTCCGGGACCCGCTGCCCTGGACGAAGCCGACGGCGTGTGCGACGACGTTGTAGGCACCGAGACCGGCGAGGGTCTTGACGAACGCCCGCCTGTCGTCAGGGGTCGATAGCTGGTCGGCGTCGTCGGTCGAGCGCGCAATCACCAGCCCGGTCCCGATTGTCCCAGCGGCGGCGGGCACCACGGCGGCCAGCGGTGACCAGACGGTCGCGGCGACGAGCGCCCAGACGACGGCCAGCGAGAGGGCCATCCCGCCGACGTTCGGGGCTTCGCCGACGAGGCGCTCGCCCGCCCGGAAGCCGGCGTAGCTGACCGCGCCGGTGACGCCGGCCAGCGCGATGCCGAACACGAGGAGGGCAAGCGAGAACGACAGGTCGCCGAAGTTCCAGATGATGGAGGCGACCACCGAACTCGGAAGGACGTCCAGCGCGGTTCGGCTGGCCGCGATTATGACGAACTCCCGCGTGGTGCCATACAGCGCGAAGGAGGTCCCCACAACCGAGACGCCGCTGGCGAAGACCGTCAGCGCACGACGAGACCGGCCCTGGAAGACCGAAGGTGTCTCACTCATAGGTCAGACGGTGTTATTCCCGGCGTGGCGCGGCCACTCGTTCGCTGTTCGTTCCGTCCGACGCGTTGCCGTAGGCCCCCTTGTCGTAGCCCGTGACGTTCGCGTGGGTGCCGTTCATCGACCCGTACTGCGTGGAGTTGTTGTGACCCGACGGGTGCTCGCCCTCGTGTGCGCGGATGGACAGCGACTCCGCCTCGACCGCGCTCCCGTTGTAGTACCCCTTGGCGACGACCGTTCGTCCGGCGGACATCGTCTCCGGCATCGGCCCCTCGTAGACGACGGGCACCGACGCGTTCCCGTCGGTGACCGCAAACGAGAGCCGCTCGTTCGTCTGCTCGATGTCGATGGCGATGCCTTCGAGGTTCACTCTGTCGCCGTCGTATTCGCCGGTGTTCGTTATCTTGGTCGGTGTCGTAAACTCGGCCGCACCGCCCATCGTGGTGACGGCCATCGCTCCGAACAGCACCGGGATTACCACGCCCCCGACGAGAAGCCTTGTTTTCGTTTGCATAGATAGTGTGGTGTCACGGCCGGACCGGTCGGTCACGACACGGTTCGTGTGTAGACACGTGATGCATACAGGAGTTTGTAACTACCGAACGCGTACGCATCCCTGTTGAAGAGTAGGTCCGCAAGCGTGTTTCAGTAGTGCAGCCGGTTATCAGGTTTTGGGAACGCACGCCGCTATTATTCCCCCGAACATATTCACTTACTCGTGACCGGTATGGTCGCGTGACGCGTCGGGCGGAACGCAATTCGATAACTATGACTGATACAGGAGACATTGACAGACGTCGGTTCATCGCGAGTATCGGCACAGTAGTTGCGGGGGCATCCGTCGCGGGGTGTACTGCGCCCGGGACGACATCGAGTTCGGCGGAGCAGTCGCCGAGCGGCGAGACCGAAGCGGACGCCGGCGGGGCGACGGCCACCCCGACCCCGACGGAGGAAGCGACAACCGCCGCACAGTCCGGTGGTGGGGACGTGCCGTCCTCGGTGTCGTCGTATCTCAGCGACACGAGCAACTTCGACGGCAGTGTGACCGACGCGACCGGACAGGACACCGTCACGGTGGAGGTCGGGGCATCGGGGAACAACGGGAACTTCGCTTATGCTCCGGCGGCAGTCGAGATATCGACCGGCACGACGGTACAGTGGGAGTGGACGGGCAAGGGGGCCGCACACAACGTCGTGGCCGAGGACGAGACCTTCAACTCCGGTTCGTCGGAAAGCGGGACAGGCGTGAAGTTCGAATACACCTTCGAGGAGACCGGCGTGTACAACTACTACTGCACGCCCCACAAGGCGCTCGGCATGAAAGGCAGCGTCATCGTCCGGTAACGCGGTAGCGATCGCCGGACTGAATCCGCCATCGGCTTCTTCTCTGCGGCGTGGTGCCTCATTCTGTGGTCGCGGCCAGTGGCCAGCGACTCGGCTGCCGGACGACAGCCGGATTCGATATAGCATCAGCTAATTTATGACCTCTCTCCCGAGAGTGCCTCGAAAAGCGAGTCGATGCGCCGAGCGTTGCGTTATGCGTCGTAGCCGGCGTAGTCCATCAGCTGTTTGAAGATGTCGGTGTCCATCGCTTCTTTGTAGACAACACCGGTGATCATCCCACCGGGGTACGAGGTCCCGTTCATCGCGTGGCTGACCTTGTGACAGTGCGCGAGGTAGATGCCGGGATCGGCGTCGGCTTCGAACTCAATCGTGTGCCGACCGGCGGGCGGGATACTGGTGATATCTTGGTCGTGGCGGGCGGCTTCCGGAATCTTTCCGCCGTCCTTGTGGGTCACCTGGAAGCGGTGGTTGTGGATGTGCATCGGGTGGTCCATGTACCCGTTGTTACATATGTGGATGCGCACCGTATCGCCCTGCTCGACGATGATCGGCGAGCCGTCCTCCGGGTGAAGCGTCCGGGGCGCCGACTTACCGTTGACGGTGAACGTGTCGGGGCGGCGGTTGCGAACATCGTAGCTAGCGTCCATGCCTGCCATCTGTCGGTTCAGCCGGGAGTCCCACTCCTTCAGGGTCATGAAGTACTCCTTGTCGGCCGGCTCGTACCCCTTCGGATCGACGCGGAAGATGCCGTACATCCCCATGTCGATGTGGCGATGGGTCTGGTAGTGGCAGTGATAGAGATGCGTGCCCGGCACGTTCGCGGGGATGGTGTAGGTGTGCTTCTCGCCAGGGTCGATACGAATACCCGTCGTCGTCGGGACGCCGTCGTCTTCCCACTGCTTCTGGACGGCGTGGAAGTGGACTGTGTGCGGGCGCATGCCGTCCGTGTTGTCGAAGGTGACCTCCATGTCCTCGCCCTCCGTCGTCCGGAGAATCGGCCCCGGGACGCTCGGTTCGCCATCGTCAGCTTTGAACGCCCACACCTTCGGCAGTTCGACCGGGCCGCCCATCGACTCACCGGGATGGGCTTCGTGTTTGGCCGGAACGGAGGACAGCGTCACTTCGCCACCCTGTTCGTCGACGTTGACGATTTCCGGCGGCGACGTGGTCGGGAGGTCGCTGTCGGATTGTGCTGGGGTAGTGGTGGTGTCGACTGACTCTTCAGTTGGAACCTCACCCGGAGCGGTACAGCCCGCAAGCGCGACCGTGCCGCCGAGGCCGGAGGCTTTCACGAAGTCGCGACGGGAGATGCCCGATCCGGGTGCGCCGATCTGGTCTTCCATAAGCAATTGGGGGTAAGACACCACAGTATAAACCCCCAAAGCGAGTTCTCAGGCCAACAGAAGCGTTCTCAGTAATTGGGAACGACTGCACGATTACAGATAAGTTCCCCATATATTGCGTGCTGTGTTACGGAAACGTCGACTCTGTCGGGCGGTAGGCGGTTCTAAGTCGGTTACATTAAACGTCTTGGGCGGGCAGTGTCGGGCAAGGATGGTCCGGGACCCCTTCGCTGACGAGGAGACGCCGGAGTTACAGGCGGTCCTCGACGCACTCGACGACGAGGACTGCCGCGCCATTGTCAGCGTTCTGGAGGAACCGTTGACGGCGAGCGAGATATCCGACCGGAGCGGCGTACCGCTATCGACGACCTACCGAAAGCTGGAGCTACTGACGGAGTCCTCGTTGCTGTACGAGGGTGTGGAAGTCAGGTCGGACGGTCAACACGCCAGTCGGTACGCGATTGACTTCGAGGAGGTCGTCATCAGCCTCGACGAGGAACTGTCGCTCACCGTCGACATCTCACATCGCGCTCGGACGCCGGACCAACGGCTCGAAAACCTCTGGTCTGAGGTGCGAAAGGAGACATAACCATGGTACACATCCCAAGTTCACAGGTCGGCATCGTCGTCTCGAAGACACTGATCCTCATTCTTGGTGGACTGATAACGTACTACTCGTATCAGGCGTACAGCCGGACGAAAAGCCCCCAGCACAAGTGGCTCACATACGGGTTCGGCGTGGTGACGCTCGGTGCGTTTGCCGGCGGCGTGCTCGACATCGCCATCGGCAGGTATCTCGGCCAAGAACTGCTTCCGGTAAGCGTCTTCACGTCGAGTTCGCTAACAGCCATCGGTCTGGGCATCATCCTGTACTCGCTGTACGTGCGGTAGCGAGCACGGAGAGCGCCCACCCGGTAACAGATTCGCTTCTTCCGCCTCGATCTCGTCGGAACGGGCCGCTGGTCCGTTTCGCGTCGTGACGGTGGGATTCCCACCGACTGGAAACGCTACGGACGGTATATCTGTACGGACGTGTCAATCAGGAGCATGCTCGGAGCGAACGCAGTGTTGTTAATCGGAATGAAGACAGTCACACTGTTCTGTGGTGTGGTACTGACGACGTTGACCTACCGCGCATACCGTCGCACTCAGGCACCGGCGATGCGGGCGCTCTGTTTCGGCATCGGGTTCGTCACGCTGGGCGCAATACTCGGCGGGAGCCTCCACCAGCTCGTCGGGCTGCCGGTGGCACAGAGCGTCACTGTCGAAGAACTGTTCACCGCTGCTGGATTCTTTATTCTGACGTACTCGCTGTACACCGATCAACCGACCACGACGACCTGAGTCACGAGTCCTCGGCGGGCGTGCGTTCACGGCCGGTCAGGAGTGTCGGCAGCGATTGTGGGCTATGCTCGACGAAGACGGCGACGAGGTTACCCGCGAACAGGACGGTCCCGAAAAACGCGAGTAGCCCGACTGCCAGTGCCGTGCCGTTCGGTGTCTCAAGCCACTGCTGACTCACGAGAAGGGCGTATGCGATAGTCAGTGCAACGCCATCGACCGCCGCGATACGGTGGTCGTACAGGTCATCGACCATCGGCACGTCCTCGAAACCGAGACGGTCGCTGTACCGATGGACCCAGATGATGAACGGGACGACGTGATACAGCGTCCCGAAGACGACAAAGCCGACGCCGCCGACGAGCAATACTGTCGACGGCTGACCGAGCAGCCCGGTGTACGCCAGCGGGTCGGTCCACCACGCGACCGCCGTCAGGCCTGCCCAGAGAAACAGCGACAACGCTGCGACGCTGTAGCGGGTCAGCATCGGTGACCACTCGACTCGCGCACCGATAAGCTGTCGCGCCAGAAGCACTGCCACCACGCCGAGCCCAGCAGCGACCAGTACTGCACCAAGCCGGGCCAGAACGAGCGAGCCGACCAGGCGACCGCCAGCCAAGACAAGGACGCCGACCGGATAACAAGCGGTCTCGACCCGCTGGACCGCCGTGTCAATGCGGCCGGTGTCGGCCTGGGTGAACATCGGGGCGAGCTGGGCCAGCGCGCCCGCGACAGTAGTCAGGACCGCGCCGAACACGGCGAGCGTTCCGTGGGCCAGCAAGAGCCCCTGCCGGCCGATTCCCAAAAGCGGGAGGACGCCGGCGGCGTGGTCCAGCGCCAGCACCAACCCCGCAGCCGTCACGAGGGCGAAAAACACCAGTGCCCAGCCGAAGTGAATCGCCGTGACGTCGGGCTCCGCAGTGAGTAGCGTCCGCCCGACGTTGTAACAGAGGGTCCAGACTCCGACCAGCGCGATTGCGCCAGCAACTGGCAATAGCTCGGGAGTCCCCGTTAGGAAGCCAGCTGCCAGCCCTACGAACCCGACCGCTGCGAGTGGTAACTGCACAGCGGCAAGGCGATGCGAATGAAGTTCGATGCCACACCAGACCGGGACGAACTGCGTCAGTGCGCCCATGATGGTGAGACAGACCCATCCCGCAAGCAGCAGGTGGACCTGTGCGAGGTGGGCGGCCCGACCCTCGACGACGCCGACCGTGACACCGGCGACGAGAAACGCCAGCGCGACGACGAAATGACGCAGCGGAACCGTCATCGGCGGTGCGGCGTCTGCGTCCACGTCGGCAGGTATTCCGCTCATTATCGTCTGATACGGTTCTGTCCCTGCTGGCAGTGTGGCCGAATATGTTCGGGAAAAGGGTCGGCCCGCTTACAACCGAACGAGAACACATGACGCCGAACCACCAGCCAACAGCCCAAACCGCGGCCCTGGTTTCGGAAACCGATGCGCCCGATCACGCACCGACGGAGTGCCTCAATGTGCAGTCGCTGGGGCCGCCAAAGCCGCTCAAGCAAACGCTGGAGTTGCTTGCGGATCTTGACGACGATACCGTGCTCGTCCAGTTCAACGACCGTGCCCCACAGCACCTCTATCCGAAACTCGAAGACAGAGGATACGACTTCGAAAGTGTTGAGACCGAGGACACGACAGTGACGGTCATCTGGCGCAGATGAGTCGGAACACGGAGTCACCTGTCGATGTTGACGAAGCGGTCGCTCGTATCAACAGCCGCGGTGCGAAGATTCAGCAGGAGCAACTCGAACAGACGCTGTCACAGCTCCAGCAGGACGGTGACCTGACGGCTGCCCAGCGGCTGGCGGTGGAACAACTGAGCGAGCGGCTCGTCGAGCGACTGCTCGCTGTCCCCCGTGCAAGTCTTCAGGACGCGGCAAAGAACGCGGACGACGAGCGGATCGAAACGGCGATTTCCCTGTTCGAGTGAGGCGAGCGGTCGTACTCCCCTGGCGACTAGTGCGTCCGCAGAATACGATGTCCGAACGAAGAGACAGCCGACCAGTATGCGCCTACTCCGACGACGCCGCCAGAACGAGCAGTGCCTCGCTGTCCGCCGCTGCGGTGGGGGAGATGTCCTGATCCCCGTCAAACCGGACGACATCACCGGGAGAGAGTGACAGCGTCTCGTCACCGAGCGTCAGGTCCACAGCGCCTGAACGGAGGACGAACACGATGTCCCGACCGGGATGCTTGTGCGCCGGAATCGACTCGCCCGCACCAAGCGTCAACTGGACCGTCTTCGGCTCCCCGTCAAACAACCTCGTCCGGCCGTCTTCACCGCCGTCGAGCGTTGCTCGCTCCGTTTTTGCGGCAGTAGATTCGCTCATTGTTTCGGGAGGTCCGCGACGTACTTTTCTGGACCGTCCTGCTCACACTGGTAGTTCGCCGCGTCGAACGCCTCGACCTCGGCTTGCATTTCGTAGAACAGTGGCTTCGGTTCGTGGTCGTTGATGATCCGAAGCGTCTCCCCGGACGACAGCGCCTCAAAGGAGTCGTGTATCTTCGAGTGTCGCTCGGGCGGCGGCGTCTCACGCAGGTCGAGTGTGGTTGCTGGCATCACCTGCGTGTTCGCCGGGAGTCGGGGAGGGGGTTGCCCCGAACACGTTCGGGAGTAGGCCCTGATGTGTGCCACCCGTTCACTCTACTATGAGCCTTCTCTCCGGCCTCCGCGGCGGCTCAGACGTCGGGTTTGACAGCTACGGAACCTTCGTTCTCGAACACAACCCCGACCCCGGCCCGTTTCTGTCTGAGACAGCGGTACTGACCGGTGCCGACCACGCTGCCTTCCACCGCCTCACGATGGACCTGTTCGACGAGCGTGGCGTGTACGACATGACCTTCGGGTACAACCTCGCACGGCTGAACCTCGACCATCGGCACCCGGACGCGGGCTTCCGCTACGGCCGTGAACCCGACGGCGGCAGTGTTCTCAGAGCGGAGTTCACGCCGACGACCGAGTTCTGCCCCCAGAGCGACACGCTGACTGTCGGCGCGTTCCGCGCCTGGAATGGGCTCTCGGACCGCCACGAGTACGATCTTGTCCGCGTTCGCGTAAGCCCGGATCACCACCAGAGTACGAGTATCAACGACAAACTCCAGCAACTCGAGACACGGTACCGACACACCGGTGAACTCCAAGCCGACGATGAAGGCGAAGCGTCCGACGAGAGCGTCCCGTTCTGACAGCCGACAGCCCGCAGCGTAGCGTGCTCAGTGACCTCGTGAAGCATACCCGCTGGCAGTCGGTCCGGGCAACCACACTGGCAGAATACTGCGGGGAGAACCAACCTTTTGTGACGGCTGAAAACATGGAAACCATTATACGGTCTGCTGGGGGACATATCGTAAGCCGAGTCGACTGGGGTGAGATATCGGTGGCCTGGTGGGACCGTGGAGGGGTCTCTCTACGAAAAGGGTAACAGCGTGCCAAAAAATGATAGTATTGCACTTCCACCGCGATGCCAAAGCCAGCCGGGGGCGAAACTGACATGAGTAGCGGCATCGTCCGAGATGCGGACGGGACCTACAACAAGCGGCTTCTGGGACTCGTCCTTCTCGTTTTACTCGCCGCCATCGGCGCTGGTGTCGGAACTCTCGGTCTCACCGACACTAACGACCCGGCTCCCAACCAGCCCGCCGTTGAGACGCCGCCTACTCCGACAGAGTCACCCTCGGCAGAGACACCGGCCGGAACCGACTCTACGCCGACCGAGAGCGGCGGCAGTGGCTCGCCGCCACCGAGTGCGCTCCTGACTGAAACCCCGACACCGGCTACCGACGAGTCGAACGGGACACCCACCAGCAACACGACGGTTGCGTAGCCCGGTCCCGCTGGGACGTCTCACTTGCTAGCGTCGCTACTTCGAAGGGGTGCGCCTGTGGGAGTTTTCAAGAAAACAGGAGCGTGAGATTGAAGCCGGTCACGACGAGGCCAAGCACTGTCAGGAGCACCGGCGGGCCGTAGTAGAGCAGTGGGTCTTCCTCCAGCACGCCGCCCCAGATGCTCAAGCCGAGACAACAGTAGATAACAAGCAGTTTGAGTCCGAGGAAGCCACCGCCGCCGAACGACTGGATCGCCCACCGAATCGCGGGATTCGCCTCGGTGAACGTCGGGACGAAATAGACGATGGCGATGGTAGTAACCACGTCGCCGACGCCGTAGGTCGCCAGCGCCACCGCCCACACGCTGGAGAACGACCGGACAGAGAAGGAACTCCCCTCCAGCGTCAGCCAGTCGCTATCCGCAGACCCCATCCTGTACCGGGGTACGTCTAGCGGCCATATATACTGCGAGGGCCAGTTATCTGATTTGAAAAAGGAGTTCCGTGTGGTTCCTGCAGAATACCGGCATAGGACCTCATTATGACTGCGCTACGTCTTCATCTTCACTTCCTGAAAACCATAGTCGAGGGCAGTGGAAGTTCGTAGTCAGACATGCGTTTCAGCTATTGGCTGCGGGTCGTTGAACAGGTCACTCACCTCGCGTGGGACGTGTGCTCCCGACGCTGTTGTACGTTCGTGTGCTGCCGGCGCGGGTGCATGGAAAGGGACTTATCTTGTGGGCGGCCACGACGAGGTAATGAGCCTGTCCGACGCGGACCACGAACTCGTGGTCGAGGAGATCGGTCGGGAGCCGACACGGGCGGAGGCCGCTCTCTTCGAGAACCTCTGGAGCGAACACTGCGCGTATCGCTCCTCTCGCCCCCTGCTGTCGGCGTTCGACTCCGAGGGCGAGCAGGTCGTCATCGGCCCCGGCGACGACGCAGCCGTCGTCTCCCTGCCGTCCCACGGTGACGGCGAGGAGATGTACATCACGATGGGCGTCGAGTCCCACAACCACCCGTCCTACGTCGACCCCTTCGACGGGGCGGCGACGGGCGTTGGCGGTATCGTCCGCGATACACTGTCGATGGGCGCGTATCCCATCGCGCTGGCCGACTGCCTGTACTTCGGCGACTTCGACCGAGAGCACTCCCGCTATCTCTTCGAGGGCGTCGTCGAGGGTATCTCCCACTACGGGAACTGTATCGGCGTCCCGACCGTCACCGGCAGCGTCGCCTTCCACGACGACTACGAGGGGAACCCGCTCGTGAACGTTTCCTGTATCGGCCTGCTGGAACCCGAGCGGACCATCACCGCCGAGGCACAGGAGCCGGGCAACAAGCTCGTCCTCGTCGGCAACGCGACGGGCCGGGACGGCCTCGGCGGCGCGTCATTCGCCAGCGAGGACCTCGCCGAGGACGCCGAAACGGAGGACCGGCCGGCTGTGCAGGTCGGCGACCCGTACTCGGAGAAACTGCTCATCGAGTGCAACGAGGCGCTGCTGGACGAGGGCCTCGTCGAGTCGGCCCGCGACCTCGGGGCCGCTGGCCTCGGTGGGGCGTCTTCGGAACTCGTCGCCAAGGGCGGCCTCGGCGCGCGCATCGAACTCGACCGCGTCCACGAGCGCGAGCCAAACATGAACGCCATGGAGTACCTGCTCGCCGAGAGCCAGGAGCGGATGGTCTACGAGGTCGCGCCGGAGAACGTCGACCGCGTGGCCGAACTCGCCGAGCGGTTCGACCTCGGCTGTTCGGTCATCGGCGAACTCACCGAGCCGGGTACGAACTACGTCTGTACCTTCGAGGGCGAGACGGTCGTCGACGTGGACGCCGCGTTCCTCGGGGACGGTGCGCCGATGAACGACCTGCCGAGCGACGCGCCACCGAAACAGGAACGGAACCTGCCGACCGTGTCACTGGAGGAAGCCTTCGAGCGCATCGTCGCCAGTCCGAACTGCGCCTCGAAGCGGTGGGTGTACCGCCAGTACGACCACGAGGTGCAGGTCCGCACGAGCGTCCTGCCGGGGGACGACGCCGCCCTGCTCGCCATCCGCGAAGCCGGCACCGGCCTCGCTTTCTCGGCCGGCGCGGACCCCAACTGGACCGACGCGGCCCCCTACGAGGGCGCTCGCGCCGTCGCCTTGGAGAACGCCACCAACGTCGCCGCGAAGGGCGCGACGCCCCACGCGGCCGTGGACTGCTTGAACGGCGGAAACCCCGAGAAGCCGGACGTTTACGGCGGCTTCAAAGGCATCGTCGATGGCTTGGCCGACATGTGCAGCGACCTCGACGTGCCGGTCGTCGGCGGCAACGTCTCGCTGTACAACGACTCCCAGGAGGGGCCGATTCCGCCCACGCCGACGCTCGCACTGGTCGGGGTCAAGGAAGGCTACGACGCTCCGCCGCTGTCGCTGTCCGGTGAGGGAACGCTCGTGGTCGTCGGCGACACCGCGCTGGAAGGCGAGACCGACCCGCGGCTGGGCGGCTCTGAGTACACCGCGCAGTTCGGCGGAACCGACCGCTTCCCCGCCCTCCCCGCCGATACGACGGAGGTCGTCGAGACCGTTGCCGAGGTCGCCGACGCCGACCACGTACTGGCGAGCCACGACGTGAGCCACGGCGGCCTCGCGGTGGCACTTGCGGAGATGGTCCACGAGGACGCCGGCGCGTCGGTCGAAATCGAAACGGTCGACCGCGGGACCAAGAACCGACTCCTGTTCAACGAGCGGCCCGGCCGCGTCGTGTTCGAGACGACCGACCCGGCAGCAGTCCGTGAGGCCTTCGATGGCGTCGCGCCGGTGACGGAGCTCGGTGCGGCCACCGGCTCGAACCACCTCGATATCACCGTCACCGACGAGCAACTGCAGTACGACGCCGCGGAAATCGCCGCTCTGCGGTCCGTTATCGACGACGAACTGGCCTGATTACCAGCGGATATCGAACCGCGTCCCGCCCATCTCACTCTCTGTGACTGTGACCGACCAGCCGTGTGCTTCAGCGATGCTCTGAACGATTGATAGGCCGAACCCTGTCCCGTCCGAGTTCGTTGAGTAACCGTGTTCGAACACCAGCTCACGGTCGTCCGGTGGAATACCGGGACCATCGTCCGCGATGGAGAACCCACTCTGCCCGTGTCTCTCGGGCACAGACACAACAACGGAGCAGTCAGCGCCCGCGTGCTCGATGGCGTTCCGGTAGAGATTCTCGAAGAGCTGCTGGAGGCGCTCGGCGTCCGCCTCGACGGTCGCTTCGGTTTCGATGGTAAGCGTTGCGTCCTCGGTTTCGACCTGTTGCCACGCGTCGGCGGCGACGGTTTCGATGGAGACGCTCGCGGTCTCTCCGACGACTCGCCCCTGCCGCGCGAGCGTCAGCGTATCATCGAGAATCTGGGCCATCCGGTCGTGTGCTGCAGCGATCTCCTGTAGCCCTTCCTGCACAGCCCCATCCTCAATGTCATCAAGCAGGAGGTGGGTGCGGCCGGAGGCGATGTTCAACGGGTTCCGAAGGTCGTGGCTGACGATACTGACAAACTCGTCGAGCCGCTCGTTCTGGTGTTTCAGCTGTTGTTCCCGGCGCTTTCGATCTGTGATGTCGGTGTATATCCCGAACCCTTCCAGCTGGCTGCTGTCACGGGTGACAATCGTACTCCGGAACAAATAGGTCCGGACCTCGCCTGATGCGGTCATCCGTCTGACCTCTTGCTCTGACTGACCGGTCTGTTCCCACCAGTCTGTCCTGATACCTTCGGCGTCGGACCCGGGTGGCGCAAGGAGTGTCCGAAGCTTCGCTCCGACTGCATCCGTCTGGTCGTAGCCAAACGACTCCGCAAACGCTTCGTTGATCGACTTGACGTACGGTTCTCGCTGCTCGAACCCGACGACGACAGCCGGGTTCGGAATGTTTCCCAGAAGCGCGTCAAATCGTTCCTGTGCCGCCAGCTGTACGCGGAGTTCACTCGCGACGAGTGCGACGTATCCCTCGTGGTTGTGCTGGATTATATCACAGATGTCCTGTGCATCCGTGTTGTCTATCTCCGTTTCGTCGCTGATACCGAGGTCGGCTATCGCGTCGTCGACGATAGCCGACGCCTTCTCGATGCCCACCGTTTCTGCGAACTTTGAAACGAGTCCTGTTCGATCCATCTGTTACTCCGGCAGTGCCAAAAGCACCGTTGTCGTGTTGTGAAAGCCACTGAGCTGTCCGGCCTGCATACACAGCTCCCCGTACGTCTCAAACCCAGCGACTGGAGCCGACAGGGTCGACGTGATACCGTCGACAGCCGCCGGAAACGCGTCGTCGAAGAGAATCTGACGGCACGCGCAGTCGTAGACGAACGCGCCGGCGATATTACCGTCGCACAGCGAGACAGCGTCGACAGCAGCCTGCTCGGCGGACCTGATCTGGTCCCTTCTGTCGCCATGCATTATCCGAAGGACAGTCCCCGCCGGAATATCGACGGCGAACTGCAGTGCGCCAGTCTCTTCAATCGCAGTCCGTGGCCAGCGAATCTTGTAGGTGTCACCCTGGTCGATGCCAAACAGGTATGCGACCATGAGCTTCCTGAGCTGCGCTGAACCGACGGGGACATCATCGACCGCGACCCCTAACGTCTCCGCAACGTGGTCTCGGACGGCGTCTTTCCACACGTCGAAGGCTGGCTCACCGTTGAGTTCGTGAACCACGTTTCCGGAGACATCAGTTACCTCCCAAGGCTCCGAGATGGGGCTGTGACCGTGGTTGACAGTAATGATCGGACGTTTCTCGCCGGAAACGAGTACGAGAACGACTGCGTCCTCGACAACTGACGCATCACAAAACACCGGCGTTGACTCCATCCGGAGACCGTCAGACGCTGCCCCACCTGCGAATTCGACATAGGGGCCGAGCCGTCGCTGGACCGCCAACGACAACTGCTCACCGACACCTGCGAGACCGTCGTGGAGAACGATCGCTGACTGGTACGGTTCTTCGATGTTTCCAGGAAGCGACCGGACAGCGTCTCTGACAGTCCCACGGGTGTTGTCGCTGAGGCCAGCAGCAAGGGCCGTATCGAACCGGAACGAATCACTGGTAACGAGCGTGACGGCCACGCCGGTATCCATCGCTCGCTCCTCGGTGAACGTGCCACTGGCCGTACAGCCGACAACGGCTGTCTCGTCGCCGACGAGCGCATTCACGCCCGCCAGAACGGCTTCAGCATCGAACTCCGAGCTAGCAAACACTTGACAGAAATCCACTCGCTCGGCGTCAAGCCGGTCACGAGCAGTGCTTGTCGCCTCCCGGCCAGCGCGTTTCCCAGCAGTCGCCACTGACGTTCCCGTAGCGACCGCCGTACGTGCGTCTGACTGGGGCGACATCGTACAACAGTTATTGACGTGTAAGCCTATATACCCCTCCCCAGGAATATCAGATCTGATATTTATGCCGGTCGGCGAGGCCTTATCGACCGTCTCAGGCCAGCGCCAGCGCGAGACCGAAGGTGAGAACCAGTCCGACCAGCAGTACGCCGAGCCCTGTGCCGACCTGCGACATGGTGAACGCGCTCTGTGGGGCCGTCGAGCGAAGCGGCGGTTCGCGCGCGGGGAGTTCGACGTGTTCGGGGTCGTAATCCGGCCGGTCCTCCTCGTGGTGGTCGTCTGCCATAGTCGGTGGTTCAGGAGCGTCGTACGTGTAGCTGTCGGATTGGCACTGCGTATCGGCCAGACACTTGCACCAGTCGAAACGGTCAAGCGGCGTTGTGTCGAATCCACAGCTATCGAATGACGCTCACGAAACGGATCATCCCCTGTATCGACGTGGACGTAGACGAGAACGGTGACGCGGCAGTGTACACGGGAGTCAACTTCGAGGATCTGGAGTACACCGGCGACCCGGTCGAGATGGCAAAGGCCTACAACGAGTCCGGGGCCGACGAGTTCGTCTTTCTGGATATCACCGCCTCCGCCGAGGGTCGCGAGACGATGCTCGATACAGTGTCGGCCGTGGCCGACGAGGTGTTCATCCCGCTGACCGTCGGCGGTGGCATCCGGACGCGCGCCGACATCAAAGAGACGCTGCGGGCCGGTGCGGACAAGGTATCGATCAACTCCGGGGCCATCGCCGAACCGGACCTCATCAACGACGGCGCGGCAGCCTTCGGGAGCCAGTGCATCGTCATCTCCGTCGACGCCCGGCGGCGCTTTGACAACGACGGCGAGCACTACACCGAGGTCGACGGCGAGTCCTGCTGGTTCGAATGCACCGTCAAGGGCGGGCGCGAGGGAACTGGACTGGACGTCATCGAGTGGGCCACCGAAGCAGAAGAGCGCGGCGCGGGCGAGCTGTTCGTCAACTCTATCGACGCCGACGGGACCAAGGATGGCTACGACATCCCGCTGATGAAAGCCGTCTGTGACACCGTCTCGACGCCGGTTATCGCTTCCTCTGGCTGTGGGAGCCCGGCCGACATGGAAGAAGTGTTCGTCGATGCCGGCGCGGACGCCGGTCTCGCCGCCTCTATCTTCCACTTCGGCGAGTACTCCATCGCCGAGACCAAGGAGTATCTCGACGGCAAGGGGATTCCGGTCCGACTGTAACACCGTCCCCGGCCTGGGGTCGAAATAGTAAATAGCCGTACCTGTCTCTTTCTTTGTATGACGCAGTTCTCTGGGCGTCTCGGATGGCCTCGGTTTTTTCCGCGTCTCGGCGTTCGGTATCAGCTGTCGGCGTTAGCGGGCACAGATTCGGCAGTCGCTGGCAGCATCCGTCCGTGGGGGAGGTCGTACCCGGGGCGTCAACTGGCTGAGCGACAGTGGGGGTACGGCTCCAGAGAGTCACAGCGCCGTGGCCTAGCATCGGGCAGGCTTTATCCGCCCACCACGGAGCATCACCAATGAAATGGCGGTGTGAGTGGTGTGGCAAACCTCACGAAGAAAATGACCCGCCGTGTGACAACTGCGGGCACGGTTCCTTCGAGGAGGCCGTGACGCAAGTCAACGAAGAAGTCGTCGAGGGCGGCCCCAGATGGGTCTGTCTGGACTGCGGTCGCCAGCACCAGAAGAACTCGCCGCCGTGCAAACGCTGTGGCGGGAGTAACTTCGAGCGACGGACGGGGCCGCCGGAGGACGATCCGCTGGATGATATAAAGACCGGCTGGCTGGACGTGCTCGAAACGAAGTACGTGCTCGGCTACGCCGCCGTGGCACTGCTGCTCGGCCTCATTGTGCTTGCTGCTGTCGGCGGCATCACGCTGCCGGGCTTCGCCGCCGAAACCCCCGCCGGCCCACCGCAGATCGCATCCCCCGCCGGAAGCGGCGACACCGTCGACTCGCTCTCGCTCGCCGCAGTCGAGGGCACCTACGTCGACGTGTACAACGTCCGGCGGTCGGGCGTCGGCGGCGGGACGGTCTCGCGGAACGCGACCCTAGACGACGCCGCAGCCTACTACAACAAGGGCCGTGTCGACGCGCGATACGACAACGGCGAGCGGCCGACGCGCGAAGGGGTCTCCCGGTTCGCCCCCTCCTGTGAGCGCCCAGTCGTGGTCAGCTACGAGGTGGCCTACGACCGGACGCCACAGTCACTCAGCCAGTACCAGAACGAGACGGCGCTGGCAACCGCACTCGTCGACAGCTACATTGAGCGAGGTAACAGGATTCAGAGAGCGGAGGACGGACTGATCGGTCTCGACATCCACGTCGGTCCGGACGAACGCGTGTTCGTCACGTACGTGCTCTGTTAGAATTACGCGGCGGCTTCGAACGCGTCGGTAAAGCTGTCTGCCTTCTCGATGACGGCGTCGGTTCCGTCTTCGAGCGCTTCCAGCGCGTCGACGCCCTCCTCGGTCTTGATTGTCAGCACCGGGTCCGTCTGGCCACCGGACTGTTCCGGGTTCACGTCGTAGGTCGCCGCCGTGACGCCCTCTGTCTCCAGCAGCGCCCCTTTGATGACGTTCATGAACGTGTGGTCCTCACCGGCGATTTCGATAGAGAGTTCCGTGTCGGATTTGTCGATAACGCGAAGGTCCATACCCATCTGTTGGTCACCTGCGACCCATCAACGCTTCGCTTCCCGTCCGCTGTGTCGGTGACAGCGTGACACCCGGAGACTACACGAGTGCGTACACCATCAGGAAGCCAAAGTAGAGGAGTACGAGCGCGCCCAGTGCCTGGAGTCGGAACGTCGAAAGCGACTCTTCCTCCTCGCTGTGGGCCGCTCGAAAGGCCTCAATCTCCTCGTCGCCGAGTTCGTTAGGGTGGGCCAGACCGCGGTGGAGCGCGAGCCAAGACTCGCGGGCGAACGGCCGGCCGCAGTACGAACACGTGTGGGCCGTGGCGTCGGCCGGGACATCGTAGGCTGGTTCGTCGTCGGTACTTGTCGCTGCCGTATCAGCTACCGGCTGGGTTGCTGTGTCAGTCATAGATGTGGGAGTGCCACCTCCGGCTGTGAGACGACCCAGAGACTCGTCATCGTATAAAACACCATGACCGCGATGAACGGGTACTGCGACCGAATCGCCTGCAGTCGCGCGGGAAACAGGTCGTATGCGGCGGCGTGGGCCACCCAGATAGCGACCAGATGACCGACGATGACCGACGCGAGCGCGACCGCGCCGAACCACGCCGGCAGGTCGACGGTCGGCACTACTGCCGGATTCGCAAACGGCGACGTGAGCGCGACGGCCAGTGAGGGTGCGAGGACGAGGAAGTATCCGAGGTAATGCGCGAAATGATAGCCGACGGCGATGGCGACGAGCGGCGGCGCGAACCGCCGTGCGAGAACAGCCGGGGTCAGATACGTGTCCGACATATCGCGGGAGAGCCGGACCGCGAGTCGATACACGCCGAGGAAGCCGGCGAAGCCGACGCCGAGCGCGACCGGATACAGGAGATGCGGCGGGACACCGGCGGCGACGAGTGGCGTCGTCAGGTCCCGCCAGACCGGTGTCGTGACCAGTCCGTCGTAGGTCGTGACCCACAGCAAAGCGATCACGAAGGCGACCTCGTCAGGCCCGTCGACCAGCCGCGGCGTCGAGAGGTCCATGCCGGGGAGTCGGAGTCGGAGTCCGTCCTCATCGCGGCCGATGGGTGCAAAGCGACCGTAGTAGCGGAACACCCGTTCCACCGGGTCGGCGTGAGCGAACCAGTCGTCAGGCCCGAACACGAGCGCGCCCGCGAGTGTCACCACAGCGTAGCCGGCGACAACTGACGCGAGCAGTCGGGGCTGGTCAGCGAGGGGGCTGACGACCTCTACCCATACCAGCACGAGCAGGCCGCCGACGGCGGGCCACGACCCGACGCGGGCCGGGTAGCTGCGGTCGAGTGTCGGGAGGAACCCAGCGAGGGTCTTGAATGGATTGAGCGTCGCCCAGCTGTTCCCCACGAGGTACGTTGTCATCGTCAGCCCAGCCCACCAGCCGACCCAGACGAGCAGTATTGCGAGATTCGTCCGGGCGTTCGTCGGCCCGATGAAGCCGACGACGAACACTGCGGCGAGTCCGGCAAGCCCGATGAGCTGCCCAGCGAGCCGGAGGATGCCTTCGAAATTACCCGACAGCGGTCGCCCCCAGTCGTGTATCCGCTCAATGAACGCGCGGTCAGTGACAAACGACGCCAGCAGGAACGACGCGCCGACGGCCGCGCCGCCGGTACTCAGAAAGAGCCACGTCGGGATCGTCAGTGACTCTCGACCGCCACCGGCGAGACTGCCGCCGTGTGCGCTCGCCGTCCCTGTCGCGGCCAGCCAGCCCAGCCCACACACCACAAGCGCGACTGTGCGACGCCTCCCAGATGTCATCGTCGATAGTTGGGGCTTCGCCCCCGTGTAGTTTCCGGGATGCCGGCGAGGCACCCGTCGGATCGAGGTTGCGGTGGCACAGGCCGCAGGGAATTGGATGGGCTTTTAGTATTCCGTTCGCAAGGGCCCTAGTATGAGTGTCTCCGATGAACACGCGGACGACGGGCACGGGGACCACCACCTCCCGGCAACGGAGGACTGGCCCCACGGGTTCGGCGAGGCCAGCTGGTGGCCCTTTGTGACGGCGATCGGTGGTTCGGGCATCTACGTCAGCGCGGCCCTGCTCGTGCTCTCGATGGGTGAGAACGCGCTTGTCAGCCAGACTGTCGGGGCAGGAGCGATGGCCGGGAGCGTCGGCCTCTTCCTCGTCGGCATCTACGGCTGGCTGTACCACGCCTTCGTCTCGGACTTCTGGGAGCGCGGGACGGACTACCACTCGGACAAGACGCTGAAGTTCGCCATGCTCCTGTTTCTCGGGAGCGAAATCGCCACGTTCGGCGCTGGCTTCGTGTACTACTTCATTGTGCGCGGCGGCGAGGTCTGGACACAGGCGGCAGTGCCCGAAGTGTTCGGCTCGCTGGTGATTATTAACACGCTGATTCTGATTGCCAGCTCCGTGACGCTGCACTTCAGTCACGTCGCGCTCCGTAACGGGGACCGCAGCCGGTTCCTGAAGCTGCTGGGCGCGACGCTGCTACTGGGCATCGTCTTCATCGGCGGACAGGTCTACGAGTACTACGAGTTCATCGTTCACAAGGGCTTTACAATCGGTGGCGGCATCTACGGGTCCGCGTTCTACGGGCTGACTGGGCTCCACGGGCTCCACGTCACGATGGGCGCTGTGCTCCTCGGTATTGTCTTCATCCGCGGGTACTACGGGCAGTACTCGGCTGAACGGCACACCTCCGTCTCGACGGCGTCGATGTACTGGCACTTCGTCGATATCGTCTGGATCTTCCTCGTCGTCGTGCTCTACATGGGCGCGAACCTGGTGTAAGTCGCCGACGAGTTTTAGACGGCCGCCGCTCGTTTCACACGTATGGATCGGCTAGACATCAGCGGGAGCTTTGACGTTCACGAGTACCGACACGGGCTCAAGCTGCTGAAAGACGACCGGGGTACGATGACGCTGTCGAACCGAGAGGGGTTCGCCTGTCCGGCCTGTGGCAACGAGTTCGAGACGCTCTTTATCAGCGACAAACGGACAAACACCTTCGGAAACCCCGGGTCGCCCTTCTGTCTGGTCCGGACTGATGACCAGCTGCTGGTCCTGACACATTGAGCCGGACCGACTTCGGTAACAAGGCTTATTCCACCGCATCCGATTCGGTGAGGTATGCATCGGATTATCCCCGCAATCGGCCTCGCTGCCCTCGTCGTGCTATCCGGCTGTGTGACGGCGACGGTTGATTCGACTGTGGCCGCCGACGGCACAGTTTCGGAGTACGACCTGACCCTCGAAATGTCCCCGTCAGTGTACGACGGGCTTCAGAATCAGGCCCAGCAGGAAGGCTATGACTCGGTCGAAGGATATCTTCTGGCCGACGTGAACACCAGTCGAATGTCGAACTACACGTACGAACAAGAACTGGAGGGTGAGAACGTCACGCTCTCGATGACATTCACGGACTGGAACCCCGGCCCGGAAAGCGATGTGTCGGTCAACGCGAGCGGGGGCAACGTCACGTTCGAAGACCGGACGTTCGTTACTGCGAACGAGGATACTGATGTGGCCTTCGGCGACGGCGTCGCAGTCGAGTACCGGCTGACGATGCCCGCCGACATCTCGTCTTCGAACGCTGATATCGTTCAAAACGAGACCGCTGTCTGGGAGTACGCGGCTGATGAGCCGGTCGAGGACCCAATCCGCGCGACCAGCCCCGCGCCCTCGTCGGCCTTCGGTCCCGGTATGGGAATTCCCGTCGCCGTCGTGGCACTGCTGGGGGCCGCGCTGCTTGCCAGTCGGGACTGAGTAGCTGCGTCACCGCACCGCTGTTTTTATATTCGGACGCAACGCCGACCGACTGCTCGACACTCTTCCAGACGGGTGGACAACGATACAGCCAATATATACGATGTTTTATAATATGGGTTTATTGTCGTTTCGTCCGGAGACAGGACGATGCGCGCAGCCAGACTCCACGAGTACACGCACGACATGTCGAACGGGCTCTCGATAGACGACGTAGGTGCGCCACAGGTCGCAGCCGGAGATGATGTCATCGTCGAAGTCGACGGAGCCGGCTGGTGCCAGACTGACAATCACATCATCGAGGGAATGTGGGAGCAGTACGTCCCGCAGGACCTCCCGATGACGCTGGGCCACGAGAACGCCGGCACAGTCGTCGAAACGGGCGACGACGTCGACATCGTCTCGGAAGGCGACAAAGTCATCTGCCACCCGGTCCAGACCTGTGGGACCTGCCGACCGTGCCGGCAAGGTGAGACCATGTACTGCGAGAACGACGCGTTCAACGGACTGACGACCGACGGCGGCTTCGCCGACCAGTTACTGACCAGCGACCGGTCGGTCATCCCGCTCCCCGATGGCGTCGACCCGGCTGACATCGCCCCGCACGCCGACGCCGGTATCACGGCCTATCACGCGGCGAAGAAAGCCGTCGACGGACTCAATCCCGGCGACACAGCGGTCGTTATCGGCATCGGCGGCCTCGGTCACATCGGCCTCCAGTGCCTCGACGCCATGTGTGCCGCCGACCTCGTCGCCGTCGACATCAAGCAGTCCGCTCGCGACCTCGCCGCCGACCTCGGTGCACACTACACCATCAACCCAGAAAGCGAAGACGTCGCCGCCGAGGTCGAAGCCATCAGCGATGGCGTCGGTGCCGCACAAGTCCTTGACTTCGTCGGGGCCGATGAGACGACGGCGCTCGCGCCCGATATCTGTGCCGCCGGCGGCGACCACCACATCATCGGCTACGGCGGCCATATCCACGAGCCCGCGCAGGCGCTCGTCAACGGCGAATTCGCTTATCAGGGAAACATCGTCGGTCAGTACACCGAGCTGCAGGAACTGGTCGCACTCGTCGACCGCGGCGCGGTTACCCTCCACACGACCCAGTACGACCTCAGCGAGGTGAACACCGTCGCACAGATGCTGGAAAACCGGGATATCGACGGGAGAGCGGTTATAACGCCCTGAACCGTTTCCGAGACGGTATCCCATCGCCGGGCGGAGGACCCACCGTCCGGCTCAGTGACCGTCGGCGCGGGTCTGCTCTGTGTCCTCGGCCAGATCATGATAGCGTCTGAGAAACGTGTCTCGACTCACGGTCCCGGCACCGGCCGCTTCGAGTCGGTCTTCCAGCCCGGCCCGGCCGAAGTGACAGTCCTCTTGGTAGCAGGGCTTGCACAGATATTCGAAGGACTTGCCGTCGCGGTTCCAGCGGTCCCCGTACTTATCGTACTCTCGGGCGTCCGACCGGGCGACCGTTTCACCGCAGGCGATGCAACAGACGTCTTCGTCGGTGTCGCGGTGCCAGGCGTTTCGGAAATCCATCAGAACCACACTCCATCTGACTGTCCGCACGTGCGTCCGTCGTGCCGGTCTCGCGGGCACACCGCAGTCTCCGCCAGTAATTCGTGCTGTGTGACCATCGTTTACGGCTAGAAATTCCGCCCGGCAGTCCGTTGCCGTATCGCATCACTGCTGAGGTTCATTTTTATATTAGCTTGCGGAGCACCGTCGGAACAGTGACACAGTTCCTGTAACTGTCGACAAACCGCCTTCGGTAGAATACACGGCTAACCCGTAAACCAACATTCAAAAGCGGAAAGCCGGTGGAGGGATTTGAACCCTCGGCCTAATCCTTACGAAGGATTCGCTCTGCCAGTCTGAGCTACACCGGCGCGTCGCTCGCGTACATCAGTTGTTGGACGCATAACCGCAATAAGGATTGCGAATCGGGGCCACCGAGAGAGACGTTCTCACTCAGCTCGGGACCCGACGACGGTGACCGGGTCGTCCGCCTCAAGCAGGACCTGCTGGGAGACGCTCCCGAACACGGCCTTGCCGGTCGGTGACCGCTTTCTGGACCCCATGACGATCTGGTCGACGTCGAACTCCTCGGCTAGGTCGATGATGCCGTCAGCCGGCGGCTGCTGGCCCTCAGCTAGCTGGACATCGACATCGTGGTCCTCGAGATAGTCGCGTACGAGCCTGACTGTCGAGATCCGCTCGACGTTGCGTATCTCCTCGGGCGCTTCCGCCTCTTCCTTGGTCAGTGCATGTGTGATTACGGCCTTGATCTCGGTCTCGGCAGACGGTAGCTCCGCGACGAAGGCGGCCTGGCCACGAGCGCGGTCTTCATCGGCATCGACTGGGACAAGTATCGTGTACATGTTTTACCCTCCTAGATACAAGCGTCCGACTTCCTCGTCGTTAAGCAGTTCGGTCCCCGTGCCGGTGAACTTGATTTCGCCGCTTGCGAGCACGAAGCCCCGGTCGGCGATAGAGAGCCCCTTTTCGGCGTTCTGTTCGACGAGCAGGATGGTCGTCCCGAGGTCGTTGAGCTGCTTGATGCGCTCGAACACGTCGTCGATAAACCGCGGTTCGAGTCCGATAGACGGCTCATCGAGCATCATCACGTCCGGTTCAACCATTAGCGCGCGGGCCAGTTCCAGCAGGCGACGCTGGCCGCCCGAGAGGGTGCCGGCAGACTGGCTCCGGAGGTCGGCGAGCACCGGGAACTCCGCGTACAGTTCCTCGGCACGGGCGGCGGCGCGGTCGTCGTCGTTGAACACGTACCCGCCCATCAGCATGTTCTCGTGGACGCTCATCCCCGGGAAGACGCTGGCATCTTGCAGCACGTAGCTCATCCCGTTGCTGAGGTTCTGCTGTGGCGACCGGCCAGTGATGTCTTCGCCCCGAAACGACACTGTCCCGGTCTGGACATCCGCGAAGCCGTAGATGCTCTTCATCAGCGTGGACTTCCCCGAGCCGTTCGGACCGATGAGACAGGCGACCTGTTCGTCCTCGACAGCGATGCTCACGTCGTGTAACACCGTCGTGTTGCCGTAGCCGGCTGTGACGTTCTCCATCCGAAGCACCGGCTCCCCGGTCGAGTCGCCCGTGGCGTCTGGTGTGGATGCCATACTTACTCCCTCCCGAGGTACGCGTCGAGCACGCGCTGGTCGTTCTGTATCTCTTGGGGCGTCCCCTCAGCGATACGTTCGCCGTGGGCCAGGACGTAGATGCGGTCGGCGATGTCCATGACGAAGTCCATGTTGTGTTCGATGAGGAAGATGGTCGACTCCTGTTCCTCGTTGGCACTGCGGATGTAGTCGATGAGATTCCCAAGCATCGAGGGGTTGATGCCACCGGCCGGTTCGTCCATCAGCAGGATCTCCGGTTCCGACATCAGCTCCATCGCGAACTCGAGTAGCTTCTGCTGGCCGAAGCTCATCCGCCCGGCGCGGGTCTCGGCCAGCCCGCCGAGGTCGACGTAGTCCAGCAATTCGTCCGTCCGGGCGAGCAGCGAACTGTCGGGGCGACGCATGAGGCTTGAGACGTCAGCGCCGCCCTCCTGTGCCGCAAGCAGCAGGTTCTCGCGGACGGTCATGTCCCCGAAGATGCGGGTTTCCTGGAACATCCGGCCCAGGCCGGCCCGCGCGATTTTGTGTTCGGGCCAGTCCGTCACGTCCTCGCCCTGCAGGTAGACCCGGCCCTCGTCGGGCGTCAGCGTGCCGGTGATGCAGTTGAACAGCGTGGACTTGCCCGCGCCGTTCGGCCCGATGAGGCCGACGATTTCGCCGCTGTGGATTGCGATGTCCACGTCGTCGACGGCGGTCAGCCCGCCGAAGCGCTTCGTGACGCCGTCCGTCTGCAACACCGCACGGTCGCTGTCCGTGTCGGTCACCGGGCCGCTCGTCGCTTTACTCATCGGCACTCACCTCCGATCCGTCGTCAGTATCTGTGGCGGCCATGCCGCCGTGCTTGTAGTAGTCCATCTGGCTCGCGTATTCGCTGAGCGTTCCGACGACCCCCTTGGGGAAGCCGATAACAGTGATGATGACGGCCCCACCGAGCAAGACGAGCTGCCACCCGACGGCGTACGTCTCCACGAGTTCGATGATGGTGTGGAGGCCGAACGCGCCGATGACGGGGCCGGCAACGGTGCCGGACCCGCCCAGCAGCGCCATCGCGATGAGCTCCACGTTCCACGCGCCGTTGTAGGCGGTCTGGGGGTCGATGAACGTGTTGAACAGGCTGTACGCGGCCCCGGCAAAGCCCGTGAACAGGCCGGCCAGCATCCACGCGGCTGTCTTGTAGTAGGTGGTATTGAACCCCATCGCCGTGGCCTTTTCCTCGTCGTCGCGGATGGCGTTCAGCACGAAGCCAAAGCGCGTCCCCGAGAGGTAGTAGACGAGCCCCATCTCGAAGACGAGAACGCCGAGGAACAGGTAGTAGAAGGTCTCGGCCGACGGCGTCTCCAGCAGTATCTTGCCGCTGGCGCCACCGGTGATATCGAGGATGCGGGAGACCTGTTGCGCGACCAGCAGGACGCCCAGCGTCGCAATGGCAAAGTAGTGGCCACGGAGCCGAAGCACGACGATGCCGATGATAGCTGCGAAGGTGACGGCGAGCAAGCCGGCCAGCAGGAACGCGACCGGGAACGCGAGGGCGAAGTCCTTCGTCAGGATGGCCGTCGCGTACGCGCCGATCCCGAAGAAGGCCATATTCCCGAAACTCGGATACCCGGTCTGTCCGCCGACGATGTCCCAGGAGAGCGCCAGGATGGCAAACAGGAACATCTCAGTGAGCACTGTCATGTAGTACCCGCCTTCGAGGCCGAGGAGAGGGAACGAGGCTGCAACCAGTGCTCCAAGACCGAGAAGCGGCCAGCCGTAGTCGTCACAGGTCCCGAGGAACCGGTCGACTTGCTCCGGCGGAAGAATCGACCGGAGGACGCCGCCAGACTCCTCGTCAGTCGTGCTCATTGGTCAGCCTCCTGGCCGAACAGGCCCTTCGGTTTGAGAATGAGCAAGACGATGAGCAGCGAGAAGCTCACTGCGAGCGTCCACTGCGAGGACGCGAAGCCGGCGACCAGTTCCTCGACCGAGCCGAGCAACAGGCCGCCGATGAGCGCGCCGGGGATGCTTCCGACGCCGCCAAAGACCACGATGATAAAGCTCTTGAGCGTGTAGATGAGCCCCATCTGCGGCTGGATGTTCAGAATGACGGCGATGAACGCGCCGATACCGCCGGCGATAGCCGATGAGACGCCGAAGGTCACCGCGCGGGTGTGCTCGACGTCGATGCCGACCAGCGCCGCGGCCTCGGGGTTCTGTGAGACGGCCCGTATCGCTCGTCCGGTCCGTGTTTTCTGGAGGAACACGTACATGAGCGCAGTGAGGACGAGCGCGCCGGCGAAGGCGACAAGTTTCATCTTCGGGACGACAATACCGGCGAGAGTCATCGACGGGTCCGCGAAGCTGACCTGAATCGACCGCGGGTTCGCCGACCACGCCTGTATCGCCAGTTGCTGGATGGCGATGCTCGCGCCGAAGGTCACCAGCAGTGTGAGGAAGATGTCGGTTCCGATGACGCGCGAGACCAGCGTTCGCTGGAGCGCGTAGCCGATTCCGAACAGTACGGCGATGGCAACCGGGATGGTCGCCAGAAACAGGAGCGGCGACCCCTCCGCGTTCCCGGTAATCAGCGTCAGCACCCAGTAAGAGGTGTAGCCGCCGAGCATCACCATCTCGCCGTGGGCGAGATTGATGATGTCGACGACGCCCCAGATGAGCGCGAATCCGACCGCCACGCCTGCGAACAGCGCACCGACCAGCAGGCCGTTGACGACGAACTGGGTGGCAGCCATCGCTCTCAGCGCTCGCTCCAGTCGGGCATCGGATATATCGGTTCCGACTGTGCGACGTTCTCCGGGTACGTGATCTGGAGGCCCGGGTCAGGCTGCCACTGATAGACCAGCATGTTCTTGTCGATGACGCCGCTGTCATCGAAGGCGACAGACCCGTACACCGTCGAGAATTCGGCCTGTCGGATGTGGTCTCGGACCGCTGTCGGGTTGAGTTCGTCGACGTTCTGGAAGGCGTTCATATAGGTGAGGATGACTGCCTCGCCGGCCGCGCTGTGGTAGTCCGGCGTGTAGTCGTAGTTCTCCTCGATAGCCGAGACGAAGTCGCCGGTCTTGCCGAACACCGGATCGTCGAAGTTCGCGTTGACGGCCCACGAGGACGGCCCGTACAGATAATCACCGTTCGCGCCGGCCTCGTTCTTGAACGATTCGTTGAGGCTGCCGACGGTCCCCATCGCCGCGTCGACGTTGACGTTCTGACTCTCCATCTGGTTGGCCAGAATAATGTTGTGCTTCTGGTGGGCACACAGCAGGAGGATGTCAGCGCCGCTGTCTCGAACTCTGCCGAGGTTCGTCGAGAGGTCAGACGTGTCCGAGGGGAACGTCTGATCGACGACCAGTTCCAGATCTGTGTCACTGATTTTGTTCCGTGCGCCCTCTGCGGTCGACTGGCTGAACGTGCCGTCTTCGGCAAGGATCGCGATAGACTCCGGTGCCGAGTCCTGTGCGAGGCACATGTCGATGTAGCTCTTGGCGTACTTGTTCGCCGTCGGCAGGAGGCCGAAAATCCACTCGTTGCCCTGTGCGAAAATTTCCGGGCTTGCGCCGCCGCCCTCGACCATCGGCTTCTGGTTCTGTGCGGCCACGGCGCTCGCGGGCAGGGTGACCGTACTTGAGTACGGTCCGAGCAGGTAGTCGATCCCTTCGCGGTCGATGAGTTCCTGATAGATGGACTTCGACTGGGAAGCGTCGGTGCTGTCATCACGGAGCACCATCTCCAGTTCGTACGTGTTGCCGTCGCCGGCCTCGACGCCGCCGGACTCGTTGATGCGCTCGATGGTCAGTTCGTACGCGTCCTTGTACAACTGCCCGAGGTCGGCGTTGTCTCCAGTGAGACTCATCGAGCCACCGAGAGTGATGACGTTCGTTCCACTGCCGCTTTCGCCGGTGGAGCCGCCGTCGCCGCCACCACTTCCATCGCCCCCGTCGCTACTGCCGTCGCCCCCGTCACCAGAACAGCCAGCGAGGCCGGTCAGTCCGAGGACACCTGTGCTTCCTGCCACCTTCAGAAACGCGCGTCGGTCGTGTTGTCCAGTCATGGGTCGGTTTACACCCGTGTATCAATGATACACGGCCTGTACGTTCCGTTGTGACATACCCTATTAAATGTTAAGGATACGGCGACAGAGACAGACCCGTACGTATAAAACTCTCTCTTAGAGCGAGCCACGCGGAAGAGCGGCCTACCAGAGTATATGCGGCCAGAAGACCGCGAAGGAAACGAGGACGAGCCCTGTCAACACGAGCGTCATCAGGACGTTCAGCACGACACCGGCCCGTATCATATCCCGCTGCTCTAGGTGGCCGCTGCCGAAGACAATGGCGTTCGGCGGCGTCGCGACGGGGAGTGCGAACGCGAAGCTCGCCGCGATAGCCCCGGTAACCGTCAGCGTGATCGCAGCCTGCACCGGCTCGACGCCGAGTGTTCCGGCGAGCACGCTCCCGAGGCCGATGAGGATCGGAGCGAGTATCGTTGTCGTCGCCGTATTTGAGGACAGTTCCGTCACCAGCACGGTGAAGACGACGACAGCAAGCACGACGAGGACCAGCGGTGCGCCGACTAGAGTATCGAAGACAGTCCGTGCCAGCCACGTCGTCGCCTCGGTTTCGGCCAGTGCATCTGCCAGTGAGATGCCGCCACCGAACAGGATAATCGTCCCCCAGTCGATATCGACCAGATTCTCCCAGTCGTCGGCGCCGGAAAGAACGAGTGCCGGAATCGCGAGCAGTCCGACCACCACGAGATACAGGACGCCGCGATGCCCCGTCAGACCGAACACAGTGTCGCCTGCGCCGCCGAACAGTGTCACGAACACCGGGTCGGGAAGAATGCCTTCGAACAGGAACCCAAGCCCACCGAGGATCCACAGGCCCGCTGTAGCCGCAAAGATATACGCTGCGCGGCGACCGCCCGTCGATAGCGGCCCCTCCTCCGCAAGATACGCTTTCGCCTGCG
This sequence comes from Haloarcula taiwanensis, assembly GCA_002844335.1. NCBI lineage: Archaea > Methanobacteriati > Methanobacteriota > Halobacteria > Halobacteriales > Haloarculaceae > Haloarcula > Haloarcula taiwanensis. The sequence goes on from CP019154.1 coordinate 1,902,547, forward strand.
CGTTGGCCCCACTCACGTCCTCGACTTCCGGCGGGTAGAGCCAGAACGTCAGAACGTACCACGTCAGTGGGAGGGTCAACACGACGATCGGAAGCCCGATGGCCAGCCACTGCACGAACGATATCTCGACACCGATGAGCCTGTCGAGAAACGCCACGGCGACGACATTTGGCGGTGTCCCGATGAGGGTCCCAACCCCGCCGACGCTCGCCGCGTAGGCCGTGCCGAGCAAGGTCGCGACCCGCATGTTCGATGTCTCGCCGTCGGGAACATCTCGACCGACAACCTCGGCAAGCACACCCAGCGCGACGGGCGTCATCATCGCCGTCGTCGCCGTGTTCGACACCCACATCGAGAGAACCGCCGTCGCAACCATGATTGCCAGAATGAGCAGTCGTGGCGAGCGCCCCATCCAGCTAATGAGGTGCAGGGCGATGCGACGGTCGATGTTGTGAGTCTGGAGCGCCTTCGCGAGCATGAAGCCGGCCACGAACAGGTAGATGAGCGGGTCGGCAAACCCCGAGAGTGCGGCCTCCATCTCGGTGTAGATGCCGAACACCGTCAGTAACACCGGTATCAGCAGCGCCGTTACCGGGAGCGGCAGCGCGTCGGTCACCCAGAGAATCGCCGCGAAGGCCATCGTCGCCAGTGCATACTGGGCGGCGATATCGAGTCCGGACGGCGTCGGGACCGCGGCTATCACAGCTGTCGAGGCGAGCGCGACGGCAATCGCCGCCGCCGTTCGTCGCGGTCGCGTTCGACCCGACCAGGTCATGGCAAGCCCCGCTGGTTAGTCACCGCGTCTCGGCGTCCGTTGGATATCCCTTCGGTCATGGTTAGAAGTTCGAAACCAGCACGCGAACCTGCTCGGTAGTCAGCTCCGACTGGTACAGATCGAACAACACTTCGAGTCGTTGCTCCGAGAGGCTCCGGTTGTTGTTCTCCAGCATCGAGATGTGAGCCTGCATGATATCGTCGATTTCCACCTCGACCTCCCGCTGGCCGAACCCCGCCGCGACGCGGAGGAGCCGCCACGCTGTCGGCGAGATGTCGTGGATGTCGATATCGTCACCCTCGCTCACCTCCATCTGCTACTATTCCCCACCATCAGACGAATGAACATAACTGTTCGTCTTAGCGTGTCAGCCGAACGTCGAGAACGACGTTGTGTTCTTTCGGGGCATACGACCGAACAGTGTGGCGCGTTTCGACCGTCACGTCGTACGTCGGCTCCGCAGCCGCCCGGATCACTCGCTCGCCGGGACCGAACAGGTCATCCTCGTGCTGAATGTCGTAGTAATGCAGAACGCACTCGTCGGCCGCCAGACAGACGGCGGTCTCAAGAAACTCATCGGCGCTGTGGGGCAGGTTCATCACGACGCGGTCGGCCCAGCCCTCGTACTCGCCGGCAACCTCGCGTACGTCGCCACAGATACCGGTCACGCGGTCGGAGACGCCGTTTTGCTCTGCGTTTGCCCGGAGGTACTTGATCGCCGTCTCGTTGATGTCGGTCCCGACACAGGTCGCCTCGCGTTTGGCGAACGGAATCACGAACGGACCGACACCGGCGAACATGTCGAAGGCTCGCTCTCCCGCACTGACCTGCTTGGTAACACGATGGCGCTCTGTCGCCAGCCGCGGCGAGAAGTACACTTCGGCGAGGTCGAGGTCGAACGTACAGCCGTACTCCCGGTGAGTGACTTCCGTCCCCTCACCAGCGAGTACGTCCCAGTCGCGGACCCGCTGTTCGCCCTTGATTTTCGATGCGCGATTCAACACCGCTCGCACGGGGAGGTCCGACTTCATAATCGCGTCGGCAATCGCCCGCGCCCGCTCGTCGTCGTCCTCGTCGACAATCGCGATGTCGCCGATACGTTCGTAGCTCGGATCGAAGCCGAGGGCATCCGCCGGCATCGTCTGGCCCTCGCGGACCGGCGGGTCTGCCTCCACGACGGCCAGGTCCGACGGCACCGCTGTGGGGTCGGTGACAGGAACGTATAGCTGGCCGTCGACGACCGTGATATCGTAGCCGTCGTCGACGAGGTTTGCCTCGGCGAGGCGCTGGCGCGTCTCTTCGCCGGCCTCGCGGGGAACGCGAACGCAGGGAACGCCCATACGTCTCTTCCCCGACCGTGGGCGGTAAGCCTGACGCTTCGCGCCCTTTATGCCCGGCGGCGACCCACTCCGGATATGCTCACTTTCGTCGGACTGGGCCTCTATGACGAGCGCTCTGTCACGGTCGCAGGCCGCGACGCCATCCGGGACGCCGACCGGGTGTTCGCCGAGTTCTACACGAGCCGGCTGATCGGCACTGATCTCGAAACGCTGGAAGACGCGCTGGAGACGAGTATCGAACTCCGCGACCGTGCCGGTATCGAGCAGGACCCCGAGCCGATTCTCGAAGCCGCTGAGCGCGAAAGCGTCGTCTTCTGTACCGCCGGGGATACGATGGTCTCAACGACACACACTGATCTCCGACTCCGTGCCGAGAACCGCGGTATCCAGACCCGAATCGTCCACGGAACGACCGCCCAGACTGCCGCCGGTTCGCTGACCGGCCTGCAGAACTACCGCTTCGGGAAGGCCACAACGCTCCCCTTCGAAGACGCCCACGGCGGTGACGGCGTTCCGGATAGCGTCGTTGCTACCATCGAGGACAATCAGGACCGGGACCTCCATACGCTGGTCTACCTCGATATCAAGGTCGACGACCCCCACTGGGACGACAGCGACGACACGTACATGACCGCAAGCCAGGCCGCCGCCATGCTGTCGGAGCCATTCCCGGACACGCACGGCGTTGTCGTGGCCAGAGCCGGTAGTCCTGAACCACTGGTGGTTGCTGCTACGCTCGACGAACTCGCTACACAGACGTTTGGCGACCCGCTACATTTGCTTGTCATCCCCGGGTCACTTCATCCGCTTGAGGCGGATGCACTGGAGTCAATCGCTAGTGCAGCGCTAGAATAGCGAGTGTCGGTCCCGCGGCGCGGTTCAGTCGTCACCGGGCGCTGCGGGGCTCGACTCCGACCGGTCCTTTTCGAACGCCGTTCCGAGGTCGTACTCTGTTCCGGTCACGAGAAACAGAAGGTCCTCGACGATAACCGTGAGTTCCGGTAGCTCCCGCATCAGTACCCACGTCAGCCCGACGAGGACGATGACGGAGCCGAACTGCGCCACCATCCGGTCGACGATGTAGTAGGACACGAGCTGTGGGTCACTGAGGCCAAACAGCGTCATGACCGTTCCCGGGAAGAACTGCGCCTTCTGGAGGCCAAAGGCCAGGGCGATCCCGAGGTTCCGAAGGAGATTCAAGAGATAAATGATACCGACGGCCCCGACCAGCACGCGGAGCTTCCGCCGCCACGGTGCCTTGACTGCCAGTATGCCGCCAGCGAAGATGGAGATGCTGCCGATACCTGTACAGGCCAGAATAATAGTGTACGTTATCGGCCGCTCGTTCCTGTCGAACCAGAACGTGTTTTCGTAAGGGTACTGCTTCGACGCGATGTCGATGCCGTTGTACGAAAGCCCGTCGACTACCATCGGGTCGTACCCGATGAGCGTCATCAGGAAGGCGACCTGATCAGTGACGATCTCGATGATTGTCTGGCGGAGCGGCCCGATGGTGAGAAAGGGCACGTAGATGACGCCCATGATACCGATGGCACGGGTCAATACCAGCAACGACTCCCGGCCGTTCCAGAGTAAATAGCCGGTGTACAGCGACAGTGGGACGGCCATGACGCTTCCCAGTCCCTCGACGACGCTTTTCTGTATCAGTATGAAATGCGGGGCCAGGACGAGCCAGTACGCCGCGAATAAAACCCAGCCGGCCGTGCCAACGGGGCGGGCCAGGCGCGTATCGTACTGGGCAACGGCCACGCTTCCCAGAAACGCCGCAAGAACGAGCCACATCAGCGGTTCCGAAACTGTGACCGGGTCGAACGACAGTCCAGCGATGTCGACGCCTGCCTGCAGGACTGTCTCACTCATTGCTCGTACGTTAGCCAAACCGGCGTATATGTTTTGTCGTTGCGCTACTGTGCGGTAGTGTCGTCAGACCGACCTATCGGTAGCGCTGTCGCTACCGCCGTAGCACACGAAAGAAAGAACGGTGTTCAGGGACCGGAGGTGTTCCGGTTAGTTGTCGCGTCGGACGGCGAGGAGCGCAGCAGCGACGAGCGCGATGAGCGCGATAGCTGCCGTGAAGCCGGGACCTTCCGCGGCGGTGGTCTCAGCTTCTTCGGTTCCGGAGTCCATGGTGGTGGCCTCCTCAGTCTGCTCCTCGGTTTCGGTTTCCGTGTCCGGCGCTTCGGTTTCGGTTTCCGTGTCCGGCGCTTCGGTCTGCTCTTCCTCGGCTGAGACGGTCACGTTCGCACTGTCCGTGACGGCGGAGCCGTTGGCGGTGTATGGACCGTCAGCGCCCGGGAAGTCGTACGCTTCGTTGCCGTTGGTGTCGAGGTGCGGCATCGCGATGGCCGTGAAGTCCTCGTCCATCGGCTCGTCGAGCGTGATCGTGATGTCCTCGTGGCTGCCTGCCTCGAGGTACTCCGAGTTCCCGACAACGCTACCCTCGACCTCGCCGTCAAGGAGAGTGCTGTCGTGAATCACGATGAAGCCACCCTCGGACAGCTGCGCGCTGTCGACGACGACTTCGCTTCCGTCGGATTCCTGGTCACTGATGCTCACGGTGGCCGTGTCGGCTTCGACGATGCGGCCGTCTTCCTCGTCGCTGAAGTCAGAGTCACCATCGACGTCGAGCGTCTCGACGGTGAAGTTCGTGCCGGCGGAGTATTCGCTGAAGTCAGCCGTGGCAGTGTACGTGCCATCAGGTGCGACATCAGTTTCCGGGCGGAGGACGAACGGGTTCGCCTCGCTTTCAGACTCCATCTCAACTTCGAGTTCGGAGCCGGGGGCGACGTTCGTCGTACCAGTCACTTCCTGCCCGGCCGCGGCCGAGACCGTGACAACACCGCTGTCGTCAAGGTTCAGCGTCGCGTCGCGCTCAGACGTGGTGTAGATCGCACTGTCACTGTTGCGGTCGTCGGTCAGCGGACCCTCTCGGACGGAGAAGGTCGCGTTGAGGCGCGTGTCCTCTTCGCCAACGATCGTCTTGCCGTTTTCGAACTCAACGTCGCTGGTATCAACAGCGACGAAGTAGGTGTTGTTGTCCGGGTCGTCGACAACAGTTACGGCGCCACTGCTGTTCGAGAAGTCAATCGGCTGTTCCTCAGCGTTCGCACCGACATCGGTTCGGTTGACGTAGAGTCGGAGGCCGGAGTCCGTCGTATCACTGCTGTTGATGCGGTCCGGCGTGGTGTCGGTCGCGTCAATGAACGCTTCGGTTGCGTCAGACGCGCTTCCGTCTTCCTGCTCGTATTCGAGTGCACCCTCGATACCGGAGGCCTGAATCTCGTGGACGACAACGTCCTCGGCTGCGAGGTCGTCGGACTCGGTGAGGTTCACGCCGATGCGGTCGTAGATATCGACATCGTCATCGTCGATCTCTGCGTCGCTCGGGGCGGCCCACGTATTGATGCTTTCAACGGAGTTCTCGTTGAGGCGAAGCGTCCCGACTGCGTCGGGGCTGGTGACGTCAGGGGAAGTCCCTGCAGTCACGTTGATCGAGTAGGAGCCGGCTTCAAGTGCGTCGTCCGAGAGCGTTCCTCGGTTGAAGCTGCCACCCTCTTCGACCTCATCAAGGTCGTCGTCACCAGGGACACTGAGAACCGTGTTGGTTCCATGGGTCCCAGCGGTGTAGCTGTTGAACTGAACAGTGACTTCGCCGTCACCATCTTCGTCGGTCAGCTGACCTTGGATGTAGTAGTTGTCGTCTTCCTGGCTACCAACGTTAATCACGGCGTCCTCGGTGTTGGACATCTGGACCGTGATGTTGGCGACATCGCCGAGCTCGTCCTGAACGGTTCCGGTTTCGAAGCTTGCCTCACCGTCGTCGGACTCGGAGACGTTGATCTGGTCGGATTCCGCGGAGACGCCGGTCTGGTTGTCCGTCACCTTGACGTAGTACGGACTGTCGTCGGCGCTCTGGTTGCCGAAGTCGAACACGACATTTTCGTTACCTTGGAGGTTTTTGACAATTGTGTCAACCTTGTCGTCGTCTTCGTTGAACAGCGTTGCGTTGGCCGGCTCGCCACCACGGTTCGTGGAGACGTTGACAGCCAGCGTGTCTGTGTCGTCGATGTTGGCACCGTCGCCGACATCATCGTCGATGTTCACTTCCAGACTGAGGTCGCTGACTGTGACGACCGCTTCCTCAGTATTGTCGACACTGATCGTGTAATCCTCGCCAGTGTCGAAGTCACTGGTGTCAACGGTGTAGACTTCACTGTTGTCAGTGTACGAGTCGGACAGAACGACGCTGTCTGCATCAACCTCGATGGATGGGCCGTTGTTAGTGGCGTCTGCGTCGGCGTCTTCAATGGCAATCACTTCGCCGCGGAAGGCGTTGATGTCCGTATCGTTTGAACCAGACGCCTTAATCGTCTCGGACGTCACATCAATGTCCTCAGCGACGATTGTGTTGTCGCCACCGGTGAGGTTGCTGACCTTGACAGTCAGGTTCCGGTTCGGCTGAACGTCCTGAGCAAGACTGAACGCGAGACGTCCGTTCTGCCCGTCAGCACCGACGCTGGTGATGCCGTAGTTGCTCGGGTTCTTGTTCCCGTCGAGGTAGACATCGATGTCAGTGGCAGAGACTGCGCTGCCGGTCGATCCATTAAGTGCCAGTTCAACTGTGCCGCTATCGTATTCTGCTGCCTGCTCGACGCTGACGTTCGCGGCGGCGGCTGCGCCACCGGAGAACGCGATGGTCCCGGCAAATACCGAGAAGACCATCAGCGCCGTCAGGAACAGACTGCGGATTTTTTCGCTTGTATCTGTCATGTTTGTGTTTGCTATCGGGCGACCCCAGCAGTTTTCCACCTGGTCGGAACGCGGCCACCGAGGCCCCGCATAGACCGAACCGGCGTACTCACTTCTGGCGTCATGGGTAGGGGTATCGGTACATTGCCCGAAGTGTGGTAAATGCTTTGTGGAATAAAGCTGGTAAGTATACTACAAGTAGTCATCAGCGAATAATGTTTTTGAACATATATTTACACCTGATATGGTATTTCCGTTGACCTGTTAGATAATTAGAGAGGATCCACGCCGGCTGAGGCAGTTGTCTGAAGAGCGCCACAGACCGGTGTGTCTCGCTCGGAGTTCATTTCGAAGAGAGCGCCAGCGTCCGACTATACCCAGTCACGACTGACAGTCGGCAATTAGCTGCATGGAAGCGAAGGCACAATCCCGAATCGGGAACCGGGCCGCGAATCGGTGACGCTGTATGAGACTGTTGGCACTGCCCACGTGCGCGCGGAAGAAAGAACGGTGTTCAGGGACCGGGGGTGTTCCGGTTAGTTGTCGCGTCGGACAGCGAGGAGCGCAGCAGCGACCAGCGCGATGAGCGCGATAGCTGCGGTGAAGCCAGGGCCTTCCGCTGCAGTGGTCTCGGTTTCAGTGTCCATCGGCGTGTCCTCAGGCGTGTCCTCAGGCGTGTCCTCAGGCGTGTCCTCAGGCGTGTCCTCAGGCGTGTCCTCAGGCGTGTCCTCAGGCGTGTCCTCCGGTTCCTCGGCTGAGACGGTCACGTTCGCACTGTCCGTCACGGCAGAGCCGTTCGAGGTGTACGGACCGTCAGCACCCGGGAAGTCATACGCTTCGTTGCCGTTGGTGTCGAGGTGCGGCATCGCGATGGCCGTGAAGTTCTCGTCCATTGGCTCGTCGAGCGTGACCGTGATGTCATTGTAGGTACCGGCTTCGAGATATTCGGAGTTCCCGATAACGCTACCTTCGACATCGCCGTCAAGCAGTGAGCCGTCGTGGATGACAATGAACCCACCGCTAGACAGCTGCGCGCTGTCGACGACGACTTCGCTTCCGTCGGATTCCTGGTCACTGATGCTCACGGTGGCCGTGTCGGCTTCGACGATGCGGCCGTCTTCCTCGTCGCTGAAGTCAGAGTCACCATCGACGTCGAGCGTCTGGACGGTGAAGTTCGTGCCGGCGGAGTATTCGCTGAAGTCAGCCGTGGCAGTGTACGTGCCGTTTGGACCGACAGTTGCTTCCGGACGGAGGACGAATGGATTTGCCTCACTTTCAGACTCCATTTCGACCTCAAGCTCGGAGCCAGGAGCGACATTCGTATCGCCGCTCACGGTCTGTCCGGCCGCGGCTCCAACAGTAACGAAGCCGTCCTCGTCGAGGTTCAACTCCGCGTTGCGTTCGGACGTTGTGTAGAGTGCGCTTTCGGATGTGCTATCGTCGCTCAACGGCCCTTCCTGAACGGAGAAGGTCGCGTTGAGTGCCGTGTCCTCTTCGCCGGTAATCGTGTTACCAGACTCGAACTCAACATCACTGGTGTCGAGAGCAACGAAGTAGGTGTTGTTGTCCGGGTCGTCGACAACAGTCACGGCATCACTGCTGTTCGTGAAGTTGACGGGATCTTCATCCGCGTTCGCACCGACATCGGTCCGGTTGACGTAGAGTCGGAGGCCGGACGCACTCGAGTCATCATTGATACGATCCGGCGTAGTGTCGGCAGCGGCGATGAACGCCTCAGTCACGTCGGAAGATCCGTTATCTTCCTGCTCGTATTCGAGGGCACCTTCGATACCGGATGCTTCGATTTCGTGGACGACGAGATCCTCAGCTGCGACATCGTCGGACCGCGTGAGGTTCTCACCGATGCGATCGTAGATGTCGATATCCTCGTCGTCGATATCCGCGTCACTCGGTGCAACCCAAGTCCGCATATTCTCGACTGAGTTCTCGTTAAGTCGGAGCGTTCCAACATTATCAGGGCTGGTGACATCTGGGGACGTCCCTGCAGTCACATTCATCGAGTAGGAACCGGCTTCAAGCACGTCCTCATCGAGGGCTGCTCTGCTTCCGGTAAAGCTACCACCCTCTTCGACATCATCGAGGTCGTCGTCACCGGGGACACTGAGAACCGTGTTGTTGTTGTTAGTCCCAGCGGTGTAGCTGTTGAACTGAACAGTGACTTCGCCGTCACCATCTTCGTCGGTCAGCTGACCTTGGATGTAGTAGTTGTCGTCTTCCTGGCTACCAACGTTAATCACGGCGTCCTCGGTGTTGGACATCTGGACCGTGATGTTGCTGACATCACCAATCTCATCCTGTACAGTTGAGGTTTCGAAGCTTGCGTCACCGTCGTCGGACTCGGAGACGTTGATCTGGTCGGATTCCGCGGAGACGCCGGTCTGGTTGTCCGTCACCTTGACGTAGTACGGACTGTCGTCGGCGCTCTGGTTGCCGAAGTCGAACACGACATTTTCGTTACCTTGGAGGTTTTTGACAATTGTGGCAACCTTGTCGTCGTCTTCGTTGAACAGCGTTGCGTTGGCTGGCTCGCCACCACGGTTCGTGGAGACGTTGACAGCCAGCGTGTCTGTGTCGTCGATGTTGGCACCGTCGCCGACATCATCGTCGATGTTCACTTCCAGACTGAGGTCGCTGACTGTGACGACCGCTTCCTCATTATTGTTGACACTGATCGTGTAATCCTCGCCAGTGTCGAGGTCACTGGTGTCAACGGTGTAGACTTCACTGTTGTCAGTGTACGAGTCGGACAGAACGACGCTGTCTGCATCAACCTCGATGGATGGGCCGTTGTTAACGTTGTCTGCAGAGGTGTTTTCAACGGCAATCACTTCACCGCGGAAGGCGTTGATGTCCGTATCGTTTGTCCCAGTCGTCGTGATTGTCTCGGATGTCACGTCGATATCCTGAGCGACGACGGTTCCGTCACCGCCACTGAGACCGGTGACCTTGACAGTCAGATTCCGGTTCGGCTGAACGTCCTGATCGAGACTGAACTCAAGACGTCCAGTCGTCCCGTCGTCAGTCCCATCGACAGAGGAAACATTGTAATTACCGGGGTTCTCGTTCCCGTCAATGTAGACATCGATGTTCCCTCTTGGGACTGCGCTGCCGGTCGATCCATTAAGTGCCAGTTCAACTGTGCCGCTATCGTATTCTGCTGCCTGCTCGACGCTGACGTTTGCGGCGGCGGCTGCGCCACCGGAGAACGCGATGGTCCCGGCAAATACCGAGAAGACCATCAGCGCCGTCAGGAACAGGCTGCGGATCTTGTCTGAGTTTCCTGTCATAGTTTGTGTTTGCTATCGGGCGACCCCAGCAGTTTTCCACCTGGTCGGAACGCAATCACCGCAATCGCGTGTAGACCGAACCGGCGTACTCACTTCTGGCGCCATGGGTAGGGGTACAGTCTAAACGATAGGTGTATACTGTAAATGTTTTGTGGTTAGGATATCTGACTGTCATGACTGGTCAAGGATTGAAACGCCGTCCGTGGCGATCAGATGTAGGAGAAGCAGCGTGGATTCCAAGCTATAATTCCGTCATTCGTGCGTCTGACGGGTTGAATGTACATCGTGGAGCTGGTTTCATTGGCCAGAGATACCAGACCCTCACGAGTGCTAACTGCTCACTCAGGAACGAGTCCGCAGAAGAACCACACCTGACAGCTACGGCATGAGAATAGAGGAGGATTGAACGGTCACTTCCGACTAGTACCGTCAGTTCGTTACAATTTCGATTTCACGGCTATCGGGGTCTTTGGTGAACGCGTAACGGTCGTCACAGCTACCGGGATCACGGTAGTCCTCGGCGTGGCGCCCCATCAGCGTCTCCCACGCGTCGTGGAGGTCATCAGTCTGAACCGCGAGGTGCCCCCACGCGTCGCCAAGTTCGTAGGACCGGCCGTCGTAGTTGTATGTGAGTTCGACTGACATCGCCTCGTCGGGAGCATCTTCGGGCTTGAGGAAGTACAGGGCGAAGTCGTCGAACTCTTCGCGGCGGAACAGGTCGTAGTCGAGCTTTCGGGTGTACCAGCCGATAGCCTGGTCGGCGTCTTCGACGCGGATCATCGTGTGGTCGAGCGACCACTTCGCGCCGTGGTCCCGCTCGACGATCTCGATCTCATGGCCGTCGGGGTCTGTGACGAAGGCATAGGAACCGCCACAGGAGTCTGGGTCGCGGTAATCCTCGACACCGGCGTCCATCAGGTCGTCGTAGGCGTCGTACACGTCATCACAGCGGACGGCGATGTGTCCCCACGCGTCGCCCATCGTGTACGAGCGCCCGTCATGATTGTACGTGAGTTCGAGCAGTGCACCCTCGTCGTGGACGTCCTCCGGACCAAGGAAGACATTCGTGAACGTGTCGGCTTCCCAGCGGCCCTTTTCCTCGTAATCGAAATACGTCTGGTACCAGTCTAGCGAGGCGTCCAGATCCTCGACGCGCATCATCGTATGATCGAGTGACCACATACACGGCATGTGGTCCGAGCGAGCGAAAAGGCTACCGCCACAGGCGGTTCCGTCCGGATTCGATACTGCGGGTCACCGCGTCGCCGAACTGGTCCGAATTGCCGGCAGATAGTACCACCAGACCACGGCCAGTAAGACGAGAGAGCCTACCGGGACAGCCACGTAGTTGAGCCGCCTGTTGAATCCCAGAAACACGGGAAACTGGGTCAGACCCGCACCTGCAAGAGCAAGAGCGGTGACCCGAACATCCTCACGCCAGACGACACCGGCGGCAGCGCTGGCCAGGGCAAGGGCATACAGCAGGACGCCTGAGCCCCACGACTCGATAAACTGCGGGAGTGCGTTGGTAAACCGAACGAAGTAGCTATAGGCCGAGAGTAGCTCCGGCGGATTCGTATTAAAGAGCCCAAAGGAGAAGATGAGCGTCAGTTCTGCTCCGATTAGCACTACTGTCCACGGGACGAGGCCGGCAACGACAACGGCCACAAGACGGCGTCGGGGACCGCGATCCATATCTGGTCGCAGGGCTCCACACCCATGAACGCATCTACTTCTTTGTCGGAACTTAGATGTCGTGTGCACGCGCGGGCCGACGCGCGACAACCACTACCGGTTGGCGACGATTCGCAGGATATCTTCGTCCGCGAGTTCGTGGTCACGCCCGACCTGCTGTTCGTCGTGCTTGGCGCTCGGGCCGGTCACACGAGCGAAGCGGAACCGCTCGTCGAAACTTCCGCCGAGTTTCTCGCAGGCGTCGTCGACGGTGTCTCCCTCACGGAGGATCAGCGGTTCCTCACGGTCAACGCCGCGGCCCGGCTTGTCCATGTAGATCCGTATCAGGCCGAGCTCCTCCCAGATGCGTTCGGTGAGGCTGTCCAGCCCTTTCTCCTCCTCGGCGCTAATAAAGATCGCTTCGTCGGGGTCGATGTCCCGCTCTCGGAGTTCGTCTTCGACTTTCGGGAGGTAGTCTGGCTCAATGAGGTCGGCTTTGTTGACCGCGACGAGCGAGGGCAGGTAGACGCGGTTGTCCATCACACCGTCAACGAGCTGGTCGATATCGATGTCCTCGCCGATAGTCACGTCGGCGTTGACGTAGCCGTGCTCACGCAGGACGGCCTTGACTGTCTCGTCGTCGAGTTCGACGCCGGAGGCCGTGTTGACCGAAATCCCGTCTTTACCCTTCTTTCGAACGTTAACCCACGGCGGGTCCTGATCGAGGCGAATCTTGTTCTTGTACAGCTCTTCGCTGAGGCGGTCGTACTGGTCGATCTCGAAGACGGAGATTAGGAAGACGATGAGGTCCGCGGTCCGGACAACGGACAGCACTTCTTTCCCACCACCGCGGCCGCCAGCAGCGCCCTCGATGAGACCCGGAACGTCGAGAATCTGTATGTTCGCTCCCTTGTGCTTGAGCATCCCCGGGTACACGTCGAGCGTGGTGAACTCGTATGCGCCGGTCTCGGACTCGGCGTTGGTCAGTGCGTTCAGCAGCGTCGACTTCCCGACGCTTGGGAACCCGACGAGCGCAACAGTCGCGTCACCGTGTTTCTCGACGCCGTAGCCACCGCCACCGCCCGACGAGGCCTGCTGTTCGAGCTTCTCCTTTTTCTCGGCGAGCTTGGACTTCAGCCGACCGATATGGGCCTCTGTAGACTTATTGTAGGGAGTGCTGGCGATTTCGTCCTCGAGTTCCTGAATCTCCTCTTCGAGCCCCATTAAGTGTATGTCGGCCCCTCACACCGAATAAGGCTTTCCTCCCTCGTCGACGCCACCCCCGCGGCACGCGTCATGGCTGTCTTCCCGTTCAGAATGGTCAAACGACCCTCATGTAATTCGACACACCTATAGGCCACCCTCCGTCATATGTCGATAATGGGAGCGGCGAGTCGGTTCCGCGACAGTACGCAGATACTGCTGCCAGTCGGTGCGCTCGACGGGATTCGCGATGAGTTGGAACAGCAGTTCACTGTGAGTGTTCATCAAGACGGTGAGCAGATTCGGATCATCGGCTCTCCGGTCGAAATCAAAGACGCAAGTGATTTTCTCGCACGGCACGGCGTGACGTTCGCCTGAGCCGACAGGGATCCTATTTTTTGTCGTGCTGGACGCTCCGTCGATAGAATAGTGAGCGTTCGAGCGTGTGGAGGCCTCACGCAGCGATCCGTGAAACGCAATCCTTTAAACCGCCGCGAGGATTCCACTATGTATGGCTGGAACTATCGAAGTCCTCGTTCCCGGTGGGGAGGCCAACCCTGGCCCGCCACTCGGCCCGGAACTCGGCCCGACACCGGTGGACGTGCAGGCAGTCGTACAGGAGATCAACGACCAGACGGCAGCGTTCGACGGCACCGAAGTCCCCGTCACCGTCGAGTACGACGACGACGGCTCCTTCGAGATCGAAGTCGGTGTCCCGCCGACGGCCGAACTCATCAAGGACGAGGCCGGCTTCGAGACTGGCAGCGGCGAGCCTCAGGAAGACTTCGTCGCTGATCTCTCCGTCGACCAGGTCAAGCAGATCGCCGAGCAAAAGCAGACTGACCTGCTCTCCTACGACCTGAAGAACGCCGCAAAGGAAGTCGTCGGGACGTGTACCTCCCTCGGCGTCACTATTGAAGGCGAAAACCCACGCGAGTTCAAGGAACGCATCGACGCGGGCGAGTACGACGACGTGTTCGCGGCCGAAGCACAGGCGTAAGTCGAACCGCTGTGCGACTGGCGTGTGTTTTCCCTTGCTTTCGACGCTGCTGAGCCACTGCACTGTCTGCTGGACCCCCGTCAACAACTGGTCCCTGCGAACCGGAAACACGCCCGTCAGCGGCCCTTGGGCTGGTTCGACGGGTTTAAGTGTCGCATTGGCGTCTACCCGCACGAGACAGGCATCCGCCTGTTTCACTGACCCGTAGAAGCCGATTGGCGTACTACGGAGGTGAACAATGGCAGATCAGGAAATAGAGAACGCAGTCTCGCGCGCACTCGAGGACGCACCTGAGCGGAATTTCCGCGAAACGGTCGACCTCGCTGTGAACCTGCGCGACTTAGATCTTAACGACCCGTCGAACCGCGTCGACGAGTCCGTCGTGCTTCCTGCTGGCACCGGTCAGGAGACCACTATTGTGGTCTTCGCCGAGGGCGAAACCGCCCTTCGTGCTGAGGAAGTCGCAGACGACGTACTCGACGAGGACGAACTCGAGGAACTGGGTGGCGACGACGACGCCGCCAAGGACCTCGCCGATGACACTGACTTCTTCATTGCGGAGAAGGATCTGATGCAGGACATCGGTCGCTACCTCGGGACCGTCCTCGGTCCGCGTGGGAAGATGCCGGAACCGCTCGACCCCGACGACGACGTCGTCGAGGTCATCGAACGCATGAAAAACACCGTGCAGCTCCGCAGCGGGGAACGGCGAACGTTCCACACGCGGGTCGGCGCGGAGGACATGTCCGCCGAGGATATCGCGGACAACATCGACGTTATCCTCCGCCGTCTGCACGCGGACCTCGAGAAGGGCCCGCTCAACATCGACACGGTCTACGTGAAGACGACGATGGGGCCTGCGATGGAGGTTGCCTGATATGAGCGCCGAATCCGAACGCAAGACCGAGACCATTCCCGAGTGGAAGCAGGAAGAGGTCGACGCCATCGTAGAGATGATCGAGTCCTACGAGAGCGTCGGCGTCGTCAACATCGCCGGGATCCCGTCCCGACAGCTACAGGACATGCGACGTGACCTGCACGGGACCGCCGAGCTCCGCGTCTCCCGGAACACGCTGCTTGAGCGTGCACTCGACGAAGTCGACGACGGACTCGAAGACCTCAACAGCTACATCACCGGGCAGGTCGGGCTCATCGGAACCGACGACAACCCGTTCTCGCTGTTTCAGGAACTCGAGGCCTCCAAAACGCCCGCACCCATCGGTGCCGGCGAGGTGGCCCCGAACGACATCGTGATTCCGGAAGGCGACACGGGCGTCGACCCCGGTCCGTTCGTCGGCGAACTCCAGAGCGTGGGTGCCGACGCACGCATTCAGGAGGGCTCCATTCAGGTCCTCTCCGACTCGACGGTGCTTGACACCGGCGAGGAAGTCTCCCAAGAACTCGCGAATGTGCTGAACGAACTCGGCATCGAACCGAAGGAGGTCGGTCTCGACCTCCGCGCCGTCTTCGCCGACGGTGTGCTGTTCGAGCCCGAGGAACTGGAACTCGACATCGACGAGTACCGGAGCGACATCCAGGCGGCTGCCGGCCGAGCGTTCAATCTCTCGGTCAACGCCGACTACCCGACCGCGACGACGGCCCCGACGATGCTCCAGTCCGCTCGTGGCAACGCCAAGAGCCTCGCGCTCCAGGCGGCCATCGAGGACCCCGAGGTCGTGCCTGACCTCGTGAGCAAGGCCGACGCACAGGTCCGTGCGCTCGCCTCGCAGATCGACGACGAGGAGGCACTCCCGGAGGAGCTCCAGGGCGTCGAGGCCGACGTGGCGACAGAGGAACCGACTGACGACCAAGACGACGACACCGCATCCGAGGACGACGCCGACGACGCGGCCGAGGAGGCCGACGACGGCGACGATGACGACGATGAAGACGCCGGCGACGCGCTCGGAGCGATGTTCTAACAACTCACACTACAACAATGGAATACGTATACGCTGCACTCATCCTGAACGAATCGGGCGAAGAAATCAACGAAGACAACCTCACCGACGTGCTCAACGCCGCTGGCGTCGACGTCGAGGAGTCCCGCGTCAAGGCCCTCGTCGCCGCCCTCGAGGACGTCGACATCGAGGAGGCCGTCGACCAGGCCGCTGCGGCACCGGTGCCGGCAAGCGGTGGCGCGGCCGCACCCGCCGAGGGTGACGCTGACGAGGCCGACGATGCCGACGAGGAAGCCGAAGAAGAGGCTGCCGACGACGGCGGCGACGACGATGACGACGAGGACGACGAGGCAAGCGGTGAGGGCCTCGGCGAACTCTTCGGCTAACTCGGTTCAACACAGCTCAGTTTTTTCTTTGCGTGCGCTCGACCGGTGAGAGGAGTCAATACTGACCCCGCCGATAGCCGTATCTCTATTGGACAAGTATGCTGAGCCACGACCGAGCTGTAATCCAGCGTGTACTGCCTGACATACGAGTCTGATTACACCGAAAACGGGTCTGATGCGGCCTTAGCTACCGATCCTAATCGTATCGGAGTCAATCGAGATGGGTGAGTCGTTCGTGGTTGCGCCACTCTCGTCGACTTCCTTCAGGTAGATTTCACCCGTCGCAGTATCGTCAACCGACCCACTGGCCGTGTCGTTGTACACTGTGACTTCGTACGTGTAGTATCCGGCATCGAGGTCGGTATCGTAGCCAGCCCACGCCGGATACGCATCGGTCCCGGTAAGGTCACCGCTACCCACGGTGACGTTCTCAGTGCCTGTGTACACTGTACTGCCGTCACTCTTGTTCTTGACAGTGAGGCTCACCTCGCGTTTGTCGCCGACAGTTCCCTCATTGTTGACTTCGACGGTCATTCGCTGTGCACTACCGCGGCGTTCGATGAGCGTCGAAGTGTTGTAAGTCTCTGCACCGATATTGATGCCCTGCGTGTCGTTTACCACGACATTCGACCGACCAACGAAGAACGACTGCTTTGCTGAGGTGCTGTTCCGTGTCTGGACGTAGTACGTGTAGTTACCGCGGTCAGACGGGAGGCTGAGGTTCACCTGCTTCGTCTCTTTGCTTGTGAGAACGTTGGTTGTTGCGGCGTCAGACACTGCGAACGTCGAGCTCGCGTCGTCGGTGTTCTTTGCATAGAGTTTCACATCGGCGGTTCCGCCTTCTCCTCCGACGTTCGTGACGTTGACCGTAGCGTTTGCAGACTCGTCATTGTCGATTGCGCTCGTGGCGCGCACAGAGTCGACTTGCATGAACTGTTCGTCAATGTCGCCGACGTAGATATTTCCGCCCCACTGCTTCCCAGTAGCGGACTCGGAGCGGTTGGGGTTCGTGAGATTGAACCTGTACTGGTACGATTGCCCCGGAGCCTTACTTGCAGTCGCCAGCTCAATGTTGAACTGTGCCGTTTCGTTTACTCCGATCTTTTTATTCCGCGTCTTGATTGTGCTTCCATCGAAGGTAGGCGTGAGCTCTGCAGTACCGGCGGTGGTACCAACGTTTTTCACCGTCACCGTTACCTCTGCGTTCTCTGTTTTCAGAGTCCGCGCTGGGGCATCGACATCAACGTAGTTGAATTTCGGCTCCAAAACCTCGTTTTCAATAGAGTTGGTCTTGAATATAACCACCGCGTCGTTGTAGTCAGGATCGCCGTAACCGTATGCGTTGCTGGGGCTTGCGTTATCTTGTGAGAGTTCATACAGGTACACAAATTCACCGTCAGCGAGGTTTAGCCTCGCTGATCCGTTCGCAAGTGCGGTGAGCCGTTCCTCACCAAGCATATCCCGGAGTTTCCGCTGTGCCTTGCCGGCCTGCCCGTAGCCGGGAATCACCTCTCCATCGGCCAATATGTCTGCGTTTGAGCTGCTTTCGTCGGTAGAAATTCGGACCCCACCTGGATTGCTGCATCTCTTGGTGTAGTAGTTCGTGCCGTCTATCTTGAACCGAATGTCCGTATACGTCGTTTCATAGCAATAGTAGGATGTGGCGGTGACGGAGAAGCTCGAATTCGCTTCGAAAGTCTTGGTGAACTCGTATGGGTCCGGATAGTCGTCGTTAATCAGCCGTCGTTCAGCATGCGGGCCGTTCACATCGCCGTCTTCGAAGCTGTATCCCACGTCGCGCCACAGTGGAATCTCGTGGTCGCCGGACTGATTGTTGACGACCAGATCCATGTCTACTTTCGTGTGCGTAATCTGATAGCCGTTACTACCCTCAAGCTCAGCTCCCTTGAGTTCGATTGTTGCGTTGACCCGCTCGTTGGTTGTCATCCCTCCCTCGTCACGCTCGACCGCAGTATTCGACCGCACGTTTAGGAGTCGCCAGGCAGTCTGGTTTTCAGTGGTAAAGTTCACTCGATAGAGTCCATCTTCGGACGGCGCTGTAACGGTCTGTGTGACCGTCGTACTCTCTCCCGGGCCAAGCTGTTCGTCCGTTGACTTGTCGGCTCCCCAGTCTCTGCCGATGCGAAGCGTCTGGGAGCCTTCTTTGCCCCCAGTGTTCGTGACATTGAAGCTGACTTCGGTCTTGTTCTCTGGCTCGACCGGGTTGTCGACGCCGAGGCCAGTGATATCGAACACTGGTGGGGCCGACCCGCCGACAGTGAAGGTCCCATAACTGCGGTCGTCCGGCGTCTCGACGACGTAGGTGTAATTACTGTATGACGGTGCAGTGAGCGGACCGCCAGTGAGAGTTACCGTCTCTTTTTCTGAACCGCTGTTGGTTCCATTGAGCGTGAGCGTTTTCTCCTTCGATTCAACCTTTGTGTTCGACTCGTTTTTGATGAGTATTTTGACGGCGTCGGACTTACGGATATTGCCGGTATTTTTGACTGTCGCCGCGATCGTGACTGTGTCACCGCTCTTTACCCCACCCGGTGGCGAAACCGATGTCACCTCAAAGACACCGACGTCACCGACAACGAAGTAGTGGCCGTCGTCGCTGTACTGCGAATACGTGTCGTCGTCCGTCGTGACCTCGATATCGTAGGTCCCGTTCTCGTCGGTCGGCATCGCCGATCCAAAATCAACTGTCCGGCTGTTGCCCGGATGGACTGTCACGTGCCGCGTAGCGGTCACCGAGCCATTAACCAGCAGCGTGACGCTCTGTTCGGCTGTCATACTGCCGTTGTTTTCGACTGTGACATTCGCTTCTGGGACCTGATTGAGCCGTGCTGTTGCGGGGATCGAGGCACTAGTTATATTCAGTGACGGTGATCCGGGCACAGCCGTGTAGTTGACCAGCTCGTAGGCTTCGTCTTGCTCAGATGCCACAGTGAAGTTGTGTACACCGCTGTCGGCATCTATCGACTTGCTCACGCTAGCTGAATCGCCACCAGTAAGCGTGACCGTGGCTGTCGCATTATCTGCCGCCCCGGACCGATTCAGTCTGATCACTTGGGTGTCTTGCAAACCACCAGAGTTCCGTATCGTGGCATTCACAAGTGCTTTCTGACCGTCTGATGGGTCTTCTTGCACCGACATGTTCCGTACTTCGAACACCGGGTCGCTCACGTTGCCAAGTGCAAAGTTAATATAGATGGTCTCACCCGGCTCCGCTGAATTCGGAGTCACCGTGACGTACTTGTCGTCGTATGCGTCCTGTGCCCAGTCCGCCCACGCGCGAGCGTAACTGCTGTTCTCGATTGTCAACGTAGCGTTGGTGACCTGTGACGGGGCACAGGTGGTGCTCGGCGAAGAAGAGTCCCACGAGCCGTTCCGTACGCCTTCGTATGTCGCCTCAGTGAATAGCGCCGTTTGAAGTGCTGCTTCGTGTGATCGGTTCGCCGTCGTGTTCGATTGAATCGCGACCGAACTCCCCCCCATCTGGTGCCCAGAGATATTCGCGAACGAGACTGACAGCGCCCCTTTATCGTAGTTCACGGCCGGGGGCGACGACATCGTCGCGCCCGACTCGGTCATCCGCCATACACCTCCGCCTTGATAGCCAACTTGTTGGCCGTTTTCCTGATACTGAAGCGTCTGCAACGTCCGATTCCCCGTCGAACAGGTCGAGTTACGGTTCAGCGTCAGGCTGTATGTCGCGTCGTCCGTCACAGCGACATCAGACCGAACCCGGTCCGGAAGCTTAACTGACTCACTGGTATCTGACCGCTGGAAGCTCTGATCGACCGACAGCAGCACCTCCTCAGCGAGCTCGACATTCGCGTCGTCGTTGATATCTCCGATTGTCTGCTGGCCCGCCTGAACGATCAGTATGGCACCAATGATGACTGCACTCGCCAACAACACCACACCCAGAACGTGCGATACACCCCGGTCTCCAGCCCCCCGGCTGCCCCACTCGAACATACTCAAATACATACCAACTATTGCACATAAATGTACTGTTTCAATATAAATTAATGAAGATTTATCACGGACATCCAAGCATGACTATCACACATACAGTCTCAACCCACCACAAATCCCACGCTACACGACTGGCGCTCCTGCTTTGCATTACAATATGTACAGCAACTATTCGGTAATCAGCCAAGACAATATGCTATTGTCTGTGCCATTTTCACTCATGATAGCGTAAGTGGTGGACAATAACAATTTCACAAACAACACAGACTCTGGTTTGCTCAGTACCTGCATCCGAGGGGACTAGACGCTACCTGCGAAGCCAGGACTGCAAACGCAACTTCTAATTGGAGAAAGACGTGTAATTACTGGTCTGCCCTTGTGGGTGACCGTACGTGTTCTTTACTGTTACGAACAGCGTTGTAAATTCGCTTATCTGGGCCGGTATCAAATCTGCCTGGCTGCACAGTTGACCCGTTGAGAGTCATGGTAACTCCTCAACCACAGTAGCACAATAAGGATGGACTCGCCGGGATTTGAACCCGGGGCCTCTCCCATGCCAAGGGAGTGATCTACCCCTGATCTACGAGCCCTTGTGTGCATTATCTGCTTCCCGATGGGATTGCTTAAACCCATCGAAGCACCGGGACATAGGGAACCGGCCTCATGGTCGCAAACAGATCAGTATTGCATCGACTTCCAGGGGTGCGTGGAGATCTGGTAATTGGAGTTACAGTACGGCCACAATGGTTATAACGCCTGATACCATCCCTACAGTAATCTCAGTTCAGTGAATCAGGCTTATGAACCGTAGGAAAAATGAGACGCAGTCTACCAACCGTCGTGTCGCCCGGGCACTCTGGATCGGAAGGCCCCAGCGCGGGCAGACGACACTGGACTTCGCAATCGGTATGAGCTTGTTTTTGAGCGTCCTGATATTCATTTTCCTGTTCATTCCGGGACTTTTGTCGCCGTTTTCGGCAGGGGTTCAGGAGGAGACGGTCACGACTGACAGAGTTGCCGACGGCCTCACAATGGGGATGCTTGGTTCGCCACAGCAGCCGTACGTTCTGGACGAACACTGTACGCGAGAGTTCTTCGCTGGAAACGCACCACCGTCAGGATGTGGCTACGACTCCGGTGGGAGTACAGAAGAACGGGTTGGGCTTGATCCGGCTTTGGAGAACGTGAACGTCACAATTCGGGGGAATGCGACGGCAACGGCAGCCACCGACGAAACGCTCTGTTGGGATGGAACAGATGAGGAGCTCGTTGCGGCCAGTGGTGGCTGCGGAACGATACTCACGACTGGCGGGAATCCGCCGACAAACAACGACGCGTCGGTCACTGCGCTGCGAGTGGTATCGCTGAACGGGCAGGACGTCACAGTACGCGTGGTGATGTGGTAGCATGCGTGCGCAGGCGCACACGCTCGAAGCCATCGTCAGCGGAATGCTGTTACTGGCAAGCCTGGTGTTTGCCCTCCAGATGACAGCGGTGACGCCGCTGTCTGCGAGTACGTCGAGCCAGCACATCGAGAACCAGCAGCAGGCAATCGGCCACGGAGTCCTCGCCTCGGCGGCGGCAGAGGACGCGTTAAAACCGGCTGTGCTCTACTGGGACAACAGCACGGCGCAGTTCCATAACACGGCCGGTGGTCGGGAATATTACACGAACGGGCCACCGGACAATCGGTTCGGAGAGTTGCTGGAGCGTGCGTTCGACCAGCGAGGAATCGCTTACAACGTCTACCTCAGGTTCCAGAATATGCAGGGGCGAACCGTCACGACTCGATACATCTACAGCGGTGAGCCGAGCGACAACGCAGTGCGTGCCAGCCACACAATCACGCTCATGGACGACGACCATCTGCGAGACGCGGATGGGACGCGAAACAGCACACGGCTTGGTGACCCGGCGACCGATTATACGGTTTCGGACACCGGGACGAACGTCTACAACACGGTCAGCGTGGAGGTGGTCGCGTGGCGCATCTGAACGACGACGACCGCGGACAGATAATTCTCATCGCCGCCCTGGCCCTGGCGGTGACGTTCATCGGGCTGGCGCTGGTCGTCAACTCCGCGATTTACACGCAGAACCTTGCCAGCCGGGGCGAGGTCGCCGGGAGCAACGACGCACTGGAGATGCGGGCAATTGTAGAGGCGAACGTCGAGCGGGGCATTATCGCGGCGAACAGGTACAACTACTCGACGCAGACGACGCTCGAAGCCAGTGTGCGTGAGAGTGTTCGGACCGTCAGTACACAGACGGAGCGACAGCGGGTCACGAGCGGGGCACTGGTGAACGCGACACTCACCGGTTCGCCGACATACGGCACACGGATCGCACAGAACGATACGTCACTGTTCGAATCCGGTGAGGCGACCCCGAGTGCCGATTGGATGGTCAGAGAGCGGGTCACTCGCCCGGGTGACGGCACGAACGCGACCAGAGGGTTCGTCATCAACGCGACGGACATCCCGACGGACTCTGCGGACGCGTTTGCTGTCACAGCGAACGGTACCGGTGGCAACCCGAAATGGACGATGCAGGTCTGGGGGGATGTCGGACCCGGTGGGACCGTAAACGTGGAAGTCGACACACCGAGCGGCACACAGACGTGTACCGTCCCTATCGAGGAGCCGTATGCCCACATTGACGTGACTGACGGAACAGTGCAGAGCAAACCGTGCCTCGCGCTGCAGGGCGGGAGTTTCGACGGACGGTTCGCCCACGGTGTCGGTGACGAGTACAACATCACGTACGAATCGGGCGACCAGATCAGGGGGAACTACTCGCTGGTCGTCCGCGATAGCACGCCAGCAAGCACGCTCGATACAGCACCTGCGTCGCCGTTCAGCACGACCGCGATTTATAATACGACCGTCCGCTACCGCTACGACACCTCGAACTTACGGTACGAGGCAAAGATACGGGTGGCCCCGGGTGAGCCGGATGCGTCGTAACCGCGCTGTCTCGACGACGCTGAGCTACACGCTGAGCCTGGCCATCGCCTCGATTCTGGTGTCTGGCCTCCTCATTGCCGGCGGGAACTTCGTCGAGGACCGGCAGGAGCAGGTTATCAGAGACGAGCTCGAAGTCATCGGACAGCAGGTCGCCGCCGACATCGGGCGTATTGATCGGCTGGTGGTCGCTGCCGACACCGACCCGACTGCGCGGCTGAATCACACGTTCCCGGCGCGGGTGAGTGGGTCCGGCTACCGGGTCTCGATTGCCCCCGCCGCCGATGAACTAACGCTCGAATCGACATCGCCGGAGGTGTCGGTGACTGTGTCACTCACAACCCGGACAGACCTGGGAGACTCCACCGCTGACGGCGGTGTAATAACCGTGTTCTACGACGAATCGAGCGGGCAACTGGAGGTCCGAAATGGCTGACCGCGCCGTCAGCGAGGTGTTGAGCTTCGCTCTGGTGTTCAGTCTCATTGTAGCTTCGATAATTCTTGTCTCGGTGAGCGGTCTGGGGGCGTTACAGAACGCCCGGGATGCGGAGCAGATAGAGAACGCTGAGCGGGCGTTTGACGTGCTCTCGGACAACATCGCAGACCTCCACAAACAGGGCGCACCGAGCCGTGCCACGGAGGTCAGTCTCGGTGAGGCATCGCTCAGGACGGGTGAAAACACGACAATATCGGTCCAGGTCCACGACGGGACCACTCCCAAAGACGTCGGAACATGGAAGATCCGCCCAATCATATACGCCGGCAATCAGGAACGAGCGCTCGTATACGAAGCCGGGGCAGTGTATCGGACGAACCGGGACGGTGGGGTACAGAAACGAACGCCGCCGATACTCGTCTCGGACGACCGCGCACTCATCACTGTGGTCGGTACGACCGCCAGTGAACAGCAGAGCCTGGGCGGCTCGACGGTGCTCGTCCGGACAACCCACCGCGACAGCAACGTGTCGTTCGCCGATACCGGTGGGAACATCGAACACGTCAACGTCAGTGTCGACTCAACCCCACAGCGTGAGGCACTCTGGCAGTCGTACTTCGAGAGTGAAGGGTTCAGCTGCGGGGCCAACGGCTGGTGTAACTTCACGTCGTCCGGCGGCATCCAGCGGACGTACGTCGTCTACCACGATATTGCGGTTGACATCGACCAGTAATGGATCGCCTATCCGCTGGTCACGTTAATCCGGTTCTCCGAGACGTGGAGGTACGTCAGCCGGATGATGTTCGTGTTCTTCGGGACGGCTCGCTCGTTTCTGAGCGCCCGGTCGTAATGGACCAGTCCGCCGTTATCCACCGTGACTGACCCAGCGACGAGGCCGCCGTACAGCTCTGCCTTTTTGAGCGAAACACTGCTGGCACCGACACCGCCGGCGGGTGCGTAAATCACGCCCTCGAACTGCGGGGTATCGGTATCCCCTTCGATGACGGCGTCGAAGTCCGACTGGCCGTACACCCAGAACTGCGTCGAGTTCTGCGCGGTATCGACATCGACCTCGCCGGTACGATAGATGTGGAAGTGGTGGCCGCTGGCGGACGTAGCTTCGCCTTTGACGTAGAGACGCACTTTCCCGGCACCGTTCACTTTGATCCGTCCGCCGTTCTCGATGTAGACGTAGTCTCGGACGGCGATGGTCACGTCGTCACCGCCTGTGTTAATCGTCAGCGTCTCACTGTCCAACGTCAGGTCTTCCAAGTAGTACGTGCCCGCGTCCAGCGTCTGGTCACCGGCGGCGAGCTGGTCGCCCGAAATGCTGCTGGTCGCACCGTTGTCATTGGTGGCACTTGCGTTGGCGACTCGCCGGGTCACCAGGCCGTCGATAGCGCCGGCTCCCTCAACGCCTGAAATCTGTCTGACATCGCCGTTGACAGTGCCCTTGATGTGCTTCGTGGTCGAGTATTCCACGTCACGGGTAACGACGCCGCTACCCTTGACCTCGACCCGGTCACCGGACTGAACAGTGCCGTCTACCTCGCTGTTCCCTTTCACGTACACGTCACCGGCTGTGGTGATCGTTCCGAACGACCCTCGTGATGTCGAGTAGTCGCCGACAGACGAGTTGTAGCTGTCCGTTCGAGCGGGGTCGGTGCCACTACCGGAGAGCGTAATCTGCCCGCCAGCGGACGTAGCCGCGACGGCACTCGTCACTTCTCGCGGCCCTGTCGGCACGACTAGTGTCGTGGTCACGCTGTCGTTTTCGTGATCGTAGTACGCGTCGCCATCTGTCCGCTCTTCGAAGTAGCGCCCCCATGACCGGTAGTAGTCGCTCTCGACGGTGATATTGACCGTTCCGGTATCTAGCGGATTGACGTTTCCGGCCGCCTGGTCGGGGTACACCTGCGTCGTGCCGTTCTTTGAGATGCTGGCTTGTGAGCCAAGCGAGCGGTCACCGCGGACGGTGATAAGCGGGAGCGTCAGCGTCGCGTCGCGATAGTAGAACTCCGGCGGTGAGACCATGACACTGCCGCTGCCAGAGCGCCGCCACACGCCACCGCCCTGATAGGCGACTTTCTGGTTCCCGTTCTCGTAGACGACCGCGCCGAGTTCCTCCTCCATCAGCGTGACAGTTGTCGGGGGCGAAGCCGAGTGGTTGGTGATACTGACTGTCATCCGACCCGCTGTGTTGTTGGTTCGGTACGTGGATCTGTCCGTCCCGACGAGCGATACCTGCTGGCTGTCAGCGTTCCCAAGTGCCACCAGCGCCGCCTGTGAGTCCAGTTGGGTCATCCCCGTCTCCGCCCGGGAGACATCGAGCCCAGCCTCAGTATCGACCAGCGCTGTCGCTCCTAGACTGACAACGATGCTGGAACCGACGATGACGAGACTGAGGACCAGTATCAGCCCGAGCGGGGCGGATTGTGCGCGTTCCTGACCCCTGGGGGAGTGCATTATCCGACAGTAGTTATCATAGCTGATAAGATTGCTGGCCGAATTATCGCAGCCACCGCGCAGCGGCTGACTCTGTCGGCTGCACTGAATATCGTCCGAGTTTGGATACTACCCATTCTGATATCCGGTGGGCGACCGTGTTGGCTATCAGCCGGATGTGATGTTGACGTCGTTCGTCGAGATGTGGACGTACGTAACAGACGGGATTGCCTGTGGAATCGTCGTTGTCTCTGTCCGCTGAAGTGCCTCGTCGTAGTGGATCCCGTAGTTGTTCGACACAAACGTCACGTCACCCACAACACCGCCGTAGACGTGGGCGTTCTGATCGAGTGTTATGTCCGCCCCATCGTTGTCCGGTCCGTTCGGACCGTAGATAACGCCGGTGAACTCGGCGTTGTTATCGAACTCGACATCTGCGTCGGGATTCGTATACACCCAGAAGTTCGGGGCTTTATCATCTTCGACAGTGACGAGTGCTCCGTTCCGTTGATAGTAGTCGCCTTCAACGTAGACATTCACTCTGTTCCCGCCAACGACCGCTATTTGCTGGTCGTTCTGTATCGTGATCGTTCCGTTGACGACGATGTTGACATCGCCGCTGGAGGTGTCGATACGGGCGTTTTCACCACTGTTGAGTGTGATTTCCGAGAGGAAGTAGTCACCGGCCGTCAGTTCGCATGTCGACGCGCAGTTCTCAAGCCTGTTCGAGCTATTGTCGATGTCGACACTCGGGTCGGCGTTGTCGTTCGACGACGAGATACTCGACCGACGTGTATCGATGAGGCGCTCAACAGAGTCGGGTGCGGTGACTGAGGCGTTCTGTGCGCTCCAGCCACTGACACCGCCAGGGTAACCGCCACCGCTAGCTGTCCCCCCGTAAGAAAGGTTGCCACGGATTTCCCCGTTATTGCTTATTTGTACGTCGCCACCGGATTCGAGGTCTCCCTCAATGATGGCATTGTTCTCCACATCGACATCGCCAGCAGAGATGATTCGCGAATTCGAGCTGTCGGGGAACCCACTGTACGGACCCACCGAGGAGTTGTAGCTATCTGCCTCGGCATTGTTTTTGATTGTCATTGATGTCCCGGGTGTCCCAGCGACGATCCCGCCCTGTACTGGCGGATTGGTCGCAGGGACGAGCAACTCGAGGGTGACAATGTTACTGCTGTGGTTGTAATCGACCGAGCCGTCGGTCCGCGTCTCGAAATACTGTCCCCACGCCCGGTAGTACTCACTCTGTACCCGAACCTCGACTTTTCCCGACTCGAGCGGATTCACTGCCCCCGCTGATTTGTTGGGCCAGTACTGTTTCGAAGCGTTATGTGAGATAGATGCGCTGTCTCTGAGTGCCCCGGACCCACTCACCGTCACGAGCGGGAGCGTCAGCGTCGCGTCCCGGTAGTGGAACTCGGGCGGTGACACCATCACTGATCGACCGTCGCCGGTCGACCGCCAGACGCCACCGCCCTGATACGCGAGTCGCGTCGCACCGTTGCCGCGGTAGGCCACCTCGCCCATCGACTCGTTGACTACAGTCGTCCGGTTCCCGGACGTTGTGTTCCGATAGGAGACGTTCATCCACCCGGCGCTCCCGTCGATGTAATAGGTACTCGAACCACTCGCGGGAAGGGTGACTTGCTGGACATCCGTCTGTCCCAGTGCTACGAGCGCGGTTTTGGAATTGAGTTCCGTCAGTGACTTTTCGGTTCGCTCCACATCGAGTTGCGTTTGTGTGCTCGTGATCGCGTCCGCACCCAGCGCGACGACCGCCGTCGTCGACACAATCATCACCGCAAAAACCAGTGCTAGCCCGAGCGGAGCACTCTGGCCGCGAGTCCCGAGGCTCAGCCCAGCGCTACCCATACTACGCACAATTACCGCAGCAAATGATTTAAAACAGCGGGGCAAGTTATCAATTGCAATACTGTGCGGGTCGTTGCAGTGTCGACTCGTGAGCGGCATCGCTACTTCGAGGCGCGACCGGGAAGCGGAACGGTTTAGTCGCGCCCTCTCAGACAGGGAGATGGGAACAGCACGACCGCAAATCTGACTCGCTGTGGCCTTTCACAGCTCGGGATTGCGGCCGTGTTCGGCACTGTACAGTGCCAATACGCCTCGTAACGAGAGCGGTTCGTGCGGTTCCAACCAGATTACAATGGCACGAATGCATACACGCCGTCGCGGTTCGTCCGACTCGGACAAACCGGCGGCAGACGAACCCCCGGAGTGGAGTGACGTCGACGAGGACGCCATCGAAGCGCGCGTCGTCGAACTGGCCGAACAGGGCCACTCGCCCAGCGAGATCGGCCTGAAGCTGCGCGACGAGGGCGTTCAGGGCACGCCGATCCCTGACGTCTCGCTCGCGACCGGCAAGAAAGTCACCGAGATTCTCGAGGAGAACGAAGCCGAACCGGACCTGCCGGAGGACCTTCGGAACCTGCTCGAACGGGCCGTCCGCCTTCGCGACCACATGGACGAGAACCCCGGTGACTACCAGAACAAGCGTGCGCTCCAGAACACGCAGTCGAAGATCCGACGCCTCATCGACTACTACCGCGGCGACGAGGTCGACGAGGACTTCACCTACAGCTACGACAACGCCGTCGAAGCGCTGGGTCTCGAATAGATGTCGGCGACCGGTCGGGAACCGACGCCAGCCACGTCGCCCAGTGACCTCGCCGGGTCGCTACGTGAGGCCACGTTCGTTCGCCTCGTCAGCGATGCGACCGGCGAGGCGCTGGCTGCGACCGGCCTGCTGGCGCGGGCGCTCGATGACACGCCGTTCCAGGCGAGCGTCGTCCGCCCGTTCGAGGACCCCGACCGGACCACCGAGACCGACATCACTGTCGCCATCGGTCGCACGCAGCCGACCGCCGACGTGACGCTGACCGACCGCGCCGCCGCGACTGCCTTCGAGACCGCTCGCGAACTCGGCACGGCCGACGCCGCGCTCGCCCTGGCTGGCACGATTGCCGCCGGGGACGTTGACGGGACTGTTGCCGAAGCCGCCGAGCAGGCCGGACTGGAACGCCGACCCGGCGTCGCCGTTCCGACAGCGGACCTCGCGGACGGGCTGGCCTACTCGACGCTGTTCGTCGCGCCTTTCTCGGGCGACGCCGACACAGTGCGGGCCGAACTCACCGAACTGGGCCTCGGCTCGGATTCGGTGCAAGCCGGTGATCTCTCGACAGACGACCACCGACGCCTCGCGTCGCTGGTCGCGTTAGCTGTCACCGAAGATGCACCGCCCCGGGCCGCTGAGACGGTCCAGCGCGCGCTCCGCCCGACGACGGGCGGCCCCTTCGAGACGGTCGGCGGCTACGCCGACGTGCTCGACGCCGTCGCCCGCGAACAGCCGGGCACCGGCGTCGCGCTCGCGCTCGGCCATGAGGCTGTCCACGATGACGCGCTGGCCGCGTGGCGGACACACGCCGCGCGCGCCCATGAAGCAGTGTCCGAGGCGGCCACAGGCCGGTACGACGGCCTGTTCGTCGCCCGCGGCGACGCGATGCCGACCGGCACCGTCGCCCGTCTGTTCGCGGACTATCGCGCACCAGAACCGGTGACGCTCGTTGTTACCGACGGCCGGGCCGCAGCCCGCGCCACGGACGGGCAGGACGTGACAGAAACGATGCGCGCGGCCGCCGACGCTGTCGGCGGCGACGCCGTCGGGACGGGCGACCGGGCACGCGCCCGGTTCGACGCCTCGACGGCCGACTTCATCGAAGCGTTTCGGGAGGCAGTATGAGACGGGCCGAGATTCGGACGACACACGACTCGCCCGAACGCGTCGCACGCGCGGTGCGGCCGGACAACACCGACGAGATGACCACACGCGTCGAGGGCGACGCCGTGGTCACGACCGTCGAGCGCGATTCGACCGGCGGCCTGCAGGCGACCGTCGACGACTACGTCGTCAACATCCGGGTTGCAGCACAGCTCGCAGACCAACACACACAATCCAACCATGAGTGAACGAAGCGTTTCCAAGCGCACAGAACAGAAACGGTGGTACACCGTGCAGGCTCCCGAGCAGTTCGACCGGGAGGTTCTCGGTAAGACACCGGCAGACGAACCGGACAAGGTGCTCGGACGCACCATCGAAACAACGCTCGGCGAACTGACCAACGACGCCAGCGAGAACAACACGAAGCTAACCTTCAAGATCAACGAGGTCGCCTCAGACTCGGCGTACACGGAGTTCATCCGCCACGAACTCACGCGGGACTACCTCCGCTCGCTCGTCCGCCGCGGCTCCTCGAAGGTCGAGGCCTACATCACCGTGCTGACCACAGACGACTACCGCGTCCAGGTCCAGCCGGTCGCCGTGACGACGAAGAAGGCCGATGCCTCCCAGGAGAAGGCCATCCGCCGGACGATGATCGACCTCGTTCGCGAGACGGCCGAAGACCGAACCTTCGAGGAGCTCGTCGACAGCGTCGTCGAAGGGCGTCTCTCCTCGGCCATCTACGGCGAGGCCAAGGACATCTACCCGCTCCGACGCGTCGAAATCAAGAAGACAACGCTCGAAGCGCGCCCCGAAGAAGTCGCCGCGGAAGAGGAGACGGCCGTCGACGTGGACGAAGAGGACGTCGACGTCGAAGCCTAGACGTTCCAGCACCAACGGTCGATTTTTCTGCCGCAGTAAGAGACCGATTCACAGCGACGCAGCGGACCTGCCCCTCTCCTGTGACGCTGTTGCCGACGGTCGGAGTTAGCGACCGCTACCGCAAAACAGCGCACAGACGACACACCCAGCACAGACGAGAGAAGCTCCGAAAAAGCGACAGCGATGCTACTCGCCGGTCGTCGCCGTTTCTGGATTTTCGGTTACAACGACGGTTCCGACCATCCCGGCCCGCTCGTGCGGGATGCAGAAGTAGGCGTACTCGCCGAGCACCTCGAAGGTGTGGGTGAAATCCTGACCCTCGTACATCGTCCCGCCAGAGGAACTCCCCCAGTTGTCGCGGGCGGCCTGTTCAGTGTCGAAGCCGCCGGAGGCGAAGTAGTCCGCCTCGTCTGGGATCTCGTCTTCGTAGGCCGTGACCGAGTGGCCCTGTTTGCTCGTGTTGAGCCACCGCACAGTCGTTCCTGGTTCGACAGCGATGCGAACCGGGCGAAACGCCTTCGCGGACATCCCCACGTCGTAGTCGGTGTCAGCGCTCCCACCGCCGAGGCAACCGGCGAGCCCTGCGACTGCCGCCGGGCCGGCCGCACGGAGAAAATCCCGTCGCTCCATACCGCGACTCAGGACCGCATAGTCAAAGACCGCTCGGTTTTGGACCACGAATCAGCCGGCGGCGGTCACTCGAAGGTCAATCCGTCACGGAGTTCGCGGGCATCGTCGAGCAGGCCGTCGCGGTCGTCGGCGGTCAGCGTCACGTGGCCCATCTTCCGGAGGGCGTACACCTCGCGCTTGCCGTACCAGTGCAGATGTGCTCGGGGCGTCGCCAGCACGCCGTCTTCCCCCTCCAACTCTGCCGGCTGCCGTTCCGCAACGTCGCCGAGGATGTTCGTCGAGACGGTCGGGAACCGCTGGTCGGTCGACCCCAGCGGCTGGCCGGTGACGGCCCGCAGGTGTTGCTCGAACTGCGAGGTGTGACACCCCTCGATGGTCCAGTGCCCGGAGTTGTGGGGCCGGGGCGCGATTTCGTTGAGCAAAATCTCGCCGTCGGTCGTCTCGAACAGTTCGATGCCGAACACGCCGCGGCCGTCCATCACGTCGAGCACGTCGTGAGCCACTCCACGCGCGCGCTCACGAACAGCGTCCGACGCCCGTGCCGGCGCGACCGACTCCCGGAGTATTTCCTCGCGGTGGATAGTCTCGGTGACCGGGAACGTGTCCCGCTCGTCCACGCCGCGACAGCCCATGACCGCCAGTTCCCGCTCGAAGTCGACCATCTCCTCGACCATCGCGGGACCGGCGATGTCGTCGATAGCGTCCTCAACAGTCTCCGGCCCCTCGACGCGGATGTTTCCGCGACCGTCGTAGCCGCCGGTCCGGGCCTTGAGCATCGCAGGGTAGCCCAGTTCCGCACAGGCCTCCCGGAGGTCGTCAGCGGTGTCGACGGCGCGGAACTCGGGGACTGGAACGCCGGCCTCCGAGAGCCGGCGCTTCTGGACGAGTTTGTCCTGAATCGTCCGGAGCGTCTCGGGAGCGGGATGTACCGGCGTCCCTGTCTCCTCAGCGACCCGTTCGAGCACGTCCGGGTCGGCGAGTTCGATCTCGAAGGTGAGGTAATCGGCGCGCTCAGCGAGTTCCCGCAGGGTCGCCGCCTCGTCGAAATCCCCGACGAGCTGGTCGCGGACGACCGACGCGGCCGGGCAGTCCGGCGTCGGGTCGGTCACGAGCAGTTCGAGGCCAAGCGGCGCGGCCGCCTCGCCCAGCATCCGGCCGAGCTGGCCACCGCCGACCACGCCGACGGTCGGCCCTGGTGACGTGAGCGTCATACCGCGCGCTTCCACAGCAGCAGGGTTAACGGTTCGGTTCTCGGCCGTAGGACTCGTGGACCCACACTGTCATGTCGTTCGAGCTGTATTTCGTTCGCATCCGGTGGGTCTTGGGCGCGTACCCGGCGGCTTCGAGCTGTTCGTCAGGGACCGTGCTGTCAATCCGCTGGGTGATGATTATCGGCGGCTGGTCACTCTCCGCCTGCTCGACGAGCATGTCGGGCCGGTTCTCACACGAGACGTTCACGTCGTCGGCCGCGTAGTACCACGGCAGCGGCAGCGAGTTGTGCCACTGCAGGCAGGTCGGTCTGGTGTTCCACCACGAGTCGTTCCACTCACCGCGGTCTTCCTTGACGTACGCGTCGTCGCCGTCGTATGCATCGCCGCGCTCCCCGTGATACATCACTACATCGGTGCCGTTCCCGTTGGCCGTCGCGATCCGGTCCATCTCGGCCAGATCCGCACGGAGCGACTCCTGTGGCTGAGCGTACTGGACCAGCGAGTTCTCCTCGAGATGCTCGTTTGTATACACCCGCGTTGCGCTCGTGTTGACGACGAGTACAGTGACGAGCAGAACGATGGCGGCGGCGATGACAGCGCCGGTCACGTCGTCAGCCGACAGCGATTCGTTCCCCCATCGGACAACGGCGGCGAACCCGACGGCGGCTGGAATCGACAGCGGGACGACGACGTGGACGGCGAGCCACGGCGCGCCGATGTCGGTCCCGATGGGGTAGCCCAGAATCGAGACGTAGCCGCCGTAGGCCGCGAACGGGATGAGGTGACGCGGCTCGACGATTCCCAGTCGGTCGACCGCGTACCCGAAGACCGAGAACAGGAGCAGCGGTGCCGCAGTGTAGCCCAGCGCTTTCAGCAGTACCTCGTAGTGACCGTCGACACTCTCGTAGAACGTCTCGATAGACGCGACGAGGCCCGTTTCAGTGGTCGTGGCTTTCTCCGAGGCCGGCGAGAACCACTCGCTGTACTGGTCAGCGACGCGCTCCCAGGTGGTCTGGACGAGCTCCGGGAACAGCGATGGGTTCGTCACGCCGGACCAGAAGTTTATGTCGCCGCTGGCGGCCGGTGCTGGCGGATGTTCGATACCGGCGACACCAGCGCCGCGGGGCGCATAGAAGAACAGCGAGATGAGGCCGAACACCAGCGCGGCGAGGACGATATGACTCGCGTACGCCGCGAGGACGGAGGCGGCGCTGTCGTGGCGGTCGCGGAACGAGCGGACGGTGGTGACGACAAGCCCGACGTCCGCCCGAACGCGACCAGCGACGCGGCCCCAGATGGCACCGATACTCGGGACGGTTCGGAGGAAGGCGGCGGCGTCGCGGTAGCCGTTCGGGAGCACGAGTACCTTCGCCAGCAGGAGGCCGGTCGCGCCGAGCCACGTCAGTACGTAGACGATAGCGTTCTCCTTCGAGGCGAATCCGAATGCCATGAACGCCCCGGCGCCGTAGAGATAGCGCGCCTTCCGGGTGTCGACAAACCGGACGAGCAGGCCGAAGGCGGTGAACATGAACGCCGCGACCAGCACGTCGCTACGCATAAACCGCGAGAAGTACAGGAGAACTGGATTGAGTGCGAGAAAGGCGGCCATGAAGACTGTCTCGTCGGACCGGAGGTGTCGGCGAAAGAGCAGCGCTGTCAGCGGAAGCAGGCCACCGACAATCGCGACTGGGAGCCGCATCGTGAAATCGGTCGGCGCGGCGAGGGTGAACACCCAGCTATCGACGTGCTGGATGAACGGACCGTGGATGATGTATCGGTAGGCGAACGACCCGGAATCGCGGAGATGGAGCGCCCAGTAGGCCACGCGGCCTTCGTCGAAATGGGCGACGCGGCTCCCGAGTGCTGCGACTCTGAGGACGAGACCGAGAAGCGTCGCGGCGACGACGAGCTTCACGGTCGCGCGGGGGTCGTCCGCGAACCAGGACCGGCTCCGGTCCCGGACATCGCGGAGGGCGGACGGCAGGGACGGCTCAGCCATACCTGGCTCAAGCACATGGGGCATTAGAATCCTTCTGGTTTCTATAACAGGATTTTAATCCAGCCGTTCGGCACGGCGACCGGCCCCAGCTACGGAACGGTAGTACTTTATTCGGCCCTCCCCGGGTGTCAGGTATGGTGCAGCTCGGGCTGGTTGTCGCCCAGTACGACAAACACGGGGCCGTTATCGAGGAGATGGAGCACGGGGCTTACGAGGCCGCTGCCGACAGCGACGCCGAAATTATCGCGTCGATTGATGTCCCCGGGTCCTACGACACGCCGCTGGCCGCTGACCGGCTCGCGCGCCGATCAGATGTCGACGCTGTCGCCGTCCTCGGCGCGATCATCAGCGGCGACACCGACCACGACCAGGTCATCGGCAACGCCGCTGCGCAGGGGCTGACCGACGTGTCCCTCGACCGCGACACCCCAGTCACGCTGGGCATCATCGGCCCGGGCATGAGCCAGGACGAGGCTGAGGCCCGAACCGACAAGGGGGCCTCGGCCGTCCGGAGCGCAATCGAACTCGCCACCGAACTCGAACAATGACTATGGACTTCGCTTCCCGCGTCGAACGTGTAGAACCGAGCGCGACCCTCGCGATCAGCAACAAGGCCGCCGAACTGGAGGCCGAGGGCAAGGATGTCGTCGACCTGAGCGTCGGCGAACCCGACTTCGACACGCCGGAGAATATCAAACAGGCCGCCAAGGACGCACTCGACGCCGGGCACACCGGCTACACGTCCTCCAACGGCATCCCCGAACTGAAAGAGGCTATCGCCGACAAGCTCCACGACGACGGCCTCACCCAGTACGGCCCGGAGAATCTCATCGTCACGCCGGGTGGCAAGCAGGCCTTGTACGAAATCTTCCAGACCGTCATCGACGACGGCGACGAAGTCGCCCTGCTCGACCCGGCTTGGGTGTCTTACGAGGCGATGGCGAAACTCGCCGGCGGCACGCTGACCCGCGTCGACACCGCCGCCCACGACTTCCAACTGGAGGGCGCACTCGACGACCTCGCCGACGCCGTCTCCGACGAGACGGAACTTCTCGTCGTGAACTCGCCGGGCAACCCTCACGGTGCCGTGTACTCCCGTGAAGCGCTCGAGGGCGTTCGCGACCTCGCCGTCGAGCACGACATCACGGTCATCTCCGACGAGATTTACAAGGAGATTACCTACGACGGCGTCGAAGCCGCCTCGCTGGGCACGCTTGAGGGTATGGAAGACCGGACTATCACCCTCAACGGCTTCTCGAAGGCCTACTCGATGACCGGCTGGCGGCTGGGCTACTTCGCGGCCCCGGAAGAACTGGTCTCACAGGCTGGCAAGGTCCACTCCCACTCGGTCTCGTGTGCCGTGAACTTCGTCCAGCACGCCGGCGTCGAGGCCATCACGAACACCGACGACGCCGTCGAGGAGATGCGCCAGGCCTTCGCCGAGCGCCGCGAGTTCCTCATGGGTCTGTTCGAGGACCACGGTGTCCACGTCCCCGAACCCCAGGGCGCGTTCTACATGATGCCCGAAATCGCTCCGGACGGCGACGACACCGAGTGGTGTGACCAGGCCATCTCCGAGGCGCAGGTCGCCACCGTCCCCGGGACCGCGTTCGGGACGCCCGGCTACGCCCGCATCTCCTACGCCAACAGCAAGGAACGACTGGAGGAAGCTGTCGACCGGCTGGCCGAGGCCGACCTCATCTAACCGTCGGCTCACACAGCCCTCTCTAGTCGCTCGAACCACGGCGAAAACCGGGAGAGGCCCGGAAACGGGCTGTTTTGTTACGTGACGACGAACACCGTCACCAGCGTGAGGATGACGAGCGTCTCGGGCAGGACCGTGAGGATGAGTCCCCGGCCGAACATATCAGGGTCCTCGGCGATGGCCCCAACGGCCGCCGCACCGATACCGCGCTCGGCGAATCCGGAGCCAAGCGCCGCTAACCCGACGGCGAGGGCCGCAAGTCCCCCGGCGAGATAGCTGGCTGCCTCGGCGGATATCGCAGGACTACCCGTCTGTAACATAGCCGCAGTTACGGTGCCTGACATGGCGGCTTAGTATCCGAGGGGAGGGACAATCATCTGGCTGATACATTCCAAACTCTGGTGCTCATGGTCGCCTTTTAGGGTTATCGGTGGTGAAGGAACACGAATGTACACTTTTACCGGCTGAGGAGCGCTTGATTGTCGCCACTCTGGACAACTCACCTTTCGAACTCGCCACAGGTCCGTGCGAACCGTTTTGACTCGACCGTTGGAACAGCCGGTATGCGAACTCGGAGAACAATGCTTGCCCTCTCTGCCGGGACACTCTGTCTCGCCGGCTGTGGGGCTCCCGGCGGCTCGAACGGCGGTCTCACTATCGAAGTGGCAGATGCGACCGCCGCGCCAGGCGAGACAGCGAGAATCGCGGTACAGGCCTCGTCGGTCGGCGTCCTGACCTGGCAGTTGGCCGAGATTCCCGAGCGCTGGCAGGTGGCACACGAGAACTTCGAGCCGCAGCCGACCGCCGTGCGGGAGTCCTATCCGCCCGAGCTAGTCTGGGATCCCGTCGCCGAGTCAGTGACAGGCAGCTTGGCAGTCGCCGTCCCGAACGGAGCGACACCCGGCGAGTACGTGCTTGCGGTCGAGGCCGGGACGGCCACCGCAGACGAGCGCGCCGTCTCGGAGGCGACAGTCACTGTCGAAGCGTAATCACTCGCTCCGCTCGTCGAGAATCCGGTCGATGATGTCCCCCGTCGAGAGCAGTCGGTCGGACGCGTGGGCCTCCAGCGGGCTGGCCCGGCGGACCTCACAGTCGATACCCCGGGCGGACAGCGCTGCTTCGAGTTGGTCGTCGTCGTGGTGCTGGTCGTACCCAAGCGCGATGATGTCCGGTTCGATGCGTTCGATCGGGACAAAGATATCTTCCGAGTGGCCGAGATGTGCTTTATCGACGGGTTTGAGTGCGCTGACCATCTCTCGCCGTTGCTCGTCCGGGACGACCGGCGGCTCCTTGTGCGTGACGTTGACCGACCGGGCCACGATGACGTGCAGTTCGTCGCCCATGTCGGCGGCGTCTGCGAGGTAGTGGGCGTGGCCTGGGTGCAGGATATCGAACGTGCCCTGTGCGACGACGCGGGTCACTTGTCGAACTCCTCCTCGCGCAGTTCGGCGTCGATGTCGGCCTGGTCGAAATCGAAGAAGGACTCCTCGGGCGGCTCGACGTCCAGCACCGGGAGGTCGACCTCGCTCCCGTCGCTGTCGAAGGCCTGCCAGTCGTCGCGGCCGTACGGGTAGCCGACAATGATGTGGACGTCGCCGCGGCCGAACGTGGCCAGGTCGGCGTCGCTGGGCTGGAGGACGCCGTTCGGGTGGGAGTGAATCGATCCCGCCGCTCGCATGTCGTTTGGCACCATGCTCGTCTTGACGGTCGCGCTGACCGGGTTCGACTCCGTTCCCGGAATGACTAGTACGTCGGTCAGCACCGTGCCGTCGTCGTCGAGCCCGAGCTTGCTGGCGTCATCGCCCCGGAGAAAGCCCATATATTCGTTGGGATGGGCCTCCTCGGAGGCTGCGAGCGCGAACTCGAGTGCGGACTCTGCGATCCCGAGTATCCCGCCCGTTCGGAACAACCCCATATCACGCAGTCGGGTCGGACGCTTTTTACGCGTTGTGTTCGGCCCTCCGCGGATTCCGAAGAGTACAAACGGGGGAGCACCGAAGGATTGACAAATGTCTTCGCCAACTGGCACCGGTGACGGTGCGACGGTCCCCGACGGCGGGACCATCGTCTACGATCTCGCGGACCAATGTACGTCCGATGATCTCGAAGAAGGCGCACTGTATCACGCAACTGTCAACGGCACCGTCGAATACGGCGTGTTTGTCGATCTCTCCGATGCTGTCTCCGGGCTCGTCCACGACTCTAATCTCTTGGGCCAGTACGACGTGGGCGACGACCTCATCGTCGAACTCGGCGAGATCCGCCCCGACGGCGACCTGAGCTTCGAGGAAGTACGGGTCGCCGACTACGAGGACGAGCGCGTCGTCCACGGCGACGCGACCACCGTCGCCGACCTCGCCGACGCGACCGGCGAGACGGTCATCATCGAGGGCCAGGTCGTCCAAATCAAACAGACCGGCGGTCCCACAGTGTTCCAGGTCCGTGACGAAACCGGCATCGTCCCGTGTGCTGCCTTCGAAGAAGCTGGCGTCCGCGCCCATCCCGACGTGGAGATCGACGACATCGTCCGCGTCTCGGGCCGGGCCGAAGAGCGCGACGACGGCCTGCAGGTCGAGGCCGAGTCGTTGACTGTCCTCGACGGCGACGCGGCTGCCGACGTGGAGAGCGACCTCGACGCCGCGCTGGCCGAGGCCGCCGAACCAGCCGACGTGGAGCCGCTCGTCGAGTGGCCCGCTTTCGAGAAGCTGTGGGACGACCTTCGTGAAGTCGCGACGGAACTCCGAAAGACGGTGCTCTCGGGCCGTCCGATCCGGATGCGCCACCACGCCGACGGCGACGGACTCTGTGCAAGCGTCCCGCTACAGGTCGCGCTGGAATCGTTCATCGCCTCCCAGTACGAGGACGCCAGCGCGCCCCAGCACCTCCTCAAGCGCCTGCCGAGCAAGGCCCCCTACTACGAGATGGAGGACGTGACCCGAGACCTCAACTTCGCGCTAGAGGACCGCACCCGCCACGGCCAGAAGCTCCCGATGCTGCTGATGCTCGACAACGGCTCGACCGAAGAGGACACGCCGGCCTACCGCAACCTCCGGCACTACGACATCCCGGTTGTCGTTGTCGACCATCACCATCCGGACCCGGAGGCCGTCGAACCGCTCATCGAACAACACGTCAATCCCTACCTCCACGACGAGGACTACCGCATCACGACGGGCATGCTCTGTGTCGAACTCGCCCGGATGATAGACCCCGACCTCACTGAGGACCTCGCGCACGTTCCCGCCGTCGCCGGCCTCTCGGACCGCTCGGAGGCCGAGGCGATGCGCGACTACATCGACCTGGCGAGCGAGCAGGGCTACGACGAGACCGACCTGCGGGACATCGGCGAGGCACTCGACTACGCGACCCACTGGCTGCGCTACAACTCCGGCGAACAGCTCATCACCGACGTGCTAAACGTCGACTGTGACGACCGGGACCGCCACGGAGAAGTCGTCGACTTCCTGGCCGAGCGGGCCGAACGCGACGTCGAGGACCAGCTCGACGCCGCCATGAGCCACGTCGAACACGAGCGCCTCGACAACGGCGCACACCTCTACACCATCGACGTGGAGAACCACGCCCACCGATTCACGTACCCCGCCCCCGGCAAGACCACCGGCGAAATCCACGACCGGAAGGTCGCGGAGACCGGTGACCCCGTCATCACCATCGGCTACGGCCCGGACTTCGCTGTCCTGCGCTCGGACGGTGTTCGTCTGGACATCCCGCGGATGGTCACCGAACTAACCGAAGAAGTCGACGGTGGCGGCGTCTCTGGGGGCGGCCACCTCGTTGTCGGCTCCATCAAGTTCGTCAAGGGCCGCCGCGAGTCGGTCATCGACGCTCTCGTCGAGAAGATGGCCGAAGCCGAGATCGACGAGGACCTCGGAAGCTCGACGGCGCTGCCCGAAGAAGTATAGGGTCAGCGCTCGTTTTTACGCCTCGAAGGACACGCGGCGAGCGGCGAGTCCGGCGACCACGAGGAGACTGACCACCGCGGCGAGGACCCCGACCGGCGTGTCGAACCCGCCGGCTGCCCAGTCCGTGTCGAAGACCGCGCCGAAGTAGGCCGCCGCGTCGCTCCCGTGGAGTACCACCACGACCTCCCGGTTCTCCGTCGCCGCCTGCTCGTTCCAGTTGAGGCTGCCGACGACGACGCGCTCGTCGTCGACGACTGCGCCTTTCGCGTGTATCTTTTCGTAGCGGCCGTCGGGGTCGGCCACCTTGGCCGCCAGCGCCGCGTCGTTGCGCTTGGCCCACTCCCGGAACCGCTTTGCCGTCCGTGTGTTCTCCTCGCGGACGTACCACGCGTCACTGAGGAGCAGGCGGACCTCGACGCCGCGGGATGCCGCTCGACGGAGCGCCCGGAGTAGCGGGCTGTCCCAGTCCCCGACTGTCGGCTGGACGACGTCGACGGAGTCGTCCGCGCTGTCTATCGTCGCGACGAGCTCTCCCTGCGCGTTGTCCGGGGTGACTAGGAGGTCCGTCCGCCGGACCGTCACCGACTCTGCGGAAAAGCGGGTCTGATACTCCCCAGTTGCCGGCTCTCCGCGCTCGAACTGCCGGCCCCGACGGTACTGCCCCCACGACTTGCTGTCCTGCCAGCCGGCGTCGGAACGGAACGTCCGGTTCAGCCCCGCGACGACCCGCGGCTGTGCCGTCACCACGCCCCAGCCCCGACTGCTGTTGCCGCCGGTACCAGCGGGCTTCCAGTTTTCCGTCAGCACGACGGCCTGCTCGTCGGCGACGGCGTACTTGGCGTGGTGGTAGCGGTATCTGGCGCGCGAGCCTGTCAATACCCGAACCGGGACGCCGGCCTCGGTCAGCCGGTCGAGGGTGCGGGCTTCCGCGGCGGTGCGGCTACCGACCGGTTCACCTTCGAGAAGGACGCGGACTGTCGCGCCGCGGCGCTGGGCGGCGATGAGGGCGTCGGCGACCCTGGCCGAGGAGAGTGTGTACCCGGCCAGGTACACCCGCTCGTCGGCGTCTCGGATCGGCCGAATCGGAGCAGCGGGTGTATCCGGCAGCGTGAACGCACGGACCTCGCCACCGGCGGCCCTGACGACGGGGCGGTCGGTCGCGCCAAGCGGCCGCCAGCGGACGACCGAGCCGTGCACGACGCCGAGTTCGCCCTCCGCCGGGTCGGCGTACCGGACGGCGTCGACGGTCCGGTTGCCGCGCTGGAGTCGGATACGCTCGCCGCTGTTTGCCAGCCCGAGGTGTCCACCGAGGCCCACGACCGGCCAGTCGGTGAGCGTCCGGGTCCGGTTCGGTGCCGTCGAGAGGACGACGCGCCCGCTGGCGGTCGTGTTCGGAACGGGGGCGGTGCTGTCGCCGTCGGTGACGGCGTACTCCCCGATGTTGGTCTCGTCAGGAATGCTGAGGACGACGAACTCCCCCTCGTCGCCGCCGGCGACGGGGTCCGGGTACACCGCGTGAATCGACGGCTCGTCGGGACCGCCGGCCGTCGTCGCGGTCGAAGCGGCCTGTCCGGTGGCGGTCTGTGGGGCCGTGGCTACGAGGACGAGCACGCAACAGACGAGTGTGAGCGACCGCATCGGGGCGTCTGGCCGCCCTTTCGCATAAAAAGGTTCCCGGGCTCAGGCGCTCGCCGCTTTCTCCGCCTCGGCCTGGACCAGATACGCGCGGTCGTCCGTATAGCGGGCGGCCTCGTCGAGGGCCGCTTCGGTCCCTATCTGTCGGAGCGCCCACGCGGCGGAGGCGCGAACTGAGTCGCTGTCGTCGGATTTGAGGACGTCGCTCAGCGGCTCGATAGCGCGAGTATCCCCAAGTAGGCCGAGGGCCCGAGCCGCGACCGAGCGGACCTCCTCACTGTCAGCGTCGAGCCGATTGGCGACCGGCTGGACCGACT
Organism: Haloarcula taiwanensis; assembly: GCA_002844335.1. Taxonomy (NCBI): domain Archaea; kingdom Methanobacteriati; phylum Methanobacteriota; class Halobacteria; order Halobacteriales; family Haloarculaceae; genus Haloarcula; species Haloarcula taiwanensis. The sequence goes on from CP019154.1 coordinate 1,944,788, forward strand.
CCGCACTGCCGATAGCGCCCAGCGCGCGGAGCGTGACCTTCTGGAGCGCGGGATCGCCGTCGCCGTCGATATAGTCGTGCAGCGTCTCGGTGGCGCGCTCGTCGCCGATTTTCCCCAGTACCTCGATGGGCCCCTTGTCGCGTTTCTGTGCGCGCTGGTGCATCGCGTCAAAGGCCGGCTCGGCGTCGCTCCCGAGGTTGTACAGGAGGTCGACGATGTAGCCGTCGAAGAACTCCGACCCGAGTTTGTCGTAGGCGAACAGCACCTGCTCGAAGTCCCCTTCTTCGGCGTGGAGCTTTGCGGCGTTCCATTCTGGCGGGAAGTCTTTTCGGTTCTCGTTCGTCAGGATGTCGTAGAACCCACGCGCGTCGAGTTGCTCCTGCACTGTGAGGTCGTCCCAGACTTCGGCATCTTCGAGCCCCGTTTCTAGCGTCTCGGCCGCTTCGAGAAGGCCCTCGATAGTCTCAGCGTCCTCGTCGGGGTCGAGGTTTGCCGAGTCGATGGCGTCGGCGACTGTACTCAGTGCGTCCCCGGCAGCGACGAAATCGCCGCCCGTGTCGGCGTCGTGGTCGACGAACTCCGCGCTTTCGTCGAGGAACGTCTCGACGGCGTCCTGAGCCTCGGCCTCTCCGTCGTCGGTCCACTCGCTGTCGGTGACAGTGTCGGCGGCGTCGGAAACGATGGCGACGACATCCTCGGCGTAGGGGCCGCGCTGTGCACCGAGATCGTCGCGGAGGTCGGAGAGCTGTGACTCCAGTTCCTCCCGGGGGTCATCGGCGTCATCGTCGTCCTCGTCGGGTTCGGGCAGGTCAGCGGCTTCGAGGTCGCTCTCGATGTCGTCGAGGGACGACTCAACGTCGTCGAGGTCGGCTTCCGTCTCTGCGGCCTCTAACGCGTCGCCGGCCTCTGTGAGACGCGATTCCAGTTCTTCGGCGGTCACGTCGCTCCCATCTGCCTCGGCGTCGTCCGACGCGTCGGCCTCGTCGTCCCCGTTGCTCATGTCCAAGACTGTGTCGGAGCGGGCCAAGAGCGTTTTCCTTTCGCGGCGGCGGTTGCGTCCCGTCGCTGCCGGGCCAACGAGCAAAGAATATGTATCGGGAGTTGCAGTGCCATGGGTAGCGAGCATGACTGACGCGACACCACCGGACGACGGACAAAACCCGACCACACCGGAGGAACCGGAAACCGCCGGCTTCGTCGAGTACGGCATCGACGACAAGCCGCCGCGAAAGCAGGCGATACTGCTCGGCGTCCAGCACTACCTGACGATGATCGGCGCGTCCGTGGCGATTCCGCTCGGACTCGCGGGCGCGATGGGCATGTTCGAGGCCGCGCCGGAGCAGGTCGGCCGTCTCATCGGGACGTTCTTCGTCGTCTCCGGCATTGCGACGCTCGCCCAGACGACGCTCGGAAACAGGTACCCGATCGTTCAGGGCGGAACGTTCTCAATGCTTGCACCCGGGCTGGCCATTATCGGCGTGCTGGCCCAGCAGGGCGCAGACTGGCAGACCATGCTCGTAGAGCTACAGGGGGCCGTCATCGTCGCTGGTATCGTCGAGATGGTAATCGGCTACAGCGGTCTCATGGGAAAGCTGAAGCGGTACGTCGGTCCGGTCGTCATCGCGCCGGTCATCGCGCTCATCGGCCTCTCGCTGTTTAACGTCCCACAGATAGCGAACCCGAACTTCGGCGACCCGGGGACCGGTCAGAACTGGTGGCTGCTCGGGCTGACAATGCTCTCGATTATCGCGTGTTCACAGTACCTCGACCGACGCCACCGGGCGTTCAAGCTCTTTCCCGTACTCTTGGGTATTCTGTTTGCGTGGACTGTCGCAGCCCTCCTCTCGGTCACCGGCGTCTTTACATCGGGTTCGGTCAGCTACGTCTCGCTCGGTTCGGTCGCGAGCGCACCGCTTGTCCAGCCCATCTACCCGTTCCAGTGGGGGCTCCCGCAGTTCACGCCGGGTTTCATCGTCGGGATGTTCGCTGGAATGCTCGCCTCCGTCGTCGAGAGCTTCGGCGACTACCACTCCGTCGCCCGCATCGCCGGCCGCGGCGCGCCGAACAGCCATCGGATCAACGACGGTATCGGCATGGAGGGAGTCGGAAACGTGTTCGCTGGCATCATGGGCACCGGCAACGGCTGCACCTCCTACACTGAGAACGTCGGCGCAATCGCCATCACCGGCGTCGCGTCCCGCTACGTCGTACAGATTGGCGCTGCGGTGATGATTCTGGTCGGCTACTTCGGACCAGCGGGCCAGTTGTTCGCGACCATTCCGTCGCCAATCATCGGCGGCCTCTATATCGTCATGTTCGGACAGATCGCCGCCGTGGGCCTCTCACAGCTCAAGTACGTCGACCTCGATGCCAACCGAAACGTCTTCATCGTCGGCTTCGCGCTCTTTGCCGGTCTCGCAGTCCCTGAGTACATGAGCCAGGTCGGCCAGGGGATGGACGTCGGCGGTGCAACGGCCCTCCAGCAGGGCCTCGCGGCCGTGCCGGTGCTGGGGAGCGTCCTCGGAACCGATGTGGTTGCGACAACGCTGTTCGTCATGGGCGGGACCGGGATGGTCGTCGGTGGCATTGTCGCCTTCATCCTCGACAACACCGTGCCCGGGTCCCGCGAGGAACGCGGCCTCGCGGCCTGGGCCGCGCTCACAGAAGACGACAGTGAATACGTCTCAGCAGCAGACCGGATCCGCGGCCGCGGCGGCGATCGTCCGTCCGCGGTGAGCGACGACTGACCGTGGGCGAGGACGGCGACGGCACGACCGCAGGCACCGAACTACCCGTCGACACCGAGCAGTACACGGGCACACTCCGAACCGGCGGGACTATCGTCCTCGGTGCTGACCGCCTTGTGGTCGACCGCGATGACGAGCCGGTGGTCGTCGACCTCGACGACGTGGTCGAGGTGAGTCTGCAGGACATCGACTGGTTTCTCGCGGTGATGAGCGCCGCGCTGGTCGGGTTCGGCCTGCTGTCGCTCGGCCGGTCCGTCCTCCTCGGCGGGGCCTTCGCTGTCGCTGGTGCCGTCAGCCTCGCACTCACCTACCGCAAACGGTACGCACTCAGGATACGGGTCGCCGGCCGTGCCGACCCGCTCAGGTGCTTCCCCGCGGACCCACAGACGTTGCGTGCCGAATTAGAGCAGGTGCTGACCGACTGACCGGAAACCGCCCACACTTACGCCGGTCCCCGTCACAGTGGGTCGTATGTCCGCAGACAGCGTCCAGTCGCTCATCGACCAGTTACACGACGAAGCCGAGATGGACCGGCCGAACGACCTGACGCCCGACGTCGGCATCATCATGGGATCTGACTCGGACCTGCCGACGATGGCCGGCGGGCAGGGCAAGCGGCCGGGAGCTTACGCCGCGCTCGCGGACGAACTCGGCTTCGAGGAACAGACGGACTACACCGACGCGCCCGAGAGCCGCTTCACCTTCGAGACGTTCGTCTGCTCGGCCCACCGGACGCCAGATCTGATGTACGCGTACGCGGAGACGGCCGCCGACCGCGGTGTCGACGTTATTATCGCCGGTGCTGGCGGCAAATCCGCGGACCTGCCGAACATGACCGCCAGCATCGCCTATCCGCTGCCTGTCATCGGTGTCCCAGTGCAGGAGAAGTCCGTCGACTCGGTCATCGGGATGCCACAGGGCGCGCCCATCACCGCGGTCGACGCCGGCAAGTCCTTCAACGCCGCGCTCTCCGCGGTACAGATTCTCGCACGACAGTACGACGAACTCCGTGACCGCCTCGTCTCATATCACGAGGGTCTGCAGACTGACGTCGGCGAGGCGTCACGTGATCTCCACGAACTCGGGACGCCCGGATTCAAACGCGAGTACTGGGACGAGTGAACAGCGGGGGGACACACCTGGGTGGTGTGGCGGATGCAGGGCACTTTCGGTCTGAGAGCGCGTCGGCTCTTAAAGACCCACAGGGCCGAAAAACCGAACAATGAACCCTTATATGCGAGTACTTCTAACCGACAGACGATAGGAGATACCGGAATGAGTAATCCATGGATCGCCATCGGCGCGCTCGCGGTCGTGGCACTGGCCATCCCACTGACGATGATGGCAGTTTCGAGCCTCTTGCGGCCCAGCGTGCCGGAACAAGGCAAACGCACCACCTACGAGTCCGGTGAAGTGCCGACTGGCAGCAGTCGACAGATCAAGTTTAATATCCAGTACTACATGGTCGCGCTGCTGTTCGTCGTCTTCGACATCGAGACCGTCTTCATTTTCCCGTGGACGGTCATCTACAGCGACGCCGTCGCTGCGGTCGGGATGACCCAGGCACTGCTACCGATGGTCGTATTCATCGGAATTCTCGCCGTTGGACTCGGTTGGGCCTGGCGTAACGGTGCAGTTCAGTGGGTGCGCAGTCCGCGCGCCACGAAGGGGGCAGACACATATGAGTAGTGACCAGACACCACCGGCTGTCGAAGACGTATCGACACAGGAAGCCCGCATGGGTGACGGGGCCGACGACCGCTTCAACTCGACGCTACGCGAGGCGTTCGGGTCGACGCCGTTCATCCTGACCAAGTTCGACAAGTTCATGAACTGGGTCCGGGGCTCCTCGATGTTCATGCTGCAGTTCGGGATCGCCTGCTGTAGCATCGAGATGATCCACACCTACGCGATCAAGCACGACCTCGACCGCTTCGGTTCGGGGGTGCCACGCGCGTCCCCGCGCCAAGCGGACGTTATCATCGTCCCGGGGACCATCGTCTCGAAGTTCGCCCCGCGGATGAAGCGTGTCTACGATCAGATGCCCGAGCCGAAGTTCGTCGTCTCGATGGGATCCTGTACCATTTCCGGCGGCCCGTTCCAGGAAGGGTACAACGTCATCAAGGGCGCGGAAGAGGTCATTCCGGTCGACATCCACGTGCCGGGCTGTCCGCCACGCCCCGAGGCACTCATCTACGGCGTCGCCAAGCTGCAAGAGCGCATCGCCGAGGGTGAGTCCTCGCCAGTGACCGTCAAGCCCTACGAACTGGAGCAGTTCGGTGATCTCGAACAGGACGAGCTCGTGGACAAACTCGCCAGCGAAATCGACGAGGAAGACCTCGTCATGCGGTACAACTGGAACGACTCTCCATAACTTGCCATGAGTTTAGAAAAACCATCACGCGATACGGCGCTCGATGTCGGCGTTACGGAGGACGGCCTCGATTACGACGCGCTCGCGGACTTGCTCGGGGGCCATGTCCTCGACCGCGAGGAGCACGTCAACGCCGAGGGGTTCGTCATCCGTCCCGACGAGGTCCAGGAAGTCCTCTCGACGCTGAAAGAGGAAGCTGGATTCGACCACTGCGCCTGTGTCACGGCACAGGAGTACGACGACCGGTACGAATCAATCTACCACCTGCGGAAGTACAACGACCCGACACAGGAACTGTCGATTGTCGTCCCGTCGCCGAAGGACGACCCGCACAACGAGTCGGCCGCTCGCGTCTACGACACCGCGGACTGGCACGAGCGGGAGGCCTATGACCTGGTCGGCATCGACTACGACGACCATCCAGACCTCCGGCGCATCCTGCTGCCTGAGACCTGGCAGGGCCATCCCCTGAGCCAAGACTACAATCAGGACCAGCCACAGATCGTCTCACTGCGCGAGCACGCGAACCCGTTGAAAGACGACAAGCGCAGCGAGGACGACCCGGACACGATGTTCGTCAACATCGGGCCGCACCACCCGGCGACTCACGGCGTGCTCCACGTCGAGACGGTGCTTGACGGCGAGCAGATCGCCGACCTCGAACCCGACATCGGCTACCTGCACCGCTGTGAGGAGCAGATGTGTCAGCAGGGCACCTACCGTCACCAGATCATGCCGTACCCGGACCGGTGGGACTACATTTCCGCTGGGATCCTCAACGAGTGGGCGTACGCGCGCGCCGCCGAAGACCTCGCGGATATCGAGGTCCCCGAGTACGCGCAGGTCATCCGGACGATGGCCGCAGAGATGTGCCGCATCGCCTCCCACGAACTCGCGCTGGCGACGTTCGCGCTGGACGTGTTCGGCGACTTCACCGCCGTCTTCCAGTACGGCATCCGCGACCGCGAAATCGTCCAGAACCTGCTCGAAGATCTGACCGGCCAGCGGCTGATGTTCAATTACCTCCGGCTGGGCGGGGTCGCCTGGGACCTGCCCGAGCCCCGCGAGGAGTACTTCGAGAAGATCCGCGACTTCCTCGATGACCTCCCGCACAAGCTCGAAGAAATCCACGACCTCGTCACCGGGAACGAGATTTTCCAGATGCGGTGTGTCGACACCGGCGTCCTCTCCCCGGAGCAGGTCAAGCAGTACGGCGCGACCGGCCCCGTGGCACGCGGCTCCGGCGTCGACTACGACATCCGGCGCGATGACCCGTACGGCTACTACGACGAACTCGACTGGAACGTCGTCACCGAGCAAGGCGGCGACAACTTCAGTCGCGTTCTCGTCCGCCTCCGCGAGGTCGAAGAGTCCGCCCGCATCATCGAGCAGTGTGTCGACCTGCTAGAGCAGTGGCCGGAAGACGACCGCGAGATTCAGGCCAACGTCCCGCGGACGCTCCGCCCGGACCCCGACAAGGAGATCTACCGCTCCGTCGAGGGTGCGAAGGGCGAACTCGGCATCTACATCCGCTCGGACGGGACGGACAAGCCGGCCCGGTTCAAGATCCGCAGCCCGTGCTTCTCGAACCTGCAGACGCTGCCGGAGATGTCCCAGGGCGAGTACATCCCTGACATGATCGCCTCGCTCGGGAGCCTCGACATCGTGCTCGGGGAGGTGGACCGGTAATGCAGTCGGCGCCGTTACCGGAAACGCTCGCGAACCTGCTGGGGCTGGATCCCAACAGCACGGCCGTGATGATCGTGCTGAGCCTCGTCGGGGCCGGACTCATCGGGACACTCATGATGACGAACACGGCGCTTGCCGGCCCGTGGGCGAAGCGAAAGATTACGGCCGCGTTCACTGACCGCATCGCCGTCGACCGCATCGGTCCGTACGGGCTGTTCATCATCGTGGCCGACGCCGTCCGGCTGCTGTCGAAGGAACTCATCGTTCCCGAAGGCGTCGACCGACCGGCGTGGGACCTCGCGCCGCTGATTATCGCCAGTACCGCGCTGCTTGGCTTCGCCGTGATTCCGATGGGGAACGGCATCCACCTCGCCGACCCCGAAGTCGGGCTGGCGTACGTGTTCGCCGTGGCCTCGACCACGTCGATCGGTCTCGTGATGGCCGGCTACGCATCGAACAACAAGTACTCGTTCCTCGGCGGGCTGCGCGCCGTCGCGCAGAACCTCGCCTACGAGATCCCGCTCATTCTGACGGGCGCGTCGGTCGTCATCTTCGCCGGCTCGCTCCAGATGAGCGAAATCGTCGCGGCCCAGCAGCAGTCGCTGATCGGCCCGCTGCCGTCGTGGTACGCGTTCGTGAACCCATTCGCGTTCGTGCTGTTCATGATCGCGAACCTCGCGGAGGTCGGCCGGAACCCGTTCGACATCCCGGAAGCGCCGACCGAGATTGTCGCCGGCTACCAGACCGAGTACTCCTCAGTGTACTTCGTCCTGATCTACCTCGGGGAGTTCATCCACATCTTCCTCGGTGGGGCGATCATCGCTACGATCTTCCTCGGTGGACCGGCCGGTCCGGTTCTCCCGGGCATCGTCTGGTTCCTCATCAAGATCTGGGGCGTCTTCCTGTTCACGCAGTGGGCCCGCTCGGCGGTGCCCCGCGTCCGGATCGACCAGCTCATCGAAATCGGCTGGAAGGGAATGCTGGTGCTCTCGCTGGCGAACCTGCTGCTGACTGCCGTTATTGTCGGGGTGACCGTCTGATGACGGCCACACGAACCGACCCGCGAGCGACCGGAGGTGACCTGTCATGATTGGAATCCTGAAATCAATGGCGACGACGATGAAACACGCCCTCGACGGGGAGACGTTCACGGTGGAGTACCCGGACGTCGCCCCCGAGGTGAGTCCCCGCTTCCGCGGCGTCCACAAGTGGAGCCAGGAGCGGTGTATCTGGTGTCGGCAGTGTGAGAACGTCTGCCCGAACAACACCATCCAGATCGTGATGGACGAGCAGCGCAACGGCGAGCAGTACAACCTCCACATCGGCCAGTGTATCTACTGCCGGCTGTGTGAGGAGGTCTGCCCGACTGACGCGATTCTGCTGACCCAGAACTTCGAGTTCACCGCGGACACGAAAGACGAGTTCGCCTACGACAAGGAGCAACTCAAGAACGTGCCGTGGTACAAGGATATCGACCCGCTGGAGTCCCGCGAACCCGACCGGGGCGCGTGGATCGGCGAGGGCGACGGCGAAGTGGATTACCAGTAATCCCTTTTGCGGCGGATTTTATCGGGCTTCTCTTAGGACAGGCGTCGCGGCTCCTTCGTCCGTACGTGCCGAGGTGACGTGCTGCTCAGCGAGGCTGGCTTTCCAGTAGTACTCCCAGAGTAGACTGTCTCAATCGCCCGAACCCATCTAGATACTGATGCGTATTCTCCAGAAGGACAGAAGTGCCCCGAAATATGGGGGCCATACCGGCAAACAGTGGCTCTACTGGCGAGACGAAAGAGGAATCTTCAAAGGGACGCCGCAAAGAGTCTCCAAGTAAGATGGCACTGGCAGAGTCAATTGCGTTCGCGCTGTTCGCTATCGTAACGGTGAGCAGCGCTGCGGGCGTCGTGTTAGTCCGGGACGTCTGGCACTCGGCGCTGTTACTGGGCGTTTCACTCGTCAGCGTCGCAGTGTTCTACGTAATGAACCAGGCGGCGTTCGTCGCAACGATGCAGATCCTGGTGTACGTCGGCGGCGTCCTCGTTCTCATCACCTTCGCGGTGATGCTGACCCGCGAGGACGAGTCGGTGATCGAGGTGACACCATGACCACAAAGCCCGAACTACAGACGGAGGGGAGTTTCGTCGCTGGACTGGCCGCAATCGCCCTGTTCGTCGTCCTCGGTGCAGTGTTCATGGGCGTCTCGTTTCCCGCGCCAGCGGGCTTTGGCGAGGGAGCAGCAATAACTAAGAGCCTCGGCGCGGCGATGTTCGACATCGCTCCGAGCGCGATTATGGGCGAGGGTGAGACGGCTGTTCCCGGTGAAGGGTTCCTCGTTGCCTTCGAGACTATCGACATCGTGCTGGTAGCCGCACTCGTTGGGGCCGTCATGCTTGCCCGACGAGAGGGTGCTGGCGAGTCAGTAACACTCGGTGTCGAAACCACGGATGACGACGACATGGCTGTTGCCGCTGACGGTGGCCCGGGGGGTGACGACTCGTGATTCCGGCTGAGACGTACCTCCTCCTGTCGGCGGCCATATTCTGTATCGGTCTGTTCGGCATCCTCACCCGACGGAACGCGCTCATCTTCCTGATGTCCGTCGAGTTGATGCTGAACGCTGCGAATATCAACCTCGTCGCGTTCTCGCTGCAACACGGGAACCTCACCGGCCAGGTGTTCACCCTGTTCACGATGGCACTCGCCGCCGCGGAGGTCGCCATCGGCATCGGTATCGTCCTGGTCCTGTACCGCAACTTCACAGACGTGGACGTGACGAAGGCGACGACGATGAGGTGGTAACAGATGGCTGCATTCACATACGCTCCGGCGATTGTCCTGCTGCCGTTCGTATCGTTCCTCGTCGCGCTGTTCGCCGGCGACCGCATGCCGAAAGGCGGCGCGTTAGCTGGCATCACCGCGACGGGCGGGTCGCTCCTGCTATCGATCTGGGTCGCGCTGACGGTGGCTGGCGGTGAGGTTCACAACGAGATACTGTACACGTGGACCGCAAGCGTCGAGTCGCTCCGGCTGAACTTCGGCCTGCTGCTCGACCCGCTGTCTGCGCTCATGCTGCTTATCGTCTGTCTCATATCCTTCCTCGTCCACATCTTCTCGCTCGGCTACATGAACGACGAGGGCGAGACCGGTCTCCCGCGCTATTACGCCGGGCTCGGCCTGTTCACGGCGAGCATGCTCGGGTTCGTCGTCGCCAACAATCTCCTGATGGCGTTCATGTTCTTCGAGCTGGTGGGCCTGTGTTCGTATCTGCTCATCGGCTTCTGGTTCCGTCAGGACGGCCCGCCGAGCGCCGCGAAGAAGGCGTTCCTCGTCACCCGCTTCGGTGACTACTTCTTCCTCATCGGCGTCGTCGGCATCTTCGCCACCTTTGGGACCGGCCTCTTCGCCCCCATTACGCAGGGCGGCGAAGTAGTTGCCGAGAGTTTCCCGATGCTAGCCGAACACGCTATCGTCGACGGCGAGGTCGAAGGTATCGCGATGCTGGAGACGGTCGGCATGGGACCACAGGCCTGGTTCACTGTGCTTGGCCTCCTCGTGCTGGGCGGTGTGGTCGGTAAGTCCGCGCAGTTCCCGCTGCACACGTGGCTGCCTGACGCGATGGAAGGTCCGACGCCGGTCTCGGCGCTGATTCACGCAGCGACGATGGTTGCAGCCGGTGTGTACCTCGTCGCACGGATGTACGGCTTCTACGCGCTCTCGCCGACGGCGCTGGCCGTCATCGCCCTTATCGGCGGCTTCACCGCACTGTTTGCGGCAACGATGGGCCTGGTCAAACAGGAAATCAAACAAGTACTCGCGTACTCCACCATCTCCCAGTACGGGTACATGATGCTCGCGCTGGGGTCGGGTGGCTACATCGCCGCTGTCTTCCACCTGACCACCCACGCCGTGTTCAAGGCGCTGCTCTTCCTCGGCGCGGGGTCGGTCATCATCGCCATGCACCACAACGAGAACATGTGGGACATGGGCGGTCTGAAAGACCGGATGCCAGTGACCTACTGGACGTTCCTCGCCGGCTCGCTCGCACTGGCCGGTATCGTTCCGTTCGCCGGCTTCTGGTCCAAGGACGAGGTGCTGTACGAGGCACTCATCCACGGCTTCGGTACTGAGGGCGGCCTCGGGACGGCCTACCTCGTCGCGTACGCGATGGGGCTGCTGGCCGTGTTCTTCACCGGCTTCTACACCTTCCGGATGGTGTACCTGACCTTCCACGGCGACGCCCGCTCGGACACTGCACGCGACCCCGAGCCCGTCCGCTGGAACGTCAAGGGCCCGCTGACGGTCCTTGGCATCCTCGCCACAACCATCGGGTTCATTAACATGGCCCCGGTCAAGAAGCTCACCGGCGCGGAAATCGACTTCCTCCACAAGTGGCTGACCGGGCCCGAAGAGGGCGGCTGGCCAGCCCTTCTCTCGACGGACCTACACCACTACGAGGAACTGCTCCACAATGTGCCCCACGTCGACCCAGCGTATCCGCTAGGTGGTGAGACCGGGACGCTGCTGGTTTCAGCAGCCCTCTCACTCGGGCTGGCACTCACCGGCGTGCTCGTTGCTCGGAGCCTCTATGCCGGTGCCGACCCGGTCGAGCATACGGACAAGCTTGGCGGTCTGAAGACGCTACTCATGCACAATTACTACCAGGACGAATATCAGGTGTGGCTCGCGACGGGTGTCACCTACCCGCTCGCCCGTGTGATGAACAAGTTCGACCAGGGTGTCGTCGACGGTGTCGTCAACGGCATCTCCAGCGTGAGCCTGTTCGGCGGCAGCCGCATCCGACGCATCCAGTCCGGCGTCGTCAGCAACTACGCGACGCTGCTGACGCTTGGACTCGTGCTCTTGCTTGCTGCCTTCGGCGTCATGGGAGGGTGGTTCTAGATGTGGGTCGCTGCGCTTCTGCTCGTGACCCTGCTGGGAACCGGTCTCGTGTTCCTCTCGCCTGACCGGTACGCCGGAAAGCTCGCCGCTGCCGTCAGTGCGGTGCCAGCGCTTGGCAGCCTCTACATGTACTGGGTGTACCTCACGCAGTACGGCGGCACGGGGAACGCCCTGCTGTCGCCCGCCGACATCGCATTCGGCCAGCAGATCCCGTGGATCACGCTGGGTGAACTGGAAGTGTCGTACTACGTTGGCCTCGACGGCATCAGCATGCCGCTGCTCGCGCTGACGACGGTCCTGACGACGCTCGCAATCGTCTCGGCGTGGACGCCCATCGACGAGCGCCAGTCCCAGTTCTACGGATTGATGCTGTTCATGGAAGTGAGCCTCATCGGCGTGTTCTCCGCGCTCGATTTCTTCCTCTGGTTCGTCTTCTGGGAGGGCGTCCTCATCCCGATGTACCTGCTCATCGGAGTCTGGGGCGGTCCGCGCCGGAAGTACGCCGCCATCAAGTTCTTCGTCTACACGAACGTGGCGTCGCTGATCATGTTCGCGGGCCTGTTCGCGCTCGTGTTCAGTACTGGTCTCACGTCGCTGTCTCTGCCCGCGATGGCTGAGGCGTTCCGCACCGCGAGCGGACTCCCGACCATCGCCGGCGTCAACCTGATGACCATCTCCTTCATCATGATGTTCTTCGGGTTCGCGGTGAAGGTGCCCGTCTTCCCGCTACACACGTGGCTCCCTGACGCTCACGTCGAGGCCCCGACACCGGTGTCGGTTATGCTGGCCGGGGTCCTCCTGAAGATGGGGACCTACGCACTGCTGCGGTTCAACTTCACGATGCTTGCGGACACAGCACGGGCGCTTGCGGTTCCGCTTGCAATCATCGGCGTCGTCAGCGTCATCTACGGCGCGATGCTCGCGCTGGCACAGCGCGACCTCAAGCGAATCGTCGCCTACTCATCGATTTCGTCGATGGGTTATGTCATCCTTGGGCTGGTCGCGTTCACGCCCTACGGCATGGGCGGGGCGACCTTCCAGATGATTGCCCACGGCCTCATCTCAGGGCTGATGTTCATGGCCGTCGGGGTCATCTACAACACGACCCACACGCGGATGGTCGGCGACATGTCCGGCCTCGCGGACAGGATGCCCTGGACGGTCGGCATCTTCGTCGCCGCCGCCTTCGGCTACATGGGCCTGCCGCTGATGGCCGGCTTCGCCGGGGAGTACTTCATCTTCCAGGGCTCGTTCAACGCGCCGACGCTCGGCGGAGCCGCGCCGGTGTTGACTTCGCTGGCGATGTTCGGCATCGTCATCGTCGCCGGCTACCTGCTGTGGGCCATGCAGCGCACGCTGTTCGGTGCCTTCAGCCTGGAGACCGACTACGAGGTCAGCCCGGCCGCGTTCCACGACGTCGCGCCGCTGGCCGTGTTGCTCCTGCTGGTCATCGCACTCGGTGTCGCGCCGGACCTCTCCTTTGCTATGATACAGGACTCGATATCACCGGTTCTCGAAATCGGAGGTGGTGCATAGATGGTCGCACTCCCTGACTGGATGGCGCTCGCCCCGGCACTCTCGCTGGCCTTCGCCTCCCTGGTGTTGCTGCTGTCGGACTCAGTCAACCCAGACACGACGAACACGGGGCTGCTGGCTGGTATCTCGGCGCTTGGATCACTGGTCTCCTTCGGCTTCGCCGGCTGGTTTATTACCGCCGGCACCGGGATGGCAAACGGCACCGGCGTCGCGCTGTTCAATGACCAGCTCGTCGTCGACCAGATGGCCCTGTTCTTCATGGCCATCGTCGGTAGCGTCACGACCCTAGTCGTGCTCGCGAGCTACGACTACGTCGCTGAGCACAGCTACCAGGCCGAGTTCTTCGCACTGGTTCTGCTGTCTGCGACCGGGATGAGTATCCTCAGTGCGGCCAACAGCCTGGCAACGGCCTTCGTCGCACTCGAGCTTGTGTCGCTGCCGTCCTACGCACTCGTCGCCTTCCTCAAGGAAAACAAGGGCAGCGTCGAGGCAGGACTGAAGTACTTCCTCATCGGCGCGGTGTCCTCGGCAGTGCTGGCCTACGGCATCTCGCTGGTGTACGCTGCGACGGGCGTGCTTCGATTCGACGGCGTCGCAACAGCTATTTCCAGTGGCACGATCCAGACCATATCCGAGGGGTCGATACAGGCCCAGTCCGGTGAGCCAGCCGTCCCGATGGCTATCCTCGGCGTCGGTATCCTGATGATCATCGGTGGCGTCGCGTTCAAGACCGCCTCCGTGCCGTTCCACTTCTGGGCACCAGAGGCGTACGAAGGCGCACCAGCACCGATCTCGGCGTTCCTCTCCTCGGCGTCGAAGGCCGCCGGTTTCGTGCTGGCGTTCCGTGTCTTCGCTGTCGCCTTCCCCATTGGCGACCTGCTCGCCGCTGGTGGAGCGATCAACTGGGTGATGGCGTTCCAGATCCTCGCCATCGCGACGATGTTCATCGGGAACTTCGCCGCCGCGACTCAGGAGACAGTCAAGCGGATGCTGGCCTACTCCAGCGTCGGCCACGCCGGCTACGTCCTCATCGGCCTCGCCGCCGTCTCTGGCTCCGGCGAGGGACTGAGCCTCAGCCTGAGCGCCGGGATGTCTCACCTGCTCGTCTACGGCTTCATGAACACGGGCGCGTTCCTGTTCATCGCGCTGGCCGAGTACTGGGGCGTCGGCCGACGCTTCGAGGACTACAACGGCCTCGGCAAGGAAGCGCCAGTCGCCTGCGCGGCGATGACGGTGTTCCTCTTTAGCCTCGCCGGCCTGCCTATCGGCGGCGGGTTCTTCTCGAAGTTCTACCTGTTCTCGGCGACCCTCAACGTGGGCGCGTGGTCGCTGGCCGCCGCGCTTATCATCAACAGCGCACTCAGCCTGTTCTACTACTCCCGCGTCGTCAAGGCGATGTGGATCGAAGAACCGAACGGCAGCCGGACCATCGAGTCCTATCCGATGGGACTGTACACCGCCGTGGTTGGTGCCGCGGTCGTGACTGTCCTGCTCGTCCCCGGCTTCAACCGCGTTTCTGAAATCGCGTTCCAGGCCGCGCAGTTGCTGTAAGCGCGGTTCGACGCGTCTTCTTACGCCGACTCGTAGACGAACACCCCGCCGCTCTCGCGTTTCTCGACGCGGCCAGTGACTTCGAGTACGTCCAAGTGACCGACAGCCTCGCTCATCCCGGCGAAGTACTCCGTAGCTGGGAGATCGCCGAACAGCGCCGTCATCACGTCGCTGGGCGTCGTCGCGCCGCCGGAGACGATGTCTGCGACCTCTGCGGTACGCTGGTCGTGTTCCGCGAGGATGTCATCGATGCGTTCCCGCGGTGATTCGACTGGCTCGCGATGGCCGGTGAGAAAGCGGTCGTGACCCTGCTCACGGAGCCACCGTAGCGAGTCGTTGAACGCCGGCAACACCCGCGGCCGCGTCCCGCTCTCGTCGGGCACCTGCAGGAACGGATTGGGCGTGATGTCGCCCAGCACGTTGTCGCCGACAATCGCTTCACGACGACCCTGCAAATCGTACGAGAAGATGATTTCGCCCGCGGAGTGGCCCTGCACGGTGTCGATGATTAGTTCTGTGTCGTCGACGGTGACGGTGTCACCGGCTGTGAGCGCGCGGTCGGTGTCGACACTCTGGGCATATGGCAGGAAGGCTTCCGGTAACTGTGTGACCGTTTCGGCAGTCTCGCGTGAGACACCGCACCGCTCGAAGAAATCCGCAAAGTAGGACTGTTCGGTGTGTAGTTGCGCCGCGAAATCACGCATGATCGCTGCCCCCGGTTCGCTGGCGAGGACACGCGCCCCCCGCTCAGCGAACCGGTTTGCCATACCGAAATGGTCCGGGTGCGGATGTGTGACTAGCACCTGCTCGATGTCGGCCGGTGACAGCTCGCGCGCTTCGAGCGCCTCGATCAGACGCGACCACGCTTCCTCACTGTCGGGTCCCGGATCAACAATCGTTCGACGCGCGATGTATGCATTGACTGGCCCGACCTGAAACGGCGTCGGAATCGACACCCGTGTGAACATATCGCCTCGTTGCAGGTGGCGGCGCAAAACAGTTCGTACCCGCACGACACGTTTACTATCGTGGGCGCTCGCTGTCCCCCGGTTAGCCGTAGTTCTGCACTGTTTTCCGGGCACAAGAGATATATTCGTCCTTCGCGTAGGGACAGATATGAACAAGCACTTCGAAGACGCACGGTACTACCTGAAACGCGCCGGGGAGACCGCTACCAAAGGCGTCAAAGAAGAACTCGAACCGGTCGAGGAGCGGTTCCGCGAACTCACCGGGAAGGAGGAAGAGCCCGAACCCAGCCGACTGGAGGCGGTCAAAGCGGACCTGAAGGAGCTACAGGAGAAAGCCGAAGGTGAGGCCGAGGACGCCATCGCCGACGCCCGCAAGAAAATCGGCGAGTATCGCGGTGCCGAAGAGACCGAAGCGTAGTCGGAAAGCAATTCTTAAGGGATGCGCTCGAATAGAGTTGAGTGCGTCGGGTTGGTGATCTAGTTCGGTTATGATACCTCCTTCACACGGAGGAAGTCGGCGGTTCGAATCCGCCCCAACCCATCCGTTCGCTTCACACTTTTGACCGAGACCAGTCCTCTCGAAGCAGGTCCTGCCACAGCGACGTCCACGTGAATCCCGACCTGCCGCCGCACAGACTGTCGGATATCCGCCGGCGATAGTAACTCACACGGACGAGCGGAGCGTACCCGACCGCTTTTACCGCTCGGTAAACTATAGAGGGTATGACCAGCAGCGAGTCCCACGCGTCGGCCGACGGCCCCGTCGCCGGGGAGACGGTCCGCCACGGGACGGGCGTGAACTCGAACCGCGCGTTCCCGACGGAGGGGTATCCGCACAACCTCGACCCGTTCGTCCTGTTCGAGCAGTTCTACATCGACCCCGACGAGGGGTTCCCGATGCACCCACACCGCGGCTTCGAAATCGTCTCGTACATGATTGAGGGCGGCATGGAACACGAGGACTCCCTCGGGGTCACGAACACCGCCTACGAGAACGACGCGATGCGAATCACCACTGGCAGTGGGATACGCCACTCCGAGTTCCCCGCCGACGGGCGGGCCTGTACGGGCCTCCAGCTCTGGGTGAACCTGCCGTGGGCGCAGAAGGTGGTCGACCCGGACTACGTCGACGCGAGGGCCGAGGAGCTGCCGACGGCCCAGCGGGACGGCGCGACGGTCACGACGGTCGTCGGCGACGGCTCGCCTATCGGCCTCCAGACGCCGATGGAGTACCTGGACGTGACCGTCGCCGGCGCGTGGACGTGGTCGGTGCCCGACGAGTGGGCCGGGTTCGTCTACGGCGTCGACGGCAGCGGGACGGTCGAGGGACGGCCCCTCGCCGCCGGTGACATCCTGCCGGTCACTGACGCGCGGTCGGTGACGCTGCGGAGCGACGAGTCGCTCCGGGCCGTCGCCGTCTCGGGCCGCCCGCACGGGGAGCCGATTCGACAGCGTGGTCCGTTCGTCCTGTGAGAGCCGCCGTGGTGACTCGCTGACGGCCGAGAGCGGGTGTCCGTTCGAGGCTGGACACGTTTTACCAAATGGTAAGACTCTTTTGCGGGCGACCCCTGCCGTGACATATGGCAGATGTTGCAGTTGTCGGCGGTGGTCCCGCCGGTCTGAGTGCGGCACAGTACGCTGCGAAAAACGACCTCGAAACGATCGCCTTCGATACGGACGAGTCGTGGATGCACAAAGCGCACCTGTTCAATTACCCCGCCGTCCGGTCCATTAGCGGCGAGGAGTTCCTCACCATCGCCCGCGGGCAGGCCCGCGACCGAGGTGCGACGCTCCACGAGACGGAGGTCACCGGCATCGGGCAGACCGACGACGGGTTCGTCCTGACGACGGACGAGGACGAGTACACCGCGGAGTACGTTGTCCTGGCGACCGGCGGCGACCGGAGCCTCGCCGAGGACCTCGGCTGTGCGTTCACCGACGAGGACGTCGTCGACGTGACTGTCGACATGGAAACGTCCGTCGAGAACGTCTACGCGACCGGTGCGATGGGCCGAGCGGAGAAGTGGCAAGCGGTCATCGCAGCCGGTGACGGCGCGGCCGCCGTCCTCGACATTCTCTCGAAAGAGAAAGGCGAGTACTACCACGACTTCGACATGCCGTCAGACGTGCCGGAACTCTAATGATGCAGTCAGATTCGGCTCCCACAATGAATGCCGCTACTATCCCAAATCGCACTGTTGGAAACGCTCGCGTGCCGTCGGTGGTGAGCGCCTGATGACACCCGAACTCAACGTCGTGTTGCTCGTTGTCGGTCGTGTCCTCTTCGGCGGCGTCCTCGCCTTTACTGGCCTGAGTCACTTCACGCAGACCGAACAGATGGCCGGTTACGCCGAGTACAAGGGGCTCCCAGCGCCGCGACTCTCCGTCCTCGCGTCAGGTGGGCTCCTCATCCTCGGTGGGCTCGGTGTAACCGTGGGCGTCTTCCCAGTCGTCGCGGCGGTCTGTCTCGCCGCGTTCCTCATCGTCTCGGCGGTCGCGATGCACGACTTCTGGGCCGTGCCCGACGAGGACCGACAGGACGAACTGAACAGTTTCCTGAAGAACGTGACACTCGCGGGCGGGGCACTCGTCGTCGCCGCGTCAGCAACTGGTACATGGGCGCTCAGCGTCGGCATCAGCCCCCTCTGACGCTGGCTGTTCGGCCCAATCTACTGAGACGGGTACAGTGAGTCGAGAATGAAGTCGTTGACGGCCCGCTTGGCTTCGTCGGGTGCGTCCTCGTGGCCGAGCGCGATCCGTCGGCCGCGGGCCGCGTGAATCACGTCCGTGATGAGCTGGCCCATCAAGTCAGCATCGACATCGCGAAACGCGCCCTGCTCAACTCCGTCTTCGATGACAGTCGAGATGCTTTCTCGAAGGCGGTCGTAGTGCTCGTTGAACAGCGCTCGGTGCTCCGCGTCGTTTTGCGCGTAGGCGTACAGTTCGTGGTACACCTTCATCCGGTCCCAGTGCGAGAAGTCCTCGAACTCCGGACCGAACAGACATCGATCGATGCGGACATCAAGCTCCGTCCGGGGGTCGGTTTCGTCGTCAACCTCGACGCTGCCCTCGTACTGGTCGATAATATACTCCAAAAACGACGAAATCAGGTCGTACTTGCCGTCGAAATGGTAGTGGATCACCTGTCGGGACATCTCCATTTCCTCGCCGATATCCCGGACCCGCAAGTCCTTGTAGCCGTGCTTGCTCAGCGCCCGAAAGGTTGCCTCCATGATGACCTCTCGGGTGTCCTGTGGCGTGCTCTGCCCGTCCGATTCGCTCATGCCCTGTTTTATCGTGGTAGGCACATATCGGTTTCTCCATCCGGCGGGATTGCTGAGCCAGCGTCAGACCGACGCGTGCTCCACCGGGAGTGTCCGCCGCTGCTCACGCACGTTCGACGAACCGAGCGTCGGCGGAGGTGTGGCCCCGGTTGAACGACAGCACCTTCGCCCGGATCACGTCCCCAGCAGACACCGACGACGGCACGTCCTCCGTGAACAGGACGAATCCCTCGACTTTCCCGACGGCGACGCGGTCGCCGGAGTGGTGGTCGCTGAATTCGCTGATGCCAAACTCGTAGGTCTCACCGATCTCTACAGGTGGTTCTCGTTCCTTTGCGGCCTCGTGAGCGCGTTTCGATGCGCTGCTCTCTGAGCGACGGGTGATCGCGAACGCCAGCACGAGGCCCACAGCGAGGGCCACCCCGCCGGCGACGAGCCAGGTCGGTTCCATGCCAAGCGTTGCAGGACGGACGGATTAATACCTTTCAGACTCCGGCGACAGCGTTACAGTCCGAGACGGTCCAGGATTCCGCCGCTGGAATCCGAGTCCCCGCTCCCTGAGTCCCACTCTGTTGGTAGCTCTGCCGCGAGCGAGGCGACCTCGTCGTCGCTGAATCGTGGGTCCGCCGTCGCGTCGTCGAGCCAGTCCGCCCACTCCTCAGCCGTCATCTGCCCCTGTGAATCGACCTCCCACTGGTCGACCAGCGCCTCCCGGTCACGGAACGGGATGTCCATGCCGCTGTCGCCCCAGTATAGCGGGGAGAGCGCGAACTCGTGGGTATCGTCCTCCAGCCAGACGAGCCGGTAGGGGTAGTCATTGTAGCAGAACACGTCGTCCGCCGAGACGACGTCGCCGTTGGGGAGCTCCAGGGTCCGGGCCATCACGCACACATAGGAGCTACCGACGTTTCAGCGTTGTGCGCGAACCAACACCGCTACGTGATCGGGTCGCACAGCGCCCACTCGTCCGCCTCTGGGTCGAGGTTCGATGGTTCCGCGCCGCGGGCTGTCACGATGCCAGCGTGGTAGTACATCGCCTTCAGTTGGAACACGGTGGGTGAGTGATAGACGCTGCCGTCGGTCAGCTCTGCGCGGCGGAGGTCCCCGTCGCCGGTCAGCACCCGCTGGCGGACCGCCTCGTCGCCGCGGAGGAACAGTTCGACGGTGAACTCCGGGTGGAGCGCGTGGAGGTACTCGACGAACTCGACGAGCGTCGGGGCCTCGTAACCATCTCGATGGCAGGCATAGAGCCCGTCAACCAGGAGTTCCGTGGCGGGGTAGTCGGAGACGACGCGGCGAACAAGCTGCCCCCACTGTGGGGCGATATCGATGAAGCGCCGGCGGGACCGCTGCCAGTCCTCGAACCGCTGCAGAGCGGCGTCGAGGTCGCCGACCGTCCGGAGCGCGAACCTGACCACCTCCCGCCCCAGCGGTGTCAGCGTGGGTGTGCCCTGACCGGTCTCGATCAGATTCAGAAACGCCGCTCCGGCGATAGCCCCGTCGACGGCACCGACGACGTGGGACGCAAGCAGGTCCCGTGCGTCATCGTCGTGGTAGACCGTCAACGGCACCGCGATGTAGTTCTTCGGATGGTTGAGTCCGAAGTTCTGATCGGCGACACCCTGGGCACTGGCCTGAAACCGGACCGCCGAAGCGGCATCCATCGACCCGTGGCCGACCACGCGTGGCCGTTCCAGAACCGCGACTGAGCCGCCGGATTTGACGCCCAGCACACCGACGTTTAGCTCGCGGGCCATCGTCCGGGCGGCGGTTGAGATACCGCTCTGAGGCGCAGCCAAGAAGGCCACGTTGGCCTCGTTGAGCCGGTCGTGTGCCTGCACAACCCCGCGCTCGGTGTCGATGGCACCGTCACCGGTGTAGCCCTTCGCCTCGACGGCGATGAGCGGCGGCCGGTCACCGAGTCGGTCGACGGACAGCAGGTCCGTCGAGAGCGTCTGTACGCCAACGAGGTCGGGATAGCCGGTCCCGACCCGGACGTGGTTGAACGGCGCGAGCGTCGCCTGTACGGACGCCTCGATAGGTGTGTCGTCCAGCCAACGCTGCTGTGCGAACTGCGTGTCCGCGACGACGTAGGCGTCCTCGCGGTCGGTAAATAGCCTCTCTTTCGTCCGGGCGAGTACCTGTGGCTCGGAGAGTCCCGACGCCGCTGTGGCCATAGACGGCGTTCGCACAGGGCGGACATGAGTGTTCTGTCCCCGTTCGAAGCCCCTGTTCTGGGTCTCACCGGCAGTACTGTTATTATCTGATACGATAAGGGGATGATATGACTGTCCCACTTCCAGACAGCGTACAGGACCGGTTCTGGGCGCGGCATTCGAATCCCAAGAGCGGCTGGTCGCGTGTGCCGACCGGCGCTGTCATCGTGTACGCCGTGTATCAGCGGGACTGGCGGCTCCTGGCTGCGGCCTTCCTGTGGACGCTGGTCAACCCAGTCCTATTCGCGCCGCCCGAGACTGAGGACGCCTGGATGACCCGTGCTGTGCTGGCAGAGCGGTGGTGGCTCAGGGAGCAGGACAGCGGAACGATGGGCCTCGATTATCCGAACGCCTGTAACACTGCCGGCGCGCTGGCGTCGATTATCGCCCTGTACGCTGCCTGGCGTCGTCGGCCGGTCAGCGCTGCAGTCGCAACGGTTGCGATGGGGGGATTGAAGCTCTGGTGGCTCCGCGAACTCGTCCAGAAGTACGACGCGCGTGAGGGAGAGACCAACGGACATAGGTAGGGTAGTGGCTGCCTGTTCGCGTCCGACAGGGGCCTGCGGATGCGACCGCAAAAGAGGAATGTCTCTGTTGGTCGTCAGTACTGGTGGAGCGGCTGCTGGCGGATCTTGGCTCGCAACTCCCCAATAGAGGGATCGCCGTCGCCGCCGAACTGCTGTGTCACCGAGTGGACCTCCTCGCGGGAGATCTTGACGTTGCCCTGCTCGATAACGTCGGCAGGTCGCTCACGGAGCTCACGAATCGTGCCGACCGCGAGCAGGAACGGAATGGCCCACGCAGAGAGCGTGTTGCCGCGGGTTTCGGGCATGGCCTCGAGCCACGCCTGTGCGTCGTCGAGGTAGCCCTCCGCTCGCTCGGTTACCTGCTCGATGACGGGGACCAGCGAGTCGACGTTGTCCGTGTTGCTCACGTCGCTGTGATCGAGTCCTTGCTCGTGGAGCAACTCCAGCGGGAGGTAGACGTTGTTCTCCTCTTCCATGTCCGTCGCGGCGTCCTTGGCGACGTTGACGAGCTGGAGTAGCAGGGCGAACGACCGGGCGTTTTCCTCCATCTGGGCGATCTGCTCGTCGGTGGCTTCGTGGGAAACCAGTCCGGTCACCAGCGTGCCGACGGTGCCCGCGGCGTACCAGCAGTACTCTTCGAGTTCGTCGAGCGTCTTGATTCGAAGCCCGCCGGCCTCGGCGTAGCGGTCGACGAACATCGCCATCCCATCGACGAGTTCCCGGACCGGCCCGCGGATCGTCCGCGTGGAGTGGTCGTCGAGCGTGTGAAACACGTCGACGATGCGGCCCGCGTTCTCGACGACTTCCCAGTCGGCGTTCGTCGTCGTGGGGATCCACTCTTCGACAGCGTCGTGGAACGACGACACGGTCGTCCCGCTCGATGGTTCGAGCGAGCGGCTGTACGTCTGCAGGAGTTCAGTCTGTACCGCTGGAGGGAGATGACCGGCGTCCTCGATAGTGTCAGCCACACGACAGAGGAGGTAGCCCAGACAGATGTCCCGGGCCATCGGTTCGTTGAGTTCCGAAATTGTGAGACTAAACGTCCGCGACACACGATGGACGGCATCGTAGCACCACTCGATGTCTTCCGAAGACGACCGGTCTGTGTGGTTCTGAGACATTCCCGACATCCGGGGTAGGGCATACGATGATAAAAATGGGACGGCTACGGTGTCAGTCTCGACCCGGTCACGGGTCGGTGTTCCGACAGACTCAGGAGTGTCCGAGCCTAACTCGACGTATGAACGGCACAGCAACGTGGGGGCTGCGACCGTGAACAATCGGGATACAGCAGTGTTGGTGCTGACGGTCGTTGCTGCGATTATCCTCCCGGGACTCGCAAACTGGGGCTTCAGCACACTTGGCTACCCCTGGGTCGGGAGCGCTGTCTGGGCGCTGGGGTACGGCCTCGGCGTCGTCTTCATCTGGTACGAGTGGGTCCGGCCGCTCGATATCACCGGCCCAGAGGGCGTTAGCGGGAGTGAGGACTCAAGCGAGTGACGTGCTGTTCGGCTCCCTGACTACACACTAGCAGTTTTTTTCGCCATGTCTGCTCCCGGAAACACACGTATTGGAAAATTCTCATACAACACCCGTGGTACCCGCCTGACAACATTTATAGCCGTGGTCGGCCCAACGTGAGGTATGACAAACGAGGCACTCGGCGAGAGCCGTCCCGGAACGAGGGGACGCGCCGGGTGGACACGCGAGCAGGCGAGTCGGATCGCGCGCACCGACGACACCGTTGCCCCCATCGTCTATCCGCCGGAAACCGAACAGATTCCCGAGGTTCATATCTGGGACACCTGGTTCCTCCGCAACCGCGACGGCACGCTGGCGACAGTCGACGGCTACCGGGTCTGTTTTTCCCTGACGGCTCCGTCCGACTTGCTACCCGGCAAGCGCCACGACGTGGCGACCATCCGCTGTTTCTACTCTGACGACGGTCGCAACTGGCACAACGCTGGCCCGGTGTTCGAGGACGCACTGGGGCAGCGCCAGTGGGCCGGGTCCGCCCTGTATGACGACGACGGCAGCGTCTATCTGTTCTACACTGCGGCCGGCGAGGAGAGGGCCGAAGACCTGACATACACCCAGCGTATTGTCGGTGCAGGTGGCGGCAGCATCGACACGACAGACGGGTTCGAACTCTCGGGTCCGTGGACCCACCACGAACTGCTACAGCCCGACGGCGAACGCTACGAGCGCGAAGACCAGTCCCGCGGGATGATATACACCTTCCGCGACCCGTGGTTCTTCGAGGACCCGGAGACGGGCGAGACGTGGCTCCTGTTCGAAGCAAACACGCCGGTTCTGGAGGGGAGCGACATCTGTGGTGGCGACGACGCGTTACAGGAGTTCAACGGAAGCGTGGGCATCGCTCGCTCGCCGACCGGCGACCCGCTGGCGTGGGGGCTTGAAGACCCACTGCTGGACGCTGTGGGCGTCAATCAGGAACTCGAACGGCCACACATCGTGTATCAGGACGGCCTGTACTACCTGTTTATCTCCAGCCACCTCCACACCTTCGCGCCGGGCCTCGAAGGGTTCGACGCGCTGTACGGCTTCGTCGCTGAGGAGCTACGGGGCGAGTACGTCCCGCTGAACGAGTCGGGGCTCGTCGCCACGAACCCCGAAAACGCGCCGTTCCAGTCCTACTCGTGGATGGCGTTTCCCCACGACGGCGAGGTGCTTGTCCAGAGCTTCTTCAACTACTACGACTTCGACGGCGAGACGCTGGACGAAATCGCCCATCTGTCCGAATCCGAGCAGATGCGCCGGTTCGGCGGCTCGCTCGGCCCGACGCTCCGGCTCGATGTCGAGGGGAGCCGAACGCGCATCATCGGAACGCTCGGGCACTGGCACATCCCGCTGGACGGCGAGGGACTGCCGCCGACAGACCGGGAACTGATTCGGCGCGGGCAACGGGCCGACGCCGGCACCGGGAGCTACGGCGCGCGGACGGGGTCAGAGTAACCGACACAGCGGCGTTTTCGCGGATACCGCTTACCAGACAGAGTCCAGTTCCCAGACGTCCAGCGACGCGACGGTCGCGCGCCCGCCCTCGGCAGACAGCGAGATACCGGTCGCGTCCTCGCGGGTCGGGTACACGCGGCTGGTCAGGCAGTGCCGTTCGTTAGCGAACACTTCGACGACAGAGCCGTCGACGAAGACGCGCAGCGACAGCGGCGCGTCGTAGGGCTGGACTCGCATCGACTGTGTGTCGCCGGTCGCTTGAGGGTCGGTGCTCGAGGCCGACCGGTCGACGGCGATCTCGCTCTCGTAGGTGTACCGGATTGGCGTCCGCTCCTCGCCGTCCGGCGATTCGAGGACGGACAGCTCGACGGCTTCGGCGTCCTCCAGACGGACCGTGGCGCGAAGCTCGAACGACCGGCTCTCGACCGGCAACTCCTTGCTATCATCGTCGCCGAGCCGCACCACGTCGTAGCCGGTGTGCTCGCCCCGTAGCTCGGTGAGTTCCGGGGCCGGCCGCTGGCAGAGGCCGCCGTCGTCGGCCAGGGACAGCTCCCGGGGCAGCGACATCGCGCCCGACCAGCCGGCGTCCCACTGCCCGCTCACGTCCCGGGCCTCGGGGAGCCACCCCCAGGTCAGGATGCGACCGTCGTCGGTCCACATCGACTGCGGCGCGTAGAAGTCGCCGTGGTCGAGCTTGTCCCGGCGGTCGACCTCGAACTCGCCGTCCGCGTAGGTGCCCAGGAAGTACACCACGTCCTCGTAGTTCGAGATGTGCAGGAGCTGGCGGTCGCCGAAATCCAGCAGTTCCGGGCACTCCCAGACGGTGCCGGCGGTGTCGCGGTCGCCGGTGAGGATCGGGCCCTGATACTCCCAGTCCCGGAGGTCAGCGGACTCGTACAGCAGGGCCGCGCCGCCGCCGCCCTCCATGCCGGCCCCGATGAGCTGATACCAGGTCCCGTCCTCGCGCCAGACGCAGTGGTCCCGGAACTCCCCTTCCCAGTGCTCGGTGCGGAGCACCTCCGGCTCGGCCGGCAACTCCTCGATGATGGGGTTGTCCGGGTCCTTGTCCCAGGCCGTGAGGTCGTCGTCCGCGGCGGTGGCGAT
The DNA here is from genome assembly GCA_002844335.1 of Haloarcula taiwanensis. NCBI lineage: Archaea > Methanobacteriati > Methanobacteriota > Halobacteria > Halobacteriales > Haloarculaceae > Haloarcula > Haloarcula taiwanensis. Next base: position 1,970,653 of record CP019154.1, read on the forward strand.
ACAGGGGAGCTGGCGCTTGTCCCGACCGCCGGTGTACAGCACGGTCGGGACGCCGCCGTCGTCGACCGCACAGCCCGACCAGCAGCCGTCCCGGTCAGGCCCGTCGGGCGAGGGCGTGAGCGCGACCGGACGGTCCTCCCAGTGGACGAGGTCGTCGCTGACCGCGTGGCCCCAGTGGATGGTGTTGTGGAACGGGCCGACGGGGTTGTACTGGTAGAACAGGTGGTAGCGACCGTTCCAGTGGATGAGGCCGTTCGGGTCGTTGAGCCAGTTCGCGGGCGGGGTGACGTGATAGGACGGCCGGCACGGGTCGTCGTCGAGGCGCTTGCGTAACTGCCCAAACGTGTCGGCATCCTTCGGACGGCCAGTCAGCGGATGCCGGTCGTCGGTCGCCAGAAATCTCAGCGCGTTCTCGATGAGCGTCTCGCGGTTGCCCCGACACACGTCGTGGGTCGGCTGGGCGAACGCCACCGAAGAGCCCACCCCGAGCACCTGCCCGTCGCCGGGCTCCCAAGAGATGGCCGCCATCTGTTTGACCACGTCGGTGTCGCCCCGGACCGTGCTGGCGAGGACGTCCCCGGACTGTGGCGCGATGGACTCGTATCGCGCGTACGGAATCGTCACGCCCGGGCCGCGGGTGTGGACGCGCAGGGTGTCGTAGTCCGCGTGGATCGGGTGGTCGGCATACAGGGCCTGCCAGAGGTGGCCGGTCGGCTCGGGGATCTCCTCCCAGCCGGTCGCATCTGGCGCAACCGCCTCGAATCCCAGTGGTTCGACGGCCGAGAGCGCGCTCAGCGTCAGCAGGAGCGAGCCGCCGTCGCGGACGTACGCGGCTAGCGCTGGCGCGTCCGCAAGGGCTCGCCCGTCGAACAGTTCGTCCCGGTGCCACCAGAGGACATCGTACTCGGTGGGTTCGACAGAGGAGAGTGCGCACCGCTCGGCATCGTCGAGTGTCTCCTGACACCAGTCGTAGGCCGACGCCTGCTCGTCCGTACAGGTGTCGGCGTAGAGACAGCCGATGCGTGGCGAATCTGCCATTGCCCGTTATCCCTGCCTGAAATATAAAAACATTCGGCAATCGTTTTTGAGTGAATGTGCACGATATTGTGTATTGCGGCGTTGCTGTGGGCAGCACCCATCCGGCAGCCCACTGGCTGCCTACAGCGTAGCCTCACCCCGCTCAGCGACAGTGTACAGAGACAGTCAGGGAGGGCTAACAGCCAGAGCAGTAGCTGACAGCGGACTATCGATGAAAAAGCGAGCAGAGCCGGTCAGTGGACGCGAGCGTTGCGGGCCTCGGCCTTCCAGTCGATGACGGTCTCATGACAACTGGGACAGACGAACTCGGTGAGCTTTGTCGTCTGATCGTTGTATGACATCCGCGTGCCACAGTTGGTGCAATCCATTATAATTGTATATATTCTACTATGGGATATAAATTTTCTCCTGCACATGGTCGGCCCGGGCGGGAGACGGCCTGACACGGCTGAATTGTGCTATCTCCTCACATGGATCGGATCAGAAGCTCCCGTCTGTGTCGACAGCGCCACCGCGACACAGTTCTCCAGAGCGAACAGACAATCGACGGGTAGCTGAGAGCGCGTGGCTGGCTGGGACTACGACCCGCCGTGTCCCGTCGGGTCGATTTTCGGGTCGGTGCTACCGTCCTCGATATCCGAGCGGTCGGTCGTGTCAGTCGGCGACAGCGAGCGCTCGTCAGCGGTCGTTATGTCCGGGTCCGGCGTCGTCTCAGTCCCGACGAAGCGGTCGTCCACGTCGACGGGGTCGCCATCGAGTCTGGCTTTCGCCCTCGAAAGCCGCTGTTCCACGGCATCGAGTTCCGCTTCCAGGTGGTCGATGGCGTCCGGATAACAGTCTCTGGCGTCTGCGAGGGCAGTTTCGAACGCCGCTTTTGCCGTCTTGTACTCCGCTAACGCGGCGTCGGGCTGGCTGGCGTCGGCGTACCAGTCCCCTGCCTCCATCGCGTCCGTCGCAACCGCCCGTCGCGCGGTGACGAGGTGCTCCGCGACGGTCCCCAGTCGGTCCCGGACCCGCTCAGGGTCGCCAGCGAACCGGCGTTCATCCGCCCCCCAGTCGAGCTCGAGGACGTTTCGGTAGGCTTCGAGCGCCTCGGCCCAGTGTTTGGCGGCAACAGCGGGGTCCTGCGCCGCGACAGCCTCGTTGTCGGCTGCAGCCGCAGTGCGCAGCGGCGACTGTTCGAGGTCATCGATGACCGTTTCGAGTCGGTCACGCTCGGCACGGATGTCGGCAAGTTCTGGAACGCCCTCGGTCGGAAGTGAGAGAATCTCGTCATACTCCGCTCGCGCCACCTCGTAGGCGTCGTACGCCGCCTCGAATTCGCGCCCTCGCCAGCGCTGCTCACCGGTGTCGACTGCCCGTCGAGCGCGGCTGCGACGGACCTCCGCGAGTGTCGCAGTGTGGCGTTCTCGCACCGTGGTAACGCGGTCTTCGAGCGCGTTCGCATCGTCGGACGGCCCGAACTCCGTGGCCGTTTCACCGGCCACGTCAAGGCGGTCCCCGGCTTCCAGCACCGTCGCCAGTGCCTGCTCGTAGTCCCCTTGATCGCGCTGTTCTGTTGCTCTCACGAGCATCCGCTTGACCTCGTCCAAGATATTCTCGACGCGAACCCACGCCTGTGACGCATGGGAAAGATACGCGGTCAGGTCGACGATTCCCTGTTTGCCACAGTGAACCCGCCACTCCGTCCCACCACACCGCCGGAGCGTGATCTGACCGTGGCCCAGCGAGTGGTCTCCCGCGACCTGATCGATATCGACGTGTGGGACGGCGAACCGCCTGTCGCCGTCGTCGTTTCCCACTAGCACGATGAGTCGCCTGTCCGTCACGACGCCGATCATGCGGTAGTTGCTGCCCGGCTGCACCGTCTCGCCAGACTTCGACGTACCGAGTTCGACGCCGTGTTTGCGGCTGGTGAGAGCGAACCGTGGGGTCTCGTCGTCGTCGACGGCTGCCAGTGCTGGCTCGTCGTGGAGATAGCCGGTCGAGAAGAGCCCGCCCGGACCGGTGCGGGTGAGGATATCAGGTGGATCCTCCAAATTATTTAATTTGATAATTTTTCCCATTACCGGAGCAAAATACACCTGAAGACTTGAGTTTGACTTATGAATTCTGATACTGGTGTAGTAAATTACTGCAGTCTTCACCTGAATTGCGCTGTCGCGTTCCCGTCAGGCCGCGGCCGTCGATATCCCGCGTATCTCGCCACGCCGTCCGTCAGCCGGCAGACGGCTGTCTGACTTGACTTTAGGTGTCATGCTCGCATAGCCGAGCATATGCCACGTACTCGTCTCAGCGGGAGTCCGTCTCAGAAGCGACGGGGTGGTGACCTCGCAACTGACGCGACCGGCCTCGGAATCGACACTGACGTATTCGAACTGCTCTCGACTGGTCGCGGTCACAAAATGGCACAGTCCGAGCCCAGAATCGCACAGTGGCTGGACTGCTGGCGGAATCCCTAGTTGGTCTCGACGAGACGCGCCGCGATCCGCTGTGCGCCGATAGTCGGTGCGATGTCCGGTTCGTCGGCGGCGATGACTTCGATATCGCGGTTCAGTTCCGCGCTGAGTCGCTCCTCGAACTCGTCGACGATACCGGGAATGCAGGCCATGCCGCCGGTGATGGCGATCGGCCGGTCCAGTGCTAGCTGGTACACTTTCATGTAGTCGTTTGCCAGCTCCGGCAGGAACGTGTTCGCCAGTTCGTCGACGGCGTCGTCGAGGTACTCGTTGACCGCGTCCATCACAGAGCGCTCGATGGTGAACTCGTGTGAGCCGCCGCCGGGCTGCTGGATGATGTCCGTGAACGGCTCGAAATCGACGAAGTCGGCGTGCTCCTCCTTGTATTCGCGAGCAGTCTGGTTGTCTATGTTGACACGGCCCTGCGTCTCTTCTTCGACGTAGTTGGCGATCATCCGGTCGACCTCGTTCCCGGTCACTGCGCCCGTCGTGAACGGCGAAAGTTGTTCGCCGCGGCGGTACGCAGAGGCTTCGAGGTTCGTCGACCCCATGTTGACAGCGACGAAGATCTCGTCGATGGCTTCGAGGTCGTCGCCGAAGGCCGGGATGGAGCCACACAGTGACTCTGGATAGCTCTCGACGAGTTCCAGCCCGATCGAGGAGTTCTCGATGACGTTCTGGAGGTTCTCCAGCCCAGTCGGATTGTCGATGGTCGGAATAGCGTACACGACGCCGCTGTTTGCCGGGATGTCGTGTTCCTCGATGATCGCCTCGAAGAACGTCTTGGTCATCTCGGCCCGGTCGGCGTCCTCGGGCAGTCCCGACCGGAGCATGTACTCGACGCGATCCGGATACTCGCGGGCCGCTTCCTCGCCGTAGAGGATTTTCTCCTCACCGGTCAGGGCGTCCTCGTACGTCGCCATGCAGGTCAGTGTCTTGATGATCCGGTTCTCCGTGCCGTGTTCGCCCGGCAGGGCAATGACGGTCCGGGTACTCCCGAGCTTGACCCCGACCGGAACGGCGGCAGCGCCGCTTGACGACACACCGGCGTCTGATTCGGACCCGGTGTCGTCGTCCGCATCCTCGTCACTCATATACGGTCGTCCTTGTCGACCGCCCGATATATATCCTCTCCCTAGTATTCAGGACTGATAGCTGCCCCCTCGGGTGACTGATACTGCAGCATCCTCGATATCAGGAATGTGACGGAAAGAACTGCTGCTGAAAACGAGCGTTATGTCATCGCTGTGAGCTTCGCGATGTAGACGAGGCTCAGCATGTGGTCGTCGACGCTCAGCTCGTTGTCGTCGTTGGTCGCCGACTCGTCGATGCCGAGCAGATAGTCCGAGAGGTCGTCCTGTACGTCCTCGGTGATCCAGTCGATAGAGCGGTAGTAATCGAGCGCTTCGTCGGCCCCCTGATACCCGGAGTGCATCAGCAGGAACTCCAGCCACTCGAAGACCACGAACTCTGCGGCGTAGGTCTCGGGCAGCGCTTCGAGATAGGGTTTCTCCTGTGCGTCACCACCGAGGAACGGCAGGAGTTCACGGTAGAGCCCGGAACGGAACGAACTCCCCGCAAGCACCTCTTCGTCGGAGTCGTCGAGCCCCATGTCGAGATCTGTCGGGTCCGGAACGTCCTCGTCGCCCATCCCGTTGCCCCGCTGACGAGCCATCTTCCGTAACTCGTCGAGGTCGTAATCACGCGGGTTGATGGTCATGATACTGACCCTTCAATCTACACAATCATAAATCTTGCACACCGTCAGACGGCCGTCATGCACACGCTCGCGGGCATTTCGGTCTCGTCCGCGTTCCGTCCCCCAGTTGCGAGGTTGATAATCGGGACCACATTTTTATAGTGGCTCGGAGTCGACCTGTGGATACTTGGATGATGAACCGGCAATCAGAAACCGGTCCAGCCCGCTTCTGTGTGACCAACGCGAAAGGCGGGACCGGAAAGACGACAGTTGCTATCAACGTAGCCGGTGCACTGAACGACCGCGGCCGGGACGTCCTCTTTATCGACCTCGACCCACAGGGCAACGCCACGGAAGGCGTCGGTCTCGTCGAGGCGTACGACGCCGACCCGCCGACGCTGTTCGACGCACTGACTGGTGACCCATCGGCGCTGGGTGACCTCATCTGCGAGGGTGAGGAGATGGACGTGATCCCCTCCAGCATCGATATGCTCCAGGCCGAGCACGAACTGACCATCGCCGACCTCATCGCCCGGGTCAACACCCAAGGCGGGGATATCGACCAGGCCGCGCTGGCCTCGTTCGCGATCAACATCACGCCAGAGATGGTCACGGGGTCACACGCGCTCGACACGCTCGACCGGGCGCTGTCGACGCTCGACGCCGAGTACGACTACGTTATCATCGATTGCCCGCCGTTCTACGGGAAGCTGACCGACACCGGAATGTACGCCGCACAGAACGTCCTCATTCCCGCGCTGACTGAAGCGACCTCCGAGCGAGCCATCGAACTGCTGATGGACCAGATGGCCGCGATGGAGCGCCAGACCGACGCGTCGATCAACACGCTCGGCGTCGTCGCCAACCGGGTCGAAACGACATCCGAGGACGAGACGATGCTCGAATGGTTCAACATGGCATTCCCGGACAGTCCCGTCTGGGAGGTCCGCAAGCGGGTCGCGCTCCAGCGCGCGTTCAGCGCCGGCCAATCGATTTTCGCGACAGAGGAATCGTGTGATATGGCGGCTGTCTTCGAGGACATCGCCGCAGAACTCGACAAGCAGTTCGGCTTTACCGACACAGAGGTACCAGCATGAGTGACGACGAACGTATGGACAGAGCGGAGCGCATCCGACAGATGCGCGAGGGGAACAAAGCAGAGACTACCGACGACACCGAGGAGACGGACGATGACTCCACGGATGGGTCCAGTGACCACTCCGACGACAGCGGAAACGAGGAGACGCCGGTCAGGGCCGGTGACGCGGAACCGTCGGCCGCCCAGAGCGACGACGCGCCTGAGGAAGCGGCGGCCGATGGACAGACTCCTGACGACAACGGCAGCGACACGAACGCCGACGGCGCAACCACTGCCCAGACCGATACTGACGCGATGGCCGCCGCACAGCGAGCGGCCGAGGCCTCCGCACAGATGACCAGTGAGAACGTCGACGCCGGTGTTGCCGACCAGCCGACAGACGACCTTTCGGCCTCGGCCAGCCCGATGCAGGGGCCGACCGGCGTCGAGTTGCCGGACCAGGAACTCATCGAGGAGGCGATGGCGTCGGACAACACCGCCACGACCGAAGGTGGCGCTCGCGCCGCGGCTATCGATGACGACGCGACCCAGACAGAAGAGCTGGTCCGGGTACTCGAGTTCGCGCTCGGTGACGAGTACTACTGTCTCGACATCGACTACGTCGAGGAGATCGTCAAGCGCGAAACGGTCACTCGCGTCCCAAATACCGAGGACTACGTCGAGGGCGTCGTCGACCTCCGGGGCCAGATTACGACGATTCTCAACCCCAAGGTGATGATGGACATCGACAGCGACGGGACCGAGAATCTCATCGTCGTCTTCGACGCAGGCGTGTTCGAGGAACAGGGTGCGATGGGCTGGATCGTCGACGAGGTCCGGCAGGTCGTCCCCGTCGCCGAGTCCGAAGTGAACACCGCCCCGGTCGACGGCGAGTACATCAACGGCGTCGTCGACCGTGACGACGAGGACGAGTTCGTCATCTGGATCGAACCCGACGACGTTCTCGGGAACGCAACCGCGGACGGCGAGGACTGACGCTACTGTTTTCAGCTTGATTGCATCCCCTCATGACGGAATAGCTGCCGGACCGCAGAGAGTCCGCCCAGCACAGCGGCTCCGCTTCTCATGTCGGAGACCTTGAATCGGCTACTCACTGACCGACAAGAACGGGGTTCGCGAGACGCGCCATCAGGACTCGCGCCACTTGTGGCCGCACTCGACACAGGTGAATAGCCGAACCTCGTAGGAGCCGCCCGGCTTCGGCAGCATCTCGTAGTAGGCCTGGTCGCTGTCGCAGTCGTCCGCCGGACAGGGCTCCTGCATCGTCTCGGTAGCGTCCTGCGTCGCGTCGGCCACGGCGGGTGCCCCGTCGTCCCGCTGTGCATCCTGGGTCGCCATCGCCGCTTCTGCCTGCGAGTCCCGGGGTTCCTCGTTTTCACAGGAGCGACACACCCAGGTGTCGCCCTCCGTGTGCATTACCGAGCCACACTCGTCACAGAATTGCATATAACGTCGGGATACACGGGTGTCGGATATATGTGTTAACTTCCGCTCCCCCGTGGGTTTCAGGTACCCGCTCATGCTGACGGCCGTGAAAATCTCGCGTCTTTGAGAGGGGTATCCGGGCCGTTTTCCCGCCCCTTACTCACTGTCCGGCTTCTCGCCGTGGAGGCCCAGTTCTTCGCTGACGAGATCGACCGCGTTCTGGACGGCACCCACCGTCCCGAGATAGCCTGCGCCCACGGTCGTCTTGAGCGCCAGCGCGGCCCCGCCGGTGAGGACAGAGGGGCCGACCTTCGCCACGGCGTCGTCGCCGACCGAGACGAGCCAGCCCGGCACGTTGAACTGGTACTGGGTCAGCCGGGGCTGGAACTCGCCGTGGCCACCCTGTGACCGTTCGACGAGTGTTCCGATGTTGTCAGCGGCGACGCGGGCCTCGCGGATGGCCGCCGCCGCGCTCGCCGGCACGGCCTCGCCGTCGCTGTCGACGACCCGGGCCGCGTCGCCGACCGCGAAGGTGGACTCGCCGAGTCGGAGGTCCGCCCGGACGACGGGCCGGTCGGAATCGAGCGCCGGTGACCCCTCGATACCGCCGGTCCAGACGAACTGGTCCATCGGCAGGTCCGAGCCGTCCGCGAGCGAAATGGCGTCGGCGTCGGCTCCAGCCACGCCGGTCCCGGTCATGACTGTCACGCCGGCGTCGACCAGCGCGTCGTGGACCGCCGACTGAAACGACGGGGGGAACGACGGTGCCACGGCGTCTTCCTGTTCGAGCAAGCGGATCTCGATATCACTGTCCTCGCGCATCTCGGCCAGTTCGCCGGCCACCTGCACGCCCGACAGGCCAGCGCCGCCGACGACCACGCGGTCGCCGTCACTGAGGGTGTGGAACCGCTCGCGGATCGCGCGCGCGTCATCGAGGCGCTTCAGCGGCGTCGCGTGCTCGCGCACACCCGGGAGGTCATAGAACGCCGTCTGCGCGCCGAGACACACCGCCCCCACGTCGTAGGACAGCGTCTCCGACTCGTCCAGCGTCGCAACGCCGGCATCAGGGTCGACATCGGTGACCGTCGCCTGTCGGATTTCACAGTCCAGAACGGCGTCGAGGTCGACGGTAATTTCCTCGGCTAGCGACGGCCGCCGGACGACCCGGTGGAGTTCGTGCTGAACGAGATGCTCGGACTGTTCGTCGACGACGACCAGCGAGACGCTATCGGGGAGTATCTGTTGGAGCTTTCTGGCGAGCGTGAGCCCGGCGTACCCGGCTCCGAGAACGGCGACACGCATACCGTTCGATTGGAGCTAGACGCTGAAAGGCCTGCCTCCATGGGACAGACAGGCGAGCGATCATCATACCATTTATATTCATGCACTCTTCTGATTAGGCTAGCCTAAAATGGACGACGGTGCCGAGTTACTTGTCGGCGAACTGTTTGCGTCCCTTGCTGAGGAGGGGCGGACAGAGACACGTGAAGCGTTGTTGGAAGTGTACCAAGACAGCGCGGTCCGGGAGCGGGAAGCGCTTTCGCGGACGTTACTGTCTGAACTACTGGCGCTGTTAGACGCCCGACTCGACCGCGATGCGGAAGTCGAGATACTGGCGAACTCGGTCGGCTCGCTGGTAGAACGGTTTTCGGCTATCGTGCAGTCAATCCCTGCCGCGGTGGTCGTAATCGACGCGGACAGGTCGATTCAGTTCTGGAGCGACGGTGCCGAGCGACTGTTCGGCTGGAACGAGAGTCGGGTGACCGGCCGTTCGTACGCCGAGACGCTTGCGGAGTCGCCAGCGACACTCGACGACCTGCTATCCTCTCTCGTCTCCGGAGAGTCGCTCACCGGCGTTGAATCCTCCCACCGGCACGCCAACGGGTCGACGCTCGACGTGCAGTTGTGGGGAGCGCCGCTCGCCGGCGAGAGTACAGACGGTGCGTCGTTGTTTGTCACCGACATCTCGGAGCAGAAACAACGCGAGCAGCGGCTCATGGTCCTCAACCGCCTGTTTCGGCATAACATCCGTAACGACGTGACTGTCATCCGCGGGCATCTGGACCTGCTCAGCGACGAACGCCAGAGTGAACATATCGATATCATCGCGGACCGTATCGAAGATATCCGTAGTCTGAGCGAGGCCGCACAGCAGATTGAGCAACTGCAACACAGCGACGAGACGGAACGGCGAACCTTCGACCCGAGCGCACTGCTCTGTGACCGGATCGGCCGTCTGCGGACCGAGCAAGCGACCCTTGCCCTTCGGCAAGACGTGCGCGTCACGGGCCGCGTTGTCGGTCACGAACTGCTCCCGTATGCGCTCGACAACGTCCTCGACAACGCAGTGGAACACAACGACGCTGAGACGCCCCGTATCGATGTGACTGCCGAGCCAGCGAGCGGAAGCGACCGCGTCATCTTCCGGATAGCTGACAACGGTCCGGGGCTTCCGGATACGGAGCAGTCGGTCCTCACAACTGGAACAGAGACACCGCTCGCGCACAGCACGGGCACGGGGCTGTGGCTCACGCAGTGGATCGTCCGGGAGTCTGATGGGTCGATCTCGGTTTCGGAGAGCCGGTTCGGCGGGACCGAAGTCGAGATCCGCCTCCGGCGGCCAGTCGACTGACTCAGAACAGCGCCTCGTCCTCGTCGAGAATCTGTGCGGGGCCGCCGACCTCCCAGACGCGGGTGTCGACGCCACAGTCGGCGACCGCCTCTTCGACGCGGCCGACATACTCATCAGTCGTATTGATGTAGACGCTCGCGCCGGTGTCGACGGAGAAGTACACCGGCACGTCCTCGGCATTCCGGAGTTCCCGGACGGCGTTGAATATCTCGATGGTGCGGGGCTGCCAGTACACCCAGCCGGCCGGTCCGGTCATCGTCGCGGCGGCCAGCGAGAGCGAGTCCTTCTCGGCGAGGTCGAAGACGGCGTCGAAATCGCCGTCGTACAGCGCGTCGCGCATGTCCGAGATCTGGCCGTGGATGTGGGCCATCCGCGACTCGAACATGTGGCTCTCGGCAGCCTCCTTGTGGGCTTCCTCGGTTTCCTTGTAGGAGGGGACCATCCCGGCGACGATCCGCAGGTCGTCTTCCAGGTCCGTCTCGATGCGCTCGCTCCGGCAGTCTTTGTCGTTCATCCCGGTCCGGAGGTGCGAGAACGCGCCGGTCACGGCACGCGCGGCCGACGAGGACCCGCGGCGCGCGACCGTCGAAATCTCAGGCCGCGTCATCTCGAGGCCTGCCGCCTCGACGAGAGCCATCGCCGCGGCGGCAAAGCCCGACGAGGAGGAGCCAAACCCGATGTTCGTCGGGAAGTTGTTCGCCGACTCGAAGCGGACACCGTGGTCGATGCCAGCGAGGTCGCGGACGTGGTCCACGACGGCGTCGATACGTTCGGCTCCGCGGCCATTGACCTCCTCGCCGTCGATGACGTACACGTCTTCCTCACGGTCCGGGTCGAAGGCGGCCGTCGTCTTCGAGTGGCTCGGTGCGGTACAGACGGAGATGCTGTCGTGGTACGGCAGTCGCAGTTCCTCGTCGCGCATCCCGTGGTACTTGACCAGCCCCTGAATCGGATGTGCCTTCGCGGTCGCTTTCATATCTCACCCTTCCGGGCCGGTCACTTTGCTATTGCGAACCGCCGGCGCCGGCGTGGTCGGCAAACGGCGTCAGTACTCGGGGTTTTCCTCGCGGATGCCCTCGCGCTTGTTGACGAGGCGGGCGAGCGTGAACAGGGCGTCCGAGAGCCGGTTCAGGTAGATGATAGCCGTCTCGTTGACGCCGGCCTCCTCGGCGGCAAAGGAGACGCAACGGCGCTCGGCACGGCGACAGACCGCGCGGGCGTGGTGAAGCTTCGCCCCCGGCTCCGACCCGGAGGGGAGGATGAACGATTCGAGCGGGTCCAGCTCCGAATCGGCCTCGTCGATGAGATCTTCGAGCGTCTCGACGTGGGACTCCTGTATCCGTGGGTCGTCCTCCTCTGGGCTGGGGTTGGCGAAGTCGGCCTGAACGATGTGGAGGTGGTTCTGGATGACCCGGAGCTTTTCATCGATATCGTCGTGGCCGGTCGGCCTGACGACACCGACCAGCGCGTTCACCTCGTCGACAGTGCCGTACGCCTCGATACGGCGGCTGTCCTTCGATACCCGCTCCATGTTCCGGAGATCTGTCTGGCCCTGATCGCCGCGACCGGTGTAGATAGTCATAGCTGAATCTGGCACTGCCAGCGTCTTATAGCCGTGGGCGAATCATTGGGGAGCGCGGGCGCCCGAGCCACGTGCCGACTCTGGGCTCTCAGCCCCGCGCTTAGAGCCGGCGGCGGACCTCAGAGAGCGCAGCCGGAGAGATATCCAGCTGGGCAAACAGCGCCTCACGTTCGTCGTCGTCCCCGTGGCCGGCGACGAAGCCGTTGAGCCGGGCGGCGACCGTCGAATCGACGAACGCATCGCCGTAGATCTCTTCGAGTTCGTCGGCGACCACTGGCGTCGAGCGGAGTTCGTACTTCTGGTGGTACCCCTCCGCCAGATAGAACCGGTCGAGGGTTTCGATTGCCGTCTCGACGGACTTCCCGGTCTGCGATTCCAGTTCCTCACGCGTCCGCGCTGCGGTTTCGCGCTGCCGGTCGTCGTGGGCTAACACCACACCGCGATACTGGCGCTTCAGGGGCGCGGAGAACGGCGCATGGTTCGCCCAGAACACGTTCAGCAGGGCCTCGTAGCTCACCGTTTCCGGGTCGTACTCGACCTGCACGACCTCTGTGTGGTCGCCCAGCGAGTAGTAGCTGGGCTCCGGCTCGGTTCCACCGGCGTAGCCCACTCGCGTCCTGACCACCCCCGGCATCGCGCCGAAGCGGGCGTCTGGGCCCCAGAAACAGCCCATACCGAACGTCGCTGATGCTGTCGCCGCCGGCCCCGGTGCCTCGGCATCGACAGCCAGTGCTGTGGGATGGGTTGGCTCGTACGCACTCGGAGTCATACTTGAAGACAGGGCTTCGAGCCGTTTGCCTGCTTCGACGCCCCGTGTGGAACCGGGAAATTCAACTGTACCCCCATGGAAACAACTCAGTATGAGCCTCGAACTCGAACACTACTGTCCTGAATGCGAAGAGTACCGCGATTTCTGGAAGGTCGCGAGCACGACGATGCATCTGGGGACCAAGGTCAAGTGGCACTGCCCGGAGTGTGACTACGGGTTCGTCCGCATCGACGGCGAAGTCGACACCGGACAGGCGGCATAGCTCTCCGGAGCGGTATAGAGACCTCTTAGCAGCCGTTTTACACTGTCACCGAGAAGCATCTGTTACCGATGAGCCTCAACCCGGACGGTGCAGGGAGCGCAGCCACCGAGCGACCGCAGGCCCCGCACGAACTGTCGATGACCGTGGTTGAGTACACCAGTGAACCGGACCGGTGCACCGTGTCACCGCGGGGGCTCTCCGGCGTCGCCAAGCTGTCGACGTGGATGACCGTGGATAAGTCGGTCGTCGTCGGTCTCGATGCGATGCGGTGACCGAGAGTTTTTACCGGGGAACCACGGACCTAGAACCGATGAGCATCGAGGTTCTACTGGTAGACGAAGACGTAGACGTTCTGGAAATTGTCGGGACGTTTCTGGGACAGGAAGACGGGTTCGAGATAACGACGGAGGCCGATCCGGAAGCGGCACTGGACCTGGCAACTGACGGTGATTTCGACGCCGTCGTCAGTGACTACAAGATGCCCCGGCTCGACGGAATCGAGTTGTGCGCCGCGCTCCGCGAAAACGGTGTTGACATTCCGTTCCTGCTGTTCACGGCGCGCGAACACGACGATGTCGCAGATGCCGCCACCGAAAACGGCGTCACTGCCGTGGTCCAGAAAGGAACGGGCACGGAGCAGTACGGCGTGCTCGCCGACCGGATTCGAAACACCATCTAGCGGTCTATCTTTGGCAGTTCCAGCGTGACGACCGCCCCACCGTCCGGACCGCTACCAAAGTTCACTGTGCCGCCGTAGGTTTCGGCTACCCAGACGACCAGCCACAGGCCGAGTCCAGTTCCGTGGCGCAGTTGCGTAATCGGCTCATCACCGGTCACGACATCGAGTTCGTGCTGTGGAATTCCCGGACCGTCGTCGGCGACCGTGATCGAGACGGTTCGCTGGTCTGTCGTCACCTCGATGCGGACCGACGGGTCGTCGCCGGAGTGTTCGAGGCTGTTTTCGATGAGTTCGCCCAGGATTCGATGTAACCGTCCATCGCCCGCTGTCACCGACGTATCCGGAAGGTCTGTTTCGATTCTGCCGGCGTGCGTGTCGCGATATGATGAGACGATATCCGTGACAGCCGCGGACACGTCGACCGGGTCCGTGCCGAACTGGTCGCGGCGAACGGACCGCTCCATGTCTCGTGCCCGCTCGCTCAGTGATGCCATCTCTTCGGCCTTTCGCTGGAGTCTGTCGAGAATGGCGGCGCGCTCGGCGTCGTCGATTCGGTCTTCCAGTGCATCAGCCATGCCAAGGACGACAGTCAGGTCGTTCCGGAGGTTGTGCCGGAGGACGCGGTTGAGCAGTTTCAACCGACGCTCGCGCTCCCGCTGGTCGGTGATATCAGTGTAGATTCCGAATCCACGGACGCTGTCGCCGTCCCGGCTGTACGGCACGCCCCGGAAGAGGAAGTCACGGAACCCCGTCTCGGTCATCAGTCGGAGTTCGGTCTGGAAGGGGTCGCCGTTCGGCTGCTTGCCGTCGAACCGAGGTAGTTCATCGCGACTGGTGTCCGGTGGGCGGAGGAGGTCGGACAGAGGACTGTCGACGGCTGTCTCCTGACCATACCCGAACACGTCGGAAAAGGCAGGGTTGACTGACCTGACGACCGGGTCGCCTGCAACTGTCTCCGTCTCGATGACGGCGTCTGGAAGCATGTTAAACAGGTACGAGAACCGGTCGCGTTCGTCTTCCAGCTCCGCCCGCGCCTGTTTGAGTTCGGTCAGGTCACGGACGACGCCGACGGTGCCACGGAACTGCTCCGCATCGAGCAGCGACACGTCGATTTCGACCGGCCGCCGCTCCCCGGCGGCCGTCTCAAGGGTCGTTTCGAGTTGGATACCGCCGGTCCCGTCCCGCTGACGGAGGTCGGCGATGCGGCGGGCGAACTCGTCGACAGCGTCCTGTTCGAGGACCACGCTCGGATGCTGGCCGAGAAGCGTCGCCCGCTCGTAGCCGAGCCACTCCGCGAGCGGTTCAGTGACCAACTGGACCCGGCCTTCGTCGTCGAGGACGTACATCATGTCGCGGACGTTCTCGACGACCGACTCGTACCGCAACAGGCTCCGCTCGCGCTCGACGCGGTCGAACGCGGCGGCCGCGTTGGAGGCAAGGATTTCTGCCACGGAGATGTCCGAGTCGGTCAGCTCCATCCCGTCTTGTGCGCCGATGCTCACGGCCCCGTGATCACCCATCGGGAGGTACATCGTTGCCGACAGGGCGTCGGAGTCGTAGTTGTCCACCCGGTCGAACTCGTCGATGACCAGCGGGTCGCCGCGCTGGAACGCGTCGCCGGGGAACCCCTCGTCGGCATCGTACACCGGCCGTTCCGGGACCTTATCGCTGGCGGCGGCGGGTCTGAGGGTGTCCGTTGCCTCGTCGTACAGCCGTACGAGCGCGTGGTCGAACCCGAGGTCCAACTGGATCGCTTCGATGACTGTTTCGGCGACCTCCTGCGGCGTCTGTGCCTGCATGAGCGACCGGGTCGTATCAAGCAGTCCGGACAGTGCCTCGTCACGCCGTTTCTGCTCCGTGATGTCCCGGATGACGCCCGCGGTCCCGGCGAACCGTCCGTCGTCGTCGTACAGCAGCGTCATGTGGTCCTGCGCGGGAAACGACCCACCCGACGCCTGCTGAATCGCCAGTTCGAACGTCTCCTCGTCGTCGCGGTCCTCGAATATCATCTCCTGAACGATGGATTCGGCCCGCTCGACGACGCCATCGTTCTTGATGAAACCGGTGTACGAGCCAAGCAGTTCAGACTCGGAGTAGCCCGTGAGGTCGGTCATCGCCTGATTGACGAACTGGAAGTACCCCTCGGAGTCGAGGGCGTACACGCCGTCGTCGACCGCCTCGATGATGTTCTCGTACCGTTCGAGTTCGTCCTCGCGGTGGCGGCGTTGGAGTTCGTGGTTCACCCACTCGACGAGCAGTTTCATGAACGCCTCCTCGCTGTCGGAGAATGACTCCGACCGGGCCTGTTCGTCGCCGAAGCAGAGCGTTCCGTAGGGCTCACCGTCGACTGTGATGAGCCCACCGGCGTAGCACGCGACGCCGCTGTTTCGATACACGTCACCCACGTGCCCATCCTCGGTGGTGGCATCGGTAATTGCGTAGAGGTCACCGGATTCGAGCACTCGCTGGCAGTACGTGTCTTCAAGCGGCGTCTGTGTCCCGGATTCGAGGGGGGTGTCCCCGGTGACCAGCTGGATTTCGTGGACCCCGTCTTCGATACGGCTCAGGTAGCCAAACGCCATGTCGAGCCGGTCCAGCCCGATTTCGATAACTCGGCCGACAGTTTCGGCCTTGTCGAGTCCGTTCCCGGTTGCAAGCTGTGTCAGCTCCTGCAGCGAGTCGTTGTTGGCACGCAGCGTCTGTTCGCGCTCCTTACGCTCCGTGATATCCGTGGCGATGGCGACAAGGCGTGGGGCCTGTGCGTCGCGGTCCTCGATAACGCCGCTCGTCCGGAGCCATCGCGTCTCTCCGTCGACATCGGTACGGAACTCGGCGTCGACCCGCTCGTCGCTCTCGGACACCCGCTCGAACGCCGCTTCGAGCGACTGCCGGTCATCGGGATGGACGCGCTCATAGAACGCGGAGACGGTGCCTTCGAAGGCCGCTGGCGTCGTTCCGAAGAGTTCCGCGGTCGCTTCGTCCCAGACCATCTCGCCGGTGCCCAGATTCCACTCGTAGACGCCGGTATCCGTTCCGTCCAGCGCCAGGTCGAGGCGGCGGTTCGTCTCTTCGAGCGCCCGCTCGCGCTCTTTCCGGTCAGAGATATCCCTGAGAACGCCCGTACAGAACCACTGCCCGTTTCGCTCGAAATCACCGAACGACACCGCAACGGTCAGCTGTTCTCCGGCAGCGGTTACGAGCGGCAGTTCGAGGTAGTCCCAGTCGACGTTCCGGTCGCCGGTCCGGCGGTAGCGGTCCACGCCGTCGAAGTGGGAGCTTCGCAGATGTTCGGGAATCACTTTCGCGAAATCGTCACCGACCAGCGTCTCGCGGTCATAGCCAGTTAGCTCAGCGGCCTCGTCGTTGGCGTACACGACTTCGCTGTCGGCATCGATTGTGACGACGGCGTCGGAGATACTGCCGGCGATGGCGTCAAAGGAGTCCGCGAGTTCCGGTGGGAGCCGGGTCGGCCCGTCATCGAGAGCAGCCGATGAGCGACTCTCGTTGCCGCGGCCCGCTGGTTCGCGCCCCTGCGTCACGATGTCGTACACTCGGTCCGTCAGCGACACGTCGCTGCGAGGGACGTACTCGGTCACATCGAGTCGTGTCGCGCGAGCGGCGACCGAGCCGTCCGGTTCGGCCGTGCAGAGCACGACCGGGAGCGCGTCGTACTGCTCACGTATCGCTGCCAGTGCCTCCAGCCCAGTTTCCCCTCCCGACAGGTGCTGTTCACAGACGACGGCGTCGTAGGCGTGCTCGGCCAGCTCCGACAGTGCGTCCGCCACGCCGGTGACTGACGTGACTGAAGCCGGCGTGCCGGGCATGGCCGTGTCCGCGTCATCGCCAGCAGAGCCTACGTACAACAAATGCGGCATATCGGACATAGCGTTCCGTTGTAAATGCTATACAACGGGGTGGCATATACGCTCGGGCGAGAGTATCAAATGTCGAAACGAGCGGCTACGTGTCGTCAAGCGCTTGCCAGGAGAGCCGCGGGGTCCGGGCCGCAGTCGCCTGGTCGATGCGTTTCGCCGTCGGACGCGACGGTGCGTCGGCCAGTTCGGCGTCCGAGTCACCGGCCACAGCGTTGAACGCGGCCGCGAGCTGGTCCAGCGAGCGCTTGGTTTCGCTCTCCGTGGGCTCGGTCATCAGCGCCTCGTCGACGATTTCGGGCCACTTCGTCGTCGGCGGGTGGACGCCGTAATCGAGCATCCGCTTGGCCGCGTCTGCAGCGTCTTGCTCGCCCGCGCTGGCGACGAACTCGTGGTGGAACGGGCCAAACGGAACGTCGTACTCGATCTGCTCGGCGAGATAGTTCGCGTTCAACACGGCCTTCGCGCTGGCGTCGCGGAGCCCTTCGTCGCCCAGTCTGGCGATGTACGCGAAGGTCTTGAGCAGCACCGGCCAGTTGCCGTAGAAGCCATGCACCTTCCCGACGGAGTTCGACGGCTCGTAGTGTTCGTAGTTCCCGCCGCGCTCTCTGACGTGTGGGTTCGGGAGGAACTGGGCCAGTCCCTCGCGGACGCCGACCGGACCAGCACCGGGGCCACCGCCGCCGTGGGGCGTCGCGAACGTCTTGTGGACGTTGTAGTGCATCACGTCAAAGCCCATGTCGCCGGGGCGAGCGCGCCCCAGCAGCGCGTTGAGGTTCGCGCCGTCGTAGTACAGCAGGCCACCGGCGTCGTGGACGATGTCGGCGATGCGCTCGATGTCGCGCTCGAACAGCCCCAGCGTGTTGGGATTCGTGAGCATCAGCGCGGCGGTATCGTCGCCGACAGCCGCCTCCAGTGCCTCGATGTCGACGCGACCGTCGTCGCCGCTCGGGAGCTCGACGACCTCGTACCCGGCCATCGCCGCTGTCGCGAAGTTCGTGCCGTGTGCCGAGTCCGGGATGACGACCTCCGGGCGCTCGTCGTCGTTGTGTTCGTGGTACGCCTTTGCGATCTGTATTCCGGTGAACTCGCCGGCCGCGCCGGCGGGTGGCTGCAGCGTCACGGCGTCCATGCCACCGATGCGGCCGAGATAGTCCTGCAGGCGATGACACAGTGCCAGCGTCCCCTGGACCGTCGAATCGGGTCGGTCCGGGTGGATGGCAGCATCGGCTCGTCCAGCGACATCCTCTGTAAAGGAGGGGTTGTACTTCATCGTACACGAACCGAGTGGGAACGGCCCGCTCTCGACGCCGTAGTTCATCTGCGAGAGGCGCGTGTAGTGCCGGGCCAGTTCGGGCTCGGCTGGGTCCGGCAGTGAGAGACTGTCTCGCGTCAGGTCATCGGGTAGCGGCGAGTCCTCGACCGCGACCGTCTTGTTCGCTTTCTCCGAGAGCAGCGGCTCGTACAGGTCCTCGCTGTCGTCAGTCCAGCGCGCTTGATCGTATTTCACGCGAGACACCCCCGTGTCGAGCGTGACGCTCGTGGGGCGTGGCTTGTCCCACGGTGGGTCGCCGAACGCAGTGCGGCGAGTGTCATTTCGCCACCTCTCGGAACGCCGCGACGAACTCGTCTGTGGCGTCGGCAGTGGTCTCGGTCGTACACACCTGTACCAGATGGTCATCGACCGCGTGGACCGCGAAGCCCTCTGCTGCGAGATCGGCAACGATGGCGCTTGCGGGCTGGTCCGTACGTGCGAGGAACTCCCGGAAGTGATGGCGGCCGTGAATCGGCGCTTTCACGCCGACGATGTCGTCGAGGCGGTCGGCCAGGTCACGAGCGCGGGTCACACAGTCCTCGGCGAGGTCGACCAGCCCGTCCGGGCCGAGCCACGCGGCGTGCATCGCGGTTCGGAGCGCGACCCACGCCTGGTTCGTACAGATGTTGGAGGTGGCTCGCTCCTTGCGGATGTGCTGCTCTCGTGTCTGGAGTGTCAGCGTGTACGCGCGGCGGTCAGCGGCGTCTTCGCTGGCCCCGACCAGCCGACCGGGGACCTGCCGCAGGTACTCCTCGCGGGTGACAAACATCCCCAGTCCAAAGCCGTAGGCGGTCCCGGTCCCCAGCGACGCGGCGTCGCCGACGACCACGTCTGCCCCGACATCGACCGGGCGCTCAAGCAGGGACAGCGCGAGCGGGTCCGAGCCGAGGCAAAACAGCGCCTCGTGGTCGTGAGCCAGGTCGCCAATTGCGCCGAGGCGTTCCTCGATAACGCCGCGGACCGTCGGCGACTCGGCGTACACCATCGCGGTGTCGTCGCCGAGTTGGTCAGACAGCGCCGGTACGTCGACGGCCCCGTCGGTCATCGGGTAGGACTCGATCGTGAGAGCCGGTCCATCGGCGTAATTCGACAGCACGGCTCGTTTGCTCTCCCGAAGGTGTTCAGGGACCAGAATCCGGTCGCCAGACACCGAGCGGACGCGCTGGGAGAGCGTCGCCGCCTCACCCAGCGCCGTCGCATCGTCGTACATAGAGCAGTTAGCAACGCCCAGCCCCGTGAGTTCCACCAGTATCGACTGGAACTCGAAGAGGGCCTGCAGGAACCCCTGTGCGACCTCGGGCTGATACTGCGTGTAGGAGGTCAAAAACTCAGACCGGCTTGCGAGGTCGTCGACGACGCTCGGGACGTAATGATCGTAGTGGCCGCGGCCAAGGAACTCGGTAAGGTCGGCGTTGCGGCTCAGGAGGCCGGCGACTTCTCGGCGGGTCGCCCGCTCGCTCCGGGCATTGATGCCGAACTCGCCGTCGAAAGCAACGGACTCGGGAACGTCGAACAGCGATTCGAGGTCGTCGGCCCCGACCGCGTCGAGCATCGCCGCGGTCTCTGCAGCCGTTTGCGGTGCGTACGGACTGCCTGTCGCGTGTGAATCACTATCGCTCATTGGAGAACCACCCAGTAGCGCCGGGGTGACATGATATCGACAGCTAGCGACCGTGTCCACATTAGGTTACTCCTTTCACCCCTGCAGGGGACCACTGCCACCGGGTTACTCGATCTGGTCGCGGTACGCGTCGGGTGAGAGCAAGTCGTCGACTTCGCTCTCGTCGGCCACTTCGACCTTGAGCATCCAGCCGTCACCGAACGGGTCCTCGTTCAGCAGTTCCGGCTCGTCGCGGAGTCGGTCGTTAACTGCTGTGACGGTGCCGGAGACGGGGGCGTACACGTCGGACACGGCCTTGATCGACTCCACGACGCCGAAGTCCTCGGCGGCGGTCAACTCCGCCCCTTCCTCGGGCAGCTCGACGAACACCACGTCGCCGAGCTCGTCCTGTGCGAACGCCGTGATGCCGACCTCTGCGGTATCGCCGGCGACGCGTACCCATTCGTGTGACTCCAGATATCGCAGGTCGTCGGGAACGTCGAAGCTCATCTATCGAGGAATGGCGTGCTCCTGGTACGTGCTTTCTTCGGTTCACCACGGACGACAACGCGGATAGATGTACCCGGTTCGGCGTACGCCGCCGGGACGTAGGCGAGGGCAATCGGCGCTCCCAGTGTCGGACTCATCGTTCCGCTGGTGATGTGGCCGATTGGCTCTCCGTCAGGCGTCGTCACGTCGTACCCGTGGCGCGGGACACCACGGTCGATGAGTTCGATGCCGATGAGCTTCTCTTCGGGACCGTCAGCGGCGACGCCCTCCAGTGCGTCCCGACCGACGAACTCCGTATCCAGTTTGACAGTCCAACCGATACCGGCCTCGTAGGGCGTCCTGGGCTCGTCGACTGGATGGAACTCCTGCCCTGAGAGCAGAAAGCCCATTTCCAAGCGGAGGGTGTCGCGCGCGCCGAGCCCACAGGGCTGGCACTCAAGCGCGCCCCAGACCGCTTCGGCATCGTCTGGCGGACAGAGGATTTCGAAGCCCGGTTCGCCCGTGTATCCCGTCCGGGCAATCAGAGAGTCAACGCCAGCGACAGGCCCGTCAGTCACCTCGAACCGCGACAGGCCAGCGAGCGAAACCTCTGTCTCGGCCGACAGCAGGTCCGGCGCGTCAGGCCCCTGAACGGCGATCATCGCGTACTCCTCGGTCCGGTTCGTCACTGTCGCGTCAAGCCCCCGTTCGTCCCGCTCGGAGAGCCACCGCTCGGTCATCTCCCCGTCGTGACCGGCGTTCGGGATGAACAGGAACTCATCGGCCGCGCCTTCCGGCAGCCGGTAGACGACGGTGTCGTCCAGCATGATCCCATCCTCGTCTGTGATGGCTCCGTACTGGGCCTCACCCGGGTCCAGCACGGTCACGTCGTTGGTGGTCAGCCGCTGTGTCAGTGTTGCCGCGTCCGGCCCGGCCACGGTTATCTGTCCCATGTGCGAAACGTCGAACTTCCCAACCTCGCTCCGAACTGCCTCGTGTTCCGTGCGAATCGACTCGAACTCGACCGGCATCTCCCACCCGCCGAAATCGGTGAACGAAGCGTCGGCTCGCTGGTGAACCGCAGAAAGCGGTGGTGCCCGCAGTGTCATACGCGAACCTCTCGAACCGCGTGGTCTTACCGTTTGGCCCTCCGCCGCCTTCGACCCACTGATAAATCACATACGACGATATCAAATCGGCAATCGTGGCAGACGCACGGCGAATTGAGAGAGAAAATAAGCAGTCGTCTTCGTTACTCGTTTCGCGCCTGCGGGAACACGAGTTCAACTCGGGTTCCGTCGCCGTGATCTTCGTCCATCGTCACGGACCCACCGAGTCGTCGGACAAGCCACATGACTGCCCATAGTCCGAGCCCACGGCTGTGTGCCACTGGCCCCTCAGTCTCCGAAGTCAGAACGTCGCGTTCCATATCGGGGATTGCGGAGCCATCGGTGTCGACCTCAACTGTCACCTGTCCCGACGGTGTCTCCTCAGCGGTAAGCTCAATTGTCGGGTCGGTCAGGTCGCTGTATTCCAGCACGTTCTCGACGAGAATCTCCAGTATCAGGTCGATAGCCATCCTGTCGCCTGATACCTCCGCGTCAGTCGGCGCTACCTTAATAGTCACCTCGGAATATTGTTCTGTGAGGTCGCTCTGGACAGCAGTGAGCGCCTGCTGGAGGTGAAATGTCCCACTCCGGAGGTCGCGCTCAATAGCCCGGTCGAACGTCCGTGCGCGCTCAGCCAGCGAGTCAAGCTCTTCGGAGGCGTTTTCGATTCTGTCGATGTGTCCGCTAGCAGCGTCAACAGTGAAACCAGGCGAATCGAGTTCTTCCTTGAGAAGTCTCGAATTACCCCGTATCACGGTCAGCTTGTTCCGGATGTTGTGCCGGAGAACCCGGCTCATGACCATGAGCCGCTGCTCTCGCTCTTTGTCTTGTGTGATGTCGCGAACGATGCCTCGCAGTTTCGGCGTCCCGTTCCGGACCGTTTTTTCGGCCCGAAGTCGGAACCAGCGCTCGGTTTCGGACGCGGTCTGGCGGCGTGCCTCTAGTTCCATCGGTTCGCCGGTCTCACAACAGGCCTCGATGGCGTCGCGAACGGCCGCTCTATCGTCGGGATGGTAC
This sequence comes from Haloarcula taiwanensis, assembly GCA_002844335.1. Classification (NCBI taxonomy): domain Archaea; kingdom Methanobacteriati; phylum Methanobacteriota; class Halobacteria; order Halobacteriales; family Haloarculaceae; genus Haloarcula; species Haloarcula taiwanensis. Next base: position 1,993,699 of record CP019154.1, read on the forward strand.
TGCTCGATAGCCTCCTCAAGCGTCGGATTGTACTCTGACGTTCCGTAGAGGCGCTTCATTCCAGTCGTTCCCTCTATCGTACCCGTCTCCAGATCGAGTTCCCACCCGCCAATGTCGGCCAACGTTTCGGTCCCGACAAGCCACTCCAGTTGTTCTTCGCGCTGTTTCAATCCCGTGGCGTCGTCCAGACCAACGACGACGCGTTCGACAGTCCCATCCTCGCCCAGTATCGGCGCGGCATTGCTCGAAAGCCACCGCTCGTTCCCGTTGTCGAGTTCTATCCAGTGCTCGAACCCAAACACCGGTTCACCCGATTCGAGCACCCGCGTAACCGGGTGTTCCGAATCGGGGATTTCCGTCCCGTCTTCGTAGTAAATATTCCACTCCGGTTGGGTGTATCGTCTCTGAGTGATCTTCTCGCGTTCGAGACCGAGCAGTTCCTCGGCGCGCTCGTTAGCTAGCGAAATTTTGCCAGACCGTTCTACGACGACGATGCCGACCGGACTGACCTCGAACACCCGTTCGATGAGGGCCTGCTTTTTTTGCCGCTGTTTACGCTGTGTGATATCCTCCGCCAGCCATAGCACGCGCTCCATGTTATCACCGCCGACCGGCGTGACACGAGCCTCGAAGTATCGCTCTCCGTGATCGAGCGATAACTGGTACTCGATATCCTGCTGTTCACCACTTTGTAAAGCATCCTCTATAATCGCGTAGAACTGGTCTGCCTGTGCTGTAGAGAAAATATCCCAGAGATCTGCTCCAAGTAGTGTCTCTGGATCTTTGAAAAATAATGCCCCGTTGTGGGCGTTGTGGATAACATCGACAAAGGCGCCGTCGGCGTCTAGAACAATAGCCGGATCAGAAATAATCTCACAGAGCCCGTTTAGTACGTCTTGGTCGTGAAGGCGTTCTTCACTCATATGTCAATGTCCACGCATTGTTGCTGGCCGACTCCGGACGGAAATGCGTACATAGTGTGAGGAGGGTATCATACTAAACTTTGTGTCGTATTATTCTATATAGCGAGAAAGAGTTTACCGACCGAAGCGGCACGCATAAGCAGACCGGGCAGGGAAAGAGGCGTATGGAGCTGCTCCGTCGGATATTCGAGGAGAAAGATTCGCGACAGCGCGTCGGACTGTTCGTCGACGGCCCGAACGTGCTCAGGTCCGAGTTCGATGTCGATCTAGATGCGGTCCGGGATATCGCAGCCGAATACGGTCCGCTGGCGGTCACTCGTCTCTACGTCGACCAGAACGCCTCGCCGGGGCTTATTCAGGCCGCCGAGGCCCGCGGCTTCGAGGTTCGAACCACCAGCGGTGACGTCGATGTCCGGCTGGCTGTTGACGCGACAGACGCCGCCGTTGCTGGACAAATCGACGTACTGGCCGTTGCCTCGCGGGATACGGATTTCAAGCCGGCGCTGGAAGTGGCTGCACGAGAAGGAGTCCGAACGGTCGCCATCGCGCCGGGAGAGTATGGCCGCTCTGATGCGTTACGCAACGCGGCTGAGGACGCAGTAACGCTCTAAGGTTCGAATCTCATGACGCCAACTGTTTTTTCCGCCAGTGCTAGTGAGCACGTATGAATATCGACAACACGCCGATACTGGACAACCACCTGCATCTCGATCCGGTCAACGGCCGGAACGTCGCGGCAGCCGAGGAGTTCGCAGCACAGGGCGGCACACACCTGCTGGTGCTCAACAAGCCGTCCTGGCATTTAGTCGAGATGGCCACCGACGAGGCCACCTTCCGGGAAGTGTTCGACCTGACTGTCGAAGCGGCCGCCGACGCGTCGGACGTACTCGACGGCCGGGCCTGGCCCGTTCTCGGTGTTCACCCGGCGCTGGTTTCGAAGCTCGTCGACGACGGCCACACGCCATCGGAAGCGCGGGACATCATGCAGACCGGCCTCGACGTGGCGGCGGAGTATGTCGATACCGGTGACGCACTCGCGATGAAATCCGGACGCCCGCACTACGACGTGGACGACGCCGTCTGGGAAGCCTCGAACGAAGTCATGTGTCACGGGTTCGAGCGCGCCGCCGACGTGGGCTGTGCGATACAGCTTCACACCGAGGGCGGCGAAGACTTCGAAGAAGTCGCCCGCTGGGCCGAAGAACGCGGCCTCGACCGCACGCAGGTCGTCAAACACTACTCCGGGGGCCGGCTCCAGGGGCCGGTCAAGTCGGTGCTGGCCGACAAGGACGAACTGGAAATCGCCGTCGAGACAGACGAGCCGTTCCTGATGGAGACCGACTACATCGACGACCCGGACCGCCCCGGTGCGGTACTTGGACCGAAAACCGTCCCACGGCGCGTCCGCTGGCTACTCGAAGAGGGACACGAGGACGCGGTCAGAACGGCACACGTCGAGACACCGAAGGCGGTGTACGGTATTGACACCGAAGCGACGCTAGAACAGTAAGAGGCGACGAAAACGGCCGGTCCGCAGGCGACGGCTATCCGAACTTCCCAGTGATGTAGTCCTCGACGCGCTGGCTGTCGGGGTTCTCGAATATCTTGTCCGTGTCGTCGAACTCGACGAGTTCGCCGCCGGTGAGGAAGACGGCCGTCTTATCGGAGATGCGGGCCGCCTGCTGCATGTTGTGAGTCACGATGACGACAGTGTACTCCTCGGCCAGTTCCTCGATGAGGTCCTCTATCTGTGAGGTGGCGATGGGGTCAAGCGCCGAGGCCGGTTCGTCCATCAGGATGACCTCGGGGTCGACGGCGATGGCGCGGGCGATGCACAGTCGCTGCTGTTGCCCGCCAGAGAGATCGAGGGCCGACTCGTCGAGCCGGTCTTTGACCTCGTCCCACAGCGCCGCTTTCTTCAAAGACTGCTCTACCACCTCGTCTATGTTATCGGTCTTGTCCTGAATGCGGAGGCCGTAGGCGACGTTGTCGTAGATGCTCTTCGGGAACGGGTTCGGGTGCTGGAACACCATTCCGATTCGGCGTCGGAGAGCCACCGGATCCACGTCAGTGTCGTAGACGTTTTTCCCCTTGAACATGAGCTCCCCATCGATGCGGGCGATGTCGATGAGGTCGTTCATGCGGTTGATACACCGCAGGAACGTCGATTTGCCACAGCCCGAGGGGCCGATCATCGCCGTCACCTGGTTCTCCGGAATGGCCAGGTCGATGTCCTGGAGCGCCTGGGTCTCGCCGTAGAACACGTCGAGACTGCGGGACTCAATGACGGTCCCCGCCCCGCTTTGCCCGACCGAGCCGCGGTCGGCGTTCTCGTCCAGACCGCCTTTGCCGGGGTCGGTCGTCACGAGGGAGTCGTCGTCGGTCTCAACGTCGGTGTCGCTGGCCATGTCCTGTGAAGTCATTAGTTTGCCTCCTGTTGATATTTGTTCCGTACGAGAATCGCAACTGAGTTCATCGTCAGCATGACGATGAGCAGCGTCACGACGCCGGCCGCGACGACGCCGTACCGGAATTCGTCGCTCGGTTCGAACGCCCAGGCGAAAATCTGCATCGGCATCGCGGTGAGCTTGCCGAACAGCCCGCTCGGCGGGGAGAACTTCGTCGTCGCTGCGCCGACCATAATAAGCGGTGCGGTCTCCCCGATAGCCCGCCCGAGCGCGAGAATCGTCCCGGTCAGAATGCCCGGCAGCGAACGCGGCAGGACGACGTTCCGAATCGTCTGCCATCGGGTCGCGCCCATCCCGTAAGACGCCTGCCGCAGCGAGTCCGGCACGGACCGAATCGCCTCCTGCGCGGAGATGATGACGATGGGCAGGATGAGCAGGGACAGGGTCATCGCGGCGGTCAGCACCGTCCCGACGCCGAAGCCGGCGTAGGTGAACGGGCCGAGCTGGGACTCGATGTTGACGAAGATGCCCAGTCCCAGCAGGCCGTAGACGACCGACGGGACGCCGGCGAGATTCGAGATGTTCACCTTGATAATCCGCGTGATGGCGGCCAGCGGGCCGCTGCCGGGCGCGTACTCTTCAAGGTAGATGGCCGCGCCGACGCCGAAGACGAAGGTGAACACGCTCACCAGCACGATGAGGAATATCGACCCGATGATAGCGGGGTACAGTCCCGCCTCCGCCGCGGTCTGGGACGGGCCGCTGGTGACGTACTGCCAGTCGAGCCACGGGGTCGGCGGCGTCGCGCCGATGGCGGTGACGACGGCCTCGCCCGCGAGGAACCCGAGAGCGACGATTGCGGGGAAGGCAAACGCCGGCCACCGCTCGCGGGTTCGGGCCGTGTTCGCGACCGCGAACCCGGCCGGGAGGCCGAGCAACACGAGCCCGATGAGCCAGACCGACCGCGAGATGGCCGGCACGGTGTCGACCAGCGGGACGGCGGCGATGGCCAGAACCGGAAGGCCCACACCGATACCCAGGCTCCGCCGGCGGGAGAAATCCAGCCGTTCCGCCGAGAGGTACGCGGCGACGGCGGCCGCGGGGACCACGAGCGACAGGAAGTAGATGCCGGGCGAGCCGAGCAACGCGCCGACCGCGGTCAGCGGGCCCAGCCCGAGCGTCCCGACGACCGGGCCGAGCAGTACCACCCCGAGCATCGCCAGGCCGACCCAGGTCGCCTCGCGGTCGTACTGGCCGTAGACGTACAGGCCGACGATGGGCCCGACGACGGTCAGGAAGTACGCGAACCACACCCCGGGGCTGGCGATAATCGAGAGGATGATGACGCCCGCGCCGGTCAGCAGGACGCCGGCCAGCGTCATGCTGAACAGTTCGAACGTCCCCGCGACGACGGCGGGCCGTGTCCGGGCGTAGGCGAAGAACGCGAGCAGCGGGACGAGCAGCGTGCCCGTGTACGCGAGGTACCAGCCGGTGCCAGCGCTCTCTAGGCCCAGCGCGTCCCAGAACACGTACGCGAGCAACACGCCGAGCGCGAGGATACCGACGATAGACGCAGCAAACGAGATGTACTTGAAGACGATGCCTTTGATTCGGCTGACCTCGCCGAACTCGGTCTCGGTCGGTGATGTCGTGGCCATTTACTCGTAAACCTCCCGGTAGCGACTCGCCACGAGGTCGCTGACGACGTTCATCGCCAGCGTGATGACGAACAGCGTGAGCCCGATAGCGAACAGTGACTGGTACGCGGTCGACCCGCCGGAGATGTCCCCCTGTGCGATGTTGACCATCGCGACGGTCATTGTCGCAGAGCTCTCGGTAAAGAGCCCGATCACGTCAGCCGGTGCCACGTACGGGATGCCGAAGGCCTGCTGGACGGGCGGTATATCCGGCGGCTGCGACCCCGCGGCCAGTACGACAGCCATCGTCTCGCCGATGGCCCGCGAGATAGCGAGGATGAACGACGAGGCGATACCGGAAACCGCCGCCGGCACGACGATAGTCAGTGAGACATTGAACTTCGTCGCTCCGAGGCCGTAGCCGGCCTGGCGCAGTGAGTCCGGGACCGAACTCATCGCGTCCTCGCTGATAGAGGAGACCATCGGGATAATCATGATGCCGACGACGATGGAAGCCGAGAGCCCGTTGAACAGCCCCAGCTCGTCGAAGCCGGTCCCGAACGCGCCGTTGAGCCACGTGATTGCGGCGTTCAGCGCGGGCGTGACGTAGACGATAGCGAAGTAGCCGTAGACGACGGTCGGGACGCCGGCGAGCACTTCGAGCATCGGTTTGAGTATCGACCGCGTGCGGTCGCTCGCGTACTCACTGAGGTATATCGCGGTCAACACGCCGGTCGGGAGCGCGAGCGCGCCCGCGCCGATGGTGATGAGAATCGTCCCGAGAACGAGGGGCAACACGCCGAACGAGACCGGTTCGAGGTTCGGGCTGAACGTCGTTCCGGTCAAGAACGCGAGGACTGGCACCTCGGCGAAAAACTCCGCGGCGTCCAGGACGAGCACCCCGATGATACTCACCGTCGTCAGGACGGATAGGACGGCACAGCCCGCCAGCGCGTATTTGTATGCCGACTCACGGACCGACCTGAACCCTCGATCCCCTGCTAGGTCTGGCGTCTGTCCTTCGTTGCTCATCGGTGTTGTTCGCTCATTCTATGTATCTCGGGAAAAGTGCGTGATTGTATCTGTAGTTCTCTACTGTCTATATAGCTGACTCGTTACTGGACCTCGTCGATAACTTCGTTGAGGGCGTCGAGTTCCGCCTGCATCGCTTCCTCTGTCCGTGGGACGTAGCCGATGTCCTCGGCGACGAGTTCAGTGTTGGCGCTCTGTTCGATGAAATACCGAGCGAACTCGGCGACGTGCTCCTCGGCGAGCGCGCCCTTCTGTGGATAGGTGAACAGGGGGCGAGAAAGGGGCTGGTAGTCGCCGGCCTTGGCTGTCTCCAGTGAAGGCTCGACACAGCCGTCGCCGTTGTCAATGCTGAGTGCCGTGACTGCGTCCGTGTTACTCTGGTAGTAGGCGAAACCGAAGTAGCCGATGGCGTACTGGTCCTGCTGGACGCCCTGCAGGATGAGGTTATCCTGTTCGGTGGCTTCGTAGTTGCTGGTGTGGTCCGCTTCCTCGCCGAGAATCGCCTCGTTGAAGTAATCGAACGTCCCGGACGTGTCGGCGGCACCGAACCGGTTGATCGGCTCATCGGGCCAGTCCGAATTCACGTCCGCCCAGGTCGACGCACCGTCTGCGCGCCACATCTGTCTGAGCTGCTCCGGCGTCACGCAATCGACCCAGTCGTTCTCCGTGTTGACGATAACGGTCACCGCGTCGGTGGCGACCTGAATCTCGTGGAACTCAATGTCGTTATCGGCACAGAGCTGCTTCTCTTCGCTAGAAATCGGCCGTGAGGCGTTGTTGAACTCGGCGTTTCCGACACAGAAGTGGTTGCTGAAGCCGCCACCGGACCCCGTAGAGGAGAGACTGATGTTGACTTGGCCGTGTTGCTTCTGGAATTCGTTTGCGACGGCCGTCGCGAGGGGGAACACCGTGCTGCTCCCCGTGATCGTAATTTCACCGGACAGCTGTCCGCTGCCGCTACTGTCGGTGCTGCCACCGTTGTTACCGGTGCTTCCGTCACTGCCATCAGAGGACTGTTCAGTACAGCCGGCCAGTGCCAGCGCTCCGATTGCACCGGAGCTCGTCAGAAAACGACGGCGGGAGAAACCACCGCTCGGTGAATCTGTCATCATCCAGTTCCAGATGAAGAGCGGATAAGTACCCTACTATTAGCCCTATATCCAGATATAAACGCTATATACTGCTATATATTATTATGTTCTCCTACCAAGCTATGCCGTTTAAACCGATTCAGCGGCCGTCTGAAGCCGTTTTAATCCTAATACAGAGCGAAATCCATCACATACTCCGGTGGTGGCAGACCACTTGGAATAGTGCTTTCACAGTGGGTTGTGATTCCATGGCAGCATCTGATAGAGCACCGATGGCTAATATATAGTCAAATCATATTTTATAAATCTCTGGCGTGTATTTGTAGTACTATGGAGACGCGCAAAGTACAGTTGACGGGTGGGTCCACGTATACCGTCTCATTACCGAAGGAATGGGCGACAGAGAACGGTGTCGAGAGCGGCAGTATCGTCGAATTCTACGCCGAAGACGACCTGCTACTGGTCTCGCCACAGCACGGCGACGACCACGTCGAGGGAGCGCTGGACGTGACCGGCCTGGAAAACAGGCACGAACTCACGCGGGCAGTGATGACGATGTACGTCAGCGGCTTCGACATCATCCGACTGGAAGCCGCTCGGATCACGGCCGAGCAGCGACGCATCATCCGCGATGCGACCCAGGGACTGGTCGGCCTTGAGATGATCGAGGAAACGGCTGCCCGTGTTGTTCTGCAGGACCTGCTTGACTCCTCGGAACTCTCTGTTCTCAACGCCATCACACGTATGCGACTCGTGTCGCTAACGATGCTCTCCGATGCTGTCGAGGCGCTCATAGAGGACGACAACGACCTCGCAGAAGACGTGATGCAACGCGACGACGACGTAGACCGGCTCTGGTACATGGTCTCCCGTGTGTTCCGAACCGTCCTCCGGAACCCGACAGCGGCTAACGAGATCGGCTTCCCGCGTGAGACTGTGTTCGATTACCAGTCCAGCGCCCGGCAACTCGAACGCATCGCCGACCACGCGACCAAGATCGCCGGCCTCTCACAGGAGATTGACGAAATCACCGGCGAAACCGCCGACCTTCTCGACCAGCTGGAGACCGAAGCCATTGCGGTCCCCGAAACCGCGATGGATGCGCTGTTAGCTGACGACAACGACGAGGCCGTCGAGCTGGCAAACGAGGCTCGGTCCCGCATTCCCGAAGTCGATGAAACCGCCCGCGAGGTCGACGGAAAAGTCAGGGAGCTAGATCCACAGAGCGCACAACTACTTGGTCGCGTGGTTGACTCGCTGTCCCGGACTGCAGACTACGGTGGCAATATCGCCGAAAGCGCACTCCAGAAGGCTGCGCCACGGCCGTAGCTGTCGCTCCGAACCTGTGGCCAGCTAAAAACGCTGATTGCGCGCCGGATTACTCGACAAGCACGGCGTTGACCTGCCCGTGCTGCCCGGGACGGGAGGTCACGCGGGCACGTCCCTCGGTGGTTTCGAGGATTGCGCCTTTCGTGATGATGTTTCGCCGGGCGTAGTTCGGGTTCGACGGGTTCTCCACGACGTTCTCGATGGTCGCCTCGATGGTTTCCGCGCCGTCAGCGATGCTCGCAACGTCGGTCTTGACCGCACGGACCTTCTGGGTGTTGCCGCGGGAGTCAACGGTCTTCAGTCGCTGCTCGCCGACCTGCGTCTCGACGGTGTCCTTCCCGAGCTCGTGTTTCTTCTTCTTGTGGTTCGGTCGTCGGCGTCCGCCTGTCCGCTTGCGAGGGGAGCGTCCCTGGTCTTTCATAGGGGAAGGAAGACCCAGCGGCTACTTGAACCGTTCGATGCCGACTCGCCATCGTAATCGTTACCCCCGTGCCGAGCGGTTGCTCTGACGATGAGTCTGAAGACGGCCGTCGCCGCGCCGTTCCGCCAGCGTGGAACCGACCGGATGGCGGAAAGCGAGTTCGTCGTCGCGCTCTCGCTGGACCGGAACTGGTTCTCGCCCGACCAGGCCAAGACACTGGTCGATGTGGCCGCAAGCGAGGGGTTAGTCGAACGGGACGACGACGACCTCGTCGTCGGATTCGACGCCACGCACACCGACATCCCGGATGGGTTCACGCCCGGCGAGGAAATCCTGCAGTCGCGGTCGACGTTCGAGCGGGTGCTCGACGCTGTCGTCGAGGCCGGCATCGAAAAGCAAACCGCCGTCGCCGGCATCAACGCGCTTCAGTCCGACATCGGCGTTACGCTTGAGGCCGCGGCTGTCGTGTATGCGCGAAGTGAGAGTGTCGATGTCGAAGCTATCGCGGCGGACGTTCGGGAGGAACTCTGATGGTCAAGGACAGAATCACTGACGGCCGGCGGATCGGGCAGTTGCTCGCCTCGGAGTTGACCGGTCTCCAGCGCGGCCCGTTCGCGGACATTTCCGTCGTTGATGCGGACAGAGACGTGGAGCCGACGCCTGACGGGGCTTTCGCCTACCGTGTGACGGCCAACGACACTGAAGTGGCGGTTGTCGAGGTGACGCCGGAGACGGCCCGACTGGTCCTGAACGCGGAGCCCGTAACCGTCCCAGAGCGTAACGATATCACAGCCGACGGGGGGACCGTTGTTGTTCACAGCGGCGCGGCGGTGAAAGCCACGGTCGACGTGCTGGAGCAGACTCTCTCGGGGTAGACGGTCTTTCGGAGGACGGAAACGGTTGGACACCGACTGAACTGCACTCAGTGACGGCTCGGCTCAGCGATAGCTGCCGACGTCCATGCGACGAATCCGGTCAGGATGAGCACGGAGCCGAGTATAGCTGTCACGGCAGCGATAGCAAGCACCAGCGTTGGAAGGCCAAGCGGCGTCCCGAGGGCGATGACAATCGGTGTCACTGTGATACAGAGCGAGCCCAGCGCGACGGCCCGGCGCTGTGTCGTCGTCAGTTCGATACCGAGATGGAACAGCGACCCGGGTTCCGGGTCGGGGGCGGCGAGGCCGAGACACAGCAGTGGGACGCCGATAAACACCAGCGTCGCGGCGACGGCGTACGACCAGAACAGCCACTGCTCGGACGCGGGCGCGAGCGACAGAAGCGCGCCGAGGGCCACGAGCACGACACCGCCGACGAGTCCGAACTGCCGCAGCCGTGGGTCATCCAGGGCTTCGCTCAGGTCTGGGAGAGTCTCGGCCACGTGACCGACATCCACGAAACGATCCATACGCGGGCTTCTCCCTCCGGTGTGAAATAGACAGCGGAAGAAGTATCAAATCTGATTCCACCGAAGCAAGGGGCGACACGAGAAGGAAACGCTTGTATCGCTGCCAACCGCCGCGGTATCTATGCACTTCTTCGACCGCCTCGCGGACCGCATCGCGACCGCCGACAGCGTGGTATCGGTCGGTCTCGACCCGGACCCCGACCGCCTCCCAGACAGCGTGCTGGACGCCGACCTCCCGCGCTGGCAGTTCAATCGCCGGATTATCGACGCGACCCACGAGCACGCCGCGTGCTACAAGCCAAACGCCGCCTTCTACGAGGACCCCGACGGCTGGCGCGCCCTCGAAGAAACCATCGCCTACGCACACGGCAAAGACGTGCCGGTCTTGCTGGACGCCAAGCGGGGCGACATCGGCAACACCGCACGGCAGTACGCCCAGATTCTCGACGACGAGGCAGGCCCCGCCGCCGACGCCATCACGGTCAACCCCTTTCTCGGACGAGACTCGCTGGAGCCGTTCCTCCAGTGCGCGGACAAAGGGGTGTTCGTTCTCGGGCGCACCTCGAACCCCGGCGGCGAGGACTTACAGGACCTCGAACTGGCCTCCGGCGAGAAACTGTACGAGCGCGTCGTCCACCTCGCTGACCTCTGGAACGGCAACGGGAACGTCGGTCTTGTCGTCGGTGCGACAAACCCCGACGAACTCGAGGAAATCCGCGAACTGGTTCCAGACATTCCGTTTCTCGTCCCCGGCGTCGGCGCGCAGGGCGGCGACGCCGAGGCCGCTGTCGAGCACGGCCTCGCCGACGGCGTCGGCCTCGTCAACTCCTCGCGGGGTATCATCTTCGCCGGCGAGGACGCTGACGCGCGGCGCGATGACTCTGGTGACGCGTTTTTCAAGGCCGCCGGCCAGTCGGCACGACAGCTCAAAGAGCGATTGAATCAATTCCGGTAGCTCGTATGGTAGCCGTACCTTCGTGGAGATATTCGCCAGTTCGAGGTGGCAACATTCGGTACGTGATTACAGCCGACAGTATCAGAAGCGGAACGTGTCCACGCCGTCAGGCATGTCTTCCGGCGAGACGCGGTCGCCCGGCCGACCGACCTCTGCGCCACACTCGACGCACATCCCGGTGTCGTCGTCCCAGTGGCGATCACAGACGAGTCGCCCGCACCTGTCGCAGGTGTGGTCCACGTCGGGGCGCTCACAGAGTTCACACAGTCCGGCGACGCTCATGATAGTGGGTAGCACAGCTGGCCGTTTGAATCTTTGGCGGTGTGAGCGTGCAGTGGTTCAGCAACCCGTGCCGGGACAGTCCCCGCCGGCCACGAAGTATTTCCCCGTGGCTATTCCTATCTGTAGTATGTTGCCACTCCTTCAGCTTGGAGCGCTGCCATCGCTGCCAGCGATACTCGTCGGCTTGCTGGCTATCGCCGTGGTCCTGCTGGTCGGTCGGCTCGTGATGAAGGTGGCGTGGCGGCTCGTTATCATCGCTATCATCGCCGTCGCCGTCCTCTGGATACTCGGACTGCTGGGCTTTCAGGTCATCTAGAGGCCGGCGAGGAAGTTCCGAATCACGTCGTGGCCGACCGCAGTCAGGACCGACTCCGGATGGAACTGGACGGCCTCGATGGGATATTCGCGGTGGCGGACACCCATCACCAGCTCTGTCCCGTCCTCGGTCTCCGTGGTCGCGCTGACGACGAACTCGTCGGGCACGTCCTCGGCGATGAGCGAGTGATAGCGCCCGCCCTGAAACCCCTGTTCCAGGCCCTCGAAGACCCCCGTCTCGTCGTGGTCGATAGGGAACGCCTTGCCGTGAATCGGCTCCGGCGCACGACCGATGCTACCGCCGTAGGCGTACACCGCCGATTCGAGGCCCAGACAGACCCCGAGCGTCGGCACGTCAGGGCTGACCTCGCGGAGGACCGCCAGCGTGACACCGACATCCCGCTCGTTCTTCGGATGGCCCGGCCCCGGCGACAGGATGATGGCGTCGGGGTCGAACGCCTTGACCTCGTCGAGCGTCGCGGTGTTGCGGACGACTTCGGTCTCTGCGTGTTCGGAGACGTACTCGACGAGATTGTACGTAAAGGAGTCGAAGTTGTCGACGAACAGCACCCGGAGGTCGTCCCTGACAGCGTCCACACCAGCGGGCTGTGACGCACTCATCGGGTCACCTCCTCGGGGCCGTCGGCTCCGCTCGCAGCCTCGGTGTCGTCGGCACCCACAGTCGTGTCGACCGGTTCCCCTTCGATTTCCTCCAGCGCCGTCAGCACGCCGTCCATTTTCTGCTCGGTCTCGACGTACTCGCTTTCGGGGTCCGAATCCGCGACGATGCCCGCGCCGGCCTGGACGGTGATGCGGTCCCGGTCGCCCTCGTCCTCGACCGTGGCCGAGCGGATGACGATGGCGAAGTCGGTGTCCCCGTCCCAGTCGAAGTAGCCGACGCCGCCGCCGTAGGGGCCACGCGGCGAGCGTTCGAGTTCGTCGATTATCTCCATGGCGCGAATCTTCGGCGCGCCCGAGAGGGTCCCCGCCGGGAACGTCGCGCGGGCGGCGTCGAAGGCGTCCTTGTCCGCGGCGAGCCGGCCAGTGACCGTGGATTCGATGTGCTGGACGTGGCTGTACTTGAGGACGTTCATGAACTCAGGAACGCGGACGCTCCCGGCCTCGGCGACGCGGCGCACGTCGTTGCGCGCCAGGTCGACCAGCATGGTGTGTTCGGCCCGCTCCTTCCCGTCGGCGAGCATCTCGCCAGCGAGGCGGCGGTCCTCGACGGGGGAGTTTCCGCGCTGGCACGTCCCCGCAATGGGGTTCGAGACGACGTGGTCGCCGGCGACCGAGACCAGCGTCTCCGGGCTCGCGCCGACGATGGTCAGGTCGTCGTAGCCCAGCAGATACATGTACGGCGAGGGGTTCACCGCCCGGAGCGCCTCGTAGAAGCCCAGCGGGTCGACCTCGCCGTACAGCTCGCGGGTCCGCGAGATGACGCCCTGGTAAATGTCCCCCGAGAGGACGTACTCCTTGGCGCGTTCGACGGCGTCCTCGTACTCGTCTTGCGGACCAGCAACTTCGTCCTCGCGGCGGAAGCCGTCAGTCTCCAGCGGGGCGAGGTCCGTCAGCACGGCCTCGACCCGTTCGGCCTCGGCGACCAGTTCGTCGTAGCGCTCGCCGGCGTCCTCGCCTTGCCTGACAACAGGTGTGAACACGAGCGAGACAGTATCCTCGACGTGGTCGAATCGGACCGTCGACGTCGTGAGGACGAACTGCGCGTCCGGGAACCGCGAGTCGGGGCGGTCCAAGCCGACCTCGTCGAGCCAGAGGTCGTAGACGGCGTCATAGGAGAGGAAGCCGACGAGGCCGCCTTCGAGATGCTGGCGGTCCATCTCCGGGAAGTTCCGCAGCGCCACATCGGGCATCGCGGCCCGGAGGTCATCAACCACGTCGCCGCCATCGGTCGTCACGAGGTCGGCGTAGCGGTCGTCGAACGCCTCGACCTCGCTCTCGTCGCCGGTCACGGTAACGACAGCGCGCGGGTCGTAGCCGACGAAGGAGAAGCGGGCGTGGCGGTCGTCGGTCTCCGGCGCGAACGCGCCGTCGGGGTCGCTGGAGGCGACCTTCTCGGCGCTTTCCAGCAGGAACGTGTAATCGTTTGCGGCTACGTCACTCGTGCGGCCGGTCAGCGCTGCGTACGCGGTCAGCGGTTCCACGTCGACGTCCAGCTCCGCGGCGGTGCGGACGACGACCGGGCGGTCGGCCTTGGCGTGTTCGACGAACTCCTCGCGGGAGATATCGAGGGTCATACCGCTCCCTCCGCTGCTTGCTTGGCGTTCCGGACGAACCGGCTGACCGCGTCGTGGTCTTTCGTGCCGCCAGCGGACTCCACGCCGCTCGCCACGTCGACGGCGAACGGTTCGACCGTCTCGACGGCGTCGGCCACGTTCTCAGGGGTCAGTCCGCCAGCCAGCACGATGGGCACATCCAGCGAGTCGACGAGGTCGCGCGTGCGCTCCCAGTCGTGTGTCTCGCCCGTGCCGCCGCCGCCGTCGGCGTCGACTGAGTCCACGAGCAAGGCGTCGGCGTGGGTGGCATAGCTCTCGATGGCTGGCGCGTCCGCCTCGACGACGGCGACGATATCCTGGGTGATGCGGCTGTCGAGGGCCCCGAGTTCTGCCGGTGAGAGTCCGTCGTGGACCTGCACTGCGTCGGGTTCGATCCTGTCGACGCGCCTGACGGCCTCCTGAACCGTCGTCGGCATCGTCACCAGTACGCTCGTCACGAACGGCGGGACGCCGTCGGCGAGCTTCTCGGCAGTGGCCGCATCGACTTCCCGTGGTGTGTCGACCGGGACACCGTGGATGACGCCGACCGCGTCAGCGCCGGCCGTAACGACGGCATCGCGGTCCGTGCTGTCCGTCACGCCACAGATCTTCACGCGCGTCATGCCCCGATCAGATCGTCGAGTTTGTCGGCCGCCGCGCCCGACTCGATAGCCTGCCGGGCCTGTTCGACCCCCGCCTCGTGCGTGTCGGCGACACCGGCGACGTAGATGGCTGCGCCAGCGTTAGCGAGGATGATGTCCCGCTTCGCCCCGGTGATCTCTCCGGAGACGATGCCACGAAGGTCGGCGGCGTTCTCCGCGGGCTCGCCGCCCGCCATGGCCTCGATGTCATGTGTCTCAAGCCCCATGTCTTCCGGGGAGATGGTGTACTCCGCGATCCGGTCGCCGGTTACTTCCGCGACAACCGTCTCGCCGTGGACTGCAATCTCGTCGAGGCCGTCGCCGTGGACGACCAGCGCCCGCTCGACATCCAGCCGAGCCAGCGCTTCGGCCATCACGGGCACGAGGTCCGGGTCGTAGACGCCAAGCACCTGTGCGTCCGCATCGGCAGGGTTCGTCAGCGGGCCGAGAATATTGAACACAGTCCGCATCCCGAGTTCCTGGCGCGGGCCGATAACGGCCTTCATCGCCGGGTGGAACACGGGTGCGAGCATGAAGCCGATCCCGTCTCGTTCAATCGTCTCCTCGACAGCCGGCGGTTCGGCCTCGATGTCGACGCCGACCTCTTCGAGCACGTCGGCGCTCCCAGACGATGAAGAGACAGAGTAGTTGCCGTGTTTGGCAATCGGGACGCCAGCCCCGGCCGCGACAATGGCGCTCGTCGTCGAGACGTTGATTGTGTTGTAGTCGTCGCCACCGGTCCCGCAGGTGTCGACAAGCCCCTCGCGGTCGGGCCGAATGGTCCGTGCGGCGTCTCGCATCCCCTCCGCGAAGCCAGCGATCTCGGCCTCTGTCTCCCCCTTTGCCCGCAGTGCCGTCAGGAGCGCTCCGATCTGTGCCTCGGTCGCATCCTCGAAGACAGTCGTCGCGACGGTCCGAGCCTCGTCCTGTGTCAGGTCTTCACCGTCGGTGACGCGTTCAATATACTCTTTCATTGTATTCATCAATGGACTCTTTCGTGTTGTGATGTACAAATCCGTACATTGACTTAAGCCTATCGGGACTTTGCCCGTTGACGGATACGTGTGGACAATCAACAGACAACGTAGCGATACGGAATTCGAAACCTTCAATTACACCCGCCGGAAACAATGTGGTGTACCTCGCAGTGAGGGTTCGTGGTCTAGGTCGGTTATGACACCTCCTTGACATGGAGGAGGCCGGCGGTTCAAATCCGCCCGAACCCATTTCTACTATCTCTGCCGGCGAGTGAAGCAAGTCTGCAGCGATTGCTGGCGTTGGTTCGCCGAGTCTGTGCAAACGCACCCGTCTCGACGTGGACCACAATCCTCCCGAGTCCACTCCCGTTGTCGTCGGGAATGAGTACGACACTGGCGCACTCCGACGAAGTCGGAAGCAGACCGATCGGCCGGCAGAACCGTCCCATAGTTTCTTGCCCCAACCGCGTTAGAGTCATCTATATGAGAGATCAGGTCCAGTCGGCGGACGCGTTCGAACAGTTCGTGCTGCTGGCCGTTGTGGAACTCGAAACCGCCGGTGAAACGCCAGTCCACTCCTATCATGTGACGCAGACAATGAAAGCGCACCTCGCAGATATCGACCGACAGCCCTTCGGCGGCGTCGAGCGCCAGAAGGTCATCTCGGTGCTGGGACAACTCGCCGAGAAGGGACTGCTGAGCAACGAAAAGACGGAGTCACCCACGGGGAAAGGGCGGCCGGGATACGGACTGGCTGGAGACCCGGACGAAGTGCTCGAAGCGCTGTCGACGACGGACGAATTCAAGTCGTATATCGAAACGGTGCGGTCCTCGTAGGTACCCGTTAGACGACACTCACGTCGCCACCCTCTTGATCGAGAGCGGGTGGTTGGCCCACTTCGAGACGGTCAAGGCGGTCCATAATCGTGTGGACGACATCGTCTTTCGTACAGGGTGCGACGTGGACGAGTTCGCTGCCGTCGTATTCAGCCAGCCCCATGACTGGCAACGCCATAGCGTCGTACGCCGACTCCGCTACTTCTGAATCAACGGTTGTGTCCTGATAGAACGAGTCCAGCGAGACATTGTTGCTCAGTGCCCACTGCTTGAACTCGGCGACCCGGTTCAGGATGTACTTGCCTTCCTCCGTCAGTGCGGCGGCCGACTGCGGTGCGATCTGTTTGCCCCAGACGATGACGTTGAACCCGTCGATGTGGTCGTTCTCGTCGAGCGTCTGAAGGCGGTCGATGACCGCTTCCTGTCGTTCGTGTGCGCCGTCGGGCAGCATCGACCGGACATACAGTTCAATGTGAGGTGTCGGGTTAGTATCACTCATGGCTATCCGACAGCACTCCCGGCTGACACATATAGATACTGTGAGAGATGTCTGCATAGTACAGATGGCCTTTTCAGGACGAGATACGCGCGAAATCAGCAGTATCTGTGAGCGGTCCGCTTCCAGTTGTAACGCAAATTTGGAAGTAGTTAACAGCTGAAAACGATATCTGATTTCTTACTATTCGCTGTTCGACCCGGACGAAAGACCGTGGAGATTCTCGTGGATACCGAGAATGAGCGCGGGAACGACGATCATGAAAATATGTTCTTCGATGGGAATCCCGAGCAGGTCGACACCGGTCCGGAGTTTGATTTCGAAGACACCAACGGTCAGTGTGTACCAGTCCCAGACGTAGGCGATCGGATAGAGCGCGACGATGGTCTTGGCCGCCATCCGGAGGGCGTTCGCGCGCCAGAGCAACACGAGAGCGATACTCCCCCAGATCACCTCGGTCACTAGGTAGGTGTAGGGGCCGAAGACCCCGATGTCAGGCAGCATACACCGACCTTAGATCTACGGGCCTAAAGCTTAGTTCGTCTCTCGGTTTCCGGGGACTAAACCAACCTTGATAACCCCACACGTCGAATCTACGAATTGTGAAGAACGATGGATATTGCTGATATCGCCACCAGAGAATTTGTCGAGGTTGACGCCAACAAGCGCTTGGGGAAAGTCCGGTCTATCTTCGAACGCGAGAACCCCAAGGGTATCATCGTCACGGAAGACGGTGACTACGCTGGCGTTATCACGCAGAAACAGCTGGTCCAGTCCCATGTCGAGGACAACGCGAAAGCGGGGGCGATGACGCGCTCGGCGCCGAAAGTCGAGCGCACCGACGACGTGCGCGAGGTCGCGCGCGTCCTCGTCGAGGGTGGTGTCAAGCTCGCGCCGGTGTTCGAGGCGGGCGAGCTCTGGGGTATCGTCACCGAGGACGATATCCTCGACGCGGTTCTCGACAACCTCGACGCACTGCGCGTCGAGGACATCTACACGCAGGACGTCATCACAGTCTCTGAGGACACCAACGTCGGGCAAGTCGTCAACCTCCTCCGGAAACACGGCATCTCCCGGCTTCCGGTACTTGGTGACGACGACGGCCTGACTGGGATGGTCACGCGTCACGACATCGTCGACGTGGTCGTCCGGGACATGAACAAGACGACGCGGGGCGACCGCTCCGGCGAAGTCGAGCGCGTGCTCGACATGCCGGTCTACGACGTAATGAGCAGTCCGGTGGAGACGGCAAAGCTCGGCGACTCCGTCGAGAACGCCGTCGCGCGGATGCTCGAAAACGACTTCGCCGGGCTCGTCGTCACGCCGGAAGAGGACGACACCCACGTCGCCGGCATCCTCACGAAGACCGACGTGCTCCGTGCGCTGACCTACACCGAAGAAGAGCACATGGACGTCCAGATCACGAATATAAAACTGCTGGACACCATCTCCCGTGCGGATATCCGGGCCGACATCGAGACGGTCGCGGACAAGTACGGAGCGATGCAGGTCCAGCACGCGCACGTCCGGTTCCACGAGCACAAGGAGAAGCTCCGTGGCACGCCGCTCATCCAGTGTCAGATCCGCCTGCGCACCAACAAGGGTCAGGCGGCCGGCTCCGGTGAGGGCTACGGCGCTGAAACCGCCTTCAACGTCGCGCTCGACAAGCTAGAACGCAACGTCCTCGAACTGAAAGGCGTTCAGGCCGACGAGGAGTACCGCGGCCAGCTCCTCCGTAAGCTCGGCGAGCTATAACCGGATACTCGTTTTTTCTATCGCTCGGCGACCTGCACGAGCTGCTTGCCGATGTTCTCGCCCTCAAACAGCCCGAGGAACGCGTCGGGCGCGTTCTCGATGCCTTCGGTGACGGTTTCTCGGTAGGAAATGTCGCCCGAGGCGACCCACTGACCGAGCTGCTTCGTCGCTTCCTCGAACCGCGGCTCGAAGTCGGAGACGAGAAGCCCTTCGACGGTTGCCCGGGACTGGATGACCTGAGTCAGCTTGCGCGGCCCCATCGGGACCTCCTCGCTGTTGTACAGCGAGATCTGTCCGCAGACGGCGACGCGCGCGTCGGTGTTGAGTCGCGTGAACACCGCGTCGGTGATCGGGCCGCCGACGTTGTCGAAGTAGGCGTCGACGCCGTCCGGCGCGGCCTCGTCCAGCGCGGCCCGGTAGTCGTCGGTCGTTTTGTAGTTGATGCCAGCGTCGAAGCCGAGGTCGTCTTCGAGGAACGAGACTTTCTCGTCGGAGCCGGCGAAACCGACGACGCGTGCGCCCTGGAGCTTGGCGAGCTGACCCGCCACGGAGCCGACGGCGCCCGCAGCGCCGGTGACGACGAACGTGTCGCCGGCCGCAGGCTGCGCGACTTCCCGCGTGCCGAAGTACGCTGTCAGACCCGGCATCCCTAAGACGCCGAGCGCTGTCGAAATGGGTGCGAGCTCCGGATTGACTTCTGTGAGCACCGGTCCGGGCGCTGTGGCGTACTCCGCCCACTCTAGCTCGCCGGTGACGACATCGCCCTCGTCAAAACGTGCACCGTTGGACTCGACAACCTCACCGACGACAGCACCCTTGAGCGCGTCGCCCACATCCCACGGGTCCGCATACGATTCGCTGTCTCGCATCCGGTCACGCATATACGGGTCGACAGAGAGGTACAGCGTCTTGATGAGTACCTCGCCGGGCCCCGGGTCCGGGATCTCTTCCTCGGAAAGCTCGAACGTATCGTGGTCGGGCGTCCCTTCGGGGCGCTTCGCCAGCCGGTAAACGCGGTTTGTGTTCGACATCACCCCTCATACACTTGCGACTTGAAAGGGGGCTTCGAAAGGAGAAACAAGCACCGGTTTTATAGTTTATCTAATAATTATCCACGGGTATTGTGCAGCCACGAGGGATGCATCGCTGATCGAGAGCGGTGAAGCGGAAAACGCGTTCAAATCAAGCGAGAAGCAGTATCGAGGTCGCCGGCGTTACTGGAAGCCGATCCGGCCGCCGGTTCCAGCCTGACGCTGTGGGCTGGAACCCCCTCTGAACTCCTCTTCCATCTGCTCGTAGTACTCGCGGATGTCGTCGGTAATCGTCGGACGCACGCTGTCCATCGCCTGCCGGAAGTGGCGCATCTCGACTTCCTCCGCGTCGTCGTCCTCACGGAGCGCCTCGATAGCGGCCTCACGGGCAATGGATTCGAGGTCCGAGCCGACGAAGCCCTCGCTGACTTCGGCCAGTTCACGCAGGCTCACATCGGGCGACAGCGGCGTGTCGTCCGTGTGGATCTTCAGGATCTGCTCGCGGCCCTCGATATCGGGCTCGCCGATCATCACCAGCCGGTCGAACCGGCCCGAGCGGATGAGGGCCGGGTCGATCATGTCCGGGCGGTTGGTCGCGCCGATGACCATCACGTCCTCCATCTCTTCGAGCCCGTCGAGTTCGGTCAGGAGCTGGTTGACGACGCGTTCGGAGACGTTCGACCCCATCTCGCCGCCCCGACCCGGTGCCAGCGAGTCGAGTTCGTCGAAGAAGATGATGGTCGGGGCGACCTGGCGAGCCTTCCGGAACGTCTGGCGGATGGCCTTCTCGCTCTCGCCGACCCACTTGCTGAGTAGTTGCGGCCCGCGGACCGAGATGAAGTTCGCGTCCGTCTCGTTGGCGACAGCTTTCGCCATGAGCGTCTTTCCGGTGCCGGGCGGACCGTACAGCAACACGCCCGACGGCGGCGTCACGCCCATGCGCTCGAACTTCTCCGGGGAGTTCATCGGCCACTCGACGGCCTCCTGGACCTGCTCTTTGGGCTCGCTGAGGCCGCCGACGCTGTCCCAGGACACCTTCGGGAGTTCCACCAGCACTTCCCGCATCGCCGACGGACTCACCTCGTTGAGCGCGCCCTTGAAGTCGTCGCGCTTGATTATCATGCGGTCGATGAGGCTCGGCGGGATGTCCTCCTCGTCCAAGTCGATTTCGGGGAGGTAGCGCCGGAGCGCCTTCATCGCGGCCTCCTTGGTCAGACTCTCGATGTCGGCTCCGACGAAGCCGTGCGTGTCCGTCGCCAGTTTGGCGAGGTTCACGTCGTCAGACAGCGGCATGCCGCGGGTGTGAATCTGGAGGATTTCCTCGCGGCCGACCTCGTCGGGCACGCCGATCTCGATTTCGCGGTCGAAGCGGCCGGGGCGGCGAAGCGCCGGGTCCACGCTGTCGACGCGGTTGGTCGCGGCGATGACGATGACCTGGCCCCGCGATTCGAGGCCGTCCATCATCGTCAGCAGTTGGGCGACGACGCGGCGCTCGACCTCGCCGGTCACGTCCTCGCGCTTGGGCGCGATGGAGTCCAGTTCGTCGATGAAGATAATCGAGGGCGATTCCTCGCTCGCGTCCTCGAATATCTCGCGTAACTGCTGTTCCGATTCGCCGTAGTACTTCGAGATTATCTCGGGGCCGGCGATAGAGAAGAAACTGGCGGAGGTTTCGTTGGCGACGGCCTTCGCGAGCAGGGTCTTCCCGGTGCCGGGCGGCCCGTGGAGCAAGACCCCCTGTGGCGGCTCGATGCCGAGCTTCTTGAATATCTGGGGGTGTTTCATCGGCAGCTCGACCATCTCGCGGACCCGCTGAATCTCGTTTTGGAGGCCGCCGATGTCCTCGTAGGTGATGCCGCCGCCGGTCTTCTCGAACCCGGAGATGGGTTCCTCGCGGAGTTCGACCTCGGTGTCCTCAGTGATGAGACAGACGCCCTCCGGCTCGGTCTCGACTGCGATGAGCGGGATGGCCTGTCCGGGCGAGCGCATGAACGGGTGGTTCGTCGAGGACATCACGGGGACGATGTCGCGCTCGACGACCGGCCGCTTGAGAATCTGGCGTTTGACCATGCCGGCGGCGTCGGAGCCGAACTGGACCGATGCCTCCTCGGGCGGGGCGAGCACGAGCTTGTCGGCCTTCTCGGCCTCGGCCTTGCGGATGGTGACCCGCTCGCCGATGCCCACGTCTGCGTTCTGGCGCGTGAAGCCGTCGATGCGGACGGTGTCGGTGTTCCAGTCCTGTCGGTCGGCCCGCCACACCTTGGCCGCGGTCGTATCGCTCCCTTCTATCTCGATGATGTCGCCGGGGGAAAGCTTGAGATGCAGCAGCGTGTCGGGGTCGAGTCGGGCGATGCCGCGCCCCGAGTCGTTCGGGTACGCCTTCGCCACTTCCAATTGGACTTCGTTCATAGTAGAGCCTGCTTACAACGAACTCGGGTAGCCCCGGAGATATGCTTTATGCTACCGGCGGCCAAGACGCAGGGCGACGGGTTTATATGATACCTAATAACATACCGCACAGCATGCGGTAATAGCCTCTGTTTTGGGACGCAGTGACACAGGCTGCCGCCATCGCCGCGTTTCATAAGGCTGGACCCGATAGCGCCGATATGGTATTTCTTGTTCCCTTCGATGGGTCACCGCTTGCAGATGCCGCACTCGACCGCGCCGTCACCTACGCTGGAGCGCTTGACGAGGATGTCGTCGCCGTCGCGTTCATCCCCACTGGGGCCGACTACGCCGAGCGCCGCCGACGCGTCGACCCCACTGAAGACTTCGCCGCCGAAACCGCCGCAGATGACCTCAGACGCAAGATCGAGGAGGCGACCGACGACTCCGAACTCCGCTACGACGACGTGAGCGCCCACTCCACCAGTGAATTGTCGACGACGATCAGGCAGACCGCCCGAGACGTTGACGCCAGCGTCGTGTTCCTCGGTAGCGACGACACCGAAGACATCGTCGTCCCCATCGGCGAAGTCACAGACGGCGAGTCCTACGACATCCACATCGTCCGCCAGACGTGAGGCTGTAGCGAGAGGGCTTTTACCGGCCCAGCCTGACTCTCCGGGTATGCGAACACTCGCTTTCGATGGCCGGATAGGTGCTGCCGGCGACATGCTGCTGGGGGCACTACTGGCCGCCGGGGCCGACCGCGAGGCTCTGTCGCCGGTTGAAGACGCGCTGGACGTCGAATACGCCGTCTCCGCGGTGGACCGCTCAGGGATTGCTGCAACGCGCGTCGACGTACTGCTGACCGACGCCGACGATGTCGACGATTCTCACGACGACCAGTCGCATTCTCACTCCCACGACCATGACGAGGGACACGGCCACGCTGGGGACGACGACGCACACCCACACACCCACGAAGACCACGACCACACCCACGCTGAGGGGCGCGGCCCGAGCCGAACGTACGCCGAGGTCGTCGAACTCGTCGGGGAGATGGACCTCCCGGCGACAGTGCGAACGGACGCGCTGGCGATATTCGAGATACTCGGCGAGGCCGAGGCGTCTGTCCACGGGACGGATCTCGACGACACGCACTTTCACGAGGTCGGGGCCGACGACGCCATCGCTGATATCGTCGGCGTCTGCCTCCTGCTGGACGACCTCGACATCGAGCGGGTCGTAACGACACCGCTGGCGACGGGCGGCGGGACTGTCGAGATGAGCCACGGCAGTTACCCGGTCCCGACTCCCGCAGTAGTTGCAATCGCGGAGCAAGCCGACTGGTCGCTGCAGGGTGGCCCCATCGACAGGGAACTCCTGACGCCGACCGGCGCGGCGATTCTCGCCCACATCGCTGACGGGACCGACTCGTTGCCACCGCTCGATCTCGACGCGTCAGGCTACGGCGCTGGCGGCTGGGACCTCGACGACCGCCCCAACGTCTTGCGGGCCATGGTCGGCGACGGCGCGGGGCGGCTCCGCCGCGATGAAATCACGGTCCTCGAAACGAACGTCGACGACGTCCCACCCGAAGTGCTTGGCGACCTCCAGCGCTCGCTCCCGGAGGTCGGCGCACGCGACGTGTCGATAGTGCCGACGACGATGAAGAAGTCCCGGCCCGGCCACATCGTGAAGGTCATCTGCAGGCCGGAAGACGCCGAGCGGGTCGCGCGCCGCCTCGCCGAAGCGACCGGGACGCTCGGCGTGCGCGAGTCCGGGGCCGGTCACCGCTGGGTCGCCGACCGGGAGTACAAGACGGTCGCGCTCTCCGTCGACGGCGAGCAGTTCGAGGTCACGGTCAAAGTCGCAAGTGACACTGACGGCACAGTGTTCGACGTGAGCGCGGAGTACGACGACGCCGCGGCCGTCGCGGACGCGACCGGGCTCCCCGTCCGGGCGGTTATGCAGCGAGCCGAGCGGATGGTGCGGGAATAGCCGCTACTCGTCGGCCGTGTTCGGGTCGGAGTCGCCCTCGTCTCCGTCCCCGACCGCAGTGTCGCTGTCGTGTTCGGCCAGCGCCTCCTCGACGGTGAGCGCGCCGGTGGCGACCTTTCGGGCCAGCCCCTCGCTGATTGCCCGGTTCGTCTCGCTTGCCTCCCGCGAGCGGTCCTTGATCTTCTGGAGTTCGCCGGCGGTGGGTTCGATGGTTCGGCTCTCGATTTCCTCGCCGTCGAGCCGGGCGATGTTGACCGCGGCCAGCACGTCACCCATTCCGCGTGCGCCGGACCCGAGATACGGCGTCGTCCCCGTTTCGTCGACCAACTCCACCGGCACGGACTGAATCTCGTCGATGATGCGCGCGCCGACGAGCCGTGCACCGTCGCCGATGCGGACGACCGGGTCGACCGCGTCCTCGACTTCATCGCGAACGATGTCGGTGATTTCCGCCACAGGTACCTGAAACGCCGCGACGACCATATCGCCGTGGAGAATCGCGACACCCGGCCGTTCGCCGGGGTCGATACCGATGACGGTTCGACCGTCACCACCCCGGAGTGTCGAGATGACGGTTTCGACGGCTCGACGCGGTGTGTCCGGGTCCGCCTGCACGAGGTCGACGCCGTCGGGGATTTCGACCGATTCCCCGGCCGCGATGACCGCGACCTCCGCCTCCTCGGGCCATTGGTCGCCCGGTTCGATAGTTGTGAACGCCACGCCACGGTCGCGCAGCTCGTTGACGACACCGTGGTACACTTCGAAGTCCGCTGTGGCGACGACAATCACAACCGGAGTTCGGACGCCGATTACTTACAGATATGGGAGTCCGTTAGTCCACGTTTGTGCTCTAGATATTTACCAGACACCATTGGATACATCGAGTTGGGGACATCTACGATTCCTATTATATTTGATAGGATTTTTATAACAGCTAACTGGACTGCTAGTGATGCGTCCGGTGGTTCGCACTGACGGAGCAGGCGCGGCTTCCGACCCACTGTTCAGTGGTGCCAGCGGAGCCTATCTGGGCTTGCTTCTGGCACCGCCGATTGTACCGGGGCTGAAGTGGGTCGGCGTTACCGAAGCGTGGGCGCTCTACGCCGCGCTGGTCGGGACGGTGACCGCTGTGACCACCGTAATAGGATGGCTGCTCTCCAGTCGACCGGCAGTAGCCGTTACAGTCGGCGCGACTCGCGCCCGGTGGCTTCCAGCGGCGATCGCGGCCGTGTACGCCGCCGTCGGCTTTGCGTCGCTGGAGATGAGTGGTGTCAGTGGCGTGCTGGCGTTTTTTTTCGGCTTGCTAGCCGTTTTGCTCGGAGTCGCTGTCGCGGTTATGTCACAGACACGGTACACTGCGGCAGTTACCGCAGGGGCGGAGGAGTTGACCCGCTGGCGAGCGAGCTGGCCCGAGTCTGCACAGCGTCGGCGGTTGCACGTCGGCGGAGCCATCGCTAGCGTCGCGACCATCGGGTTCGCCGTCGGTGCGGTGTTCGATATCGCCCTGCTCCAGTACGTCAGTCAGGTGCTGTTCCCGTCCGGCTTCGTCCTTCTCTCGACAGGCGGAACCCGAACCGTCGTGGCGACCGAGCGCGGTCTGGAAGTCAGACTCCCAATTGCCAGACGGTTCTACGCCTGGGAAGAACTGGAATCTTACGAGCTCGACGCCGAGTCGCTCGTCATCACCCGCAGATGGGGGACTGCCCTCCGGTTTGCAACAGCCGACATCGACGACGTGTCCCTCGCCGAGTGGACGCTGGCCGAACGGCTTTCGGACGACTGACAGCAGTGTCGTCAGGTACCAGTGTTTTTATCCGAACCTGCCCAACCCCTGCCCGTGAGCGAGTACGTCCCGACCGGGTGTGACGCTATTGACGACCTCCTGGGTGGTGGGCTGGAGCGCGGTGCGGTCACACAGGTGTACGGCCCGCCGGCGGCCGGCAAGACCAACTTCGCCCTGTCGGCGGTGATGGAAGTCGCCGCTGCCGGCGACGCGGCGCTGTACATCGACACTGAAGGACTCTCGGCCGACCGGATGGAACAGGTCGCTAGCGGCCGCGCTCGCGGGACCGCCCAGACCGTGGACGACCTCGCCGGCCGCCTCATCATCACCGAGGCGCTGGACTACGACGAGCAGGCCGAGGCCGTCCAGGACGCCGCGGAGTTCGCCGCCGAGGTCGAACTCATCGTGCTCGACAGCGCGACCGGGTTCTATCGACTCCGCCGCGACGACGAGGACGGCGGTGAGACGCTTCGGGACGTGGCCCGCCAGATTACCCACCTGCTCTCGCTGGCCCGCAAACACGACCTCGCGGTCCTGTTTACGAACCAGGTGTTTACCGACCCCGACAGCGACCGCTCAACGGCGCTCGGCGGCCATACCCTCAACCACTGGTCGGGCGCAATCGTCCGCCTGGACCGGTTCCGCGGCGGCAACCGCCGCGCCACACTGGAGAAACACCGCGCCAAACCGGCCGGCGACACGGCCCAGTTCCGCATCACCGACTCGGGACTTGTAGGCGACGACACGCCCGAGACGCCGCAGTAGCCCGCCCTAACTGCTGAACCAGTCGGGCACGGGCCGTCGCGGTTCTGTGGCCGTTCGACGCATACCGCGCGAGCGGAGCGAGCGCGGTTTCACCGAGCACGGCTCGCCGTGCTCGGCCTTTTTCATGACCGTTTTTCGAGGAGCGGTCGCCCCCGGCGACCCGACGACGAAAAAGGTTCAGTAGATGAGGTCGTCGTCGTTCTCGGCCATGTACAGCGTCCGCGCGGCGATGTTGACGGCGTGGTCGCCGACCCGCTCGATGTCACGAATCGTCAGCAGGAGACGGGACACGTCGGCCATCAGTTGCTCAATCTCGCCTTCGCTGGAGTCGGTGTCTATCTCCCGCTCAATGAGGTCGCGCACGACCGTCTCCGAGGCGGCCTCACAGCGTTCGTCCACCTCGTCGTCGACATCGGCGATGGCGTAGCACTGGTCGGCGTTCTCGTCGCCGTAGGCTTGCATAGCGTTTTCGACCATCTCGATGGTCACGTCGGCAACGTCCTGAATGTCGACCTCGGGGTATACATCGCGTTCGGCCTCCAGCGAGTACTCGCCGAGGTTCGTGGCGAGGTCGCCGATCCGTTCGAGGTCGGTAATGATCTTGAACGACGCGGCGATAAAGCGGAGATCGGATGCGACCGGCTGTTGCAGCGCCAGCAGGTCGATACAGTCCTGTTCGAGGTCGAGATACAGTTGATTGATCTCGTGGTCGCCCTCGATGACCTCTCGGGCCATCTCTTCGTCTTTCTGTTCGAGCGCATCCAAGCCAAGCCGAAGCCGCTCGAGGACGATCTCTGACATATAAAGGACATCCTCGCGGAGCGAGTTCAGTCCCTCCTGATAGGAATCGCGTGGCATAGTCCGGAATGTGCTAGTGCCATGCATCAGCCTTTCCCTTCTCCCAATATCTCCCGATACTGACCGGTGCGACAGTCGCGGCGGACTACTATGCAGGAACAGACACGCTCGACAGCAAAAAACGGCTACTGGGGCACTGCCTCGGTGTCGTTACGGGGATGAACGTCAAGCGTCGTTTCGTCACCAACTGCCGTTCCGGCCTCGACGCGCTCGACGCGCAGCACCACGTCCTGTGGCGTTGCGCAACCACAGCTCACGAACTCGTCCCACTCCTCGCCGACGGCTACCGGGCCGCTGTGGGCGCGTCGAAGGTACTGTTGATAGGTGTCCCCGCGGAGTTCGTCAGCTATCCACTCGGTATCGACGCCGGACCACGGGTCTCCATCGGTGGTGTTGGGAGCAAACGAGAGCACGATACGGGCCGCAACGGAAGCCATACACTAACTGAGGCGGGAAACAGGCTTAGTCTCTTGGGCGTAGCGCTGTTACTACAGCTTGTCGTTGACCGCTTCCAGACAGTCGGCGTCCACGAACACCACGACGTGGTCGCCGGGTTCGATAACAGTGTCACCGCGGGGGATGACAAGCTCGCCGCCGCGGCTGATAGCTCCGATGACCACGCCAGTCGGCAGTTCCTGCACCGATTCCTGGATCGGTCGCCCGGCGAGGACACTGTCAGCGGCTATTTCGATTTCCAGCACTTCGGCGCGGTCGGATTCGATGATGGCAACCTTCGTCGCGTCGTACTCCCGGGTGAACCGGGTAATCTCTTCTGCGGTCGTCTCGCGGGGATTGACAGCTACATCGACGCCAACAGCTTCGAACAGGTCAACGTACTCGCCGGAGTTGACGACGGCGACGGTTCGCTCCGCACCGAGTCGCTTGGCCAGCAGCGTCACTAAGAGATTCTTCTCGTCGCTATCGAGCGTCGCAACCACAGCATCGGCATCGGAGACGTGTTCCCGTTCGAGGAACTCAGTGTCGGTTGCATCACTCTCCAGCACGGTGGTTCCTTGCAGCTCTTCTGCCAGCTCGCGCGCTCTGTCGTGGTCGCGCTCGATAAGCCGCGGTTTGATACCGCGATCCTGAAGCAGT
Source organism: Haloarcula taiwanensis (assembly GCA_002844335.1). Classification (NCBI taxonomy): domain Archaea; kingdom Methanobacteriati; phylum Methanobacteriota; class Halobacteria; order Halobacteriales; family Haloarculaceae; genus Haloarcula; species Haloarcula taiwanensis. Next base: position 2,022,397 of record CP019154.1, read on the forward strand.
CGTGCGGTGTGATAGCCGACGTCGCTCCCGCCGACAACGAGGACGTTCTGGGTCGCCTCCGACTTCGGCGCGATCTCGGTCGCGAACAGGCGAACGCTCTCGCAGCTGCCGATGACGACGATATCGTCGCCGGCTTTGATGACTGTCTCTCCGCGCGGGATAATGACTTCGCCGTCGCGCAGTACGGCAGCGAAGGTTAATGACTCGTAGCGGTCGGCCTCAGCGACGGTCAGGTTCGTGATTGGACTGGATTCGCGCACTTCGAACTCACCCATCTGGACCTGACCGTCAACAAATGTTTCTACGTCGCGCGAACCGGGGAGCCCGATTACTCGGGCGATATTCTCCGCAGTGAGCAGGTTCGTCGCGACCATGTGATCCACGCCAAAGGCGCCCTCGGATTTCTCCCAAGTCCGGAGGAACTTCGCGCTCTTGACGCGGGAAATGGTGAAGGGGTCAGCCGCCGTTACCGCCGTCCCGCAGGTGACGATGTTCGTCTCGTCGTCGTCGGTACTGGCGATGAGAACGTCGGCTTTCTCGATACCGGCCTCGGAGAGGGTGTCGAGTTCCGCACCGTCCCCTTCGACGCCCAGCACGTCAGCCTCGTACATCAGGCTTTCAACGCGGTCTGGGTCGATATCTACGACGGCGACTTCGTGGCTCTCAGCGAGGCTCTCAGCAATGTTCGAACCGACCTCGCCCGCGCCGACGATTACGATATACACGGCTGCGCCTCCGCCTGATTCATATGCATCAGCTTTCCGCCGATGGGTGAAGTGTATTTTCATCCGGCCAGCAGTCCGGCCCCATCGGGGCGGACAGGCTACCGAATCCGGCGGTCAAGACGTACCTGTGGCTTACTTACGGCTCATCCCGAAGCGGTACATTCAACCAAGGACAGAGGGCTGACCGACGTTGGAACCGCTCGACCGCGTCGAACGATTCTTTCGTCTCTTCGATCGCTTTTCGCATACTGGCGTAGTCGGTCATACACGCTTTCTCTGTCGCCCACCGTTTGATTATATGCTTCTTTACGCCCGCTATCTACCCGGTAGACACGTACTTCTGCCACGCAATTCAGGGAACCGCCGTCAGGGACTGTACCACAATACGGCACCGGTCTTTGTCTGCAGCCCTGTCAAACACGCAACAGCCGCCCGGCGGAGCGTTCACTACGGTAGCAGGTGACTACTATTTCACCACTGGCCAGTGTATGTGCTACGCCCGACCAGACGGACGCGCTCAGTCACTACTTCTGAACGGAGACGCGGACCCGAGGATGAGAACGAAAAGGTGAATCCCAACGAGTCCGGAAAGCAGTACGGTTCTAGCTGTCGGTGGACTCGCGACTGCGGCCCCGCCTATCGCCACCGTCAGAACACTCACGATGGTCTCTGCCCGAAGACTCTCGGCTGCCTGTTCTCTGGGCGTGCGGGCCGCTTCGAACTGGTCCCTGATAGCGTCAAATCTGGGGCCCTGACAGACACGTTTCCGGTCTTGCTCGTACTCTACCAGCCCGACAGCGTCGAGTTTGGGCAGGTGAGTCTGACAGAGGGAGATGTACACACTGTCGTAGAGTTCGTCACTATCGGTCTCTGCATCGGCGACGGCCCGCGCCACCTGTTTGCCCAGCGTACTGACAGAGAGCGCCGTCCCGTGTTCAGCAAGGCAGTACAGGCATGCGCGGCGGCGCTCGTTACCGAGAATATCGAATAGGGTTGCGCCATCGAGGTCGTTCTGCGCTGGCGGCGTAGTCTTTTTTCCGGTATCAACGACGGCGTCGGGCCCTACTGCCGGTCGCATATGTTACTCACCCCGGGTGTACCGCTGTGTGCACGCATTTGTCCAGTACGTAGCTTACATCTCCGTATCGAGAGCCGCTCGTAGACGGTCTGAAAGCGACCGCGACCCCATCAGTGAGAGCCGATGGATCACCGCCAGTGCTACAAATACCACGCTCACGACGAGTGCGACTGCGACACCTGACACTGTAGTCCCGCTGAGTGCGAGTCCACCGACTGCAACCAGTGTGGCACACGCAGTCCCGAGATACCGACCTGCCCATCGCTCATCGGCAGGCGTGTGGGCCCCGGGCCGGTCGTGGTCAGTTACACCGGCCGACAGCGTCGACTCCGCAGGCGGCGTCGACAGAAGTGATGGTTCCGCAGCGAGATACTTATCAAAGGAGTTCGCGAGCGCGGTCGCTTCGACGAGTCCTCGATCTTGGTTGTAGTTGATAACACCCGCATCGTCCATCTTTGGGAGGTGGGACTGGTACAGCGCGATGTAGACGCGCTGGCGCTGTTTCGAGCGCAGCGAGTCGATGGTGGTGTCGTGTTCCAGCGCCGCGATGTGTTCTGCGATGTCGCTCATATCGGCTGGCTCTTCGCCGGAGTGCTCGTGGAGGTACTTGAGGACTAAGCGGCGACGACGACACTGAAGGACATGGAAAATGTCGTCTCGGGTGAGGTTATCGTCAGACGAGGCGTCTCCAGACGATGACTCGTCTGTCGTGGACGCCTCTGCCTCGGCTGCTGTGGGTTCGGAAGTCGTTTCAGCTATCGACATGTGACTTTTCCTTTTCCAGCGGCCGTCATATACCGGGTCGACTGTTCCGTCGGTTGCGACTGTTTCACCGATTTAGCCGGTCGGTAGTGACCGACTTACTCTGGACACAGGACAGTAAAAGTGGCTTCTGAAGGACGAATACAGCCATATAGGTCGTTTCGCCCCAGCTATTGCTTTCCAGTACTGTTTCACGCACCGTACCGGATCGTTCCACCGTTTCGACAGCAACTAGTATGTGAAAAACCACACTCGTGCACCGTGGGAATTTCGCATGTCACGGGCCTATTCGACTGTTTTCGGGACGTAGAAGGCACAAAAGCCGGGAGTACGGTGACCTTTATCTGCCGCAGGGTGTTGTGCACATATTCCTGACCGCCGTGACGGCGGCGGACAGGTGCGCTTGGCGGAGATTTACCCATCTCTGTGCAGTGACGCCACTACCGACCAAGCTATCCGGCCCGTGTGTCAGCTTATCCGCCGGGCGTCGGCGGCTTGATATCGCCTGCGTGGGGCGAGTTCGCCGCCGGGGGCTTTGCCCGCTCCAGACAGATGAGGTTCTCCCTGCCGAGACGTATTTTTACGACTTCGTCTTCGTCCACCATCCGCGAAAGGAGGCGGCTAACCTTCGCTTTCGACCAGTCCGTCGCCTCAACGATATCTGTCTGGTGCAGACGACCGTTCTCGGCTTGCAGCATCAGCTTCACGAGGTGCGCGTCAGGGGTGAGTTCCCGGTCAGCTTGCTCGAAGGCCTCAGCTGCAGTGTCCACGTCGATGTCTGCACTGTCGGCTTCGACCACCCTGTCCGTGGCGTCGATTTCACGGTTAATTTCGAGTATCTCCCGATCCAGTTCGAGGTAGCGATAAATGAACAGTCTGGCCGCCGTGGAGAGCCTTATGACCCAGCCACGCCTGATCGCTGCGACTGTCAGCCCAGTCCCTATCAGGAACCCCAGTAGCGAACTCGTCACCCAGGCTGGCGTCAGAACGCTGTTCGGGTTCGTCCCCCAGGTGACTTCCTGTGGGTCGGTCAGGAAGTCACCGTCCGAATCGGACGCGAGCGGGTCCGTTCCAAGGGCCGAAACCTCGCGCCCGTCGCTGAGACCATCGCCATCCGTATCGACGGTGGTTGGGGACGTGCCGGCTGCCAGTTCTCTTCCGTCGTCGAGGCCGTCACTATCTGTATCACTCTCGGTAGGTTCGGTCCCCGATTCGAGTTCTGTTCCATCTGCCACCCCATCACCGTCAGTGTCTGCGACCGTCGGGTCGGTGCCCAGGGCCAGCTCCCTGCCGTCAGCGACCTCATCAGCGTCGGTGTCGGCCTGTACCGGGTTCGTGCCGACCGCCAGCTCCCTGCCATCGACGACGCCGTCGTTGTCCGTGTCCGCGTCGGTCGGATCGGTCTCGCCAGACGCCTCTCGCTGGTCGGACAGCCCATCGCCGTCAGTGTCCGCGACGGTTGGATTCGTCCCGAGTGCCAGTTCGCGTTCGTCTGCTAACCCGTCGCCATCGGTATCGGCCCGTCGCGGGTCGGTGCCCTGTTGGATCTCAGTCCTGTCGGCGACACCGTCTTCATCAGTGTCTGCGGCTGTGGGGGCCGTCCCGTGCTGGTGGACTTCTGTCCCGTCCAACAGCCCGTCGCCGTCAGTGTCGGCGTCAGTGAGGTTCGTACCCTGGACCACCTCGTGGCTGTTGTTGAGCCCGTCGTCATCAATATCACCGGTACGCTGAATCGGCTGCAGAGACACCGGTTGCCGATCTATCATGGTGTCGGTGCGCGTGTTGTAGAGAGAGACTGAGAGATCATCGATCCCCGTTGTCCCGGGAGTCGTGAGGGTCGTTGTTCCGTTCGGGCCGACCGACGTACAGTTCAAAGACCCGTTCGCGCGCGCACAGACCGAGCGGTTCTCCTGCGGCGAGCTAACGGTCACTGCGATCTGATACCCGCCGGGCCGCGCGCCGTCTATCCGTTCCCAGACGAACGCGGTTCCGTTCGGCCCGTGCGCAACAGCCTGTGTGGGACCAGCCGACTGTATCGCTGGCGCTGTTTCGTTGCCCGTCGCTGTGTCATCAGCATACTGCCCGGCGTCCGCTGCAGCAGCGACACCCACGGAGACGGACGCGACTGTCAAGAGGAGGAATAAAGCGCATATCCCGCTCACGATCCGGTGTCTCATACGGAACGGGTGTCACAGCGGAACAATATCCTTTTTGGCACATGATAGCCCTGTCACGTCTGGCCACACTTGATAATTCAGATATAATTATTTATTCTTTAGTCATCTACTCATCAGATAGTCCAAGCTCCGACCCGACGACCTGATCCATCCCGCGCCGAATCCGCTGTGACATCGCAGATGGTGAAATGCCGAGTTTGTCCGCCAACTCTGCTTGTGAGATGCCACGGGGAACGTCGAAGTACCCCTCGCTGTGTGCCGTCTCGAGTGCGACTTGCTGGTCTGCGGTTAGCCCGCATGCACCGGCATTGACTTCTCCGGAGGTCCAGTACAGTCGATCAAGTCGAAACGTGATATTCCGGTCAGAGCAGTCAGAGCGGAACTGTGACAGTGCCGCCCGCGACCGAAACTGGGCGTGTACCAGCCACTGTCCACTTGTCCCTTTGATATCGAGCGCCCGACCACCGGCGCGGACGAGCGAGGGCGTGAGTCGAACGGCGCTGTCGGCCACCTCAACCCGATAGACGCGGTTCGTCTCCGTCCAGTCTAACACGACGGACTCGCATACCGTGCTATCCCTCTCCAGTTCTGTTTCGAACTGGTCGAGACCCTCACCGACGGCCTCTATCACCACGAAACTCGACGTACCGTCGTCGACCATCTGCTCCGGACGGACTGTTATGTCCGGACTACTCTCGACTGCCTCCGTCAGAACCAGCTCCGGATGACTCAGACACAGATCGACACCGAGGCTCTTCCCCCGTGATGTCTCACCCGTCTCTGATGGGCTCGCCGGCCCGTACCCAGCACCATCGACTGGCTGGTCCGCTTCGGCTGCTGACCCTTGGTCGCCGGTGTTGCGCATATGGACACCAGACGGATCGCGCACAAGCCTGTTACTGCTATAGGAATAGTGTATGGGAATCAGGATGCTATATTGATAGCCGAAGAAGGAGGTCGTGTCTTTTCCTGGTTATCAGTGCTTCGTTGAAGGACTGTCTGAGAACGGGGAAACGCTCACACTCTGCCGGAATAGATGTGTGATATGGGCGACCCAGCGTGTTATCGTGACTACTGTCCGTCGTGCGATGCACAGCTAACGATTACCGACGGTGAGTGTCCGGATTGTGGCACAACCCTTGAAACTCTCCGGTGGTAGTATCGTTGTAGGTTTGCGGTTGTGCTGGACGCACTCTGAACACTGTGCATTCGACACGAGGCTTTCTACACACTCTTTGGCATAACCGAGATACGGTGAGAGGCAGTGACCAGAGAAACAGTATGACGAGGTGAGAAAGTAGCACGCTGACTGTGAATACACACTCGCAAAAGCGATCAGTGACTGTCCATAACCCACGTTATTATCAAAGGGGTGTTGTCGGTGGCGTGTTGAGAACTCTATTGCGGACAACTCGACCTAAGATTCTATAGAGAGGATAGTAGACATTGACAGATCATATAAAAGCAGTCGTGTTCAAGTACTCCGTCTGACTTCAGAGCTGTGAGTCTCTCCATCTGGACGACAGTCCGTTCTGACGTATCCATCCCACCCATTCACTAACAGGGACTGATTTTTCCAAGACTGGCGTACCGAATGCGAAATTGCTACGCTAGAAATTGATCACCTCGTTCACTCTCGTGGGTCGTCACTGAACGTAACCGCAGATAACACATCCGTCCGGACAAAAGAGAGCTCTCGGAGCTGGATGGCCGAAATTCATATTCGACAACTAAGCGCTCGCAGGACAGAGTTAAGCGAGTGTTTGCTGTACCAATGGTTCTGTGAAATCGATTTGGTGTTTACCACTGCAAATATAGAACCGCTGCGTGTTCCACTCTAACTATGCCTCAGCCTTTATTCAACGGAGTAAATCCAATTTCACTTATAATAATATTTTGAGCACCAGCGACTCATCGGTTACGAATTGATGACAACGGTTCGTGAGGGCACTGAGCAGTTCATTGATCGGCATTGAACAAACCAAGAGTAGGATGTGCTATAGTAGCCATTGAAAATCAATGCACACCTGATCGCCCGACGGCAGTGCGATCAGTGTGTAAATCGTTTCAACTGTTACTATAGTTACGGGAAAACTCGCAACACACTGGGACTAGGTAGCTGCAGCGTCTTCAGTGTCGTCGCTGCTAATAACCACCATGTCAAGGATGGTTTTGAGCCCGTATCCGGCGTAGAGGCTACCCACGACAGCCATCGGGAGGAGATATCTAGGGGACAGGTATAGGATAGCAAGAAGACACAGATACGGAATCGTAGCAAACAGCGGGAAGAGTCGCTTATCGGTCGATTGTAACACAAGCACGACGAGTGCGACGAAAATGCTAGCATATAGCCATGCAACCAGCTCTATCGAAGGCCCAATGAGCCCCGTCCCGACAGTTAGCTCGCGATACATGAATGCGGCAGCGATGATGATAGCAATAGTTACCGGCAAGATGCGAGCGTACCGCACCCTTGGGAGAAGGGCCACAACTCCAATCAAAAAGAGTACCGGTAGAAGAGGGTTCACCAGTACGAACTCGAAGTAAGGAACACCCCAATGAAGAAAATGAGGCGCATAGAATTGGAGGTTCCGAACCGTATGTTCGAGTGGTGCATTCGACAAGCCGACGAAGAAGCCGGTCGAGAACAGCGAGGGCATTGAGACGAGTGTCCGAACGGTAACTACTGGTGAGTCCCCTGACGAGAGCTGATAAAGCAGTATGACTCCAACGAACCCCAGCAGTGGGCCGAGTACGAAGACGTGGCGAAACCTGTCTTCAGAGAACGCATAGAGTCCGGCGAGCGGAGCAAGGAGAAGAAACAGGTATTCTAGACGCATAAAAAATACGATGATTCCGACGGCCGCTCCGGCCACGTACCTTCGACTAACGAAGAAGTATAGGCTGAGAGTGAAAAAACAGACAGCAATCGGTTCTGTGTAAGCCCACCACGAGAAGTTGATGTGAAGCGGCGTAACTGCGAGGACGAATCCGGCGGCGTGACCTGCCCGGGGAGAATCAAACAGCACAGTGGCTGTTCGACCGACGAGCCACACCGTTGCCAAAGACGCCACAAACGACGCGAGGTTTCCACCCATTTGGCCAAAGAGCCCGAGAAACAGCGCCATGATGGCTTCTACACCGATGTGTCCGGAAATTGTGATCTGGCCCTCAAGCAGGTTGAGTGCTCTCCCGACGTATACTGAGGAGTCGTCGTGGACGGGTTTCAATACCGTGTACGGGAGCCGAACGAGTATGCCGACGAGCAGGATAGCGAACCACGCCCGACTCCGGCAGAGGAGGGCTGCACCGCTGAACAGAATAAGGAGGGTGAGTACGATTGAGATTAAGGTAAGCACCGCTGTCAAACCCCAAACGGCGAGAATCATACCGACTGCCATCGCCACTCCGGCTCCCATCGCCATCGTAGCGCCCTGACGCATTCATTATCGATTAGAATGTCGCCGTATAAACTCTATCGAAAGAGATTACTCCCTTCTCGCGATATTCGGCGACCCTGCGTAGTGCTGACGGATGGGAAACCCGGTATCATCAGTCCTCTGGTTAGAAGCATAGCCAAATGTGAGGATCTCAAAATATATGACCTATTGAGCATAAAGGAGTTCGTAATCAGTTCGAACACATGCAGCCGACTAAAATCACCACACTGATTTCAGAGGAGCTGCGGGACGCGTACATTGCGCTGTGGGCCTCGCTCACTTCCCGATACCCAGTTGGGGCGAATGTCTTTGAGCGAGACTGGGATGCGCTCATCATACTCGACACCTGCCGTGTAGACGCACTGAAAGAGGTTGCAGATGAGTACTCGTTTTTGTCAGATATCGATTCGATAGTTTCTGTTGGGAGCACCAGTCGAGAGTGGGTCGCAAACACGTTTCGCACAACGTATACGAGCGAGATTCGTGGAACGGCCTACGTTTCAGCGAACGCCTTCTCGAAGCGAGTTCTCAAAGATCGTAACTTCCCGGCTGACCGGGCACCAGTGAACTGGAAGGTGGCGGATGCAGACGACTTTTTGCTTGTAGACGACGCGTGGCAGTATCAGCCCGAGCACCCCTACAAACACATGCTCCCCGAACATTTGACCGACCGCGCTATCACGGTCGGCCGCGAACTCCAGCCAGACCGACTCATTGTCCACTACTCGCAACCCCACTCACCGTACATCGCCATGGCGAGGCGTGAAGGACGGGAACTGAAACCATGGGAATCGAATCCATTCAAATGCCTTCGAGCCGGAAGTGTAGAGCGAGAGACGGTCTGGAACGCGTATCTCGAAAATCTCAGGATGAGTCTTGACTCCGTTTCGGTGTTGCTTGAGAATCTGAATGCCGAGCGCGTCGCAATTAGCGCGGACCACGGCGAAGGATTCGGCCGCTGGGGAACGTACAAACACCCCCTCGGAAGCCTCCAACCGAACGTGAAATGCGTCCCATGGGCGACTACAACTGCACGTGACAGAGGCGAGTACGAACCCAAGTTCAAACCGAGGGTTACTGGCGAACAAGGTGACAAGGACGAATTTGAACGAAAGGAGACAGTCGAACACCTTCGAGACCTCGGTTACCTGTGAAATGGATTCTCGCGGTTCGGTCAGTCCCTGTCAATCTCGATTAGTTCGTGTAGCCAAGGCTACGCAGTCGCTGTTCAACCACGTCATGCTTAATTTCTTCGTCGCCACTCTTCGACGACCCGGAGGTCACATCTCGTCGCTCACCCTGTTCGTGGACTAGCCACGGCACACGTACGAGTTCGTCGACGTATGTTCCGTGTGGGTGTCCCCAGCCCGAAACCGGTACCGGATATAATCGTTCTCCCAGTAGCTCTCCGTGGTCCGCAGTGACAACGGTCTTTCCGTCAAGCCCCTCGAGTAAGTCAGTTACGTGCGGAAGCGTAATGTCAACGTTCCGTCGGTACGCCTCACGCAGCGTCGAGGCGTCCACCGATAGCTCTCCGCTGATGAACTGTCGGTACGTGTTTCGGTCAGTATTCAGTTTCTCGGTCGGTCGATCGAGGAAGGGAGTGTGGGGCTGGATGTAATGCACCAGTAGCCGCTTGTTCGGGTACTGCTCGGCGGCTTGGAGTGCGTGCTCGGTGGTCGTTTCGGGGCGCACGACCTGTCGTCCACCATCGTGCCATACGTTCGAATCATCGCTCCAGATGTTAACAACCTCGTGAAACGTCGCGTTGAGTTCGTCTTCGAACCGGTAGTACTGCGGCGTTGCGGTAACATAAACCGTGTCACGCAAGTCTCGGTCTGTGAAATTCGCTCGGAGGAATTCGTATGTTTGTGACCCCTTAGAAACCCGTGACTCCAAGTTACCGGGGAGTTCATCCCGGTCTACGAGAGCATCGTACCGACAAGCGTCAAGAAGAACAAGTGAGTCCCAGTCCTCGTCAAAAATGTCGATTCCGTCAGGATTGGACTCTACTGTGTAAAGCCGTCTGTGATAGAGTCGGTTGGCTCGGAGGAGCCACTCGTGTAATCGACCACGGAACATCGACTTGAGCGTCATTACCTTCTCTGTTGGAACACTACAACCGACGAATATAGTTGTGATGGTATCCACTTAAAAGATAAGTAGCAATTGCCCTTCGGCATCGATTCGTAGACTGGTGTCCGACGGCACAATATCTTGTCCGCATGCCATAGATGAGAGCTTTCAAACGGTCAGGCCGTCTTTTGAGCCTGATATCCTCCTGGAGTGGGTATCGGGCGATAAGTATTCGTGGTTCTATCTTGGCCTCGACCGTTGCTCACATCTTAGCTATATCCCCTCCCATTTAGACAGCGTTCACGACCGCTGTTCTTGTATACCGGCGGCCTTCGATAATCGCTCTCGAAGGAGACTAAGCATTATTCGGCTCGGTCGTGTCTTGGAAGCACATGGTTCAACGAGGCCCAACAAATCTGGTCGGTTCTGGTGAGGGACAAGAGCATCGTTGAGCGGTATTCCGAGTGTCCTAAACTCACCGCTGGCATCTGACTGGCGTAAGTGGTGCTTCGTCAGGCTCAGACAGACCAGACTCGCCGGGAGTAACGGCCTGAGTAAGTCACGATGCGAAAAGGAATCGAAGTACAACATTAAAAACGTTTGAAACAAATTACTCTGGCTCGACATAAAAATTTCATTCGAAAGGTGGGATTCTGCACCACGGCCATTGTGCGGATAGTTCGTAGATTGGTCGGTCGATGATGAAGTTTCGGCAATCCTTTACTCGAGTCGTCGAAACGTAGACCTGTGACTGAGCCGTATCGTGTCCTCCACCTCATCACTCGGTTTCTCGATGGCGGTGCAGAGAAGAGCGTCGAACAAATCCTCTCGGCGCTTCGGACCGCACCAGAGCAGTACGACCTACGAGTCGGTGTCGGCGCGGAACATGCTTCCGAGCGACTTGATGCTCTCCGGGAGAGAGGAATCGACGTCACTGTGTTCCGGGCGATCAGACACTACAACCCAGTAACTGCACTTCCGGCGGTCCTGTGCGTCGCACGGTATCTCAAACACGAACAGATAGATATCCTCCACACACATAGCACAGAGGCAGGCGTGATTGGACGCTGGGCGGGCGCCCTTGCAGATGTCCCAGTCACTATCCACAGCGTTCACGGTGACCCAATCGCAAGCGACCGGAACCCGCTGTTGAACGCCACACTCTACGTCTTCGAGCGCGCGAGTGCACCGCTGAGCGACCGCATAGTCACCAACTCAGTGAGGGTTCGTGACACCTATCTCGACCGCGGGTTTGGTCATCCGGACCAGTACGAGGTCATCTACGACGGTCTAGACTTAGACGCATATCGCGTTCCGGACCGGTGGGATAACCTGCCATCCGCCGATGAACCAGTTTCGCTACTTTTCGTCGGCCGACTAGCGGACGGCAAGGGCCTGTTCGACCTGATAGAGGCAGTCGATCAGGTCGCCGGAGAGCATCCGGTCAAGTTAGATATCGCGGGCGAAGGAGAAAGCCGAGAAGAACTACAGGATGCGGTCAAGCGACGTGGGCTTGAAGACAACATCTCATTTCTCGGCTACTGCGACGATGTTGCCCGGCTCCTCGCCACGGCGGATGTCTTCGTACTCCCCTCCTATCGTGAGGGAATGCCCCGCGTCGTCACCGAAGCCCGTGCTGCCGGGTTGCCGGTCGTCTCGACGACTGTCGCAGGAATCCCCGAACAGGTTTCGCATGGCGAAACCGGATTTCTAGTCGAGCCGGGTGACATCTCAGAACTGAGCGCCCGCATCGGGCAACTCGTCGCATCACCGTCGCTCCGGCGTAAGATGAGCAAACAAACTACCGCCGACCTCAGCCGATTTACGCTCGAAAACATGGAACAGTCGTACCAATCGCTCTACCGCGATTTGGTGGACAGTATCTCTTGATAGATTGTCGCTACTTCTTCGACCATCCTATCGACCGTGAACTTCCTGTCGAGCCGTTCCCTCCCGGCTTCGCCCATCGATTCGGCCAGTTCTCGGTCCTCAAGCAGGGTTGAGATAGCATCGGCAAACTGCGTCTCGTCTGTCGGGGGACACAGCAGTCCAGTCTTGCCGTCTGCGACCACTTCTGGGATGGCACTCACTTCAGATGCGACGACGGGTGTCTGGGCGGCCATCGCTTCGAGAAACACAACGCCAAAGCCTTCCCACCGCGATGGCAGTGCGAACACGTCAAATGCGTGCATAAGTTCGGGAATGTCAGTCCGAAATCCGGCGAATGTCACGGCGTCCGCAATACCGAGAGTGTCTGCAAGGCGTATCAAGCGGTCTTCTTCCTCGCCGCGTCCAACGATAGCGAGATGTGCGCCCGGCACCCGGTCTCTGACTTGCTCGAACGCGCGGAGAAGCGTTTCCAGATTTTTCTGCTCAGTGAGTCGAGCGACGGTTCCAACGAGTGGCTTATTATCGTCGACAAATTCTCGCCGTACCGATTGGACGTCACTCTCAGATACGTCTTCGAAGTCCTTTAGCGAGAACCCGTATCGGACCGTCTGAACTCGATCTGGGCTGACATTCGAGGTTTCAAGCAAGTAGTCACGGACATGTTCAGAAATTGGGAGAATACGGTCGGTACGAGACAGCGACAGGTCGTGTACTAGCTTGTGCGGTTGGTCCTGCCAGTATGGTGGATCGTTATGCTTCGAGGAGACGATAGCTGGAACTCCAGCAACAGTTGCGGCTGTCGCGCCGTATACGTCACCGTGAAAGAGGTGAGTGTGGACAATGTCGTAATCGTTTCGAGCTATTTTTGCGACGAGTCTCCCGAGCCCGAGTGGGTCCAAGTCCGACCGGATACCAATTCGCTCAACAGAGCAGCCTGCTTCTCGGAAGTCGTCCGCGAGTTCGCCGTCGCCTTTCAGATATGCTACGGTAACGTCAAACTCCCGTGAGGCGAGTCCGTCAAGAAGCATCAGAAGGTGATTCTCTGCGCCGCCGACATCGATACCAGAAATAACATGGAGAACGCTCGGTGTATCTGTCATTGTCGCCTGATTTCTAGTGTTCTACCAAAGGTGTACTGACTTTGGCTTCCTCCGGCCACGAGCCAAGTTTGACCGGCCGCTCGCATATCTGTTCGCTGAGTTATCTATTGCCCAGTAGCTCACCACGGGTAGTGGCCACGAGGAATCCCGCTCCCCGGCATTGAGTCGCTGACCAATTCGGTAGTTGACCGACGCACGCGTCGGCATCGTCGAGTTCGTTGTCGTACAGTGTGCGGATAATGTCCCAACTCTTGCTCAATGCACTCGTACCGATAAGATACCATATATTTCGTTCTATTTTCGTTCAATGTCGCGTGGTCTCTGCGTGCGCTATCGAGAATGGTTGAGATGACGTTCGGTAGCAGATAAGTATCAGTCCTCACTGGCGAGAGCGTGTTTAATTCGATAGTGCTTTTCTGGAGACTGGCCAGAGAAGGCGACAGGTTCTTGAACGGCCGTTACACGCTTTTCCGAGAGTTCCATCGCGAATAGAACGATATTTCAAGCGGGACAGACACTGTTCAGCCAACAGTGAAGGAGTCAGTCAGCGTATTGCTCGCCCCCGGTATCTTTCCACCCGATTCCGGAGGTCCAGCGACATTCGTCTCATCGCTTGGACGCGAACTCGTCAACCGGGGCCACTCTGTCCGCGTCGTCACGAACGGTCGTGCCTCGTCGGGGTTCGACGACCGGTTTCCGTTCAAAGTCGTACGCATTCCTCGTGGTGATTCCGTCGTCTTTAGATATGCCCGACAGATTCGAACCCTCGTGGCCGAACTCCGGTCGTACGAACCGGACGTGATGTTGGTAAACGCGTTCGACTTGCAGGCGATAACTGCCGGGCGCATCGTGGGCGTCCCGACCGTCAGCAAAATCGTCGGTGACGCCGCATGGGAGCGGGCCCGCCGTTCCGGCGAGACCTGCAACGACATTGAGACGTTCCAGCAGTTCACTTTTAATCCGAAACTCGAAGGTTGGAAACTTCTTCGGACAGCGCCAGTTCGATTGGCAGACCACGTCGCGGTGCCAAGCAAGTTTCTCCGCTCACTCGTGACTGGGTGGGGAGTGGCTCCCGACCGGACGAGCGTCATCTACAATGCGATAGACATAGAGAGGCCGTCGATAACCGACTCCGATCGACCACCCCGAATCGTGACCGTCGGTCGACTCGTCCCGTGGAAAGGGATAGGCGGAATCGTTGATGCTTTCGAACGAGCCGACGTACCCGACGCGGAGTTACACGTCATCGGTGACGGGCCTGAACGGGACACCCTCGAAGCGCACGCAGACAAACGGGGCGTGAGTGAGCAAGTTGTCTTTCATGGTCGCATCCCTCACGAACGTGTACTCGACATCGTCTCTCGTAGCCGCGTCTTCGCGTTAAATTCGACCTACGAGGGGCTTCCCCATGTTGTCCTCGAAGCGATGGCCTGCGGGACACCTGTCGTCGCGTCCGCGGTATGTGGCACTCCTGAGGCCATTACCGACGGCGAAGACGGGTTCCTCGTTGAACAGGACGACATTGAGGCGTTCTCTGAGCGGTTTGAGCAATTACTCTCGAACTCCTCGCTCCGGAGTCAACTCCGAACGCAAGCGTACAAGCGCCTCGAGAGCCAGTTTGAACACGAACAGATGGTCGCCGAATACGAGACCCTTCTGCGGAAGGTAGCCTCCGCGAGAGACGGCCACCGAAAAAAAAATGGCTAGGATACAGTACGTGGCAAACGCAAGGCTTCCGAGCCGGCGAGCACACGCCTATCAAATCGTCCAGATGTGCGACGCATTTACCGAGAACGGACACGAGGTTGAACTAGTCATCCCTGATCGCGTCCAGCCAGACGACGCGCCCGATTCAGTTGAGGAATACTTCGACTCACCTATTAACTTCGAAATAACACGACTGCCGTGTATCGATTTTCTCGGCAGTAGCTCACGCCAGCCGCTCCTCCGCTTCGCGTTCTACCTCCAGTCGATCACGTTCACACTCGCTGCGCTCGCGTACACGCTCAGATCCGACTGGGACTGGCTGTACTCCCGCGGACTTCTGTTCGCCGTCCTCGGTGCACCGTTGTTCGGCGATTCGCTTGCGGTCGAACTGCACCGTCGGCCTTCGAGAGACCGAGTCGCAGCACTTCTTGGACGGGCATTGGAGCACACTTGCGGTGTAGTTGTCATCAGCGAGGGGCTCCGGGACGAGTGGCGCTCGTTCACCAATGCGCCGATGCTTGTCGCACCGGATGGTGTACGCCTTGACCGGTTCACAATCAAGCGCTCAAAGTCGTCACTTCGAACCGAGCTATCGCTCCCGGAGGGCGAGTTAGTCTGCTACGCCGGCAGCCTCAAACAGTGGAAAGGCGTCGATACATTGGTCGAAGCAGCTAAAGACATACCTGAAGTGACTGTCTGTCTCGTGGGCGGTACGGCCGCTCAGCAGGACCGACTTGAAACTGCTGTGGGGACAATGCCGAGCAATGTTGAGATGGTTGGACACGTCCACCCAGACCAGGTCCCGAAGTATCTCGCGGCCAGCGATGCGCTCGTCCTCCCGAACACAGCTGAAAGAGCTATCTCACGCCGGTACACCTCGCCGCTCAAACTGTTCGAGTACATGGCAGTCGGGCGACCGATAATCGCCACCGATATCCCGTCGTTGAAGGAAGTGTTGAACGACTCCAGTGCCTACTTCGCACCGCCTGACAGCTCCAGTTCACTCGCGCGTTCAATACGTCAGGTGTTGGACGACCCGGACGCAAGCAAGGTCGCACGCCACGCTCGAGAGGACGTCAAACAGTATACGTGGAAGCACCGAGCCGAGAGCATCGTTGATTTCCTACAGATAGGGGTCTGAGCATGCACGTCCTAATGATCACACAAAAGGTAGATTCGACCGACGATATCCTCGGATTCACTGTCGACTGGGTCAGCGCACTTGCCGAACACGTTGAGAAGCTTGACGTACTAACAAGCTACATCGGCCAGTACGACCTCCCCAACAACGTTACGCTTTACAGCTTCGGGAAGGAGAAGGGATACTCGAAGGCGAGGCGGGTCCTCTCGTTCGAGCGACACTGTATCGAGGCCGTACGGCGAGGTATCGATGCGGTCTTCGCCCACATGATTCCACACTACGTTATTGCGGGCTGGCCATGGTTCAGGTCGGCAGGAGTTCCAGTTACGCTCTGGTACGCCCACAGCAGCGTCGAGTGGCATCTAAAGGTTGCACACCGGCTAGCCGACCGGGTAGTGACCGCGACCGAAGGTAGCTTCAGACTTCCGTCAGACAAGCTCTCGGTGCTCGGTCACGGTATCGACACCAATACGTTCGCGCCAAACGGTTCAAGCACCGACCGACGACTGGCTCTTGGCGTCGGCCGCCTTGATCCGGTAAAGCGGTTCGAGACACTTGTCGGTGCTATCGAGGTGCTCGATACCCGCGGTATCGACGCGAAACTACAGATCGTTGGTGCACCGTCGGGTGACGAGGCGTATGTCGAAGAACTATACGAGACGGTTGAATCACAGGGGTTGACCGATTTGGTCGAATTCGTTGGAGCCGTCCCGCATGAGGAAGTCGTCCTGAAGTACCAGCGTGCGGGTGTCTTCCTCAATGATAGTGCGACGGGAAGTCTCGACAAGACGGAAGTCGAAGCGATGGCATCCGGGACACCGGTCGTCTCCTCCAACGATTCATACGTAGATATGGTCCACGACTCGGACCTTAACGCCTCTCGCCTCACGTTCCCAAGTGGTGATCCGGCGGCGCTTGCCGACCGTCTCGAATCCATCTTTGAGTTGAACGACGCCGAGTACCGTAGCCTCTGTCAGCGGAGTCGAGAAGTTGCCCGTGACCGCCACGACGTACGGGCCTTGATGTCGAATCTGGCGTCCAGACTCTGAGAACCCTGCGAAGGCGGCTGAATCACTCGCTCACCGCGACGATACAGGTGTCTGTTCAACCCCGGTTGAACAGAAACTCTGGAAGAGCGGTCAATCGAGGGCACGTCGGAGACCTAGATAGAGTGATACTTGGGCGGGTCCGTTCTTCAACACGGAATCCGTGACCATCAAACAGATGTGACAGCGAGAGCGGGGCTACAAGCTGGACATGGCCGTCCGCCTCGTGGTAGTGACCCTGGTCAGGAGAGTCCACTAGTAGGGAGTGTCGAAGGTAGCGATACAGGCCGAGCGGGTTCTTGTTAGATATGGCCGCCCGCCTGTTTCAAGAACAGTTGCGAGCTCTGGTATCGCGTCTCCAGGATTGGGCAAGCGTTCCGGTACCTCTGCAAAAACGACGCCATCGAAAATGCCATCTGCAAAGGACAGAGGAAAGAGGTCGTCTCTGATGGGCTCGCCAGCCGCCCGTTCCCCAACAGTCGGTTTTAAATCAGTTCCTACAATGTTGCATCAGGATTCGGCTATGCAACGCTTCGGCGTGCAGTATTTGTTTCACACTCGTCGACGAATCAAACGTCGAGTATGCGTTCACTCTCAGCGGTTTGTTCTATCCACTTCATACGAGGACTCTCAAAACCTAGTATCTTCGTTCTCCACATAGTCCATCCTGCAAGAACTCTACGTACTCTTCAACCAGCCGCTCGGCGTCGAATCGCTCCATCAAGTGTTCCCGTGCCCGAGTGCCCATCTGTTGGCGTACGGTCGCGTCTTCGAGTAGCTCGCAGACTCGTCGAGCGAGCGTTTCCACGTCTTCAGCGACAAAGCCAGTTTCTCCGTCAACAATGTTATCCATTGCGCCTGCAAACGGTGTCGCGACGACCGGCGTCTCGTTCATGCCAGCCTCAACGACGACTCGGGAAGT
Organism: Haloarcula taiwanensis; assembly: GCA_002844335.1. Lineage (NCBI taxonomy): Archaea > Methanobacteriati > Methanobacteriota > Halobacteria > Halobacteriales > Haloarculaceae > Haloarcula > Haloarcula taiwanensis. The sequence continues at coordinate 2,040,461 of CP019154.1, forward strand.
GCCCTCATAGTCAGAGGTTATTAGAAACACGTCTGCGAGGTCGTAGTACTCCGCGAGGCGCTCGGTCTCTACCCATCCAGGGAACCGGAAGCTGTCCTCTATGCCGAACTCAGTGACCTGCTGTCGAACATTCTCGGACTGTGGGCCGTCACCCACCATGACGAATAGTGGCGTCCTGTTAGCCGCTTCGTGAACGATCGCGGCAACTTCGAGCCACTTATGCAAATTCTTTTGATCGGTGAACCGGCCCGCAAAGAAGATGACTGGGCGCTCGCCAAAACCGAAGGCCGACCGAAGTTCGGTCACCGACCGCTCACTACCACCGACAACCCCATCGAAGTCCATCCGAACCGGAGCGACCGAAACCCTGGTCGAGTCTTGGACGACCGAACTGACCTTTCTACGTTCGTGTTTAGTTCCAACTCGAACCGCATCAGCATGCTTCAATACGATTCGGCCGAGCGCTTCCGCGAACGGGTTCTTCGCCGACTGCCACCGCCACTTTGGGTTAGATATGAAATCGGCGTGAACCTGCACCCGTAGCGACGCATCGAACTGTCGTGCAAGCGCGAGTCCAACGACGCCAGTTGAGAACGGATCCTGCGTTGTCACGCAATCAGGTGCCCACTCTTCGGCCGCCGTACGTCCGAGTCGGTAGGCGTCTATCAGAAAGTGATACCGTGTCGTCGAATTCGTGGGAATCACCCGTAGTGCCCCGTCCCGAATCTGCTTGTCGTGTTCTGAATCGGTTTTTGCCACAACAGTGTATCTGTCGAAATACTTGGCGTACCTCCGCTGTCGCTGGTGAGCGTCGCTCTCCGACAGCGCAATCGACTCGTCTAAACTTATTGAAAGTACGTGCATGCGTTCGATCTAACGACAGTAGTATCGGACTAGGATGCGCAAATAAATACGTGTTGGTTATATACTAACAAACTGGTGAAGGAGTTCCCACTCCTGCTCGCGGATGAATCCTGTAGCGTAGAGCGTCACAAAGTACGTGGCCGCACCGACAGCGACGGCAGCGAATGTCGTCAGTACACCAGCTATCCACGGTTCTACGAGCACTACGGCTATCACCATCATAGCGAGTGACAAACAGAGCTTCCAGACCGTCTCGAAACTCGGCCGTGGAAGTTCAAGGATGGTAGATTGATATCTGAGTGAGATTGATAACGCGATAAGGTTTTCTGCGAGATATCCGGCTGAGACGATAATAAGTGAATCGAAGACGAAAGCTCCGAGCAACACGAGCGAGAGAAGGCCGACTGCGGACAGGATCTGGGTATATGTCGCGAGATCACTTCGATCAGTGGCCACGTATACCGAACCCGTTATCGCATTGATCGATTGGATGCCAAACCCGGCGAGCAGAAGCCAAATCACGACGTCAGCGAGAACATACTCCGCACCAAAGACGTACTGAATGACCTCAGCACCGAGAAGCCAGCCGCCGACGACCGCCGGTGAAATGAGAGTTCCCATCACGCGGTAGTACTGGTATACGAGTCCGTCGAGCGACTGGCCTTCTGAGAGCGCTTTCGATATCTTCGGCAGGAGAATCTCCGAGAACGGCCTGCTCAATAGCCGAAACGACATGGCAAGGGAGAAGACAACTGACCAGCTCCCGAAGGTTCCGACCCCGAACGCGCTCACGATGAGGAATCGAGGAGTGAGCCCTTTTGTCTTCTCGACAAGTGACCTGGGAATCAGTGGCGCTGAGACTCGACGGTACTCGCCAATCAGCTTCCCAAAGTCGGGCTTCGCGCGGAGTTCATCGTGGACAATCACGAGGATGATACCGATGGCTAGCATACTCGCGCCTACGTACGCCGAGATTGCCGTTACAATCGTGAGCAGATCGACAGCGAACAACGCGACAAGTGCCCCCAAGAACGTCATCTCGTACAGGAACTTGACGCCACTGTACGTCGCAAACTCGTCCAAGGCTTTGCATACAGTAAGGCCGTATTGATACAGCGACCTCGATGCCACGAGAGACATCGTCAACCAAAGGTTAGCGGCCACGAACTCTTGGATCCGACCCGAAACCTCGTTCAATATCCCTATCTCTGTCAAAAGGACGAGTCCGACGAGCGACATCGTGGTCAAAGCAACCGTACATACGCTGACTGCCACCGTCAACGACCTCTGGCGCTGTCTCTCGAGCCGTGGTAGTTGGTCGAGAAGAAGCGGCTGGAGGTTCACTACACCCCTGACGAACATCAACAGTGACACCACCACGAACGCCGACCGATAGAGACCGTATTCAGACGGGACCAATGCCCGTGTAAGGAGTGGGACTGTGGCAAATGACGCGGCCTGTGAGAAGACTTCAGCAAACGAAACCCAGCGCAGGTCGCGGATGAAATCCGATGCCATCGAAATTATTCGAAGTATCCGAGCTCGGCCAGTTTCTCCTTCACCTCGTCCATCTCTCCGTGCTCCGACCGGTCCTCGATTAACGTCTGCTGGAAATCTTTGAATCCGGTTTGGGGAGTTGACGCTGGCCGACTACCGGGCTCGTAGAGATCGGTCCGGGCTGTCCCGTGTACGTCGGGTGGTACGACGCCCACAAGTTGGTTCAGAATCGTCGGTGCGACGTCAAGCAAATGAAGCGGTTCGACCTCTGTGTTGTGCTTCACGTTCGGTCCCGAAAGGACGAACACTCCGTCTTCGCCGTGGTTCAGATTTGCCGTGTCGAACGTCTCGAAGTAGTCCTCAGGGTCCTCTTTTCCTGGTGAGACGACTGATTTTGGGCGCAGGATTCCGTCTTGTGCGCGTATCGTTACGATGGCGTCTGGCGCATCAGGATGCAACTGATCGCCTTCGTATGCCGTTTCGGGCCAGTCTACGACTACCTCGAAGCCCTGTTCAGCCGCCATCCGAGAGAGGTAGTCTACAACTGCTTTGACCTCGTCGTCTCCGTCTGTACCGTATAACTGACCCCAATCTCCGCTGTTGACGACAACGGTGTTCTCGCAGTCGATATCCTCGAAATCCAATCCGTGTTCGAGTCCTGCCTGCTGGCGAATCTTATCGTCACTTAACAACAACTTCTGGATGGGACGTGTGAGTCCGAGAGCGTTCAGCGTGGTTTTGGCCAACTCGATAGCGCGCTGGCTGATATCCGTCTGTGTGACCCGTTCGGCTGCCGTGGTCTCTCTCTGAAGCAGCCCTTGGTCAATGAGAAACTGTGTCATGTAGAACTTCCCATGCACTTTCGAAATGCCGTGATCCGAGACCATCATGACGGCACAGTCGTCTGCACAGTGTTCAAGTATGGACGCGACAATCTCGTCTATCGCTTCGTAGACTCGATACACGTCGTCAAGTGTATCTTCGTCTGCGATGTGAATGATGGTGTCAGCGTCAAGATGCGTGAAATACACATCGAAATCAAAGCGATTTAAAACACGTTCGTCAAACTCGGCCTTGTCCCAGAGGTCGGTGAGTACCTGCTCGACCTCGAACTCTGTGTTCTCCCGGATGTAGTCATCAACCTCGATGTCAGTGTCCTCAAAGAACTCCGCAGGAGCCAAGCGTTGCTCGTCCGCTGGTAGATACCACGGCCATGAGAGGACGAACCCGTCGACGGGCTTGTCCAGCGGCGCGATCGGGTAGCCACTGATACCCGCAGTATACCCTTCCTCACTGAGGTAACTCCAGAATGGATCAACTGCCGACGGCGAAGGACGGTACTCACCGCAATCCTCTCGCGAGAAGTTCCGGAAGTCAAACATTCCGATACTGTTGGGGTCGCGCCCACAGGCCATCGCAGGCCACGCTGCGCCGGTTATCGGAGGCGTGGTGCTCTCGAGAGGGGCCGAAACACCCTCCTGCATTAGTCGTTCGAGCGTCGGAAGTGAGACCGAGTCCGAACTGAGAACACTAAAATCCGCGGCATCTACTCCGAGAATAAGCAATTCACTGACTGCCATTACCGCTAGCACTGGTTGCCGGCGAAAATACGTTCCGGAACCGAACCCGTTTCCAAAACCTATATTTTGCACTTCATCTCCACTCTGCTAATGCAAGTCTACGTCCTCTCGGACTACTTTTCCCCTCACTCGACCGGCGGTGCTGGAAAATAGCCGTCCAGTCATGATATTTAACGGCAACGCTATCAGCCACGATGACTGTCGCCACACCAGACACTATCCAACTGGGAAGTCCCACGGCGACTTGAAGATACAAATGAGTCCGTACTGCCGACATTCGGACGTTTAGTACCGTAATTAGTTTTCCGATACTGGACTGTGTGTGCGTGCGTTGTTTGCGTGTGAAAATTGAACGAGAGTTTGAAATGTGACGCTCAGATGCTAATCCAATGACGAAAGTGATTTTCAAGACCGAATGCTGTCGGTGATAACTATGCCATCTCATAGGATGTTCAGATTCTCGACACAGACCGTGATCAGCTCTACCGGGGCAGTGATACGTAAGCCTGAATAGTACCAATCGAGATTAAAGACGTCGTTTGGACTGGAGACGGCGTGATATTCAATCAAGCAGTTATCGTCAGAGTGGAACGGTAATCGCCAGCGAAGGCGCGGTCACCGACGATGCTCACTAACAACCCTTTTTGTTGGCAGTCCGGCGGAAGTCATTGATCAGGACGCACTATGGGACTGATGTGGTTTATGCCATAAGATGTGACAGATACTTGCTAGCGGTGTCTTCAATAGTGAACGACTTAGTGACATTCTGTTGGGCATTATGGCCCAACTCTTGACATTTGTCGGCATGTTGAATGAGGGCGTCAATCCGGTCAGCGAACTCACGGGTTGAAAACGGGTTGACAACAAACCCGGTGCGGTCGTCTTCCACAACCTCCGGTGGTCCTCCGTAACAGGTGGTGATCGGCGGTGTTCCTGCGGCCATCGCCTCCAGGTTCTGGAGGTTAAATGGCTCAAGATAGACACTCGGCGTCGCCACGGTTGCCGCAGCGGACATCGCACTAGGCATCAGGTCTTCGTCCACCCAGCCAGTTTCTCGTATCGATATTTGCGGGTGCATGCTACGTAACTTTTCAGCGTACTTTTTATTTTCGCCAGTAAGGACCAGTAGGGGCTGGGTTTCCGAGCATGCGATAGCACGGGCTAATTGAGTACCCCCTTTGAGGTCTGAGGCACGGCCGCCGAAAAGGATAAACGGTTGTTCATTCAGGCCATATTTATCTCGGAACTGGTTACCATCAGCTTCAAGATATCGTTGTGGGTCAATACCGTTATGGATAATATAATCAACTGGCCGGCCGTTTGCGCGGAGCGCGCGGCCGAGCTCGTGACTAACTGCGATACCATGATTGATATAGGTCGATAAATACCACTTGTTTACTCGGTTTCGAACGGGATTGTACTGGAACTTCGCTCTACGTATCTGGTGTAGCTCTGAGGGGCAGTATGCATAACTAGGTGGTCGGCCGTCGTTATTGGGGTCACCGTCTACAAAGTGGTTAACCTTCCCGTATGCGAAGCTCATTCCGTCGTGATAGGTAAGGACGACACTGTCTGTATGGGTGCTGGCGGCTCGGAGGGCATCATACGAAAGGAACTCATGAACGTTGTGAGCGTGCACAGCATCAACGGCATGATGAGCGAACCACTGCTGGATTGAGGGGCTTGTCCACGGGTTGTAGAGGGCATGGTACGAGCGAAACTGGCGGTAGGGGGGACGGGGGAAGCAGTAGACGGTAATGTCGTTGTGGCTGTCAATGTTGGGGGACATGGCAGTAAATGCGGTTGGCCGTTCTGTTTCAGAGCTAGTTGTTAGGACGCTAATGATGTGGCCGCGCTTATCATATTGTTCTGCGAGTCGTGCGGCCATCGTCCCTGCCCCAGCAGCGCCATGTCCCGGGTACCGATCAGAAAGAATTGCAATATGCATAATAGATAGCTTCGGGAGGACGACTAAGACATTACGTTCTGCCGAGACCACATACGGTTCAGAAGTTAATTGTGTCCAAAGTACGAGATGGTCTGGCGAAGACCTTCGTTCAGTGATACGTTTGGTTCCCAGTTGAGCAGTTTCTGTGCCTTTGAGATATCGGGGCGTCGCCGTTCAGGGTCGTCCTCAGGCAGCGGTTCGAATATGAGGTCACTATCCGTGTCGCAGTGTTCGAGAATGCGGTCGGCCAGCGTCCGAATTGTAATCTCGTTTTCTCTGCCAATGTTGACCACTTCGCCGTCGAGACCTGGCTGGTCCATCAAAGCTCTGAGACCGGCCACCATATCACTGACGTAACAGAAGCTCCGAGTCTGTGTGCCGTCGCCGTAGATGGTGAGGTCCTCCCCGTCAAGCGCCTGTGTAACGAATGTGGGGACAACCCGACCGTCGTCAGCCCGCATTCTGGGACCGTATGTATTGAAGATTCGTGCGGTCCGAACGTCGATGTCATAACGCTTCTCGTAGGCGACGGTCAGTGTTTCGCCGAAACGCTTCGACTCGTCATAACAGCCACGTGGACCTCTTATATTGACGTTTCCGGTGTAGCTTTCGGGCTGGGGATGGACCTCCGGGTCGCCGTAGACCTCACTCGTGCTTGCATACACCATCCGTGCGTCATGCTTGACCGCGTAGTCAAGTAGATTGCGGGTTCCCTCAGTGTTGGTCAGCGCGATTTGTACCGGGAACTCAGTGAAGTCTGTCGGCGAGGCGCGCGACGCAAGGTGGTACACGCGGTCAGCAGCGGGCAGTCCTAGCGGTTCGCGGATATCAGCCTCAATGAGCATGAACCGCGGGTGGTCCTCAAGGTGTGCGAGGTTCTCACGGCGTCCACTACCAAAGTTATCAATGCAGATAACCTCGTGTCCGTCTTCGACTAATGCCGTACAGAGGTGACTTCCGAGAAAACCGCCACCACCCGCTACCAGCGTTGTCAGATTCATTTAATGAACCGTGGACGGCGACAAATAGTCAATCTTTTCGTTGAATCGTCCCCGGATGCGTCCGCCGGGAAGGCTGACGCTCTTATGATGCCGATAATAAACCGAGATCTCCCGCAAAGGCGGGCGATTTAATGATATGCCTGCTACAGGGAATGCCAACAAGTATTTGCATATCTCGTTATTTCGTTCTATATGTTATGCATCGTCTCCTTATTCTGACGCCAACATTATCCCCCGACACTGGCTGGGGACAGTACTCCGAGGCGGTCGTCTCAAGACTCCGTGACTACTATGAAGTTGACGTCCGAACCGACCTCCCTAGCCCATTGGCGCTGCAGTCATCGCCTGTTTCTGTTCTCCGGGCGGCCAGCAGCGTTCGGCGTGCGACTGACGACGTAGACGCCATTTTCTCACTGGTCGCGTACCCCTACTCACTGGTAGCCTACCTCGCCACTCGTCGTACTGACGTGCCGTACTTCGTCTCGTGTCACGGGACGTACGCGGTCGAGCCGCTCCACTCGAAGCACAGATTACCGGCGCGCTTAGCGCTGTCTAAGGCAGCCGCAGCGTTCTGCGTTTCGACGTTTACCGCCGACTGCATTCGGTCAGTTACAAAATCTCAGAACCTCGTCACGGTCCCTAACGGCGTGCCTCCGGTGAACGATCCTCCAACGCCGTTTTCGCTCGACCACCGTGTCTTACTGACTGTCGGGGCGTTCAAGCCTCGAAAAGGTCAGCACCTCTCTGCCGAAGCGTTTGTCCGTATTGCTGACGACGAACCAGACGTTGACTATCATTTGGTCGGCAGTGGATCAGACACCGAGTACGCAGACGGCGTTCGAAACATCGTGCGTGAGAACGGACTGAGTGACCGTATTCATTTTGAGGGGAAGGTTCCAGATGAAGAACTTGAGCGATGGTACGCGACCGCTGAAGCCTTCATCCTCACGCCCCGGTATGTCAACCACCATTTCGAGGGCTTTGGACTCGTGTATCTTGAAGCAAACCGTCACGGAGTCCCAGTCGTCGGGACATTCGGTACTGGCGCTGAAGACGCGATTGCAGATGGCACGTCAGGCAGATGCACCCGTCCCAACCCAGACGCCGTCGCAGCAGCTCTCCGTGAACTTCTTGATGACGACCGACAGTACTCAGACGGAGCACAGTGCTGGGCCGCTTCACATACATGGACTCGTACCGTTGAAAGGATGGTGACAGTTATCGACCGCCGGCTTACCGATGAATATAAACCGTGAGTGGCTGCTGACGAGGTGTTTTCAAACGGAATTTATGCAACTTGACTGTCTTGAGAAAAGATTACTACCGTTCATTTTTGTCATCAGTGGCTTAGGATAGGGGTACATTCGTCTTAGGCATTCACCGACTGCACCACATCGATATGCGGCTGGAATCTGAATTACGCTGGCAATGGTGCCCGATTCTATGAGTGGATCAATGTGCTCACTGCCTGCCGGACGTGCACCGGAACAAGCGCGTAGTGTCTGGCCCAACCGTGGACATCTTAACAGCAACAACTGCACCCACTCTTTACTAGGGGATAATTATTGCCATCATCGCGGCACATATCCGTGTCGTTCTCTCCACTGAAGTCGTACCTGTTGACAGTGTTGTTCCGTTGCTTTCCTGCGTTCTGATCGTTTGCTTGCAGCGTGTCAGGTGAAAGGGCAACGCGGTACGTTCAGCCTATAGGAGTCAATCACATGTGCGGCTTAGAAACAGTCGTGCCGGTGAAAGAACGACAGGGGAACTGAGAGTTCATGGTCATGTTTCCCCATATCACGCCTCAGAACACCGTTGCTCAGCGTCTTCGTCAGCGGCACCCTTTTCAGTGCTTGCAAGGCGTAATGATACAATCGTGTCTTGTCGTCGTCTCTGGGTGTCCCGCTTCACGGTGTATCCCGCAAGGAAAGGTCATCCGCAGCACTTTGACCGAGGCGAGAGCGGACGGGTATCTGTGTCTATTCGCCCCACACTGAATGACCGATCGGTAGCTCCCGATTCTTGAGGAAACTGCTATGCCATTCGGACGATACGGAAAAAGAGGTAGCTAAGCGGCGCTTTGCGGATTCTCTGTCATCTCATCCGAACATCTGGCGCATCATCGGATGCATCTCCATGAGTTGCTCTTCGGCGATCTCCTCGTACAGCTTGTACGTAATGGAGACCGTCAGTAGCAGCCCGGTACCGGAGACGCCGCCGATGGTACCCAGCATGTTGGCCATCACGGCGAGCAACCCAACCAAGGCACCGCCGATGACAGTCACTTGCGGAATGTACCGCTCAAGCACTTTCTCGATGACGCCGACGTTCTGGCGGAAGCCAGGGATCTGCATCCCGGAGTTGTGGATCTGCTTGGCCGTCGCCTCCGGGCCCATGTCGGTGGTCTCGACCCAGAACACGGCGAAGATGGCGCCGCCGACCAGCATGACGAACAGGTCGATACCGACGCGGGTCAGGATCTGCCAGACCGGTTGGGCCGTCCCTTCGAGCCACCACATCCAGTCGCCACGGCTCTGGATGGGGGCAAGGAAGTAGAACAGGCCGCCGGTGGGCTGGCCGTTAGCGTACGTGCCGAGGAACGCTGGCATCGAACCCAGCTGGGCGTTCAGGATCCGGCCCAGGAACTGGATGTTCGCCTGCAGTGCCCGGACGAGGATCATCGGCAGGACGCTCGCGTAGATAAGCTTGACCGGGAACCGGCCACGGGCCCCTTTCACGCGGGCGTTCGACAGCGGAATCTCCACGCGGACCGATTCGGCGTAGACGACCACGGCGAAGATGAGGACCGTCGTGAACAGCCCCAGCAGTTCGCCCTGAAGCAGCACGGTCTGGAGGCCATCAGCAGCTAGCACTGGTCCGGTGCCGCGCTCGCCGGTGATGAACAGGTACCAGGTGTAGATAATCCCCTCGCTGTTCCCGAGGAACGGGGCCGTCAGGAGGCCACCGACAAGCCGTTGGCTCACGCCGGCGACAATGAACAGCCCGATACCGGAGCCGACGCCCCATTTGGAGATGACCTCGTCCATAAACAGGATGAGGACACCGCCGACGAACATCTGGGCGAAGATGAGCCACTGGACACCGGCCGTGCCGATACCCAGTGAGTTCGCGACCGCTGTGTCAGCCGGGAGGAAGCCGCCGGCAAACACCATCGGGAGCCCGGTGAGACAGATCATCACAAGCACCAGCAGCTTCTGGAGCCCCTGATAGAGGATCTGATCTCGCGGATCGTCTTGGGTGTTCAGCCCGAGCAGGTCCGCCCCACCGAGGAGCTGTAACACGATGGACGCCGTGACGATCGGACCGATACCCAGCTGCATGATGCTCCCCTGGCCGGAGGCCAGAATCGAGGAGAAGCGCCCGAACACCTGTTGGCTGGCGTCGATGTCCAGCCCGAACAGCTTCACGTTCGTCAGGAAGAAATACAGCAGGAGCACGCCACCTGTCCAAGTGAGCTTGCGCTTGAACGGGACGTGTCCGTCCGGTCGCTGGACTGCAGGCATCCGGACAAGCAGTGGTTCGGCGGTGTCCTTCCAGCTCATCGTTCGTTATTCCTCGTCCGCGTCCGCGTCGTCGGTTTCTTCGGCCTCGGCCTGGCGCTCCTGGCCGAGGTCGGTCAGTTCGACGCTTCCGCCTGCGGCTTCAACTTTCTCGCGAGCGCCCTCGGAGAAGTCGTCGGCGATGAGCGTGAGTTCGTGGCGAACCTGGCCGGCACCGAGGACCTTCACGTAATCGGCGTCGTCTGCCTCTTCGACCACATCACGGACATCGACGCGGAAGCCACCGTCTTCGACTTCGGCGACGTCATCGGCAGCCAGCAGCGTGACGTTCTCGTCGATCTCGCGAACGTCGATCGTCGCGGCCTCTTCCTGCACCTTCTGCGGGCGCTTGAAGCCGCTCTTGCCGAGCGGTTCGTGGTTGTGGAACTCGTGTTTGTCACGGCCTGCGGCACCGCGACCGCCGCGGTGGCCGGCACCACGTCGGTTCTTGTGCGAGCCACCGCCGTGCGTGCGCGAGCCGCGCTGTCGTTTCTTTTTACTCGTCATTATCGCATCGCCTCCAGGAGGTCGTCGATTCCCTCGGTGTCGTGTTTCCCGAGCTGCCCGCCCTCTTTGACGGGGTGTTTGACACCGTCATGACCGCCGCGAGGCGGGTGCAGACGGAGCGTCGGTGACAGTCCCTGCTCGCGCAGCGTCGTCTCCTCGGAGAGGAGCGCGAACGCGAGCCCGGAGATGTCGTCGTAGTCCGTGTTCTCGGCGACCCACTCGTCGTCCACGTCGGCGTCGCCCTCAAGCGGCTCGGCGCGCGTGGCCAGAATCGTCTCCAAGGTGTCCTGGCTCGGCTCACCGAAGGCGACGAAGTCGTTGACCTTCGTCACCATGCCGCGGTAGGCGTCCGTCTCGGGGACGAGCGTGCAGTGGTTCACGTGGTGGATGTTGAGCATCTCCAGAGTGTCCTGGATGTCGCTGTGCATGTTGACTTCGCCACGGAGCTGGACGAGCGCGTGCATCACTCGATCACCTCTCGCTTCTCGAAGGTTCGTTCGGGGACGCGCGCCTCGGCCGTGTTCTGCAGGGCGTTGAACGTCGCCTTTGCGAAGTTGACCGTGGTGCGCGTGTTCCCGCTACTGCGTGTCCAGATGTCCTCAATGCCGGCGAGTTCGAGCACCTTGCGGACGGTCTCTCCGCCCGCGAGGCCCAGCCCGCGCGGGGCCGGCTGCAGCTCGACTTCGACGCTTCCGGCCTTGCCCTCGGTGCGCAGCGCGACCGTGTGGGGACGGCCACAGCCACACTCCCAGGACCCGCAGCCGCGGGAGACATCGATGATGTTCAGCTTCGCGATGTCGATTGCTTTCTGGATGGCACCGCCGACCTGGTCGTCACGGCCTTCGGCGTAGCCGATGAGACCGTCGCGGTTGCCAACGGCGACCACGCAGCGGAACTTCACGCGGCGGCCGGAGTCTGTCATCCGCTGAACCATGTTGATGTCCAGCACTTCGTCTTCCAGATCGGGAACGAGCTGGTCGACGACTTCCGATTCTTTCAGCGGGAGCCCGGAGTTCAGCGCCTCCTGCATGGAGTCGATTTCGCCCTCGACGACCTGCTTGCCGAGGCGTGTCCGTGGCTCCCATCCGTTGTTAGCACTCATAGTTCGATGTCACCTTCCAGTAGGGTCTCGCGGAGCTCGTCGAAGTGCTCCGGGAGATCGGCAGCGTCGAAGTCGCCGCTGTACAGCGGCTCGTCGAGCTGCTCGTCGTACTCGGCGATGTGGGCACCGCGCGTGCGCTGCCAGTCGGCGAGTACGTCGTCGTTGTGTGGGATGTCTAGGCCGGCGTCGATTGCGCCTTCCTGTATTGCGAATACTTTGCTTCCGGGGGTCGGGCTGTTGAGTCCGATGTCGAGCACTGCCTCCTCGATGCCCGCTTCCTGCGCGCGAAGCCCGGCGAGCAGACCGGTGAGGTAGGCCGAGGGCATATTGCCCGTCGGGGCCTCCCAGCCGTACTCGGCGAGGTCGCTCGAGTGAGCGGACGCGAGAGTGTCGTCGCCGTTGGGGCCAAGCGTCACCAGCTGCGCCCTGACGTGTTTATTGCTCTTTCGAGCAACGAGACGTGGCTTACCGGATTTCAACAGGCGCAACCGCTGATGGTAATCGGTTCTGGCCTCGCGGCGTCGCCGCATCGGTACTTTATATCGTGGTCCTGTCGCCATTATGCGTCACCGTGGTTTGCGTCGATGTAACGTTCGAGATCGGCAACGCTGTCGAACTCGCCACCGCCGGCCTTGTCGTACAGGTCGCGGTACTGCGAACTCGAAAGCGTTCCCTCGTCACGCAGTTCGCGCAGCTTCGTCCGCTGTGCGCGGATGCGTGACTCCCAGTCCTCCTTGGAGTTCTGCCGTGCGCCTGCCTTGCCCTTCCGGGTACCGGCACCCTTCTGGTGGCCGTACGCACGCTTCTTCTGGCGCTCCCGGGCGCGTCCACGGGAGTTGCCTTTCTTGTCGTTCGCCTGAATGGCGCCCTCATCGACTAGTTCGCGAACGTCCTCGCGGGTAATCGCGTCAGCGATGTCGCCCTGTCGCTCGGGGTCGAACCAGACGCGGTTCTTCCCGACGTCAAGGATGTCGGCCGCGAGTCGCTTCTGTGCAGAGAGATCAGTCATCACTCACTCACCTCGACTTCGACGTAGGTGGGGTTGAGCACGCGGATGCCCGCGTCCTCGGCTTCCTCTTCGATTCGCTCGCGCTTGCGAGCGCCGACCTTCGAGGCGATCCGAACGGCCTCGGTGTCGCCGTCAACGCCTTCGAGGTCGTCCACGTTGTGCACGCGGACCTCCTCGAAGCCGGACGGGTGCTTGCCACGAACCGCGGTCGGCGAGCGGAAGCCCGCCTCAACCGTGTCGCCCTTGCCCTTGATACCGCGGCGCTGCTTCGAGAGCTGGCCGCGGGGCTTGCGCCACGAGGTCGAGACGCGCTTTTTCTTGTGGTGGTCCTGGCGGTTGAACTGCGGCTTGCCGACCCGGTGCCGCTGGGTCAGCAGCCGCGCTTCATCGTCGGAGAGGTCCGGCGTCTTGTCGGTGAGCCCGCGAGCCTGGAGTTCTGTCTCCACATCCTCGTCGGGGGCTTCTTCGCCGCCTTCCTCTTCGACTTCGGCTTCGGTCTCGGAGTCGACTTCGAGTCCGCCGACGTCGGCCTTGATTCGGGCCGCCAGCGCGTTCCCGATGCCACTGACATCGGCGAGCGCGGACTGGTCGGCACCGCGGACGTCTTCGACCGACTCGAACCCGGCCTCGCGGAGCGATTCCGCCTTGGACGGGCCGACGCCGCTGATGTCGGTCAGTTCGGTGTACTCTGCCTCTGCTTCGACATCTTCTTCATTGTCCGCCATCAGGCGTCACCTCGGTTCGGTTTCTGGGTGATGTACACCCCGTCCTGGAACACACGCACGTCCTTGTCGTTGATGCGCGTGAGCTGTTCGATGTCCGCAGCGGTCTGACCGACGGCTTCGATGTCGGGACCACTGATGGTCAGCTCCTCGCCGTCGATTTCGACGTCCGTGTCGCCGTGGATCGTCGTGCGACGGGGGGCCTTCTCGCCCAGGAAGTTCTCGATGACGACTTCGTCACCCTCGACGTCGACCTGCATCGGGAAGTGAGAGTAAAAGACTTCCATCTCGTACTCCCAGCCCTCGGTCACGCCGTGGAACATGTTCTCGATGTGGCTCTGGAAGGTACCGATCGTCGACATCGTCTTGGCGTTGTCCTCGTCGGACTCGATGACGACCGTGTCGCCGTCGACGGACACGTCGATATCAGGGTACCAGAGCCGACGCGTGACGCTGCCGTTGTCCCCCTCGACGGTGATGTCAAGGTGGTCCTGCTCGGCGTCCACGTCCTCCGGAATCTCCAGTTCTACTCGTGGCATTGTTAGTATACGTACGCGATGACTTGGCCACCAACGCCCTGCTCACGAGCCTCGTAGTGGCTCATGATGCCGTGGCTGGTCGTGACGACAAGGGTCCCGTAGTCACGGGCGGGGAGGAACCGCTTCTCCCACTTTTCGAACTCGTCTGCGCCCGCAGAGTAGCGGGGCTTGACCGGGCCACACTCGTTGATGGCTCCTTTCAGTTCGACTTCGAACTCGCCGGCTTTGCCGTCGTCGACGAAACTGAATCCGTCGATGTACCCGCGGTCGTAGAAGACCTCGAGGACGCTGCCGATCTCGTTCGAAGCGGGCGATACTGTCTGCTCTAGGTGCCCGACGCTCTCGGCGTTGTTAAGCGCCGACAGTGCGTTGGCAAATGGGTCGTTCCCTGTCATTGTTAGCTGTACTTCTTGAAGCCCATGCCCCGCGAAATCTCGCGGAAGCACTGGCGGCACAGCCAGATATCGTACTTGCCGACGAGTCCCTGTTCGCGCCCGCAGCGCTGACAGGACTCGAGCTGGCCAGTTCGCTCACTGGTTGCCGTCTCGGAATCGGGCTCGTCTGTGGTTTCACTTTCGCTCATTCGCTCACCTCCACGTCGTAGGTCGACTCGATGAAGGCGACCGCGTCCGCCGGGTTGAGTCGATGCTTCGTCGGAATCGAGCGCGACGCCTTGTCGCGCTTGGCGACGCGGTAGCCGGGGCGGACGAGGTTGACCGTCACGTCCAGCCCGTAGATTCCGATGCTCGGGTCGTACTCCTGGCTCGGGAACTCGGTGTGTTCCTCGACGCCGAAGCTGAAGTTGCCGGTATCGTCGAACTGGCTCGTCGCCAGTTCAGCGAGCGGCAGCGCCGTCTGGAGGAACTCTTCGGCCATCTCGTCGCGGAGGGTGACCTTCGCACCGATGGGGTCGCCCTCGCGGATGTCGAACTCGCCGACAGTCCGCTTGGCCTTCGTTCGAACCGGCGTCTGTCCGGTGATTTCCCCGAGAATGTCCTCTGCGTTGGCGAGGTCGCGCCCACCGTGGCCAATACCCATGTGGACGACGACCTTCTCGATGCGCGGTTCGCGCATCTCGTGGAAATCGCCGCTGGACTCACTCTCGGAGCTCATTCGTCATCACCTGTGAAGTTCTCGTCGATGACGACGACGTACTCTTCGACTGTCTCGAAGCCGTCACCGTCGTCCTGTGAGACGATGACGTTGTTCTGGGCCGAGCCCGGCGTCACCTGAATCTCCTCGATTTCGCCGACCTCGCCCGCGTGGGCACCGTCGACGGCGGTGACAAGCGCGCCCTCTTCGTATTCGAAGTGGGCGACGATTTCGCCGTCCTCGTTGCCGACGACGATGGAGTCACCAGCATCGTAGGTCTGGTCGTCCTCGACGATGAGTGTCTCACCGTCGTGGAGGCCCAGCTGGACGTCGCCACCGGAGACGTGGGTCTTGGTGACGATTTTGCCGAGCTTGGATTCGGCCGCGTCCGGGTCGATTGCGGTCAGCGCCAGCCGACCACCCTCGCCGGGGAACACGCGGTAGTACTCCTCGCGCTCGGTGAAGGCCAGGATGTCGAACATCCCGACGGGGCGCTCCTCGTCGGAGATAGCCTTCCCGTTGATGAGGACGTTGTCCTCGTTGAGGGCGTAGCGGGCTTCTTTGCGGTTGTCGGCGTAGCCGAGCACGTCCCGGAGAACGATGAGTAGGGGAACCCCGTCCTCACCGTGCGGGCCGGCACCGGCTTTCACCGTAAACGTCGCGGTCTTGCGCTCTACAGGCCAGCTGTTTGGCACCGAGAGTCGCTTCTGGTGGTTACTCATGCGGAATCATCCTCCGATTCGAGACGCGCCTCGCGCTTCTCGTCTTCGAGGTCCAGGTCCGTCACGCGGACGTTCGAGGTGTCCAGCGGTCGCGGGACTTCCTCGCCGTCCGTCTTTTCGAGCGTGACATCCTCGACGTGGATGACGGCCTTGTCGAGGTCTACGTTGAGGACTTCGCCTTCCTCGCCAGCGAAGTCGCCACGGAGCACCTCGACGGTGTCACCGGTGTTGACGCGGACGTTTCGCTGGCCGTACTCCTCGCGGAGGTCGGCTGACAGCGTCGCCCGGACCTGCTTGTGCCGCTCGTGAAGCGGGGCACGTCGTTGACTCTTGCGTTGTTTGTCTGGTTGCTTGCTCATGGTTCTATACGATCATCGTCGCTGCTGATGCCACACTGCCGAATCGCTGTGCGACTTCCCGTGCGATGGGACCTTTCAGCTCGGTCCCGCGCGGGTCCTCGTTCTCGTCGACGATGACGGCCGCGTTGTCTTCGAACTTGACGCGGGTACCGTCGGGTCGACGGATCGGCTTTCGCTGGCGGACGACGACGGCTTCGAGCACCTGGCGACGCATTTCGGGCGTCCCCTTGGTGACCGAGACCGTGATCTTGTCGCCCAGTCCAGCTTTGGGGTGGCGGTTCTTCGTTCCCGAGTAGCCGTGGACGGAAATGACCTTGAGTTCGCGCGCTCCCGTGTTGTCCGCACACGTGATGAGCGACCCCTTCTCTAGGCCTTGCGTGACGTCAGCACCGAGTGCTTCCATCAGGCATCACCGTCCTGTTCGTCGTTCGCGGCCTCGTCCGAGCCCGCGCTAACGACGACGTGGCTTTTCGTTTTCGAGAGCGGTCGACACTCTGCTATCGTGACCGTGTCACCGACCGCGAGGTCGAGACAGTCGGGTGCGTGAGCCGGAACGCGGCTCCGCCGCTTCATGAAGCGGTCGTATTTCGGCACCTTCACGTCGTACTCGCGCTCGACGACAACGGTCTTCTCCATGTCAGTGGAGGCTACCTCGCCGTTCAGTGTCTGTCCGCGCACGGAGAGCTCTCCGTGGAACGGGCAGTTCTGATCGGCACAGGTTTCCTCCGGTTCCTGTACGTTCAGTCCTAGCGCCATAGTGAATCTCCTGTGTTCTCTGTGCGACGAGCGGGACGCGCGACGAGTCGGTCGCCGTCGACCTGGACTCGCTGTCCGTCGACGCCGAACGAAAAGGTCGCGCTGTCCTTCGGCACGTGCCACACCCGGTCAGTCCCCTCGACCGTCAGCATCTGTGTCGTCTCCATGACGACAGTGCCGCTGATACCGACGGCGTCCGGGTTGGACGCCGCGACGACCTCACAGTCGAGGCCGACGAGTTCGTGTCGTGGGAGCGTCTCGGGTGTCAGTGGCATTATTCGTTCTCCTGCAGGTCGCCTTCTTCGCCCTGAATCGTCTTGATGCGGGCGATGGCCTTCCGCAGCTCCTTGATGCGACCGGGGTTTTCCGGCGCACCACCCGCGGCCTGCACGGCCCGGGCGTTCAGCAGTTCGGTCTTCAGGTCGTCGAGTTCCGCCTCGCGCTCGGCGGGCGTCATGTCCCGAATTTCCTGGACGTGGAGGACAGTCATTCGTCCTCACCCTCCTCGTCCATTTCGTCCATCAGCTCTTCGGCTTCCGCCTCGACGTCTTCGTCGAGTTCCTCGTCGACGGCCTCTTCGAGTTCGTCGACATCGACGTCCTCGACATCGTCGTCGGTCGGGACTTCGACGTCTTCCTCGACGATTTCCTCGTCGACGAACTCCTCGTCGGACTCGGCGTCGTCGGTGGCCCCGGCGGCCACGTCCTCGTCGAGTTCCTCGGCGGTTTCGCTGTCTTCGGGCTCGCCCTCGAGGAGTTCCTCAACGGACTCGCCGTCGGTGTCGGCCACGTAGTCCTCGACGTCGACATCCTCGTAGATCTCGAAGTCGTCGGGGAGCTCCGCGTCCGGCGGGATGATCTTGACTCGGACCCCGATGGTACCGAGCTTCATCACGGCGACGCCGACACCGCTGTCGACGATTTCCTCCGCGGGCTCGCCGTTGTGCTTGACGTAGCCGCGGTTGAACTTCTCCACGCGCGAGCGTGCACCCGTGACCTTGCCGGAGAGGACGATCTCTGCGCCGAGCGCGCCCGACTCCATGATACGATCAATGGTGGTGTGGCCCGCTTTGCGGAAGTACCAGCCACGCTCGAGTGCGTTGGCCAGTCGGTCCGCGACAATGCGGGCGTTGAGGTCCGGCTCGTCGACTTCCTGCACGTCGACTTGCGGGTCGTCGAGGTTGAACCGCTCCTCGAGTTCCGTCGTTATCTTCCGGATGTTCTTCCCGCCCTTGCCGATAACCATCCCTGGCTTCTCGGCTTTGAGCACGATCTGGGTCCCCATCGGCGTCTTGGCGACGTCCATGCCGCCGTAGCCGGCGCGACCGAGTTCCTCTGCGAAGAACTCGTCGATCTGGGTCCGCTGGAGTCCGTCCTCGATGAACTGTTGTTCGTCGGCCATTAGTCTTCGACCTCCGGCTCTTCGAGGATGAGTTCGACGTCGACCTGCGGGCTGTTCCACGCCGAGGCACGCCCCATCGCGCGGGGCTTGCGACCCTGCTGCTCGCCGACCTTGTGGGCGGCGACGTGCTTGATCGTCATGGCCTCACCGTCGAAGCCCTGGTGGTCGGCGTTGCCGACCGCGTTCTCGAGCAGGTCGAGGAAGGCCTTGCTGGCCTTCTCCGGATAGCGTCCGGCGTCCCAGCCGTCGACCTTGCTTTTGTGGCCGACGCCCGAGTTGTGCTGTTTGAACGGAACGGGCTGGTCGCCCTCGATAACCGCATCGAGGTAGTCGACAGCCTCGCCGGCCGTTTTGCCCTTGATCTCGCGGGCGATGGCCTTGCTGTGCTTGAAGCTCATCTGCCGCTCCCGGAGCATCGCTTTGGCCGTCGTGTCCGGGTCGGCTTCGACTGAGTAACTGATTCCCATGATTATTTGAGCGGTACGAACTTCGAGGAGCGTGTCGCTCCGATACCGGCCTGACCGTGTTCGACGCTACTCCGGGTGAGCTGGAACTCACCGAGGTAGTGGCCGAGCATCTCGGGCTCGACTTTGACACGCTCGAAGTTCTGGCCGTCGTGGACGGCGAAGGTCAGCCCGACCATCTCCGGGAGCACCGGCATGTCGCGCAGGTGCGTCCGGATCGGGTCGTTGGCTGTCTCCTCTTCGCCGGCCGCGCGGGCCTTGTCGAGGAGCTTGTGTTTCTCCTCGGTCAGGCCGCGTACGATACTTCGCCGCTGTCGAGCGGGGAGCAGTTCCGCGACTTCCTCGAGCTCCATCTCCTGCAGCTCGTCGAGCGTGTGGCCGCGGAAGGAGAACTCTCCTTCGTGGCCGATTTGATACTCTGAACTCATTCGTTGCCACCTCGACCAGTTCGCTTCGAGGCGATGTCCCCGACCTTACGGCCAGGCGGGGCGTTCCGCGAGATGGACTTGGGCTTGCCGGGGTGCTGGCGGCCGCCACCACCGAACGGGTGATCGACAGCGTTCATCGCAACACCGCGGACGTTGGGCCACTTCGTCCCTCGCGCTTTCATCTTGTGATGCTTGTTGCCAGCCTTGACGAACGGCTTGTCAGTTCGGCCGCCACCGGCGACGACGCCGATGGTGGCACGACACTGCGGGTCAAGCCGCTTCATCTCCCCGGAGGGGAGCTTGACGACCGCGACGTTGCGGTCGTGGGTGAGCAGCTGGGCGTTGACACCCGACGCGCGGGCGAACTTCCCACCGTCACCGGGGCTGGATTCGACGTTACACACCGGGACTCCCTCTGGGATTTCGGCCAGCGGGAGCGTGTTCCCGGGTGCGATTTCGGCGCTGACGCCGACCTGTAGCTCGTCGCCCACCCCGACGCCCTCCGGCGCGAGGATGAGACGACGGTCGCCGTCTTCGAACTCGACGGCGGCGACCGGGGCCGAGCGGGCCGGGTCGTGCTCGATGTCGACGACTGTGCCGGCGACGACGTCGCCGTCCTCGACCTTGCGGTGCTCCAGATCAGCCTTGTAACGGTGCGACGGCGCACGGAACGTAGAGGTCCCGCGGCCGCGCCGTTGTCCTTGGATTCGTCGTCCCATCGTTAGAACACCCCAATTCTGGAGGCGACTTCCTGGGCGTCGTCGTCCTCGGAGAGGCGAACGACGGCCTTCTTCTCGCCGTCCATCGTGTTCTGCGTGTTGACCTGTTCGACTGTCACGTCGTACTGCTCCTCGACGGCGTCGGCGACCTCGCCCTTGGAGGCGCGGTCGTCGACGGCGAACTGGAGCTTGTTCTGGAAGTCCATGTCGTTCATGGCCTTCTCAGTGACGTGTGGGTGTTTGATGACATCCCAGCTCATCGCTCGGCCACCTCCGCGAGTGCGGATTCCGTGAAGACGGTGAGTCGACCGGGTGCGCCGCCGGGCGCGAGGTCTTCCGTGTTGACCTCGCTTGCGGTCGCCACGTCGGCTCCCGCGAGGTTGCGGGCGGCCGTCGACGGCTCGTCGCTGGTCACGAAGAGAATCGAGGCGGGACGACGGTACTTCCGTCCGCGGGCCGACCCCTGTCCAGCCTTGATCTTCGTCTCGTCGGCGCGGTCGATGTCCGCGTGGACGTCGAGCGCCTCCAGCAGCGAGACGACTTCCTGCGTCTTGACGAGGTCCTCGAAGTCGTCGGAGACGACGACGGGGACTTCGTCACGGTCGAACTCGTGGCCACGGTCGGCGACGAGGTCGGCGTCGGCCGTCGCGGCCAGCGCCGAGCGAACGGCCAGCTGCCGTTCCTTGTCGTTGAGGTCGAGCGAGCGGTCCTTCTCGGCTTTCGGCGGGTGGGCGCGTCGCCCCTTGACCGCCTGCGGGACGCGGCGGGCACGGCCGTCCTGCTTCGGGACGTGTGCCTGCCCGCGGCCGCTACCGAAGGACTCGGCCGGCGTTCGGAGGCCGGCGTACTCGTCGGACCCGTAGTCCTGCTTCCGGTTGGCCTGTGCGGCACGTACAGCCTTGCCGATGAGGTCGGTCCGAACCGGCGTCTCGAAGACGTCCGGCAGGTCGACCTCGCCGTCTGTGTTGCCGTCCAGGTCGTAGATTGTTGCCTGCATAGGTTATCCCTGGTTCGATTCGTTGGAGACGTAGCGCACCTCGGGGTCGAGGCGCGGCTGGTCGTTCGGACGCACTGCGGGCCGGAAGCGCACCAGGCGCTTGTCCGGACCGGGCACGGAGCCTTTCACGAGCGTGTACGACCCATCGACCTCGCCGTAGTTGACGAAGCCGCCATCGACGGTGGGCTCGTCGCCCTCGCCGATGTCGATGAGACGCTTGTTGAGCTCGGTGCGCTGGTGGTAGCCGGTCTGCCCCTGCTGGGGGACCGTCGAGCGCACGCGGGACGGGTTCCACGGACCGAGGTTGCCGATCCGTCGGCGCCATCCCTGGCGGGCGTGCTTGCCCTTCCGCTTCTGGACGCCCCACCGCTTGACGGGACCCTGCGTCCCCTTGCCTTTCGTGACACCGGCCACGTCGGCGTACTCGCCGGCGCGGAAGATGTCGTTCATGGCGTGTTCGCCACCGTCCTCGACGAGGTCGAGGGCGTGGTCGAGGCGGTCCGAAACGGACCCACCGCCGACGCGAGTCTCCATCACGTCGGGCTTTTTCTTCGGGACGCTCGGGACGGCGTCGGGGACGGTGTGCGTAATAACTCGCACGTCCCCGAGGTCACCGGCCTCGAGTGCGTCACGTACCTGTTCCTCAGCAGCGTCCGGGTCGTGGTCCTCCGGAACGTCCAGGGTCCGGTCGAGCTCCGAGTGGAACTCGTCGGTCCAGACTTCCGTCAGCGGACGCTGACCGTACGGCGTGTCTTCGTACGCTCGCAGGGCGACGGCGCGCATCGGCGGCGTCTCGATGACTGTCACCGGGACAGTCTCCTCCATCCCCTCGCGGGGGGAGTTGGGTTCGTCGTTGACGAGCACGACGTGTGTCATGCCTGCCTTGTAGCCGGCGAACCCCTGGACGCCCGGCTGGCCGTCGTCGGACGGCCAGCTGTTGAAGCGAGGTGTCTCGCTCGTCGAGCGCTTGCGCGGGCCAAAGCCCATTGAGCCTTTGCGTGGTCTGCTTGGTTGTGGCATTCGTTTACTCCGTGAGGGTTAGACAGGTGAGGGAGGCGAACAGAGCTTCCTCCGTCCGCACGACCTCACTGCCCTGGTTCGGAACCGTATTCAGCCAGAGGTCGAACCCTTCTGGTTCGTCGCTCGTCTGGTCTCCCCCGACGGCGTCCGGGGCAACGTCGAGTATCGACGGTAACCCGCGCTCGGGTGCCCCGAAGGCGACGGTCATGCCGCCCTCGGCGTCGCGCCGCTCGGCCAGCTGGCCGAGACGGGTCGACGTTACCGGCTCGCCGTATCGCGAGGACGCGATAGTGAGCCCGGCATCGTCGCGCGAGAGTGCCGCATCGAGGTCCGCGGCGACAACGTCGAATCCCGTTGTAGGGGCGTCGACGAGTTTCGCCCGGACCGGCCGTCGCGAAGAGACCCTGACGGTCACGCGCTCCCCCTGTGCCACGTCCATATCCGCTGGGACGGGCAGGGAGATCGGGTGTTGCATGCCGCAATTGACCCGGACGCGCCCATCAGCTCCGACCTCGGTCACGATTCCCTGTCTTAACGACCCCGAACCCTCAGATCCGGAGCCGGTCTGTGAACGCACGCGGAGCGGCGGCAGGACGCCGACGCACTCCAGTTCGTCCCGCTTACCCCACATCTCCTTTCGGAGGTGCGGGGGCGTCGCGGCGTACCGCAGCACGGTTTCGACGAACCCGTCTTCCCACTTGCCCGCCCCGTCAGGGTCGGGATACACTGTCAGCCGATCAACCCGGTAGACCGCAGCCGCGCGGGCCACGTAACCGAGCTTGCGAGTTGCCTCGCGTCTGTCCTCGGCTTCCCGTGCGAGGGAAGACGGCACGAGTACGCTGGTCGTCATGCCGTGACGCTTCCACGTCGCGCCACTAGACTGTGCCGATATCTCCCTTTCCAGGGCTTAAAAAGCCCCCGTTTCGCGTTCGCGATGCGTCGCGTTCACATGGTCCGTCATGCCGGTTCGGGACCGATGCAACGGCTCACTGTATTGCCGCTTCCGAAAGTCTATGTCTCGTGACGCCATCACATGATCCGGCGCTCAGCCGGGGAGATGATTGCCCTCACTTCCCATGGTTTTCCCCGGAAAACGGAAGGCTTTTTACTCTCACCCTCGCCAGATTTGATTGCAACGAGGCGTTGCGCGCTGGTACCGAGCGGCCGACGGCCGCGAAGGTCAGGGCGAACGAAGTACGCGCTGGTAGTGTAGTTGGTATCACGTGACCTTGCCATGGTCACAACCTGGGTTCAAATCCCAGCCAGCGCATTTCTGCCGACATCGACCGACGAGCACAGCGAGCCGCGTCGGCTCCTGACGTTTTGATGACGTGCTTCTGCGACAGACAGCACCGTCGGCTGACGAATCGGGGGGCAGCGTTATCCGTTTTCCCGTCGACAGTGTGGTTGCATGACAGACGAGACCGTCCACGAGTCACAGGAAACACGGAGTCGAAGGGGAATCGCGTCGTACTTCCGGCGGTTGGCAAACAGGCTCAGCCGCGGCGAGCCAGTGCCGGCCGACGAGGAACAGACTGTGACTGTCGACCCACCGGCTGAGTCCGACTTCGAGGTCGGGGTCGAACGCGAGGACGGCACCGTCACCCTCGAAATCGAGATGGGATGGGAGGAAGCGGACGGCGAGGTCGAGACCGAGGTCGTCGCGAGCAAGGCCACGTTCGAGGTGTACGAGGACAACGCCGAGCAGTACCGCTGGCGGCTCCGCCACGACAACGGGAACATCATCGCCGACAGCGGCGAGGGCTACGCCTCGAAGCAGAAGGTAAAGCAAGGGCTCGAGAGCGTCAAGAACAACGCCCCCGGCGCGTATGTCGTCGACAAATCCAAGGACGAGACCGCCCCCGACGACGGCGGGAGCAAGGCGACGTTCGAACTGTTCAAAGACAGCGGGGACAAGGCCCGCTGGCGGCTCCGCCACGACAACGGTGAGATAATCGCCGACTGCGGACAGGGGTACGCATCGAAGCAGAAGGCGAAACAGGGGCTCCAGAGCGTGAAGACGAACGCGCGCGGCGCACCAGTCGAAGAAGGCGAGTAACCGTTCCGAACAGCGGCGGCTTCGTTACTCCAGTCCGACAGCGATAGCAGCACGCGAGCACCACAGCGGTTAGGTCGCGGGCGCGCGTGGAGACTGATATGACCTGCATAGGGTTTCTCTCGGTCGCACCGGTCATCGAAGGCAGCATGTCCTCGTACGTCGCCGACGCCGTCGCGGCGCTAGAGGCGTTCGACGTCGACTACGAGACGACGCCGATGGGGACCATCATCGAAGCGGAGGACAGCGAGGAACTGTTCGCGGCCACCCACGCGGCTCACGAGGCCGTCGGCGAGCAGACCGACCGCGTGAGCACGTTCCTGAAGATCGACGACAAGCGGACTGTCGACCAGCAGGCGCGGGACAAGGTCGACGCCGTCGAGGAGCACCTGGGTCGGGCGGCCAGAAGCGACGCGGCCGAAGGCGGAGACTAAAGGGAAGGGTACCAAAGACGGCGTATGGACAGTCTCAATCGGATGGCCACGGAACTCGTCGACGAGGCCATCGACTTTGCCGATGAGCTCACGATAGACGTACACGCACTGGAAGGCGACGCCGCGGTGCTGGACTTCGGCGTCGAGGTTCCCGGTGCTGTCGAAGCTGGCATGTTGCTCGCGGAAATTCAGACAGCCGGGCTGGCGACGGTCCAGTCCACGATGGACACCGTTGGCGGCGCACCGTTGAACCACGTCGAGCTGTCGACAGACCACCCGGCACTGGCCCTGCTGTGCTCGCAGAAGGGCGGCTGGGAACTGGCCGTCGGCGGCTTCGAGGCGCTCGGGAGCGGCCCGGCACGCGCGCTGGTCGCCGAAGAGGAGGCGTTCCAGCGTATCGGCTACCGGGAGGACGCCGACTTCGCTGTGCTGGCCCTTGAGACCGACGAACTGCCGGACGAGGACGTTGCGAGCCAGGTCGCCGAGCGCACCGGCGTCCCCGAGACCGGCGTGTTCCTGCCGTCGTTTGCGACAGCGAGCGTGACCGGGAGCGTTGTCGCCGCGGCGCGGGCCGCCGAGCTGGCCGTCTTCCGGCTGGCCGAGCTTGGCTTCGATCCGGTGTCGGTGCTGTCGGCCAGCGGCCGCGCGCCGGTCGCGCCGGTCGCCAGTAACGAGGCGACTGCGATGGCTCGGACCACAGACGCACTCGCCTACGGCAGCGAGGTGCATCTCACCGTCGACGAGTCCTTCGACCGCTTCGACGAGGTCCCCTCCGTCGCCGCCAGGGAGTACGGCGAGCCACTGGAGGGCGTCTTCGAGGACGTGGACTGGGACTTCGCGGAGCTTCCCGTCGAACTGTTTGGCCCAGCTGCCGTCACCATCGACGTTGTCGGCGGCGACACGCACGTCGTCGGTGAGACGAGCGAGAACGTGTTAGCCGAGAGCTTCGGCCTGTAATCGGGTATGCGCTACAAGGTCGCGCCGCCGGCCCGATCGCGTTCGTTTCTGGACACGGCGAGAGAGGCGATTCCGCTGGTCCCCGACAGCGAGGCCGACTGCTGTCGAGCGATACAGACAGCAACCGACGTATCCGACCGCGAAACGGCACAGGAGTACCTGGTGTTCCTGCAGGCACTGGGACTGGTCGCCGAGAGCGAACGGGGTTACTACCGGACGAGGACTGATCCCGACCGGGCGGCCCTTGCGACAGCCTTCGAAGAAGCGGTTTTCGGTGTCGACGTGCTCCTCGCTGCTCTCGATTCAGAGGGCGTAGATGCCGATGCTGCGTTCGAGGCGCTTCGGGCTGAGATTCCTCGCTGGGAGCGCGAGCGGCACACCGATTGGGAGGCCGTCTGGCGAGAGCGGACGACGAGTCTGTTGGATTGGGCCGTGCTGTTTGGTCTCGCAGAAAGAGCGGATGACGACTACAGGTTACTGACCGGAGACAGCGCAGACCGGTGAGAGGACGATAGAGACGGCGGGGCGCTACTCTGCCGGGTCGGTGTCGGTGACGGTGCCCACACCCTTCGAACTGCCCTCGCGGAAGACGAACTTCTGGCCCTCCTCGATAAGATAGGAGCGGAACTTAAAACTGATCCGGGCCTTGCCGGCGTCGCCCGGGAGCAACTGCCCGCCGTCCGGATAGAAGGCTGCGGCCTCGCTGACCGTTTCGAGGTGGACTACGGGTTCGTAGCCGTCACCGATGCGGGTCGGGTGGTTCAACACCATCACCTCGGCCTCGAACTCGCGGACCGGCGACGGGTCTGCGTCGCTCGGGAGCAGGACCATCCCACGCTCGATGTCTGCCTCGCGGACGCCCTTCAGCGCAATGCCGACGATGCGGCCAGCCTTGGCCTCGTCGACCCGGTGGTAGTGCATCTCGATGGAGCGGACCTCGACCTCGCGGAAGCTCCCGTCCTGCATCGGTCCGAGAAGCAGTTCGTCGCCCGCCTCGACCGCGCCGGACTTGATGGTACCCGAGGCGACCGCGCCGACGCCCTGGACGTTGTACGTCCGGTCGACGTACATCCGGAAGTCGCCCACTTCGCCGGCGGTTTTGGGCAGCGCCTCGAACATCTCGTCAAGGTCGTCCAGCCCCTCCTTGGTGACGGCGCTGGTGGTGATTACCGGCACGACGGTCTCGGAGATCTCGTTTATAGCCGTGTCCACGCCGTGGCGCTCGACCCGGAGCGGCGTCTTGTCGACCTCTCGCAGTGCCTGCTCGACGGCGCGTTCGACCTCGGCGACCCGCTCTTGCTCGACGAGGTCGGTTTTGGTAATGGCGACAATCGTCGGGAGGTCCGTCGCCAGCAGGATACCGAGGTGTTCTCGCGTCGTCTCTGTCACCCCGTCGTCGGCCGCGACGGTCAGGAGGCCGTAGTCGAGTTTCTGGCCGACGAGGCCGCGAATCGTCGTCCGAAGCCACGGCTCGTGACCGACAGTGTCGACGAAAGAGACCAGTCGGTCAGACTCCTCAACGACGCGAGCGCGGTCGTCCTTCCGATGTGGGTTGTCCATGCGGATCGGCTCTCCGTCGTCGTCGAAGCCGTAGACGCCGTAGGAGAGGTCCGCCGACAGTCCCCGCTCGACTTCGTGAGGCTGGACATCCAGAAAACCGCGGGTCCCGCCTTCGCCGTCGTCGGCGTCACCGGTGACCAGCGACCCCACGAGCGTGGATTTGCCGTGGTCGACGTGCCCAGCAGTTCCGACGACGATGTGGTCGTCGTCCGCGAGGACCGACCCCTCGGAGACCGTTGCCACACCCACGATGCCGTCCGTGTCGGTCGACCCGTCGTCCGAGATGCCATCGACGCCCCATGTTTTGACATCCTCGATGTGTGCGCCGGCCTCTTCTGCCAGCAGGCTGAGTACGTCCATCGACTCGGAAAACTCCGCCGGCGAGATGCCTGCGAGACCACCGTCGTCGGTGACCCCGACGACGTACGTCGCCTCCCCATCCCCGGAGAGAACGCGGTGGCGCAGCTGCGCCGCGAGAGATTCGAGTCGCCCCTCGGACAGGTGGAGGTTCTCGGTGAGCCGTTCTTTGAACTCGACGCTGCCGCCCTCACGCTCGCCGCGGTCAAGCGCACGCCGGAGGACAGCCCGGTCGGGGCTCATATCCCCTCGTTACCGTGGGGCAGACATAAGCCTTCCCCGGATTTACGGCTCTAGAGCCCTCCTGAATCCGGTGGCTGAGTGTATCTCTCACAGTAGCGCTCGGACGGATATTTATACGCAAGGACGCGGCCAGCACGGGCCATGAACTGAGCCGCCACGCGGGGTTCGCGGTTGCGTGACGCCGCTCCGTGTGCTAGCTGGTGTCGATGGCGTCACCTGCTTGCCCATTCGGACAGGGACTGGTCAGACCGTCGGTCATGCGACCGTCACTCCCGGTATGGCGCGACCGCTTCGAGAAAGCCGTCGCCGTAGCTCCCGCTGGTCACTCGGTCGGCCCGTTCGAGTGCCGTCTCATCGGCATTAGCAACAGCAACAGCCTCGCCGGCCAGGTCGAACATCTGGGCGTCGTTTACCGAGTCGCCGACCGCCAGAAACTCGGCCGGCTCCAAGCCCAGTTCTGCACACACCGCTTCAAGACCGGTCCCCTTGTCGACGACCGGGTCCGTCACGTGGTAGGCGAAGCCGGTGTCGAGGACGACGAGCCCGCGCGCCGCAGCCAGTTCCTCCAGTGGTTCAAGCGGCCGATCGCGCGACACGACGAGTTCCGTCTCGCGCCATCGGTTTGCCAGATCGACCTGCCCGAAACCGAGGTCGTGGCCCAGATCGCGGTAGGCCTCGCCGACCGCTAACGCCGCCTCGTGGTCGCCTTCCAGCCTGAGTTCGTCGCTCGCTTCGACGAACACGACGCCGCCGTTCTCGGCGACGACTGTCCGCTCGATACCCAGAAACTCACAGAGGGCAATCGGGAACGGCATTGCCTTACCGGTGGCGATGACGACGCGTGCAGGCCACTCGCGGAGGACTGGCATGACGTGGGGGTCGATTGCGCGGTTCTCGTCGGTCAGTGTCCCGTCGATGTCGACAATGAGGGGCGGCGTGTCGGTGTCCATACGTTCCGGTTCGGAGCACCGCTTATGGAAATTGCGGTCAGTCGTCGGTCAGCGTCTCGTAGGCTGCCTGCACCTGCTTGAATTCCCGTTCACTCCCGCTGTCGGTGTCGGGATGGACCTCTTTGACTTTCTCCCGGTAGGCCCGCTTGATGGAACTCTGGTCGGCATCCGGGTCGAGGCCCAGCCGTCGGTAGGCCTCCGCCGGACTCGGTCCCGACGACTGAACGCGCTGTCGGCGCTGCCGGCCGCCCGCTGTCTGGCGTCGTTGGCGCTGGCGTCGCTGGCGGCGACGCTGGCCACCCTGACTCGCCTGTGAGCGGCGTGCTCGACGACCGTCTCGCGGTGGTTCCCACTCCTCTCGTGGCCCGGCTCCGAACCCGCCGCGACGGGCGTTCCCCGTGTTCTGGGCCGCCTGTCGCTCAACCCGTTCGTAGAGGCTTGCCGCCATTTTCCCGCTGAGGTGGTAGTACATGAAATACGTCGACACCCCGAACATGAGCGCCAGAAAGAGCACCGCAGGATTGATTACGAGGCCCACCGCCGTCAGGACGACTGTCAGGCCTCCAAACACCACTGCGATTCCCTTGGTGAGCCCATCGTACTGCACGCGTTCTTCTTCGGTCCACAGACCTGTAAGCGTCCCGCCTCTCGCCTGTCAATCAGTTCGCTCTCGGACTCTATAGCGGACACGTTCCAGAAGAACCAAGAGCAAAACAGCGAACATGCACCCGATATCGACACCGCACGGACTGACAGGACTGATTTGGCAAAACCGCACTAGGGCGGAGGGTCTGACACAGTCTTATAACCTCCCCACGTACCGTTAGTGAGCGGCTGTCACAACGCGCAAACCCCCGCCTGTTTCTACTGGATATCTCGGTCACGTCTGGTGGTTCACGAGGACGGGTTTTCACTTTCACCTCGGTCTAGACAGTATTAAGAAGAATCGACGGCATCTATTCCGTTGTACGCGGCTATCGTTTCACGCGTCACCAGCACAGTTCGTCGAGCACCGTAGCCGCGACTCCGGAGCTTGCTACGGCCGCCACCGAATCGCAGACAAGAAGGATTAAACGCTATCGATGAATACGTATTCGCCGCCAGAAATGACAGGATCACGGGTAGCTACGACGAGGGGTATCGACCGACAGACGGCCGCTGTCGGGAGGAGGAGCGGGCGATGAGTAACAGCGACCTTTCCGCCGACGAGATCACGCTCCCGATCAAACGTACCGACGGTGACACGATCGAAGAGCGACTCACAGGCAACGCCTACCACAACATTCTCCCGGCTCGCTACCTCCGGAAGGATGCCAACGGTGACCTCATCGAGGAACCCGAAGACCTCTTCGACCGCGTCGCCAAGAACATCGCGCTCGCCGAAGCAGTGTTCGAGGCCAACAAGCAAGACATCGACGTATACGTCTCGCCGGACCAGTTGAAGCCCGACCACCCGCGCCGCGACGAGCTCGCCGACGAGGTGTTCGGCAAGGGCACGTCGGTCGACGACGATGTCGAGACCGAACTCTCTGTTTACAACGTCAACAAGTTCGCTTACGAGACGATTGTGCCGGAACTGCCCGAGGGCGTCCGCGAGCATGTCGAAGCAACCGCCGACGCCTTCCAGGAGCAGATGGAACAGCTTTCCTTTATGCCGAACTCGCCGACGCTGATGAACGCCGGCGACGAACTCCAGCAGCTCTCCGCCTGTTTCGTCGACTCACCAGCTGACGACATCGACGACATCCACCAGACCGCCAAGGAGGCCGCACAGGTCTTCCAGTCCGGCGGTGGCATGGGCTATGCGTTCTGGAAGCTCCGCCCGTACGGCGACCCCGTCGGCTCCACCGGCGGCATCGCGTCCGGCCCCATCACGTTCATGCGGACCTACGACCAGATGTGCGAGACCATCGCGCAGGGCGGGGCTCGCCGCGGCGCACAGATGGGCGTCATGCGCGTCTCCCACCCGGATGTCATCCAGTTCATCCACGCCAAGAACAAGGACGTCTCGCTGGCCGAGACACTCCGCCTGAACGACCCGGACGACTTCACGCACAACTCCTTTGCCGAGGCCCTGGAAGAAGCACGGGAACTCATTGACGACGACGGAAAGGTGCCAAAGCACCTCCGCAACGCCGTCGAGGGCCACCTCTCGAACTTCAACATCTCCGTCGGGGTCACTGACGACTTCATGGAGGCGCTGAAAGCCGGCGAAGAATTCACCTTCACCAATCCACGAACGGGCGACGCCCACATCGTCACCGAGGAGACGAAAGAACTGTACGACATGTTCGGCCTCGGCGAGCACGTCGAGGTCGGCGAGGAGCTCTCGATTCCGGCCGAGGAACTCTGGGACGACATCGTCGAGGGCGCTCACGAGAACGGCGAGCCCGGTGTCATCTATCTCGAACGGGTGAACAAGCAACACTCCTTCGACGTCGAGGAACACCCCGACCACGAGATTCTCGCCACGAACCCGTGTGGCGAACAGCCCCTCGAAGAGTACGAGGCCTGCAACCTCGGGCACATCAACCTCTCGACGCTGGCTGCCACGGACGCGCCGGACTGGCGCGTCTGGTCGGACCGTCACGCTGACGAATACGACTCGATTGAAGCGGCTATCGACGCGTTCCTCGAGGAAGCGATCGACTGGGACGAGTTCGACCGACGCATCGAACTCGGCACCCGCTTCCTCGAAAACGTCGTTACGATGTCCGACTTCCCGGTCGAGAAGATCGAGCAGAAGGTCCGGGAGATGCGCAAGATTGGCCTCGGTATCATGGGCCTCGCACAGCTGTACATCCAGCTCGGCGTCGCCTACGGGACCGAGGAGGCAAACGAGATCGCCCGCCAGACGATGCGCCACATCAACCACGGGTCCAAGGCTGCGAGCCACGAGCTTGCGACCGAGCGCGGCACCTTCGAGGAGTGGGACAACTCTAAGTACGCGAACCCGACGGACTACCCCGACTGGTTCGAGAAACAGACCGGCGAGGACGCCGAGGATTGGGCGGACGGCTACCCGATCCGCAACCACAACACCACGACCATCGCCCCGACCGGGACGACCTCGATGATCGGCAACACCACCGGTGGCTGTGAACCGATCTACAACGTCGCCTACTACAAGAACGTCTCCGACGACGTGCAGGGCGACGAGATGCTCGTGGAGTTCGACGACTACTTCCTCCGCGCACTGGAGGACAACGACATCGACGTCGAGGCCGTCAAGCAGGAGGCCCAAGAGCAGATGGCCAACAACGAGTTCGACGGCGTCGACGGGCTGACGACTGTGCCCGACGCCATCGGCGAGCTGTTCGTCACGACTGGCGACCTCTCGGCGAAGCAGCACGCGGGTATCCAGGTGGCCTGTCAGGAGGGCGTCGACTCCGCCATCTCGAAGACGGTCAACGCCCCGAACGACTCCACGACCGAGGACGCAGCCGAAGTGTTCGAGTACATCTACGACCACGGCGGCAAGGGCGTCACCTACTACCGCGACGGCACCCGCAGCAAGCAGGTGCTGACAACGCGCGCCCAGAACACGGAGTTCTCGGACATGGACGCCGAGGAGGTCGTTGCCCAGATAGAGGAGGTCTTCGGCGGCATCGAGGGCTTCCTCGAAGACGAGGCTGTTCAGGCCGCCCTCGACGACTCCGTCGAGGAAATCCTGAGTGTCGCCGACGGCGACACCGACGCCGAGTTCGCCAAGAAGCAGACCCGGCCGGACGTGCTCCATGGCGTCACCCAGCGCATCGACACCGGCTACGGAAAGCTCTACGTCAACATCAACGAGGACCCCGAGGCCGACCGGCCGTTCGAGCTGTTCGCCAACATCGGCAACTCCGGCGGCTTCACCGCCTCCTTCACCGAGGCGCTGGCAAAGACCATTTCGACGGCGCTGCGCTCGGGCGTCGACCCCGAGGAAATCGCCGACGAACTGCAGGGCATCCGGTCGCCGAAGGTCGCCTGGGACAAGGGCGAGCAGATACAGTCTATCCCGGACGCCATCGGCACCGCCCTGCGTCGCTACCTCGACGGCGACGTCGACAAGGCCTATCCCGACCAGACCACGCTGGAGGAGACGGCCGAGAAGGCCGAAGGCGAGACCGAACCCGCCACACAGACCCAGACCGACGGCGGTGCGGCCGCCGCAGCCGACACGAGCGGCGACCAGCAGGACATCATCGACGCCGGCGAGAGCCCGGAATGTCCTGACTGTGGCTCGCTGTCGCTGTACTACTCAGAGGGTTGCAAGACCTGCGAGTCCTGTGGCTGGTCCGAGTGCTGACCGTCTCAGCCTGAGAGGCGGCTCTGTCATTCGCCGCGCTTGAAGCCCGTTCTTTTCACGTTCGCTGACTCGCCGAGGACCGGCTACCGGAACTCGGTCACGTCGTACACGCCGGTAATCGTCGTTTCCTCGACGGCTGCGGTGATTTCTGTCCCTTCCTCAGCCGCCGAATCTGCGACGAGCGTGACTGGTTCGATGGGCTGGCGGCGAAGAAAGGCTGCAATCCGTTCGAGCCACGACGGCGTCCCACCCTTCCGGCAGACGATAACGTAGCGCGATTCGGCGAGCGACGCCATCTCAGGTTCGAAGTCGTAGTCCTCGTGATCGGCCGGCGGGACGACGTGAATGACCTCGCCGGCAATCGTCTCGTCCATACACACGATAGCGACTACAGCGGTATGTGCCGCTCGCTTTGCATTACGAGTACTGCTTCGACACCCAGCCCGAGGCACCGCTGGGATAGGAGTCAGTCTCCTCCTCGGGCTGTACCTCGCCGCGTTGGTCGACCATCCGGACGACGACGGTGTGGCCGCCGGACGGCGGGTCATAGGTATGTTCCCACTGTCGCCATGCGTCCTCGGCGGGGCCGTCGCCGCTGGCGGCCGGCAGTTGGTCCGAGAGCGTTGCGTCCGCCCACGTCTCGCCGCCGTCGGTGGAGACCTCGACGCGCTGGACGCCGCGCAGGCCGGCGTAGGCGGGGCCGCCGATCCGCCGCCGGCCGTCGGAAAGCATCGATTCGTGGTGGAGTTTGGCGACCGGATTCACCGGCCCGGTCCCCTGCCAGCCGCGTTTCTCCCAGTAGCCGTCGGCCTCCTCGTCGAGAATTTCGATCTCCGAGAGCCACTTGACGTTGACCTCGCCCCAGTGGCCGGGGACCAGCGCCCGGACGGGGTAGCCGTGGCCGCGCGGGAGTATCTTCCCGTTCATTCCGTAGGCGAGCATCCCGCCCCGGAGCGCGTCGATGGGGAACTCCTCGTAGTAGTCGTCTTCGGCCCGGAGCATCACACACTCACAGCCGCTCTGGACGCCGGCTTCTTCGAGCAGGCTGTCGACGGGAACGCCGGTCCATAGCGCGTTGTCTATCTTGTAGCCGTTCAGACTCTCGCCGACACAGCGGAGCGTGATGAACCGGTTTTCGGCGTCCATCTCCAGGATGTCCCCGTAGTCGAGCGTGATCTCCTCTTCGACGGCACCAGTGATAGAGAGCGACCAGTCCGCGGCCGAGATCTGCGGGTCGATGGAGTTGATATCGACCTCGTAGAAGTTCTCGCTGACCAGCGGGTCTATGTCGCCAAAGCCAAGCGAGGACTCCGCGGCGACGGCGAGCTTCTCGTCGACATCGTCGAGGTCTGCCCCCGGCGCATTCAGTACGGGCGCGTCGTCACCCGTCGCGGCGACCGAACGCCGGTTACCAGCCGTGTAGCCGACCGTTGCCGCGGCGACAGCCGCACCGACCGTCGAGAGCGCCCGCCGTCGTTTCGAGGATATCGGCGACACCGAGCCACTGAGTCCGTCAAGGAGCTGCGCAAGGCCGACGACGGCGGCGGCGGGGACCGCCGGGCCAGCGGCAAGGACGACTTCGCCGGTGAGAACGACGCTGACAACCCAGGTGACGACAGCCGTTCCGACAACAGGGAGGGCGCGGTTATTCGCCAGTTGCCCGATGAGGATGGCTGCCCTGGCCGCCAGTGCGATGAACAGCCCAGCGAGCGCGATGGCGAACAGGAGATTCAACTGTTGGCCGAGACTGCCAAGCGACGAGATGGCGGTCGAGACGATGATGCCGGGCATCGACCGTGCGAGCGTCCGTTCGATAGGCGAGGCGATGAACGCAGGTGCGTAGCCAGTGACCGCGTAGGAGCCGGCCAGGCCCGCGACGGCTGCAACGACACTGACCAGCAGCCGCCCGCCGGGAGAGTCGAGAAGGTCGTCAGTCATGGCTGCACTGACGGTCTACCCGGCAAAAGAGATTGTTCCAATTTCACCCAGATTCCGTTCCGAAACTCCGGAAGACACAAGCGAGCGGGGTTGGTCTACGGAATCATGGACGAGCAGCCCGGCGGTCGGCCCTGCCCGCTCTGTGAACGGGCGATGTACCACCGACACTGCAAGTACGTCTGTCCGGAACACGGGGTCGTGTACGACTGCGCCGACACGTTCTACTGACGAGACGCTCACGGGTTTATTAGCTTGGAACAATGAAAAGAGTGGTATGAGTGGTCACGGGGAGGAGATTTCGGTGCTGCACGTCGACGACGACCCCGACCTCGGTGACCTCGTTGCGGTCCATCTGGAGCAAACGCACGGCGACATCTCTGTCTGTACCGAACGAAGTGCGGCCGACGGGTTAGCGCGACTGTCTGAACACGCGTTCGACTGTGTCGTCAGCGACCACGACATGCCGGGCATGGACGGACTCGAGTTTCTGAGAGTCGTTCGCGAGGAGTACGAGGAACTCCCGTTTATCCTCTTTACTGGCAAGGGAAGCGAGGAAATCGCGAGTGACGCGATCTCTGCCGGCGTCACCGAATACCTGCAGAAGGGAGTCGGAACGGACCAGTACGCCGTGCTCGCGAACCGTATCGAGCGGGCTGTGGGGGAACGACGGGCCAAGACCGCGCTCGAAGAGTCTGAGCGGATGCTGTCGACGCTCATCTCGAACCTTCCGGGAATGGTGTATCGCGCGCGGAACGAACCCGATTGGCCAATGGAGTTCGTCAGCGACGGTGCAGCGGAACTCGTCGGCTACAGTTCGGCGGCGCTCGAGAGTGGCGACGTTTCTTGGGGCACGCTCATAGAGGATTCCGAGACAGAGCGTCTCTGGGAGACAGTCCAGACCTGTATCGCCGCCGACGAACCGTTCGAAGTCTCCTACCAGATTGAGACGGCCGACGGTGAGACTCGCTGGATGTGGGAACGCGGGCGTGTCGTCGACACTGACGACGACGGCGTCGAAATCCTCGAAGGATTCATCACCGACGTGACCGCACGCGAGGAGCGCGAACGGGAACTCGCGGATCAGCGGGCATTTACCGAGAAGCTCATCGACTCTATCGACGATATGTTCTACGTGGTCGCTACCGACGGGAGCCTGGTCCGATGGAACGACACCGTCCCGTCGGTGACCGGGTACACCAACGAGAAATTAGCGTCGATAGGAATTGACGAGCTCATTGTGGACTCTGACCACGACAAACTGTGGCGGATATTCGAGGAGACGCTGGAGACCGGGTACGGAACCATCGAGGCAGGTGTTGAGACGGCTGACGGCGAGCAACTCCAGTATGAGTTCAAGGGCTCGCTCATCGAGGACGAGCGCGGTGACCCGTTCGGGATTGCTGGAATCGGCCGGGATATCACCGAGCGGAAGCGTCGAGAGCGGGCACTCAGAGAGTATCGCACGCTAGTTGAAAACGTCGGAGACCCGATGTACGTCCTCGATAGGGACGGGACCATAGAGATGGTGAACGAGGCGATGGCCGTTCATCTGGGGTACGACCGCTCGGAAATCATCGGCTCGAATCCGGCCCGGTTCATGCCCGACGCGGACGTCGAGGAAGCGGCAGACCTCATTCGTGACCTGCTCGACGACGAGCGAACGTGGGCGTCCTACGAGATGCGGACGATATCGGCTGACGGGACGGTTCGGATCAACGAAGACAGGATCGCCCCACTGTTCGACGAGGATGGAACCTTCGACGGCTCGGTCGGTGTGATGCGTGAAATAACGGATCGAAAGCAGCGCAAGCGGGAACTCGAACGCTACGAGACGATTATCGAGGCCGTCGGCGACCCGGTGTACACCCTCGACGACGAGGGCGTGTTCACCTACGCGAACGAGGCGATAGAGCGACTGACGGGCTTCGAGCCGGATACCCTCATCGGTGAACACATCTCCACGATTATGGCTGGTGATGACATCGACCGCGGTAGCGACCTCATCCGGACCATGCTATCCGAGCCGACCCGGCAGAACGTGACCTTCGAAACCGATATCGTCGACCAGAACGGGGAACACACCCCTATCGAGATCCACATCGCGTTACTTCCGGCAGCCGATGGAGAGTTCAACGGCACGGCGGGCGTCATCCGCGACATCAGCGACCGGAAAGAGAGAGAGCGACAACTCGCGGAGTTCGCCTCCGTCGTGAGCCACGACCTCCGGAACCCGCTGAACGTGGTCAAAGGGCGGATATCGGCCGCTCGGACGTCGGGCGACGTATCACACCTCGATGCGGCGGAGTCCGCGGCCGACCGGATGGACGACCTCATCAACGACCTGCTGACCCTCGCCAGACAGGGCGAGACGGTCGGTGAGACGGCGATGGTGGATCTCACCGCTCTCGCTGGGCAGGCCTGGGCCGATGTCGAAACAGGCGAAGCCAGGCTGGAAGAGCACGGAACGGCGACGGTTGAGGCCGACGCGGCACGGCTCCGGACGGTGTTCGAGAATCTGTTCCGAAACAGTGTGGAACATGGGTCCACGAGCAGTCGGTCAGGGACCGACGGCGGCGTGGAACACGGGGCCTCGACGGATGATGCCGCACCGATAACGGTCTCCGTCGGGACGACAGACAACGGTTTCTACGTCGCCGACGACGGAGCCGGAATCCCGCCGGAGGAGCGACAGGACGTGTTCGGCCGCGGCTACACCACGAGCGACACGGGGACCGGCTTCGGGCTGGCAATCGTCACCGAGGTTGTGCAGGCTCACGGCTGGTCGGTGTCGGTGACAGAGAGCGAAAGCGGTGGCGCGCGGTTCGAGTTCACGACGAGTTCGGAGCGTTGACGTGGCGATAGGCCGGTCCCGCAAGCACCAACACGGCCAGCGCCGCCGAAAACAGCAGGACGTGCGGGAGCGCGTCGATAGTGAGGCCGGTGAGCGTCAACGACCGCAGCGACGCGCCCGCAGTGACCTCGACGGCAACCCACGGAATCTCTCCGAGAAAGGTCCCGACAGCGAACGAACGCGGCGAGACGCGGGCGAATCCGGCCCCATAGGACACGGGGTCCGCGGGAACCGGTGAGAGCCGCGCTGCGAGGACGCCCCGCATCTCGCCGGTTACCTCGATGATCCGGCGGCCGGAGTCGCCCAGCCAGCCGAACATCCCGCCCTGTTCACCAGCCCGGAGCGCGAACCGGTAGGGAATGAGGCACGTGACGAGTGCCCCCATCAGCGCGACCGGGAAGCCGTACTTGACGCCGAGGACGAACCCGACGAACGCGGACAGCGGCATCGTGGGCCACGCAAAGAACGGGCGGATGAGATACAGGCCGACGATGACGCCCGCGAGGTAGACAGGGTGGTCGGCCAGGTGCAGCATCTGAGCTACCACCCGCTCGGGCGTGAGCAGCGTCGTCGCAATGGCGACGACTCCCACCAGCCCAGCAGTCCCGACCAGCTGTCGCTTCGCGAGGCGGTCCATCTACCCAATTGAGCGGCAGCAATCGACAAACGCTTTGTGGTATCTTTTACGTTGTTCGGGGTTGAATCGGTGGTTGTGTCCGAGACGCGAGACCCGGTCGAACTCGGCGTCGAACTGCTCGCCCATCTGGAACACGGTGAGCTGTCCGTCGCTGACGCCCTCGACCGTATCGAGACGGTGACGACCAACCCACAGGTCCAGCGCGAGATACTCGATACCGCCGTGATGCGGGGCCTCATCGAACGCGAGAACGGTGTCGTCCGCCCACGGTCACAGGGGTCGTACGTGAACTTCGACAGTGACGTGGTCGTCCGGGAAGGAGAGTTCTCGTGTCAGCGCTGTGGTGCAGCTATCAACACGGGTCACTTCGTCCAGTTCGACGGTGGCGAACTGGGCCCGTTCGGGTCGACGTGTATTCGGAAAGTGTTAGGGCGGGAGTAGCGGAGCCGTGGCCGCGACAGAGGCCACGGCGTCGGTCAGGCGAGCGGGGAGGAACGACCCGCGAGCAAAGGAGCGCGACCGCAGGGGACAGTACGACCTGCAAGTAGCGAGGTCGTGGCCGCACCCACGACCTCATTAGCCAGACGGCCCCAAAAGTACGGCTTCAGTCAAAACAGACGACTCAGCGGCCTTGCCGGAGTTCCTTGATGAGCTGTTTGATTGTACGCTCTTGCTTTTGGAGCTGTTCGTTCTGGGCCTCGACAGCAGCGGTCAGTTCGGCGACCTGTGCTTCGAGTTCAGCGATGTCGGGGTCTGCAGCGGTGTCCGGCTCGACCGAGTCGGTGTCTATGCCTGCTGTGCCAGTGGATCGTGTCTCGGTCGTGGCTTCGGCGGTAGTTCCCTGCTCACTGGTCGATTGGGTCGCGGCCTGCGTGCTGGTGCTCGCAGATGCAGTCTCGGACTCATCACTGCCCTCCTCGTCATTGCTCACAAGGGGGTCGATGCCGGATTCCAGGCCGAGCCCGTTGCCACCTTCGTCTGCACTCTCGTCTGGGTCGGCCCCGACTTTGGTGTTGAGGTCGGCAAGCGAGTCGACGTCGTGGTACGCGAAGAGGGCCTCTTCGAGCGTTTTCCGGACCATCGGTGCTTGCTCGGACGGAGCCTTGATGCGCTCCGGTCGCTCGTTAAACGAGAGCACGACCGCCGTAGCGACGCTGCCCTCTTCGAACTCAAGGCCGGTCACGTCGTCGAAGGAGAACGCTTCGTAGTCGGCATCCCAGGTGACGTTACCGATGTGCTTGAGCAACTGGCGGTCGGTAACCACCAGCGTGAGTTCGCTGAACCGGAACACGCCGGCGAGACTCTCGTCCGGGGCAATACCACCCGAGACGGCGAGCTTACCTTCGAGTAGCCGTTCGAGGACGGCGTCGCTGCGGTTGCCGGGAACGGACAGCTCAAGCTTCTCACCAGTGTAGATGAGCGAGAACTTGGTCTTTCGCCGACCGGCCGAAACCGTGAGCCGTTCGAAGTCGTGTGGATAGCTGGCGACCTTCTCGTCGCTGAGAAGACCCTCACCGCGGTAGACGAGCGTCCGGGTCGGTGTGAAACAGGCCGCGTCTTCGTCGCCGAGGTTGACACCGCCCCGGATCTCCTCGTCCCCGAGTTCCTGCTGGACGAGGTCTGGTATCTCCATACTGGCTGCATACCTGCGTGATGGCTTAAATCCGCGGGTCGAGTATCAGCGACGATGCGCCCACGCAGCGTGGGACTGTGCCACAGTCCCGGTGGAGATGAGAACCTTCAAGACGGCTAACGGCCAACGGCTGAATGCACCCGCGCCCGGGTGGCTTAGCTGGACATAGCGCCGCACTCATAGGGTCTCTCGACTCATGCGGCAGTGCAACCCGTCATGACCCCGGGGCGCTCGTCACGCCCCAGACCTGGGCCATGCGGAGATCGAGGGTTCGGAGCCCTCCCCGGGCATTTTCCAGATCACATCGGTCAATAGCGACCAGCTCTCTGTCACGGAGCCGGACAGATGGCGTTGTGTCGGTTGAAAGAATGGTGTTCCGAGCGAGCAGGTCGCCGCAGCGGTGAGTGGCTCTCAAACGCCGTTACGTTCGTCATGGCAGTTCCGGAGGGTGGAGCGATTTCACTGAGCAAGAATCGGCAGCGGTCACCCAGACGAGAGACCGCTGCCGGGGAACTGCTGGAAAACAGACTCGAAATCGTCAATCTCTGCAGCCGTGGCGTCGACTCTGTCACGGAGTTCGTGGAACTGCTCGTTGACGCTCTGGTATTCGTCGCTCGCTTCGAGTTGCGGCGTGTTCTTTTGCGTTTCTAGCGTTGCCTTCTTTGAAGCCACGGCGAAGTACTCCTGGACCTGCTCATCGTACGTGGTTCGGACGAGCATCTCCGAGACAGTGTCGAGGAGGTCATCACGACCGACCGGCTTGGTCAGGTACTCGTCGAAGGGCATCTCGACGATGTCGAAATCCGGGTCGACGGCTGTCACCATCACCACTGCCGGGTCGATGCCCTGCTGTGCGATAGCGTCGAGCACTTCGTCACCGCTCATG
Organism: Haloarcula taiwanensis; assembly: GCA_002844335.1. Taxonomy (NCBI): domain Archaea; kingdom Methanobacteriati; phylum Methanobacteriota; class Halobacteria; order Halobacteriales; family Haloarculaceae; genus Haloarcula; species Haloarcula taiwanensis. The sequence continues at coordinate 2,081,541 of CP019154.1, forward strand.
TCGGGCATCTGCCGGTCCAGAAAAACGACATCGACCGACGCGTCCACTAACTCGAGCGCTTCCGTACCGCTGTGTGCGGTCTGAACGTCGTGTGCAGTCAGCAGCCACGTCGAATACAGATCTGCGATGTCTTGTTCATCGTCGACCACGAGTACCGTTGCTTCCTCCGTCTCACCACGCATTTGCACTTGTTATCCCTCCTGTCGACTCACGTACTGCTCTCACCGAGACTTTCCTGAACAACAAGATAAAGCTATCCAGTATATTATCAATTCTGAGAATGCAGCAGTTGTTCTATTGCCATTTTATGCGACTGTACTGTCACAATGCAGTGACTCATGCCAGAGATGTTAACATAGCGGCGACCGTACGCTGTGTGTATGGTGACCGTCTCCGGACCGTGGACGAGCGAGGAAATGTCACAGTTTCTCAGCGCCGAGACTGTGCCACTCCGCCTCGGGTGTCGAACTCCAGCAGGCAGGCCCTGGATGCTCTCGCTGTGGTACCGGTTCGTCGACGGGACCTTCGAGTGTGCGACTGGCGCGGACGCGGCAGTCGTCGACTACCTCGACTACGACGACGACGTCTCGTTCGAGGTTTCGACGAACGAGCCGCCGTACTGCGGTGTCAGGGGTAACGGGACAGCGACGATGACAGCGGACGATGATAAAACCGTTCTCACTGACTTGTTACACCGGTATCTCGGCGGCACTGACTCGCCGCTGGCCGAACGACTGCTTGCACCTGACCGCCGCGAGATACAGATCACTATCACGCCCGACCGCCTCCACACATGGGACTACAGCAACCGAATGTAACAGCCTGAACCAATGGAACCCACAGACTCAGCCATGGACACAGATCCGACAGACATCAAATCAATTGCGATAAACGCAACTGACCTCGTCGCAGCCATTGAAGCGACTGCGGACGGATCAGAGACCGTGTTGCGCGTCACACCGCCGTTCAGCGGTCGGATGCGAGCGCGTCTCCACGTCGTCCAGCCCGGCGACGACGATGAGCCGATACACATCCAGCCCGACTCACTACTGGCGACGGACGCACCGTCGTATCCGACGCCCGACGACACCGCCGACGAACTTCGAGACGCGGACGACGAGACGTACTCGGTGGAACGCCATCGGACCTACCACGAACAACGGCTCGCCGAGTGGCGTGAGTCCCTGCCTGATCACGTCGTCGATAGCACGACACTAGTGGATACGGACCACGACGTAACCGTGTCACTACTCGGACCGTAATCGGTCGAATACGCCATCCAGAGCTGTCACCGAAAGCGGAAGTGCCACTGCGTATCACACAGCATCTGCAACGCGGATAAAACGTCTAAGCGCCGCTCAGACTGTAGTAAAATGAGCTGCTGGGGTGTCGCTGTGTGTGAAACGAAGCGAAACGGGCGGAAACCTCTAGAGGTTATAAGCTATCTCCAGTGGAAGTCGTGGACAGGTCCCTCCCACATGTCAAGTTCGTCCGCATACGAGTTACTCGCCCAGTTTGATGAGTCCATTCCGGAGTTCGACGAGCCGTTCGTCTCCGCCGTTCGAGGTATCGCATTCTGGACAGCGATTGCACTCCCGTTTCTCTATCTCCCGCTACTGGTCACCGGACTGCACTCCGGAGCAACGCGGACAGCGTTCGTCGCACTCGTCGTCTGTAACGCAGTTTCGCTGCTCGTCGGCCACTCGCACGGCGGGAGCGACTGAGCAGCCTCGGTGAGTCGTTGGGCCCCGTCTGAGGTCGCTGTCTCGGCGATTCGTTGATATTCACAGCCAAGCGAGGCCCCAACCCGTTCATAGTCCGTCGATGTAGCTTCTCGGCACTCTGTAGGTATATTCTGCAAGTATGCCCTGGATACTCACCAGCGAGGTGTGGGGTCGGAGTACAGCCCGTATATGCAGGGACGGTGTGGTTCCGTCACTATTCCTTACCCTCGTTGCATGCGTCGGACGGCGCATCTTTTCGGAGCGAGTACTCTCGCGGTAGCGGCGTCGACGGTTACGGTTGCGGCCGCGAGCGGTGTCGCAGAGTTGGTTCACGCGCACTCTCTGCCCTGGGTCATCACACTCGCCTGTCTGCCAGCGGTCTGTATCGGCTACGTGACGGCCGGGGAGGCCAGACGTGTCGTGACTGACGGCGGCTTCGTCGTGACAGAGACCGATATCGTGAATCTACACGCCGTCGCGGTCGCCGCGCCGGTCACGCGCTGGCTCGCGGTCGAGGCCGGCCTGGGGCCGGTCGTCGCCTCGGCGCTGGTCGGGTTGATAGCCGGGCTGTTCGTGCCGACGTACGGCGCTCCGGTGTACTGCGGGTCGTTCGTCGGGATGGTCGCCCCCAGCGTCTTTGTGGGCCGCCTGGCGGTCGCGGCCGCAGGTCTCATGGCCGGCGTCACCTTCGTCGCGGCCAAACGCGTCTTCGACGGGTTCGGCGGCAAACTCGGCACGACGGCGTTCGTCGGATGCGGGACGGTCGCGTTGACGACGGGCACAAACCCGGCCGAGCCAGCAGCGCTCCCGGACCCGGTGACGGCGGTCGCACTCGTCGCGGTAGCTGGCGTCGCCGCAGCCTTGACCTTCGTCGTGAGCGTCCGCCTCGACCATGGCCCCGTCGTCGGATCGGCGGTCGTCGGGTTGGTCGTCGGTCTGCTCGCGCCGACGCTGTTACCGGTCGGCGGCCAGGTCGCCGCTGTAGCGTTCTGTGCCTCGTTCGTCGGGATGGTGAGCCCCAACCGGCTGCCGAGCGAGCGAGCAACCTTCGGAGCCGGACTGCTCGCCGGCGGCCTCTACGTCGGAACGATGCCGTACCTCGCAGGGTTCGGCGGGAAACTCGGCACCATCGCGTTTGTGGCGTGTCTAGCGACCTACGGGGTGCGGACGGTCAACAGCAGGTAGACGATGGGATGGGCGGGCGGACACGGCGGCAAGGACCAGGAGATTCCGTTGACAGACACAGTTGGTGGCGTCCCGCCGTGTCCACTCGGCGATTGGACTACACCGAAATGAGATGGGACCGTAAGAACTGTGGCCTATTTCACAAGAACAGGCGACACTCCCACACCGCATGCAATGTTCTGGGGGGCGCTCTTCGCGTTGTGCTGGCTCTCACTTTGTGTCCGCGGACCGACTGTCGACGAGATCGACCCATTCTCTCAGCGGCCCCCGAACACCATCGACTGAGACTGTCACGTCGCCGTCGAACCGCCACGTCGCCTGCGGGGCATCCGAGCCGAACTGCATCGGAATAGAGACAGACAGCTCGTCGGCCGAGAGGTGAAGTGGCTCGTTGCGGTCAACCGTCTCGTCGAGCAGCCGCTCGATGGCCAGGCGGAGCTGTTCTGGGTCCGGATCTGGAAGATCTGTGGAGTGACTCATGTCTGTCGCTTAGACCCGAAGCTACCTCCGTGTTGTGACGGACCGGACGGTTTTGCCCCGTCATTTAGGGGGGTGTGGTCCCCAGACTGCATCGATGAAGTTGCCAACGCCTTACGCTCTCGGCGGGACCTACTACGTCGAGACGGTGTCAGCCGGGAAAGAGACGGACGACGAGACAGTGCGCGATTGCGTGGTCTGTGGCGGCCACGTGTACGCCGACGACTGGCACCTCGTCACTGGCGTGGTGGACACGACCGGCGGCCGACAGCGCCACCACCACTGTAGCGACGACTGCCTGACCGAGTGGCTCCGGCTGATGGCGACCGACTGAACGGCGGCGAGTCCGCGGAGTCTTGACGGTGGAGCGCGTCGGGGGAATATGGACGAGCGCACGGGCGTGTTCAGGGTCTACCGGGTCGTCAACGCGGTCCCACATATCAATCTGTTCGACACTGATGCAACGCGACTCTACACCGTGTACCAGTCCGGCTACGGCGAGCGACAACCGGCGGTCGACGACCTCCGGACGGGCGATCTCGTCGAGGCGACACTGGGCGGCGACCCCGATGATTCGGATGAGGCCTGGTCGCTGCTTTCGTTCGAGCGGCTTGACCGCGTTGCGATGGATTTCGCCGTCGACGCCGAAATCCCGGCAGTGGCGGCTGCGCTCTGGGAACCCGGGCTCGAACGCCCGGCGAGCACCGTGCTCGAAGAGAACGGCGAGCAGGTCGCGGAGTGTTTCGTCCAGCCGCGCGCGCCGCTGCCCGGCGGCGCGTTCGTCCCGAGTGTGCTCACCGGTCTTGTTCCGATGGAGTCGCTGCTGACCGAACTCCCCGGTATCGGCGAGCCGCCGACAGACGCTATCTTCATTGACCCCGACCCGTCCGATGCCGACTCGTACTCCCGCCCCTACGGCGTCGCCGTGCTGTTCACCGCCGAGGCCGACGAGCTACTCGCCGAGTTCCGGGAGCGGTACGACCTTCCCGCCGACGCCGACAACAGGCCCGAGTACGACCCGTACGGGCTGTGAGTCCCGGTCGGGCGCTACATCGTGATGACCAGCGGCACCGGGACGAAACAGAGCATCCCCAGGACGAACGTAAGCAGGCCCACAGCCCAGCGGCCCAGTCCCAGCGGCGTCTCGTCCAGCGGCGTCGCGGAGCCCAGCCGCCCGAACACCAGCGCCAGAATTCCCCAGAACGCCCACAGCCCGGCCGCCCGCCCTCCTTCGAAGACGACGAGGTATGCCGCGAGCCCGAACAGGGCGGCGGGGACGGCCAGCTGGACCAGCGACAGGCGGTCGCCGAACAGCGACCGGGCGACGTGTGCGCCGTCGAGCTGTCCGACCGGCAGGAGGTTCAGGAAGGTCACGAACGCGCCGACCCAGCCGCCGATGACGACCGGGTTCGGGAGGAGCTGCGGGTTCGCGTACTCCAGCGGCTCGCCCATCGCCGCGGCGATGCCCTGGAGTAAGAGCGGGTAGCCGAGTTCGATGTTCGTGACGATGCCGCGTGTCACCTCCACCGGCGGGAGTGTCACGCCGATAGCAGTCACGACGACCGTGGCGGCCAAGCCCGCCAGCGGACCGGCGACGCCGATGTCGAACAGCGCCTTGCGGTCGGGGATGTGGTCGTTCATGCTGATGACCGCCCCCAGCGTCCCGAGGACGTTCGGGAACGGCAGGAAGTACGGCAGGCTCGCCTCCACCTCGTGGTAGCGGCTCATGACGTAGTGCCCGAACTCGTGGACCGCGAGGATACCGAGCGCTGCCGCGGCGAAGGGCCACGCCGCGAGCATCGCTGTCGGGTCTTCAAGAACTGACAGCCCGTACCAGCGAGTCCCGGCGTACAGCGTCGACAGCAGCGTCAGGACGGCGAGTCCGACGTTCAACCACGGGATACCGTCGACGCCGAGCGACCGCTCCTGTGCGATCAATACCCACTCGCCCATCTCTCGCTTGAGTGCGACGCGATACCCGCGCTGGCGGAACGCCGGCGCGATGCGGTGGATGACCTGCTCTGACTCGGTCATCGGCTCGCCGTAGTACCGGATACCGTCCTCTGCGGTCCTGTCGACCTCGTAGACGTGGAAGGTGTCTGCGAGCGTTTCCGGGTCCGGCAACTCCGGCGGCGAGGACTGGGTCGCCATTACTCCCGTTTAGGGTTCGACCCGTTTGAACCTGTTTGCTGGCCCCGGCCTCGTCAGTCCGCGATGGCCTCGTCCGACCCAGTCGCGGCGTTTGGGTCCCGAATCCAGAGGTCGCCGAACAGGTCGTCTTGCTGGAGTCGGACCTGTCCGCGGTGAGCCAAAAAGAGTAATCCGAGGAACGTCTCGACGCGAGTCCCGCCAGCGGTGTCGACCTCGCGGTACAGCACTTCCTCGCGGCCCTTGTCGTACTGCTCGCGGACGGCGTCGTGGACGTCGGCGATGATGTCGTCGATGTTCTCGGCGTGGGCCGTCCCGGTCACGTCAGCAGCCGACGGCTCCTCGTCCAGTCGCATGTCGTCGGCCCCGCGGTAGTCCAGTTCCTGGGTCCCGCGGTCGAAGCCGCTCGGGGAGTCGCTGGTGTCGTACTCCCGAGATTCTTTCCACCAGGAGTCCCGTTCGGCGTCCCGGAGGTCCCGGACCAGTTCGTCGAGCGTCTGTGGCATCCCGCGGGCGCGGCGGCGTTCGAGCCGGCGGTCCATCTCCGACTCGAGGGCGGCGAAGGGGTCGGGCTGTTCGATTGGAGCGTCCTCGTGCATCGCCTGCTCCCATGGCTCGGCCGGCTCCTCCTCAGTCTGTCCCTCGCCGAGCATCGCGTCGCTTTTCATCCGAATCAGGACGCTCGCGTAGAACAGCGCCCGCCCCGACGTGCGCAAGTCCGCGTCGTCGATGCGGTCGAGGAATTTGTCGGTGACCCGCACCACGTCAATGTCCCACGGGTCGATTTCGCCGTCGTCGGCGAGCTGGACCAGCACCTCGACGGGTTCGACGTCTTCGTCCTCGTCCTCGTCGGTCGTCCGGTCGCTTTCGGGGCTGTCCTGTGCAGTTGTCTCGTCGTCTGGGTCGGGGGAGTCGCCCAGCAGCGCCGCCGCGTCGTCCGAGCCACCTGGCGGCTCGCGGTCCTCGTGCCCGGTGATGTTGAGCGGGATGTCATCGGCATCGTCTCGTGGGTCACTTCGTTCCCCGCTCGACTGTCCCGAGGAGTCTCCGTCGCGCTGCTCCTCAGTCTCGCGGGTCGCGTCGCTCCCCGCTCGCGAGTCCGAGCCGCGTGACGGCTCGCTCCCCTCGCTAGTCATCAGCGGGCACCTCCTCGTCGCCGTCGCCCTCGCCAGAGAGGTCGATGCCAGTTACGGCGCTCACGTTGTCGCCCTGCATCATCACGCCGATGGCCCGCTCGGACCGCTCCAGCATGGCCGAGCGGTGCGAGACGACGACGAACTGAGCGTCCCCGGCGAGTTCGTCCACCAGTTCGCCCACGAGGTCGGCGTTGGCCGCATCGAGGAAGGCGTCGACCTCGTCAAGCGCGTAGAACGGCGCGGGGTTGTGCCGCTGGATGGCGAAAATAAAGGCCAGCGCGGTCAGGGACTTCTCGCCGCCGGACATCGCGTTCAGCCGCTGGATGGGCTTGTCGCCCGGCTGGGCCTTCATCGTCAGCCCGCCCTCGAAGGGGTCGTCCTCGTCTTCGAGGTGGAGGTGGCCGGTACCGTTCGAGAGCCGCTCGAAGATGTTCTGGAACTGGTCGTTGATCTCCGTGAACGACTCCATGAACGTCTCCTTCTTGCGCGCCTCGTAGGTGTCGATGCGGTCGCGGATGCCGTCGGCCTCCTCGACCAGCGTCGCCTTCTTGTCTTCGAGTTCCTGCAGGTCGTCGTTGACCCGGTCGTACTCCTCGATAGCCCGCATGTTGACCGGCTCCAGTTTCTCCATCTCCGTTTCGAGTCGGTCGATTTCCCGCTCGACGGTCTCGTGGTCTGGCACGTCCTCGGGGTCGTAGTCGCCGACCTGCGCTTCGAGTTCATCGATTTCCCACTCCAGACGCTCCTGCGTTTCCTGCTCTGATTCGAGGTCACGCTCGATCTCCGAGACCGCGGCCTGTTGCTCGTCGCGGGCCTCTTTGGCCTCCTGCAGGTCGGCTTTCAGGTCCTCGCGTTCGGACTTGAGTTCCGACAGTTCCTCCTCCAAATCGGCGACGGCCTGCTCCTTCTCGGCTTTCAGCTCCTCTTTCTCGGCGACTTCCGCTTCGAGGTCGTCGATACGCTCCTCGTGTTCGGCCTTCCGGTTCTGTGCGGCCTCGATGTCGTCGTGAAGGTCCTCGATGGCCTCCTCGGCGTACTGTTTCTCCAGTTGGTACTCGTTGAGTTCGGCGTCGAGGTCGCTCTGGCGGTCTTCGAGCGCGTCGATGTCGGCCTCGATGGACTCGCGGCGGTCGGTCAGGTCCGGCAGTTCCGAGTCCTCGACCTCGGCCTCCAGGTCGTCGATGTCGGCCTGGAGCGCGTCGATTTCCTCGGTCTTTGCCTCGATGTCGGCCTCCAGGTCGTCCATCTGGTCGGCCACGTCCTCGCGCTCGGCGGCTATCTCTTCGAGGTCGGCCTCCAGCTGGTCGATGCGGTCGCGGGTGTCTTCGAGGGCGCTCTCCTTGCGCTCGATGCTCGTCTCGATGTCCCGGACCTGCTCGGTCGCGTCGGACTCGCGGTCGCGGGCGTCGTCGAGGCGCTCCTCCACGTCCCGGAGGTCCTCGCGCACGTCGGCCCGCTCGTCTTCGAGTTCGTTGATGCGCGTGGCGACGCGTTCGAGCTTGCCCGCCCCGCCCGAGAAGGAGTAGCGCGTGCCCGACGAGGAGCCGCCGGTCATCGCGCCGGACTTCTCGACGAGGTCGCCGTCCAGCGTGACCATCCGGTACTCGCCCATCAGGTCGCGGGCGGTGTCCATGCTGTCGACGACGACGGTGTCGCCGAGCACGTACGAGAAGATGCCCGCGTACTCGGGGTCAAAGTCCACGAGGTTGTACGCGAAGTCGACGACGCCGTCGGCGCTGGGCAGCGACCCCAGCGAGCGGTTCTGCATCTGCGTAATCGGGAGGAACGTCGCCCGGCCGGCACTACGTGACTTGAGGTACTCGATACAGCGCTGGCCCACGCTGTCGTCGTCAACGACGACGTGAGCGAGCCGCCCGCCGGCCGCCGTTTCACAGGCCGTGGCGTACTCGGGGTCGACCCCGCCGAGTTGGCCGACGGTGCCGTGGACGCCGTCCTGGCTGGCGTTGAGAATCGCCGTGACCGCGCGGCCGTAGGAGGAGTCGCCGTCTTCGCCGGCCTTCGCCTCTAGCTGGGCGTACTCCTGCTGTTTCGCGCTGATTTCGTCTTCCAGCTCGTCCAAGTCCGACTGGAGTTCCCGCTTCTCGGCCCGAAGGTCATCGACGACTTCGCCGATGGTCGCCTTGTTCTGCTTTGCCTTCTCCAGTTCCGTCTGCAAGTCCTCGATGTCGGCTTCGAGGTCGGGAATCTCGGCCTCCGCTTCCTCGATGGCCGCGCGCTTCTCGTCCTCGGCGTTCGAGCGCCGCCGGGCCTCATCGAGCAGGCGGTCCTGCTCACGCTGGAGGTCGTTTTTCTCGCTTTTGAGCGTCTCCAGTCGCGAGCGCTTTGTCTCCAGTTCGTCCTTGACCTCCTGGAACTCCTCGCCGACCTCGTCGATGCGCTGTTGAACCTCGGCGAGTTCGGACTCCTTCTCGGCGATGTCGGCCTTGACGTTTGACTTGGCGACTTTCGCCTCGCGGATGTCGCTTTCGAGGTCGTCGATGGTCTCCTGCTTGCGGTCTATCTGGACGAACGCCTGTCGGCGCTCGTTTTCGGCGGCCTCGACGGTTTCCTCGGCGGATTCGATTTTGTCCTCCAGCCGCGAGATGTCGCCCTTTATCTCCTCGATGTCCCGCTTGATGGCGAGCTGTTCGTCCTCGCCCTTGCGCTCGATTTCCTGATTGAGCTCGTGGAGTTCGTCCTCCAGCCGGATGACCGCACCCTGACGCTCGTCGAGTTCCGTCTGTAGTTCGGTGAGTTCGCTTTCGAGCTCGTCGATAGTTTCCTCGACGGCGGCCAGTTCCTCGCGCTTGTCTTCGAGTTCGGCGGCCTTGCGGTAGCCCTCGTACTCCTCTTTCTCCTCGCGGAGGTCCTGGTACTGCAGCGCCGTCTCGCGCTCGTCTTCCAGTTGGTCCAGCCGCTCCTGTTTCTCCTCGATGCGGAGTTCGGCCTCGTCGATGCGCTCCTGGACGACCTCCAGTTCGTCGAAGGCGTCGGCCTTTTTTGCGTCGAACTGAGCGACGCCGGCGATCTCGTCGATAATTTCCCGACGGGAGCCGGCCGTCATGTTGATGATCTCGGTCACGTCGCCCTGCATGACGACGTTGTATCCCTCCGGCGTCACGCCCGCCTGCGCGAGCAGGTCCTGAATGTCCGAGAGGTTGACCGAGCGGCCGTTGATGTAGTAGTAGGAGTAGTAGTTGTCCTCGGTCTCCTTGACGCGGCGTTTGATTGCGATCTCGTCCACGTCGCCCACGTCTTCGGTGCCGGCGGCGTTGACGACCTGCGAGCGGGAGAGCGTGCGGTCGTCGTTCGCTAAGATGACCTCGACGCTGGCCTGGCGCTCGCCGTCGTACTCGGCGTCCTCGTCGGCGTGGCCGGGGTTGTAGATGAGGTCGGTGAGCTTCTCGGCGCGGATGCCCGAGGTGCGAGCCAGTCCGAGCGCGAACAAGATGGCGTCGATGATGTTGGACTTGCCCGAGCCGTTCGGACCGCTAATAGTGGTAAAATCTTCGTAGAACGGGATTCGGGTCTTCCGCCCGAAGCTCTTGAAATTGTCGAGGACGAGCTCTTTGATATGCATACGGTGGTGTGGCCGACAGCCCTACGCGACGATGATGTCGGACTCCGAGTCCTCTTCGCCCTCGGTCTCCGACGCGGCTTCGGCTTCCTCCCTGTTATCACCCTCGTCGGTATCCGCAGTGTTAGGTGTGTCGGCCTCGGTTGGGGTGGCGGCCGATTCTTCCGAGTCGGACGCGTCGGCGCTGAATCCGTTGTCCTCGTCGACGCTGGCTTCGAGTTCTCGGATGCGGACCTTGCATTCGACGAGTTCGTCGGTCAGTCCCTCGACCGACGCTTCCAGTTCTCTGACGCGCGTTTCGAGTTCCTCGACTCGGTTGCCGCACATACCCGATACCCAGCCATTCTGGACACTTATACCTACGTCAGACATTACCAGTTCGGTTGATACGTCCGCGCCTGTACAGGGTCGTTAGCCTTTAGCCACGCGCCACCGAACCCCGGATAATGACCGCACAAGCGTCCGAGTCCCGCGAACTCGCGGCCGTCATCGGGCTGGAGGTCCACGTCCAGCTTGAGACGGCGACGAAGATCTTCTGTGGCTGCTCGACCGACGTGGCCGACGCCGAGCCCAACACCCACACGTGCCCGGTGTGTCTCGGCCTCCCCGGCGCGCTCCCCGTGGTCAACGAGGGGGCCGTCGAGGCGGCGGTGAAGGTCGGCAAGGCTATCGACGCCGATATCCCGGAAGAGACCGCCTTCCACCGGAAGAACTACTACTACCCCGACCTCCCGAAGAACTTCCAGATAACGCAATACGATTCGCCCATCTGCCAGGACGGGGAACTGGAGTTCACCGTCGAGGGCGAGCGCCGCAGCGTCGACATCCGCCGTGCGCATCTGGAAGAGGACCCCGGTTCTATCAAGCACGTCCGCGAGGGGTCCGGCCCGCTCGAATCCCGGACCTGCTCCATCGAGCGCGCGGATTACACGCTCGTCGACTACAACCGCGCCGGGACGCCGCTGATGGAGATTGTCACGGAACCGGACTTCCGCGCGCCGGGCGAGGTCCGGTCGTTCCTCGAAAAGCTCGAAGAGGTGCTGGAGTATCTAGGCGTGTTCGACGCAACGCGGGACGGCAGCCTCCGCATCGACGCGAACCTCTCGATGGTCGAGGCGGGCGAGGTGGACGACGACGGCGACATCGACGAGGCCGTCCTCGAAGACGCCAACCGCACCGAAGTCAAGAACATCTCCAGTCACAAGGGCGCGGAGCAGGCGCTGTCCTTCGAGGCCTCCCGCCAGCGGAAGCTTATCCAGTCCGGCCGCGCCGTCGAACAGGAGACCCGCCACTTCAACGAGACACACGGCAACACAGTGTCGATGCGCTCGAAGGAGGAAGAGAAGGACTACCGCTACTTCCGGGAGGCCGACCTGCCGCCCCTGCGAGTCAGCCACTGGAAGGACGAGGTCCCGATTCCGGAACTCCCCGACGCCCGCCGCGAGCGGTTCGTCGCCGAGTACGGTCTCAGCGAGGAGGCTGCCTCGAAGCTCACGAGCACGAAACAGGTCGCGGACTTCTTCGAGGACGTGGCCGAGCGCTTCGATGCCAACCTCGCCGCAACGTGGGTCGCCGACAATCTGCTTGGCGAACTGAACTACCGGGACATGGCTATCACCGACATCGACGACCGGTTCGACGAGGTGACGCGCCTGGTCGAACTCGTCGCGGAGGACGAAATCACCGCCAAAAACGCTCACGAGACGGTCCTGCGGGAGATGCTCGACACCGGCGACGACCCCGATACCGTCGTTGACCGCGAGGGACTGGGCAAGACCACCGGCGACGAGGTCCAGCAGGCTGTCGTGGAAGCCATCGACGAGAACCCCGACGCCGTCGAGGACTACCACAGCGGCGAGGACGGCGCAATCAACTTCCTCGTCGGGCAGGTCATGCAAAAGACCGGCGGGAGCGCCGACCCCGGCGACGTGAACGGGCTGCTGCGCGAGGAACTGGAGAGCTAGGCGGGCGTTCTACTCGACCGTCCCGGGGAGGGCGAATCTGTATCTCTGTCGCCCTGTCACCGCCGTGGCCAGTCGTCCGGCAGTTCATCAGCGTGATTTTCGAGCAGTTCGAGCATCGGTTCGATTTCGTCGAAGCGCTGGCCCCGTGAGACCTCGTCGGCCGCTCGGTCCCAGTCGATGTACGCTAAACTGGCCAGTCGGGGCAGGTCGTCGTGTCGGAGTTCGGCTTCGGTAGTTCTGGCTCCAGCACTTCTGGGCAGAAAATCGACAATCGGCCGTGGACTCCGCTGTTTCAACATGAACAGAATCATTCGACGGCGGCGGGTAAACAGCGCTTCAAACACCCGGTCCATCCCTGTGTCCCATACCACGTCCGGGATAGAAGTTCCCATCCTGTAACAAGAGACACACTACTGATAATAAATGTCACGATACCGCCGTTCTCTTGCCGAATCGGTCCTGAATGCTACAGGCGTAGTTACTGTCAGAGGCTGTCCAAAGAGCCGCTATGGTGCGTCGTATGCTACGATTCGCTCGATGCGTTCGACTCGACGTTCTCACGCCGCTCGCCCGGGATAATCGCGGGGTCCTTCCACAGCAGTGTCACGAAGACCGTCGCGGCGAGCGCTTCGATGGTCTTGATAGCTGATTCGACCGGTTCTGTGGTGAAATGGTCCAGTATCAGCAGGGCAGTGCTCCCGCCGTGGTGGTGGCCACCGCCGCCGGACGACGGTGCAGAGAACCCGTCGACGAGGAAGGCCCCGTGCCCGGTGGCGTGCCAGAACACCCACCCGGCGATGGACGCAATCATGAGGACAGTCCCGACGATATAGGCGTTCCGCAGACCGATGATGCCCCGGGTAATGAGATACGGGCCAGTGAGCAATACCACGGCGAAGGCGACAAACAGAAACGGGCGAGGGTCCGGCGGGAGTCCCCGTCCGAACAGTCCCTCTATCGCCTGCGCGTAGATGATGCTTCGCGGGAGTCCCCACCAGAGGTGAAACGCCGCCGTCGCAAAGACGAGCGTGGCGGCGGTTCCGCGGAGGAGTTTGGTCGTCCGGCGATCCATACTGACAGTCGGAGTGGCAGTGGCAAGAGTGCGTCGAAGTGATGAGTCGTGCCGAGGACCGCCACCTTCGTGGGACGGGGCCGACGTTGTAATGGCTACCTCCGCGCGAGCGCGAGCGGCCCCGCAAGCGCCCGCACACCCGCGCTGTCGCCTGATTTTCCCGAAAGCCTTTAGAACAACTGACTCCGTAGCGACGGGTAATGACAGAGACAGGTGGTGTCCGATGCGGCTGATTATCACCGAGAAAGACAACGCCGCTCGCCGCATTGCGGAGATCCTCTCAGAAGGAGGTGCGTCCGCGAATCGGCGCAACGGCGTCAACGTCTATCGGTGGGGTGACACCCGCGTGGTCGGCCTCTCCGGACACGTCGTCGGCGTCGACTTCCCCGAGGAGTACAACGACTGGCGCGACGTGGAGCCGGTCGAACTCATCGACGCCGACGTGACGAAGGAACCGACGCAGGAGAACATCGTCACGACGCTGCAGCAACTGGCGCGGGAGGCCGACGAGGCCACCATCGCGACAGACTACGACCGGGAGGGGGAACTCATCGGCAAGGAGGCCTACGAACTCATCCGCGAGGAGACTGACGTGCCCGTCGACCGCGTCCGCTTTTCCTCGATTACCGAGCGGGAGGTCCGCGAGGCCTTCGCCAACCCCGACGACATCGACTTCGATCTCGCGGCCGCGGGCGAGGCCCGCCAGATTATCGACCTCGTGTGGGGCGCGGCGCTGACGCGCTTCCTCTCGCTGTCGGCCCGGCAACTGGGCGACGACTTCATCTCCGTCGGCCGGGTCCAGTCGCCGACGCTGAAGCTCATCGTCGACCGCGAGCGCGAGATACAGGCGTTCGACCCCGAGGACTACTGGGAGATATTCGCCGACCTCCAGAAGAACGGCTCGGCCTTCGAGGCCCAGTACTTCTACGACGACGACGGCACCGAGGCCGAGCGCGTCTGGGTCGAAGAGGACGCCGACAACGCCTACGCCGACCTGACGAGCGTCGACGCGGCGACGGTGACGAGCGTCCGCCGCCGGACCCGCACCGACAGCCCGCCGACGCCGTTCAACACCACCGCCTTCATCTCCGCTGCGAGTTCACTGGGCTACTCCGCCCAGCAGGCGATGTCAATCGCCGAGGAGCTGTACACCACCGGCTACATCACCTACCCGCGAACGGACAACACGGTCTACCCGGACGACCTCGAAGAGGACGCCCTGCTCGATGAGTTCGTCGGAGCCGGCCACTTCGGCGAGGACGCCGAGGCCCTGCTGGAGCAGGAGGACATCACCGCCACCGAGGGCGACGAGGAGACCACCGACCACCCGCCCATCCACCCGACGGGCGAGATTCCGCCGAAGGTCGACCTCTCCGACGACGAGTGGGAGATTTACGAACTGGTCGTCCGGCGGTTCTTCGCGACGGTCGCCGAGGCCGCGACGTGGGAGCACCTCCGCGTCGTCGCCGAGGCCGGCGGCCGCTCGCTGAAGGCCAACGGCAAGCGCCTGGTCGAACCGGGCTACCACGAGGTGTATCCCTACTCCAGCGCCAGCGAGAACCACGTCCCCGACGTCGAAGAGGGCGAGGAACTGGCCATCTCGGAGGTCCGGATGGAGGAGAAACAGACCCAGCCGCCCCGCCGCTACGGCCAGTCGCGGCTCATCCAGACGATGGAGGACAAGGGGCTGGGGACGAAGAGCACGCGCCACAACTCCATCGAGAAACTGTACGACCGCGGCTACATCGAGGGCGACCCGCCGCGGCCGACGACGCTGGCGATGGCCGTCGTCGAGGCCGCCGAGGAGTTCGCCGACCACGTCGTCAGCGACGAGATGACTGCCCAGCTGGAGGCGGACATGACCGCCATCGCCAACGGCGAGGCGACGCTCGACGACGTGGCCGACGAGTCCCGTGAGATGCTCAAACGGGTGTTCGAGGAACTGCGCGAGTCCCGCGAGGAAATCGGCGAGCACCTCCAGGAGTCGCTGAAAGCCGACAAGACGCTCGGTCCCTGTCCCAAGTGCGGCGAGGACATGCTGGTCCGGCGGTCACGCCAAGGATCGTACTTCGTCGGCTGTGACGGCTTCCCCGAGTGTCGCAACACGCTCCCGCTGCCCTCCTCGGGCGAACCGCAAGTGCTCGAAGACCACTGCGAGGAGCACGACATGCACCACGTCAAGATGCTCGCTGGCCGGGACACCTTCGTCCACGGCTGTCCCCGCTGTGAGGCCGAGAAGGCCGACGAGAGCGAGGACGAAGTGATTGGGCCGTGTCCTGATTGTGGCGACGAGCACGACGGAGAGTTGGCCATCAAACACCTCCGCTCGGGCTCCCGGCTCGTCGGCTGTACGCGCTACCCCGAGTGTGACTACTCGCTGCCGCTGCCCCGCAACGGCGACATCTCGGTGACCGACGCCTTCTGCGAGGAGCACGACCTGCCGGAGCTGGTCATCGACGCCGACAGCGACGACCCCTGGGAGCTTGGCTGCCCCATCTGCAACTACGAGGAGTACCAGGCCCGCACGGCCGTCGAAGACCTAGAGGACCTGAACGGCATCGGCTCGGCGACCGCGGAGAAGCTCGGCGACGCCGGGGTCGACTCGCTGGCGGCGCTCCGGGAGGCCGACCCAGACACCATCGCTACCGAAGTTCAGGGCGTCAGCGCCACGCAGGTCCGGGAGTGGCAGGACGAACTGGAAGCCTGAGATACTACGGTCGCGTTTCGATAGTCGGGAACGAGAGGCGAACACGGTTCGCTGGCGGCGACCCGCCCAGTTCGAGTCGCCCGTTCATGCTTTGAATAGTCCACTGCGCAACCCACAGCCGGAGGGTCCGCGCGTGTGCAAGCGAGCGCTCGATGTCGTTGTCGAACGCAGTCATCGTCGCCTCTGAGACGAACCCCTCGTCGGCGACGACTTCGACCGTTCCCGTCTTGTACTGTTCGTCAGCCTCGACCCGGACTTCGACTGTGGGGGCAGAGAGATTGGTCGCAGCGCACGCAATCACTTCCCGGACGCTCGTCTGGACAGTCGCGTCAGCGGCAGTGGCGTCCGGCGGTCCAGCGTCGATAGTGACCGAGAGGTCGGCATACTCGTGCCGGGCATCGGTGACGCCAGCCTCAACGGTAGCGTTTAGGTTTGCCGGCTCCTGCTCTCGGGCATCGAGGGTCCGGTCGACGTGCCGTGCGTTCTCCGAAAGCGAAGACAGGCGCTCCGCCGCCGTAGCGATGGTGTCGAGATGGTCTACAGCCGCTGCGTCGAACAGGCCTTGCGCTTCGAGCCATTCCAGCCGACCGCTGATGACGTTCAGTTCGTTCCGAAGATTGTGCCGGAGCACTCGGTTCACGACTGAGAGGCGTTCCTCTCGGCGCTCGACGTCGTCGCGGAATCGGTGGATATCGCGCGTTTGCTCCAGGAGGAGCGCTGCGTTTGAGAGTGGTGCGCCGTACTCAATGGCCTCCTTCGGCGGGGTGTAGTATGGGTTTGTACAGAGTGTCTCGCGGTAAATAATGGCCTCGTGCGTCTGTAACGCTTTGCCGATATCCTCGCCGGTAAACTGTTCCAGGCTGTACTGACAGAGCGCCGTGACTGGCAGGTCCGGGTGGGCTTCGTCAAACCGGTGTTCGAACTCGATGACATCCTCAAAGCTGCAGTCGAGGTCAAGCGACCAACTATTCTCACCAGCCGCACGGAGTCCGCTATATCCGTCTGCGACAGCATCGGCAGCTAAGTCACGGAACTCGTCGACGCTTTCCTTCGGGTCAAATACCCCGTTTGAATAAATCTTGGCGGAGTCAACTAACACCAGTTGGCCGTCGGCTTGCAGCGAATCGACGTCGAGTCCGGCGTCGGAGAGCGCCGTCGCGATTGTTGCCGTCTCGTTTTCATCGGCGATGTAAATCACCTGTTCATCCTGTTGGATGCCGCGGGCGACAAATGTCGTGACGACGCGCATCTGTTCCGCGTGTGTCCGGTAAAACAGAGCGAGGTGGCGAGGCAACTCAGTCGTCGCAAATTGGGTCTGGAGCTGTCGACGCCTGTCAGCTGGCGACGAGTCCGGGGTGTCTGGGTCACCCGTCGAGGACTCTGACATAACTACGTCTACGCGGTGAAGCGTCCTTATTCTTCGGTACAGGGTACAACCTGCAAAGCCGGATGGACAGCTGCCGGCAGTCGCTCAGTCTGCCGAAATACTCCCAAGGGAGAATGGAAACTGATGTTTATTTTCCGGCGTAGAACAGGACAGTAACAGTGAGTGTGGCTACGAGACGAAGGTTACGCCGCCACACACCGGGCACTCGACCGCTTCGGCAGTCTCGACAGTTATCTCGTCGACAGCGCCGTAGACGACTGCGTGTCTCATCGGCTCCGGAATCTGGCGCTCACAGAGCGGGCACTCGACGACGCCGGCCCGGAGTCGGTCCCGGTCGATGCTGTGGCCGCCGGTCACAACTGGAGGTGGGACGTGGAACTCGGGCCGTCGTCGTCGATGCCACCCTCGTGGGCGAACGCGTAGTCGTCGTCGGTGAGGAACACGTCGCCGTGGGTCTCCGATATCTCGACCCCGGGGAGCGTCGTCCCAGCGGCGTCGCCGTTGTCACAGCCGCCGTCGCAGGCATCGAACAGCGAACCGTGTCGGGGGCAGATGAGCTGGTCGTCCCGCATCGGGACACCTCGTCCGGTGTCGAACCGCTGTGCTTCGTGCGTACATCGGTTCACCCACGCCTCGACGCCGTCGTCACAGGGGACGAGAACGACCTCTTCGAGGTCGCCGTAAGGGTCTTCCGCGGTGAACAGCCATGACCCGTCTTCGTGGACCGTCTCGACTGTCGTAAGTCGCTGCACGACTGGCGCGTTAGGTTGCCGCCGGTATCAGCGTTCCCGTCGCACGCCTCCCGCTGTCTGCGTCACTCACCGGTCTCCGCGGCGATGAGACGGACCAGCGCAGTAACGAACACCGCGAACAGTCGCCAGACCAGCACGCAACTGACCACGAGCACGCCGAGGACGATGGCGACCAGCCAGAGGAGGAGGCCGAACTGCAGTTGGGTGAGCAGCCCCACGACCAGTCCGACGACGAACCCGCCGACGAAGAGGACGCCGGCACCCTTGAGACAGCGGCGCTGCCAGCGGTCGAACGCCAGCGTGTCCTCGGCCCCCAGAAGCGATGGCAAGGCGATACCGAGCCCGGCACCGCCAAGCGCGAGGACGAAGAAGACGCTGCCGAACAGATACGAGAGTCCGCGGACGAAGCTGTCACCGGACGACGACGCTGTCGGCATCGTCGAGAGGGAGTACAACACTGCCACCGTCACGGCAGCGCCCGTGAGAACGAGCACACCTCGGATGGCAGTGACGATGTACCGGCGCTTGTCCGCTGTCATCGTCTGACGATTGTAACATAACCGTCATAAATCTTCGGAGACATATATATCCGGAGCCGACGCCAGTCGGACTGTCCGATCGGGCTGTCAGCGTGACCCACTGTGATACGTGTATCCGAAGCGGTTATACGGCCACGCGCAAGTCTGGCAGGTATGAGCGACTGGGCGGACTGGGACCACATCGTGAAGATAGACCCCGACAAGACGCTGGTCGACGGAGAGACCTTCGAAGACGTCGCGGCGACGGGGACCGACGCCATCGAAGTCGGCGGGACCACCGGAATGACAGAGGAGAAGATGAAGCGGGTCGTCGACGCCTGCGGGAAACACGACATCCCCGTGTACATCGAGCCGTCTAATCCCGCGTCGGTCGTCCACAGCGACCGTCACGACGGCTATCTCATCCCGGTCGTGATGAATGCTGGCGACGTGGCCTGGATCACTGGCGCGCACAAGGAGTGGATACGCATCGACGACGAGATCGACTGGTCGCGGACCTTCACGGAGGCCTACATCGTCATGAACCCGGAGGCGTCGGTGGCGTCCTACACGCAGGCCAACTGCGACCTCGACGCGGCCGACGTGGCCGCTTACGCCGAAGCCGCCGAGCATCTCCTCGGGCAGGAAATCGTCTACGTCGAGTACTCGGGGATGCTCGGCGACACCGACATCGTCGCCGCCGCCGCAGACGCGCTCGACGACGCGACGCTGTTCTATGGCGGCGGCATCCACGATTACGAGTCCGCCCGCACCATGGCACAGCACGCCGATACCATCGTCGTCGGCGACCTCGTCCACGACGAAGGCGTCGAGGCAGTGCGAGAGACGGTGCAAGGCGCGAAGGACGCCACGGCGACCGTTCGGTAGTTAGAACGCGAGCCGTTCGAGCAGACGGCCGACGACACCGTCGGGATGACGTTTTGTGTCTACTTCCATCGACGCGTGGTCGCTGTCTTGAATTGCCGACTGCGTAGTGCTGTCGCCGTTTGACCGGCGGGCCGAAAGCCCACCGTTGTGTGCGTGTATCAGGAGCGTCCTGTCGCTGTCAGCCGCGTCTATTGTCGCTGAAAGGTCCTGCCGGTCGACGAAGCTCCGCTCCGTCGGCACGTCACAGAGGTCCAGCAGGTCATCGTGGTATGCTTCGAGTTGCTGGCGTTGTTCGGCCGACTGGCGCTCATCAAGCGGGTAGAGGAACTGGAGGTCGGCCTCGGTCGCTGTCGCGACAGCGTTCCCAACGCGGACTTTCAGCGGGTCATACGGGCCGCGGGTCGTGACCAGTGTGATCGTCTCCAGCGCGTCGAGCGGCTGTGCGTCGACGGCAATGGTATCACAGTCAGTCTGTTTCCGGATGCGGTCGATACTGTCGCCCAGCAGCGAATCCCCGAACGACGCGCCACGTTCCACCAGCAACACATCGACGCCTTGCTCGTCGACGGCGTTGGCGACGGCCCGTTCGGGGTGGTGGCTGACAAGTTCGCCGTATTCGACCGGGACATCAAGGGCAGCCGCCAGCGTATCAGTCCGACACTCGAATTCGCGGTCGTCCGGAGATTGCACGCCGGAGGCGTAATCGAGGGGCTGCTGGTCGGGCACTTCGTCGAACTGGACGACAGAGAGGCTGCTGCCGGTGGGTGAGAGCGCGGCCCCGACCTCCAGCAGTGTCGCTTCGCTCTCCCGCGAGGACCCCTCGGGAAGGGCAACAAGCACGGATGTATCCGCCGTCTCGTCGAGCGTCGCCTCAGTCCGGTCGAGCGCGCGGTCGCCGATACTCCGGCGAACGGACTCCTTGATCGCGCCTTCTCTGGTGACTCGCGGTCTGACGTAGCCCAGATACCAGATGACGCTGCCAACGACGATACCGGCGGCTCCGACTATCGCGATCAGGCCCATCTGCGTCAGCAGGGCAAAGCCGGTCAGGGTGCCGAATATCGGCGTCCACGGGTAGAGCGGGACCTCGAAGGAGGGGTCGTAGTCTGGGGCGTCGCTCTCACGGAAGCCGATGAGCGCGACGTTGATGAGCGCGAACACGAGGATTTTGAACGCGCTCGCGAGCTTCGCGATCTCCAGAATCGGAACGAAGAGGATAAGCAGCAACATCACGCCGCCGGTCAGCGTGATGGCGGTCACCGGCGTGCCAAAGCGGTCGCTGACCGTACTGAGCAGGTCGGGCGCGAGTCCGTCGCGGCTCATGGCGAACGGGTAGCGTGAGGACGAAAGGATGCCGGCGTTAGCTGTACTGACCAGCGCCAGAATCGCCGCCAGAACGACAGCCGCGACACCAGTGGTTCCGAGGGTCATCTCGGCCGCGTCCGCAATGGGCGTCGTGCTCCCGGCAAGCTGGTCGAGCGGGACGACGCCGACGACGACGGCGACGACGAGCACGTACAGCAGCGTGGTGAAGGCGAGCGATCCAAGCATTCCGAGCGGGATGACGCGGTCCGGGTCCTCGACCTCCTCGGCGATAGAAGCGATCTTCGTCACGCCGGCGAAGGAGACGAGCACGAGGCCGGTCGCGGCGAAGATCCCTTCGACGCCGTAGTCCCACATCCCGCCGTACGTCGCGGTGTTGACTGCCGGCCCGCCGCCAGCGACGAACCAGCCGATTGCCACGAGCATCACCGCGACGATGCCGATCTGGAGTCGGCCGGTCTGTTCCGCGCCGAGGATGTTGACGAGGATGAGAACGACGGCGAGCGTGATCGCAACCGGACGGATCGGCAGGTCGAAGAGAAGAACGAGGTACGGCACGCCGCCGACGAGCGCGAGCGCGCCCTTGAACGAGAGGGAGAACCACGTTCCGAGTCCCGAAACTGTGCCCAGTAGCGGCCCCATCGACCGCTCGATGTAGACGTAGGTGCCGCCGGCTTCGGGCATGGCGGTCGCCATTTCGGCCTTGCTGAGTGCGGCGGGCAGCACGAGCACGCCCGCGAGAAGGTAGGCAGCGATGATGCCGGCCCCGGCGTCTTTCACCGCCAGCGCCGGCAAGATGAAGATCCCGCTGCCGACCATCGCGCCGATTGATATCGCTACCACTGACAGCAGTCCGAGGTCGCGTTCCAGACCCTTGGCCATTATTTCGCGGTTTCGGACATCTGGAGCGTTGTTTCGACAGTGCATTCCAGTTCGGTCGCCAGGACCTGCGAACCACAGACCACCTCGGAGCCGACCGACTCGAACGCCGATCGATGCTGCGGGTCGTTAAGCACGACAACCACGGTTTCGACATCGAACTGCGTCCGAAGCAGCTGTGTCACGAGGAACGCCCCGTGGTCGGTCTGCATCGATACCAGAGCGACATCGGTCGTTTGGGCCCCGGCGTCCTGAAGAACAGTACGCTCCCGGCCGTCACCGACTACCACGCGTGTGTCGTCGGGCGTTTGCCCGGCAACGCCATCGTGGTCGGTGACGAGACAGGCATCGGTGCCCCGATCTAACGTCGTTACTACCTCAGACCCGACGTACCGGTCGCTGATGATCAGTACCGACGGGGGGTCGATGTCGTCGTCCACTCGTTCGCGGAGTCCAGTAAGAGATATCATTGGGTTCGTAGAGGCCAGAGCTACCCGGCCAGTACACCAGCATTGATTCCGGAAACCGATAAATATCTAGGGAATAGTTCCGATTCCGGACTATTGTGGATATATAATCTATTTTCGGAAGATTACACTATGTAGACTCACCTTCGGCATCGTCGTGCCCGAACTGGTGAAACGGCCGGGTGTACTCGTTCCGAATGAGGTCCTCGTCGACGACCTCCAGTCCGATATCGTTGAGGTCTCTGCCGATGCGGCTCAGGTCGTTTCCGTCGGTTCCGACCACCTCAACGTGGACGTTGTCGGCCCCCGTCATGACCTCTCGGATGGCGACGACGCCGGAGACGTCGAGTGCCCGCTGCGCGACCTCCTCGCGCTCGTGGATTGGTGCCGTGCAGACGATGAGCGTATGGAGTTGGTACCCCGCGGCCTCGTAATCGACATCGACATCGTAGCCGGCGATGACGCCAGCTTCTTCGAGCTTCGTGATACGGTTCCGGACCGTTCGTGCGGAGACATCGAGCGACTCGGCAATCTCACTCGCCGACGTATGTCTCGCATCCTGCTGCAGCGCATAAATGATGTTCCGGTCCAGGTCGTCGATAGGGTACTCCGCGTCGGCCATGTCAACTGTTTCGACGGCTACCAGTACAAAAGTTCAGGATATTGGCCCGGACGCTGCGGTATTGTCAGGCTGTTTTCCACACTCCTCTGTGACTCACCAGCAGCGCGACGCCCCGCTGTGTGGGTTCGGGGCACAGACGCCGCTATGTCTCAGGAAAGCACCGACTGTTCGGTGAGTGTCACGGTTACTGTCGGGTGATACGCGACCCAGTCGGTATCCTCGCCGGTGCGGTAGGATAGCAGAACGTCGTCAAAGTAGCCCTGCAGCGTGTACGTGCCGGCGGTCGACACCCGCCGCCCGATGAGTTGGTACTGCCGCTGAATAGATTCAGCAGTCGCTAGCGTTCCGGTGAGTGGGTCGCCGTCTTTATGCGCCCCGTTTGGCCGTACCTCGACAGCAGTTGACTGCTCATACGCAGCGGTCAACAGGAGAATGTCAGCGGACACTGACCCGCCCACTGGCGTCAACCCTAACATCCCGAGTGGCCAGACACCGGTGTTCTTTATTGTAACGTCCTGTGTCCCGGTGTTTCGGAGCGTTATGTCCAGCCGACCGGGGCTTTCGATTGCGATGTCCCGATCAATCACTGTCACATCCAGTGCCAGCGGGTGCGAATCAGCTTCGGTTTCCACGCTGGAGATCGTGTACTCAGGATCGCCCAAACAGCCGGCGAGTCCGGACAGCACCGCCGTCGACACAGCCAGATACCGGCGGCGGTTCATAGGTCCACCTCGGTAACGTGGGCGGAGCCATCAGTCAGTGTCATGAAGATGTCTTCCACTGTCGCATCGGACGAAAGGTCACAGGTGTCTCGGAGCGTCGGCAGCGTGCCTTCTGCAATGAGGGCCCCTTCGTACAGAATCCCGACGCGGTCACAGACCAGATCGACCTGCCCGAGGACGTGACTGGAGAAGAAGACGGTTGCCCCACGTTCGGATTCGGCTTCGACGACATCCCGTACCAGCGCGACGCCGTGGGGGTCAAGCCCAGTGAACGGCTCATCAAGGATCAGGAGGTCCGGTTCCCCGACGAGACTCATCGCGAGTGCTAACCGCTGTTCCATTCCCTGTGAGAACTCGCCGGCGGGTCTTTCGATAGCATCGACCAGTCCGACGCGCTCAAGCAGTGCCCGCGGGTCGTCGTCGGCACGCTTCGTGTCAATCACCAGTTCGAGATGCCGCCGCGCGGACAGCGACTCGTATGTCTCGAAGCGGTCGGGGCAGATCCCAACGCGCTGATGGCAGGCGACGACATCGGTCCACGGGTCGTGGCCGAGAACGCGCGCTGTCCCCGACGTTGGTTTGATGTAGTCCATCAGCAGATTGATCGTGGTCGACTTACCGGCGCCGTTCGGGCCGAGGAAACCGTACACCTCGCCCTGCGCTACGGTCATGGTCAGTGCATCGAGCGCATCAACCTCGCCGTACTGTTTCGAAAGCCCCTCGGTCTCGATTGCCGGCGGCGTCACGCGAGGTCACCTCGGTTGAATCGATAGCTGGCCAGTGCGAGCGGGATGACGCCCCAGAGAAGCAATACGACGAGAGCAACCGACTCGTGCAGGTAGGCAGGGACTGGCTGTCCACTGAAGGCTGCGTCAACGACGTACTCGTTGATCGAATGCCCGGGATACAGTACCGCGGCGACTGACGTGTACTGGCCGCCGGAGTTTGCCAGTCCGAGTATCCAGTTCGTTACCGTTCGGTACGCTCGCCCCGGTGAAATCCGAAGGATAGCGAACAGCAGGCCGTCAGCGGGCGGTTCGAGCGGATTCACTGCGTTCCCGGTCACAGCTGAGTAGAGCCGGACACCAACGATTTTCCATCCCAGTGTCAGCAGCAGAAAGAAACCGCCGAAGACCACGGCGGTTACACGGACTGTGCTGGTCGTCACTGCCGATGCCGCTGTTGCAATCGACACGAGCACAGCGATGTACAGCACCGTCACCAGAAACACGCCAATAAAACGCAGCGGGGAGAACAGCCCGAACTTGACACCGCCAACCACGCCGAGAATGACCGTTGCGAGGGCAAATGGAAGCACGGTGCCGACGCTCCGACCAAAGACCTTGCCGATGAGAATATCAGTTCGCGTGAGAGGCAGTCCAAGCAAGAATTTCAAACTCCCCGACGTGCGCTCCTTGATAATCGATCGATACGTGAGTAACAGGACGCCAAGTGGGAGCAGCGTGGACCCGGCCGCCTGAACGAACCCGACCGTAACATCCGGACCAAGGAGGTCCCAACTGATGTAGGTGGGACCGTAGCCCCAGACGGCGAGCAGGGGAGCAAGTAGCCAGGTTCCTTTTGATTTGAGTAGCGCGACTGCTTCTTTCCGCGCAACGGGAAACCATCGAGGGAGGGCCATGTGGTCGGATTTGAAAGTGTATCACATAAAACACACTATCAACTGTTTATACGTTCAAGCGGCACCGAGCTACCGCTTCGGTCGGGCCGGAACGGTACTGGAGACATTTTTAATACCACCCCCGCCAGGAACGACTTGCGTCCTCACCTCGAAAGGCTGTTCTTAAGTTCCGGCCACAAGAACCAACGTCCATGGAAAACCGAACCTACACGGCGGACGCGACGCCGGGCGACACGGTCACCGTCGCCGGCTGGGTCCACGAGATCCGAGATCTCGGTGGTATCGCCTTCCTTATCCTTCGAGACACCACCGGCAAGATACAGGTCAAGTTCGAGAAAGACGAGATGGACGACGACCTCGTGGAAACGGGGTTGAACGTCCAGCGCGAATCGGTCATCTCGGTGACCGGCGCTGTCGAGGAAGAGCCACGCGCGCCCACCGGTGTCGAAGTCACGCCGGAGTCCGTCGACGTGATTTCGGAAGCCGACCCCGAACTGCCCCTTGACCCGTCGGGTAAGGTCGACGCCGAACTGCCGACCCGCCTCGACAACCGCACGCTCGACCTCCGCAAGGACGAAGTGAAGGCCATCTTCGAGATCCGCGCGGAGGTCCTCCGGTCGGTCCGCGAGGCGTTCCGCGAACTCAACTGCACGGAGATCAACACGCCGAAAATCGTCGCTACGGGGACCGAGGGCGGCACCGAGCTGTTCCCGATCACCTACTTCGGACAGGAAGCGTTCATGAACCAGAGCCCACAGCTGTTCAAGCAGCTGATGGTCGGCTCCGGCCTCGAACGCGTCTTCGAAATCGGTCCAATCTTCCGCGCAGAGGAGCACAACACGCCGCGGCACCTCAACGAGGCGACCTCCATCGACTTCGAATCGGCCTTCTACGACCACACCGAGGCAATGGACGCCTGCGAACACGTCGTCAAGTCCGCCTACGAGGGCGTCGCCGAGAACTGTCAGGACGAACTGGACGCCCTCGGTCTCGAAGAGGAGTTCGAGGCCCCAGAAGGTGACTTCCCGCGGCTCACCTACGAGGAAGCGCTCGACAAGATCAATGCGACCGGCGAACTCGACGAACCGCTGGTGTGGGGCGACGACCTCTCGACGGAGGCCGAGCACGTCCTCGGGCAGGAAGTCGGCGAGCACTACTTCATCACTGACTGGCCCAGCGAAATCAAGCCGTTCTACATCAAGGACCACGACGACGACGAGGAGGTCTCGACCGGCTTCGACATGATGCACCCGTCGATGGAACTGGTCTCGGGGGGCCAGCGTGAACACCGCTTCGACCACCTCGTCGAAGGGTTCGAACAGCAGGGGCTGGACCCTGAGGCCTTCGAGTACTACACCAAGATGTTCAAGTACGGCATGCCGCCACACGCCGGCTGGGGCCTCGGCGGCGAGCGCCTCATCATGACGATGCTCGGACTGGAGAACATCCGAGAAGCGGTGCTGTTCCCGCGAGACCGGCAGCGCTTGTCTCCCTGAGACAGCGACTCTCTTCGTAGAGTCACACTGTCTCGTAGTGGTTCACGTTCTCGAGTTTGGAATGGCAGCGATGGATAGCCGCAGGGCTCCGCTCCGAACCGACACGAGGGCGGCGATCCGACCTGTCCCCGACTACGCGTTTGTTGCCGCCTGTTTCAGAATCTGTGGCACAACCACAACTTCGAGTGCGGCGATTCCGAGTGCGACATAGCGTATCGTTCCTTCGAGCAAGAAGAGCGCGACAGCCGCAACGATCGTGGCGCTGACCAGTGGGAGACCGTATCGAACAATCGGATTCTCGAATGGGGAGGGCATACAGACTAGCCACTTGGGCGATATAGCTTATTTTTTCTGCATCTGCT
Organism: Haloarcula taiwanensis; assembly: GCA_002844335.1. Taxonomy (NCBI): domain Archaea; kingdom Methanobacteriati; phylum Methanobacteriota; class Halobacteria; order Halobacteriales; family Haloarculaceae; genus Haloarcula; species Haloarcula taiwanensis. The sequence continues at coordinate 2,108,589 of CP019154.1, forward strand.
ATTGTGCGGGCAGGGGCGGAGAGGCGGCAGAGCACCGCCTCTGTCTCAATACCCTACTCAGTCGTCTGCAGGCGCAGCCCCGCCGGAGCCGATGCCCATTCCGGACCCTGAGACGGTGCCTTCGTTGGCGGCGACCCAGCGCAGGAGCAGGAACGCGAACACGTACTTTGCGAGGATGTCTAGCCCGGAGTAGCCCCACGAGGTGACGCCGACGCTCAGAAGGGCAACCCCCTCGGAACCCAGCGCCCAGAGAATCGGGTAGCCGAGCCACAGCACCACAGTGAGAAGCTTGAGCGTCCCGAATATCTCGCTTGTGCCGGCGGCTTCCGCGTCGGCTGGCCACTGGACGAGCAGGACGTACAGTACGGCGAGGAAGAACGCGCAACTGATGCCGTAAAACACCCAGCGCAGCAGGTGCGAGGAGGTAATGAGCGCGGCGGCGAGGCCGGTCACGCACATTCCGATGTCCATCGTGATCGCGGTGAACAGCGACGCGATATCGGTGTCAGCCAACAGGCCCAGCGCCAGGAGAATCATCGGTGTCGAGAACGTCCAGGTCAGGTACCGACCCCACGGCGACAGGACGTCCTGACCGGCGAGGGCGTGGCCCGGCGGCATCTGCAGAAACCCGACCGTTAGCCCGGACGCCAGGCCGGCGTAGCTGGAAATCGAGACCAGCGGCACCAGCATCGTCGCAACCCAGATGAGTTTTGCGCGGGGCGACTCTATGTCTCGACCCATTGCGACGAACAGGAGGATGGCGACGCCCGCCAGCGCGATGTTCACCCAGAGCGAGGAGTTCAGGAGGAAATTCGACTGTATCTCCTGAAGCACGTCTGACTGTGTCGCCTGAAGCACTGTCGTTGCAGTGGTACTGGCAGCTGTCATGTATGCTAACTACGAAGAGTACACTTAAAGACGCGTAGCCAAACGGTATCGGTATGGCCCATCGGATTCGGGTTTCGGAAGGGATAGGCCACGCACGGACACGGGGAGAGGACCGCCGAGCCAGACCGTCTCAGACCGCGCCTGGCCGCTCGTGGTGGACGCTGGGAGTCACTCCGGGAACAGTTCTTCTTCTCGCTCGATGGCTTCGATACGCGCAATCTCGGCGTCGGTCAGTTCCAAGTCGGCAGCGGCGAGGTTGGCTTCGAGATGGGACCGGGAGGACGCCTTCGGAATCGTGACGACAGCTTCGTAGCTGGTCACCCAGGCGATGCTGACGGCGGCCGGCGACGCGTCGTGCTGGTCCGCGATGTCGACGATGGTCGGTTCCTCGAATACGCGACCGCCGGCCAGCGGTGCGTACGCGACCAGCGGATAGCCGTGTTTCTGGGCGTCAGCGAGGAGTGATTCCTGCCAGAACAGCGGATGGAACTCGACCTGATGTGCAGCAATCGCATCGAGGTGATCGCGCGCGATAGCCAGCTGGTCCGGGTCGAAGTTCGAGAGTCCGACGTGCTCGGTCAGTCCCGCCTCGCGCACGGCCTCGACGGCGGGCAGCGTTGTTCCCGGGTCATAGTCGCCACGTGGCCGGTGGACGTACAGTAAGTCGACGGCGTCGAGGCCGAGTCGGTCGAGGCTCGCTTCTGTCGCCGGGCGGACGGCAGTTGCCCCGAGTGCGTCGATCCAGAGCTTCGTCGCGACAGTCAGGTCGGCACGGTCGGTTTCGGCGGCGGCGATGCCCGCGCCGACAGTGCTCTCGTTGTCATATATCTGAGCAGTATCGAGATGACGGTAGCCACAGTCGACGGCTGTCCGAACGACCGCCTCGTCCTCGATACCCATCGTGCCGAGCCCGACTGGTGGGAGGTCCATGCTCCAGCGTTGGGACCCCCGTTAAAAACCAGTAGCGGCTCCGACAGGGGACATCCCCCCAGATGCGCCCCTCGGTCGGTTAGAAATCGGTCTGCTGCGTGACGGCCGCCGCGTGGTCAGCCCACTTTTCAACGGTGGGCGAACCCCAGTACTTTACTGCGCCGCTTCGCTCGTCGTAGTCGATGAGTCCGATCTGATGGAGCATCGGTAGGTGCTGCTCTTCGAGTTGGGCTCGGATAGTCGCGGGTGACGTGTCTGCTGCATCGACCGTGCTCGTGCCCCCCAGCTCCGATATCGCCGATGCGAGCGCCCCAACGTCAGCGGCCGTCCGGTCACTGCTCGCAAAGTAGCGACAGACGGCGCGGCGCCGCCAATCAGCCAACACCTCGAACACGTCATCTACATCCGCCGTAGACAGCGTTCGCTCCGACGGCGTCATCCCACACCACTGGTCGCTCTGAGACCCTCCATTCCTTTGGTTACTCATTACCCACGTAAAATTAATAGCCCTACCCCATATTAACTCTGTACCTAGACGGCTAGGCACCCGTCGAATGCGCCGCCCTCGCTCGCTGACGGCCTCACCGCGGCTCAGGAGTCTATTTCAAACACGGCATCGATGAGATTCCGCTGCGCCCGCCGGAGGTGCTGATGAAGCGTCGGTGACGCGATACCGAGCCGCTCTGCCAGTTGCTCGGCGTTGGTGTCCCGGGGCCAGCCGTAGTAGCCCGTCAGGAAGGCCGTTCTGAGGACTTCTTCCTGGCGCTCAGTCAGGTGATTCCGAGGGTCTGTCTCGGCGTCAGGGATGTCGCTTGGCTGCTCACACTCCTGTTTTGCCGTCAGCGCGATGCCTGGCATCCGGTCAGAGACTGCGTCCTGTATCGCCCGGGAATCGGCATCCTGCGGGGCCTCGACAGTAATAGAGAGCGTCCCGTCATCGGCAACTATCGTCCGACAGCGGGCACCGACATCCAGCAGCAGTGATTGGACGGTTTCTGTCACCTGAAGTTCGACAACGGCGCTGGCCTCGTCTGAACGAACGACCCGCGAACCGAGGACCTCCGTATGCGAACAGAGATGCGCAGCGACTGCATCGGGCGGCCCCCCGTGTACGGAGAGATAGAGCAGATGTGTCGGCTTGGTCTCGACAGACTCAATGACTTCAAGCCGGCATCCGTACGCGTTCGCTGCCGAGACAAGCGGTATGTCAGGGCGTTCTGATTCGAATGTCAGCTCAAGCGCGGTGTCGTCAGACAGGAGTTGCCTATTATGGACCGCGGCAAGCGTGTACCCAACCATCTCACCGAGGACAGCGAAACTCTCGGCTATACGGCCACTGAATGCCGCCGGCTGGTCGGCGTACACGCAAAGAACGCCGTGGACGGTGTTCCCCTGAACCAGTGGAATCGCTGCGGCAGATTTGAATCCCTGTTCACGAGCGGCGGCCCCACACCGCTTGAATTCGGTCGGGTCACCACAGTCCTGTATCGTCTGGACGGCGCCTGTCACGAGGGCCGTTTCACACAGCGCTCGGTTGGTCCCGTCACCACCGATGAGGTCGTCGACACAAGCGCCATCGTCGCCGGCTACCGTTTTCGGGACGAGACTGTCGTTCGCGCCCGCTCGCTCGGCGATCCACGCTAGCTCACAGAGGTCGGATTCAACGACGCGCTCACACACCGTCTTCGCGGTTTCGCGGCGGGTCGCGGCACCACCTAGCGCGTGAATGAGGTCCTGTATGACCATGTTGACCCCGTTGAGTGTCGCCAGTTCGTCGCGCTGGCGTTCGATTGCGTTCTGACGTTTCCGTTCGTCGGTGATGTCCTGATGGATTCCGACTGCTCTGATCGCCTCGCCGTCGTCGTTCCACTGGAACACCTTGCCGATGTCCCGGATCCACCGCCAGTCCCCGTCTTTGGTCTGCATTCGGAACTCGCACTGATACAGATCGGTCTCCCCGGCCTTCAGCTCCTCAAGCGCCTGTTCCGCTCGGTCGAGGTCGTCTGGATGGACGAGGTCGGCCCACGTCTCGTAGTGTGGCTCCAGTTCGTCTGTCGTGTAACCGAGCATTCCGGTCCATCGTTCGTCGAAGGTGACAGCGTTGGTTTTGGGGTTCCAGTCCCAGACGCCGAGTTCCGCGCCCTCGAGCGCGAAGTTCAATCGCTCCGTCATCTCCTGATACTCGCGCTCGCGGTCACAGCGTTCCGTGATGTCCCGAGCGACGCCGAGCAGCCCACTGTAGTTGCCGTTTTCGTCGTGAATCAGCGTGTGGTTGATTGATACCTTCCGTTCAGTACCGTCTTTCCGACGAAACGTCAGATCAGCAGTTGCGCTCTCCCGTTCAGGCGCTTCAAGCAGTGTTTCGACAGTCGCCTGCCCCGTCGAGAGTTCACCGGGGGCAAGCACTGTCGTGGCGTGTTCACCGCACAGTTCGGTCGGCTCGTACCCGAGGTTCGACGCAAACGACTCGTTACAGAAGTCGATGACACCGCGTTCGTCGAGCGTGTAGAGCCCGTCCTGTGCCCGCTCGACCATGAGATCCAGCAGCGCTGTGCGGGCATCACGCCGGGCAGTGTCAGTGATATCTCGCAGCAGGACGAGCGTAAGTCCGCCCGCAGCGGCCGGTAGTTCGTGCCCGCGTCGGAGGAGGTACTGATCGCGGTCGCTACCCGAAACCCGGATGGCAACCGGTTCAGTCGAGGTGCTCTGGAGCCGCTGTAACTGCCGACGGCCACTGGACGTATCGGGGAGTGCTGTCTGCATGGCGTCGTAGAAGCGTTCGACCTGGCGAGTGTCGTCGAGAGAGTCAACGAACACCGACACCGATTCGCTCGACCAGTGTACCGTTCCGTCATCTGCCAGCAGGACAGCGATTTCGTTCGCTTCAGCACGCGATTCGATTTCGGACAGCGCATCTCGGAACGCGGACTCGGTCCGGTCGGCTGACGCCGACACGACGCTGATAATCTTCTCCGCCAGCAGCAGCGGCTGTCCGTCCCCCTGTTTCGAGACGACTGTCGCCGCATCGTCGACGACAGCCGCGGCGCTATTCGTCGCAGTGGCGTCGGTGTAGAGGACGACCGGGTAGCGGTCATTCGACACCAGTGCGGCCGGGATATCGCCCAGTCCAGTCGGGTCCAAGACGAGACAGGAGACATCCGTCGACACGGCGGCTTCTAGCGCGGCATCTGTCGTTGCCACGCTCGTCACCGTTATATCAGCGTGGTGGTCCGCCAGTCCCTCGCGTATCTGCTCTCGTGCCGTTGCGTCGGAGTCGAGATACACAACTTCGATGTCTCGACTGGCAGCGTCGGCCTGTCTCGCTCCCGCAACCGCGACGTCGTCGAGGTCGTTTCCAATCATCACCCTGGTATGCTGTTCAACCACTTTACTGAGGGGTAATAACTGTTCGGCGGCGACGGGTTTCACATGACAACTACTCAACTGGATGGTGGCCACGGTAATTGAACGGCTGGGGATCGCACGCGGCTTCCGTTGTGGCCTATCGAACAGACATCGTTCGGGTCAATGGTGTACTGTGTTCGGCCACCACAGCCACCGTAGCTAGCATTTCGGCTACCAAGTCCGGCGACACAGTATCAGTCGACACCGAACAGTCGTTCTCGAATGGTTTCGGCGACATCGGTGAGGTGGGCCTGTCCGAACGCCGCGACCAGCAGCGCCCCGAGCGAATTGAACATCGTATCCCGGACCGTGTCGTCGAGACCGTGTTGCGCCAGCGGCATCGTGACACCTGTTTCGGTGGCGACGATATCGAGCGCGAACTCGAACAGTTCCCAGATAACTCCGAACGAAAGGACGACGACGAAGATGTACACGAAAAAGACGCGCTTTGGGATGTGTATCGAATCGTTGTGGAGGTCGATGGTCCGGGCCGTCGTGTACCCGAATGCGGCGATGAGCGAGGCCGACATCGCGTGGGTGAGGTGGTCCCACCAGCCGATCTGACCGTAGAGTCCGGCCGAGCCGAGCGTATGCAGAAACACCGCGGTCGTGATCCAGAGGGCGAGCCACGGGTCAAGCGCGAGGTTGTAGTTCCGCCGCATCACTGCAGGGAGAAACGTCACCAGCAGACCGACACTACCGTTCGTAATCGGCTTTGGCCGACCGGCGACGATGCCGTAGGCGACCAGCGCAAGCAAGACGAGTTGCATTGCATGGGTGATCCGCCGCTGATTCCGAATCGACGGTCGGGGCAGCCTCATCGTCGCACCATCCGTCGGATGACGCGCCAGAGGCGGCGGTCCCGCCGTCTGAAGTAGCCATCGAACAACACACCCGCGACGAGGCCAGCGAGGGTGACGTACAGCCACTCGGTCATCAGCGCTTCGTTGGTCGTGAGATACGTCGTTCCGAGAAACCGGTCGGCGTTCCACCGGAACACCGTCCAGGCCGCCACGGCGGCGAGTGTTGTCAGGACGACGAGACAGACAGCGAACCAGTGTGTGACCTCCATCTCAGTGAACATGTGCAGTTCCGCGATAACGAGCAACGACAGCGCTGCCAGCGAGAGATACGTCGCAAAGGTTCCGACCGTGCCGCCGACGAGGCCCCGGACCAGGATCGGCAGACAGGCGAGAAAGAGTAGTTCCCACGGCAGCATGACGCGCCACTCGCGGAACGCCACCGGCGGCACGAGGACGACGAAGCCGACGACACCGACGAGTAGTATCCACTGGTAGTCGACATCAAGGGCGCTTTCGATGAACACAGCCGTGAGAATAGCGACGAGCAGCCACGCGATGAGTGCGTTTGTTCGCCCATCGCGGAAGAGCATCTCGAGCGTGTCGTCGAGGTCGATGTTCCCGAGGGTACCGTCGGGACGCTCGGACCCATCCGTCATTGCGTCCACGTGGGGTACGACAGCGAATAAACCCAGCGACGTGTTTATACCGCCGACAGACGCTTATACAGGTATATGATGCTGCCGACGCACGCGATAGCGGGGCTCGCCATTGCGACACCGCTGCTCGTCCTTGCGCCGGACCACGCCGCGGTCGCGCTCGCAGGCGGTCTCGTCGGTGGCGTTCTGCCCGATCTCGACCTGTACTCGGGCCATCGGCGGACGCTGCATTACCCCAGCGGGTACACGCTCGCGGCGCTCCCGAGTGCCGGTTTCGCCGCTATTCTCCAGACGCCACTCCTCGTCGCGGTCACTTTCGTCCTGCTGGCCGCTGCCCTCCACTGCCGGATGGACCGGTACGGCGGCGGCCTCGAACTCCGTCCGTGGGAAGCTACGTCCGAGCGCGCCGTGTACGACCACGTCCGCGGCCGATGGCGGTCGCCGAAGCGATGGATACTGTACGACGGGGCACCTGCAGACGTGGGGCTGATGGTACTCGTTGGCGCGCCGCTGTTCGTCGTTCTAGACGGACCGTTCCGCTGGGTCGTCGCCGTGGCCCTCCTCACCGGCGTGACCTATGGCCTCCTGCGCCGTCGACTGGCAGCCCTGGCACCGGTTGTGTTCGGCAACGTTCCCGAATCGATTGCGGCCCACGTCCCGGACCGCTACCGGCAATAGCGCTCGCCTGCCGCGCCGCTTCCTGATTTCCGTGATGCCTCCGTTATTTCGGCGCTGCTTCTCTCTGCCGTCCCACGAGAGCGTCTTCGGCAACGCCGCGTAGCGTCAACCACGTGTTGATACCCGCCCGCAGTGCGACGAGGTCAGTCGCCTCGACCGTGAGTTCGACTCGCTGTCCATCCCGGCCGAGCCGCGCTGTCGTCCGGTCGCCCTCGATATCGTCGATTTCGGGACGAATGCTCCGCTCGATAGCGCGAGCCCTGGCAGCGCTGTCGTACTCGGCGGTGAGGTGGGTCTGATGTGGTGCAGTCATACTGTTGGTGGGTATCGAATCGGTCGCAGGACTGCCCCAGAAAAGCCGCATGTAACGTGGCGCAGTCGACCGTCGGCTGTCGGCCGCGAACCGACCGCCTCAGTTGACGTTGATCTCTTTGACGTCTGGCGACCGCTCCTTCAGCAGGACGCGGTGTCCGCAGTACGGGCAGCGAACGCCGCCGTACTCGTCCAGCGTCACGTCGCGCTTACAGCGTGAACACTTGTAGCTCATAGTTGAGAGATAGGAGCGGAGGTCCTTTACTCCTCGTCTTCGGACAGTGCAGCCCGAATGGAGCGTCGAACGGTCTTGCCGCCGGGCGTCTCCGGCTTGTAGCTGCCGCCGGTGAATTTGTAATCACAGTACCCGCACTGCCAGATGCCCGTCCCCTGACGGTCGACGCGGTCCTCGCCGCAGTTCGGACAGGCGTGGTCCTCGTTCATCTCCGATTCAATCTCCGCGACGCGGCGTCGAGACACGCGACCGTAGCGAGCGCCGAAACGGCCCGAGCTACCGGTCTTTCCGCTCTTGCTAGCCATAGTGGTCTGTTGTCCGCCGAGCGGCCACATAAGGCCTTCGAGATGCGGTCCAGTCGGCCGACGGCCACAGGGATTAACACGCTCGGCCAGCAACGCCCGACCGACATGGACGAGATACTCGACGTCGTCGACCTCGTCGCGGACTCCGGATTCGAGGGTATCGTCACGTGGCTCGTGCGAATCGTCGGGCTCGTCGCGCTGCTGGGCGGCCTCGGTCTGTGGCTGTTCACCGACATGGGACTGCTCGTCGTGCCGGCAGTGCTGTTACTCGTCGGTCTGGTCCTCCTCATTGCCCCCAGCGTCCTCCTGCTGGCCGCGGAGCTAGCCTAGACCACTCAAGAGGGAGGCGAGCAAACCATCGGTCGATGGCAGCCAACGAACTCCGCAGTCGCATCCAGCGGGTCGCGCCAGCCACGAGCGGGCGGCTTACAGCATCGGAGTTCTTGCTCTCGGGTGCAGCGGCCGGGCTGGTCGGCTGGGGTGGTACGCAGGCGGTTGCGTGGTCGGACCACGCTACCGGCGCGCTGCTCGTCACGGTGCTGTGGGCCGTCCTGATCGGCGGCTTCGTCGGCCTGACCGTGCTTCACGCACCGGACTCCATCCGCTTCTCCGACGCGATGTTCGCCTGGGGAGCAGTCAACAGCACTGCGATGGCGCTGACCGTCGCTGGCCTCTTCAGTGTCGTCCCCGGACAACTGGCGTTCTGGCACGCGTGGGTCGGTGCGACAGCCGTTGGCTACTGCTGGACCGGCGGCGTCCTCGAAGGAGCCGGACAGCCCGTGCGCGGCCGCGGGTACCTCGGTGCCGGCGTTGTCGGACTCGGTCTGTTGGCCATCGGGGCGGTCGCGTTCCCGCTTGTCTCCTCGGCCGGCTACCTGGCGCTCGCCGCGCTCCATGCGCTCCCGATGCTTCTCGACGTCCGAACGGCGTTACCGGCTGCTCACCGGACTAGTGTCGTCGGTGTCGCGGTGGCCGCAGTGCTTGTTGCGGGCGTCGTGGTGGCGTGACCACAGGTGCTGCGGGTACTACTCCTGCAATTCGGCTTCTCTGAGTGCTTCGTTCAGGTCGGCCCGGACGTGTTCGCCGAGTTCACGGTCGCCGGCCGTCGTGACGACACGGTTCTCCTGAACGCTAGAGCCGTCGCGGATGAGCACCCGGACGTTGCCGTTGTCGTCGGCGCGGGTCGCCTTCGCCCGGACGCCCGTCGGCGAACTCGCGCCGCCGGCGTCGATGGGACCGGGGATGACCTTCTTGACGTGGGGGTGGCCGGCGACGGTCTGGATGACCCGCTGGCCCGACCGGCCGCCGATGAGCGTCGAGTGGCTCCCGCCGAGTTTCTCCGCCGGCGCGGCGTCGACCACCTCCAGCGCCGGTTCGCCCTGGCGGTCGATGACCCGCTGGACCGGGTCCTCGCCCTCGACGCGGAAGAACTCGTAGTGCAACTGCGGGCGGACGGCGGCGATGACGTCGCGGTCGCCCGTGACGTACACCTCCTCGGGCCGCTTGCGCCGGACTTCGTCCGCGACGAGGCCGGCGAAGTTCCGCAGTTCGACGACGACGGCCTCGTCGCTGCCCTCGCCCTCCGGCGTCGTCGTCACCGTCCGCTGGCCGACGACAGCCCCGTCAAGCAGCGCTGTCACCGTCGCCCGCTCGCGGTCGAGTTCGAGGACGGCGGCGTCCGTATTGGCAGTGTGACAGACCAGGCAGTAATCGCCCGGTCGGTCGAGCGGCGTGGCACACTGCCGACAGTCCATAGCTGTGGCTACGGGTCCGCGCTGATAAGGGGGACGGTTCGGCAGTTTCCCGAGGCGCTGCGTCAGCCCTCGTCTTCGATGGTCGCCCCGGGCGGGTAGACCGTCGTAACGGTCGCGTCGTAGCCGGCGTCGGAGAGCCCGGTACCGAGCGCGAACACCGTCTCGCCGAGCATCGCCATGGCGGCGTCACCGCCGGCTTCGGCCACGTCGTCGATGACCGACTTGACCTCCGGCGTCAACAGGTCCGCCTCGCGGGAAAACTGCCGAGCGGCCTGCATGAACGCCGATAGTTTCGGCTCTTTGACGACGGTAGAGAGCGCGCGCTCGCCGGCAGCCGTCAGCGGCTCCGTGTCACCACCGACCACGTCCGCCGTCGATAGCTCGCCGAGCGTGAGATATTCGACGCGGCTGCGGGCCGGGATGGCGTCGAGGTAGTTGAACTGCGGCCCGCCGGGTTCGAGGCGAAGCGGCACGCCGCCCCGGGCCTGCGCGACAACGTCGCCGAGGCCCGAGCCGGACTGGACTTCCGCGCCGTGGGCGATGGTCACCAGTTCGTTGTACGACAGGCCGTGGCCGAAGGCAGCGTTGGCCGCTAGCGCAGTGCCGAGCGCCAGTCCGCCAGAGACGCCGAAGCCGGACCCGAGCGGAAGCGGCGTTTCGGCGGTGACAGTCGCCGTTGTTCGCAGGGCGTCAAGCACTCGCTCGACAGCCTCCACCGCAATCGGCTCGCCGTTCAGCGTTATCTCGGTTTCAGCCTCGCGGCTGACAGTAACAGAAACGCCATCAGACAGGGTTAGCCCCCCGCCGCGAGAGCCGGTCTCGATCGGATCGTCGCCCCGGTCGACGGTAAAAAAGCCCGTGATGTGGCCGGGCACGAACGCGTGTGCTTCGTCGCTCATTGCCTCCCCGTGGGTTCCGGCGGCGTTAAGGGTTGGTGGTCGCCTCGTCTGCCCCGTCCGGACGTTCAGGCCAGCCGACAGGCAGTTCTCCGACCCGTAGTTTGATGTGCGTTTACGGCGGATGACTGTGCAAACATGCCGACGATAAGCGCGCGACTCCCGAGCGAAGAGAAAGCCGAACTGGACGATGTCGCCGAGTTGCTCTCCGAGGACCGGTCGACCACGATTCGAAAGGCCCTCCGGGAGGGACTGGAGACGCTCCGACTCCGCGTCGCTGTCGAGCAGTACCAGTCCGGCGACGTGTCGGCGGCCGAAGCCGCACAGCTTGCGGACCTCTCCATCGCGGAGTGGCTCGACGTGGCCCGCGAGCGGAACCTGACGACACAGCTCGAACTCTCCGATCTGGAACTCGATGCCGACACAGCCGCGGAGCTATGACTCGCATCTACGTCGGGCCGACGTCGCTGTACTCGCTGGGGCAGGTTGGGGAGCTGTCGCTGCTTGACGCCTTTGACGGCGACATCGTCATCCCAGAGCCAGTCATCGGCGAGGTACAGGTCGAACCGACCGCGACGAACCTGACCGAATACCGCGAGAACGATATCGACACTGGCGTCGACGAGGACCACATCGACCAAGCCAGGTCTCTGCTCGGCGATTCCGAACTCGGAGCCGCTGTGACAGTGCTCGCTGGCGTGTTAGCTCACCGTACCAGCGACGACCGCTCCGCCGTGGCTGTCGTCTCTGAGGATCGCACCGTCCGCCGGATGGCGCAGGGCCTCGGCGCGGAAGTAACGAGCAGTTTCGGCGTCGTAGTCCGGGCCGCTATCGAGGACAAGTACCTCAAACCGACCCAGGCAAAGCGAATCGTCAGGCGAATCGACCAGCACGGGATGCATTTGACTGGGGAGTTGCGGGAACGGGCCGTCGGCGAGGTCGCATAGCGCCAATTGAACACGCGCCGGCGTTAGCCCATCTGTGCTGGGGTAAGGGACTAATAAACACGGTCCGTACTCCTTGCCGTGTCAGAACAACCCGCGCCTCAGTTTCTCGTGGCCTCGGCCGCCGTCTGCGTGCTGGGCTGTCTCGTCGGAGCACTGCTCCCGGTTGTTGTCGGGTCATCAGCCGCGTTTACCGGCAGCGTGACTTCGAGCGGGCTTCTCGGACTCGTTTTCACCGTCCGAAACCTCCAACTGCTCCGCGTGACCGGCGAGCCGAGTTTACCACCGGCTGTCCTGACGACGATTTTTGGCGGCTGGTTCATGCTCGCCCCGCTGTTGTACACGGATGTCGGCTTTCTCGCCACTGCGGGAACACAGCTCGCCGGAACGGTCATCTCGACGTTCGGACTGTACGTCACAGTCGCCGGCCTAGCCGACGGGCCAGCGTAGCTAGCCGCGACAACTACTCGCCGGCCGCGGCGGCCAGTTCCGTGGTAACGGCATCGACAGCGCTCTCGATATCTGGATATCGACCCGTTCCGACGTCTTTGCACCCCTGTTTTCTATCGACCCGGACCGCGCTGGCGTCGAAAAGCTCGGGTCGAACGACGAGTTTGGCCGCGGCACAGACGCCGTCGTCGTCCGGAATCCGATACTCGACGATACCACCGTTGGCATCAGTCCGCTGCCACGGTTCCAGCGGGTCCGGCAGTGCAGCGACCAGTTCATCCGGGTCAGCGGCTGTCTCCGGTGACGGGTGGGACATACCGTAGTCAGGGCTGTGAGACGCAAACGTGTTACGCTGACCCTCTCGGTGCTTTGTTCAGACACCGTCATGATGCCATGCTCTCAGGACTTCGTCTATCCCTGTGGTCCCGTGTCGTTCTACTGTCGGTGCGTTGGGCTGACTCTGCCCCCAGTTCGGACGTTTTACGCCGATATCGGACGATTCGGACCCTGAGCCTGCCGCGGTTTCGACACCTATGTTCGGAGCTAGATGCATGGGTTTAACACTCCGGCTCCCAACTCTGAAGGTATGCAGGGTAATCTTCCGCCTGAAGCACAGGAGAAGCTCGAGGAACTGCAGGACCTTCAGCAGACAGCACAGCAGGTCGCTGCACAGAAACAGCAGGCCGAGACAGAGCTCCAGGAGTCCCAGACGGCGCTCGACGAGCTCGACGACATCGACGAGGACGCGACCATGTACCGCGAGGTCGGCGAACTCCTCGTGAAGACCGAGTTCGACGAGGCACAGGACGACCTCGAAGAGAAGGTTAACAGCCTCGAAGTCCGCGTGGAAACGCTCGAAAAGCAGGAAGAGCGTGTGCAAGAGCAGTTCGAAGACCTCCAGAGCGAGCTCCAGCAGATGCTCGGCGGCGCGGGCGGCGCGGGTCCGGCCGGCGGCCCCGGCGCTGGCGGCGCATAAGGCGATGCCGACAGACGATGAGGTCGTCGAGACGGCCTCGGCCGCCGCCGAAGACGTTGTCTTCTCTCGGTACGACGTCGGCGCAGTCGAGGACCTCGACGTGACTGTCACCTTCGAAGACAGCGTGCTGGACGTCGACGTGTACGTCAACGCGCCCGACAGTCGTCAGGACGAGGCACAGGTCGCGGACGACGCCGCCCTCGCCGCCCGGGCTGCCGTCGACGACCTGTTCGAAGAATAGGCACCCGCACCGGCGCGGGCAGTCACTCGGTGTTCTACCGACGCCGAGAACCGTCAGTCGTGGCCATCGAGGGCTGGGTCTCCGGTCCGGTCGCTCGCGAATCCGGTCCGAAACGCGATCCAGCCGAGCACTGAGACGAACAGTATCGGCGGGAGAATCATGAACCCCCACAGCGGGTCCAGCCCCCAGCCGAGCAACAGGGCCAGGTCGAACAGCCCGATAGCGAGAAACGGCGAGACAAACAGAAGGGCCCGCTTCCGGTTCATCTCGCCCGACGATTCTGACGCCGACGAGTCCTCGTCACCCGCAAGGAGGTCCGCTGTCGTGCGGTCACCAGTTCCGTCGTCGGCGTGGACGCTGGACTCGGCGGTGTCATCCATACACACCACTCAGAGGTCAGCAAGCAAAAAAACCGCGCTTGGTCAGTCGTCGGTGGAGAGCCGGCGAGTCAGGGGGAGGTACGCGTCACTGTCGTCGTCAGTTCACTGGTCGCCGTCCGAATCCGTCTCGCCAGTCGGCTCCTCATCAGCGTCATCCGCGTCACCGCTTTCGTTCGCAGTCGCATCGCTCTCCTCACTGGGAGTCAAGTCGCTGATCTGTTCGCCCAGATTCCCTGTGAGTTCACCGGCCTGCTTCTGGTCGATGAGCGTGTGGATCTCGCTGACGAAGTCAGGGACCTGTTCGGGAAGAGCCGATGGCGGGCCGCGCTGGTCGGCTGCCTGGCCGGCGTCAGCGGGCGGGCCGCGTCGGTCAGCCGCCTCGGCAGCGCCGCCCGATTCGTTCTCGTTTGCGGTCGTTGTTTCGTTCGCTGCCTGCTCCGTCGCGGTGTTCGCCTCTGCGTTGTCCGCGTGGGCATCGGCCTGTGCACCTGCTGCGCCGGGCAGTGCCGCCGCCGAGCCCGTGATAACGAGCACGGCGAGTAGGCCGCCGGCAATCGTAGTGAGTTTCATTGTGGTCGTTGCCTCCGCTTGGCTCTCTGGCCCAGTAGCATATGAAGGAGGGAAGCGGAAAACGCGGATTAAGCCGAATTTATCCGAATTGGATTCTCTAACGTCCGTTTTAATTCGGTTTAATTCCGATTCGACGCCCGTTCACAGCTCAGTCACACTGTAGCCGGACTGCCGGATGAGATGGCTGGCATGCGCGCCGTGCTGCCGGTCCAGACGGCGAGCGAATCGTACACGGAACAGCTCCTGAAACCACCGGCGGGGTAGCTTTTCATACCCGCGAGCCCAACACTGGTCCATGGAACACGATGCCACGGTCGAAGGGGTCGGCGTCGGCGTCAGCGAGGAGGGGGGCGGCACGCCGGTCGTGCTGCTCCGGGCGCGTGAGGAGATCGTCCCAATCTTCGTCAGCAAGGACCAGGCCCAGTCGATGCAGCTGGCGATGGCCGGCGAGCCCTTCGAGCGCCCGCTCACCCACGATCTGCTGGTCGAGATGGTGACGGAATTCGGGGCTGCCATCGACCGCGTCCGTATCGACGACTTGGCCGACGGGACGTTCTACGGGAAAATCGACGCGGAGCAATACACCGACGACCGGCGGAAGGACATGGTGTTCGACGCCCGCCCATCGGACGCTATCGCAATTTCCCTGCGAGTAGATTGCCCAGTCGTAGTAACCGATGACGTTATCGACGAGGCCGGGCGACCGCCGGAGCAGTTCGATCAGGGCGGAAGCGACAGTGAGGATCTCGGCCTGTGAGGACGCGAAACCTTTCTGCGCCTGTCCGTCCTAAAAATGCGTGATGGGGTACGAATCGGTCATCTTCGACAACGACGGCGTGTTGCTGACGCTGACGGACATGGATGCACACTACGTCGGCGCGCGGCAGGCCTTCGAGGAACTGGGGGTGGTCTCGCCGTCGACAGCCCACGTCGAAGCGATGAGCATCGGCGTGACAGTTTCTGAACTCACTGACATCTGTACGGAGTACGATATCGACCCCGAGCGGTTCTTCCGGGCTCGTGACGAGGCCCTGACCGCGGTGCAGCAGGCGCTTATCCGGGCCGGCGAGAAACAGCCCTACGCCGACGTAGCCGAGCTTGACCGACTTGACTGCCCGCTGGGTGTGGTTTCCTCGAACCAGCGCGAGACCGTCGCCTTCGCCTTCGAGCATTTCGATATCGGCCACTATTTCGACACCGTCTGGGCGCGCGAGCCGACAGTCGAGAGCCTTCGGCGGAAGAAACCCCGGCCGTACTACATCGAGCGGGCGATGGCGGACCTCGATGTCAGTGACGCCCTGTTCGTCGGCGACAACGCATCCGACATCGAGGCGGCACACCGGGCCGGCATCGACTCGGCGTTCATCCGTCGACCCCACAGGGTCGACACGCAATTCGACGTGACCCCAGACTACGATGTGTCCGGCCTCGAAGACGTAGTTCGAATCGCCGGTCGACGTAGCGGGAGCGACTGAGCCGTATCCGGACCCAACAGATACACAGTCGCCGCATTCTGGTACGTACACTGAAAGCAACCTTTCCCATGGCAAGTGCCGTGAAACGGTATGGAGAAGCCGGTCGGTGGAACGGATGAAGACGAACAAGCGGCACCTGACACACCGGCACAGCAGTCCCCCCCTGTGCTGTTGGAGACGCTCGCCGCGCGAATGCCCGAGCCAGTGGTCGTCGTCGCCGCGGACGGGGAGATACGGACCGGGAACGATCACCTCTGTGCGCTCCTTGACTCCGACCCGTCGGACGTGTTTGGAAGCCAGATAGCTGCGTTCTTCCCAGCTCTGCGTGACGCTGACCTCGGGACCCACTGCAGTGAGTCACCGGGAACACCGCTGACGTCGTCGTGTACTGCCGGCGACACGGAACGGTGGGTCGAAATCGCCTTCGAGCCCCAGCAGTGGGACGGCGAGGAACTGTATCTGGGTATTGTTCACGATGTCACCGAGCGCCACGAGCGGACGGAGATGCTCGAGCAGTACGAGCGCATCGTCGAGACCATCGAGGACGGCATCTACACGCTCGACGAGTCGTTCACGATGCAGACGGTCAACAGCGCCGTCGAATCGATGACTGGCTACGACAAGGACACGCTGGTCGGGTCGAACGCGACGCTGCTGGCGGACGAATCCGTCATCGAGGAGGCCGCGGAGATGTCGCGACAGTTCATCGAGGGCGAACGCGACGTGGGGACGCTGACGACGGACCTCCGGACCGCCGACGGCGAGACGCTCCCGATAGAGACCAAGTTCACCACATACGACCGCAAGGACGGGAGCTACCGGCAGGTCGGTGTCGTCCGCGACATATCGGACCGGAAGCGGTTCGAGGAGACGCTCGCAGCGCTACATGAGTCGACCCGGAAGTTGCTACACACGGAAACGAAGACGGCTGTGGCCGAACAGATACTCGACACCGCCGTCGACGTGTTGGAGTTGCCCGACGTAGAGATCTACCTGTTCGACCGGAGTGACAATACCCTCCGAAGCGTCGGCGACGTCGAGACGGATCGAAGCGCGTCTGTCGGACCGGGCGAGAGCACGGTGTGGGACGTGTTCGTACAAGACAGCCCAGTCGAAGTCGCCCCCGGCGACTCCATCGACCTCGGGGCGGGACCAGTAACGGCGGACGCGAAGCGACTCTGTCTCCCGCTCGAAGACCACGGCGTGTTTTACATCGAACTGGGTGAGCAACACAGCGACGCCAGAACGCGCGAGATGGTAGACCTGCTCGCCGCCAGCGCGGAAGCCGCACTCGCACGCGTCGACCGCGAGACGACGCTCCGAGAACGCGAGGCTGAACGCCGCGAACAGAACCGCGAACTGCGGCGGCTCAAGCAGGTCAACGCGATCATTCGACGGATCGATCAGGTACTCGTCGAAGCGGAGACCACCGAGGAGATCGAACAAGCGGTGTGTGACCAGTTGGCCGACTCACAGTGGTTCTCTTTCGCCTGGCTCGGCCGGCAGGATGCGACGGAACTCGTCCCCCGGGCGTGGGCGGGCGACACCGCGAGCTATCTGGACGCCATCTCGCTGTCACTCGAACGCGGCGGCGGACCGCCGGCCGTTCAGACCGCACAGTCCGAAACGATGACTGTTGTCCCGTCAGTGGCCGACAACCTCCGGGGCGACCACTGGCGGACTGAGGCGCTCTCTCGCGAATTCCAGTCGGCGCTCAGTATCCCGCTTGAGTACGACGACTTCGTCTACGGCGTCCTGACGGTGTACGCCGACCAGGAAGACGGGTTCGATGAGATGCTCCAAGAGGTGTTCGCCGAACTCGGTGAGACAATCGCGAATGCGATACGGGAAATCGAATCCCGGCAGCGACGGGCCGGCGACGGCACTGTCGAACTCGAACTATCGCTGTCTGCTCCGCAGTCGTTCCTGACCCAGCTCGCGGACCGGCTCGGCGTCTCTGTCGTCTGCGAAGGCGCCGTACAGCGAGGCGACGGTGCACTCCGTCTCTTCCTCGCTGTCTCGGACTGTGACCCGGTTGTTGTCGAGGAACAGCTGCTATCGATGGCTCGTGTCGACACCGCGCGAGCGATCTCTACCGACCAGCTGGACGGGCTTTACGAGGTTGTCGTGACTGGCCAGACCGTCGCAGGGACGCTACTGGAGCAGGGCGGGCGGTTGAAATCGATCCGAACGTCGACGGGCGGACTCACAGTGACAGTTGTCGTTTCGGGTGAGACTGACATCCGGCAGTTTGTCGAACAGTTCGACGAGCGCTACGCCAACGTCGCGCTGATTGCGCGCCGTGACGGCGCAGAGTCTGACAGTCAACAGGACGGGACAGTCCGGTCGGCGCTGGAAGAGCAACTCACAGACAGACAGTTTGAAGTCCTCCAGACGGCGTACCTGAGTGGCTTTTTCGACTGGCCCCGAGAGACGACCGGGCAGGAAATCGCGGCCAGTCTGGACGTGTCACAGCCGACGGTCAACCGGCACCTCCGCGTCAGCGAGCGAAAGCTGCTCGAACTCGTGTTCGGCGATAGCTGACGCCGTCGCTATACTATTAGTGGTCAGTCAACCGAGCTGTATCTGTATAGCCACAATCACCTTTTCAATCACTCATCAAACCACAAACAGCGACGAACAATGTCCCAGGCAAAACTGGTCTACAGACCGACACCCAACGAACCGCTGAGCGAAACCATCGTCCACGCCGTGGCTGACACGCTGGGTGTCGACCCCGTCGACCTCGATGATCGAATCAGTGACTGTATCGATCCAGATGCGCTGGACCGGCTGTTCCGCCCAGACACGGATGGGGCACCGAGTCCTGACGGCCTGGTCGTGTTCAGTATGGCCAACTGCCGCATCGAAGTTGAGGGGAACCGCTCAGTGCTGGTGACACCGTCCCGTGACGTTTCGGCCGCAACCGGACTGGAAGCGTAACTTGACCCCACGGCTGTTCTCCTGACACTCTCTATCGTGAGTGGTCCCGCCGACAGGTGGGTTATTATTACCTTATTTTCCTCTCTGAGTTGTATATCGCCGCTACGTTTCAGTAAGTAGATATTTCTTTTCCGGTAGCAATTGAAAAACTGGTACGTAACCTGGAGTAAAACCGGTCAAATACTTTGTTAATAGTATACTACCAGCAGGCTAGGCGTCAGTACCACTATAGGCTCAACTTCGCCTTTCGGATGTATGGACGTCGGACACCAACTGATCGAAACCGGCTCGCAGTCGGGTAAGAACGCCAAGGCAGTGACCGTTCAATCCGAGGCAGTAGAGACAGCAAAACCTCAGTTAATCAGACATTATTCCACCGACTGTGCCGGAATAGAGGCTGCAAGCGTTGGAGGGCAGTCACGATGAGCGTTGAGTCTCCGTCGGTTGATGCACAGAGCCTTCTCGAAGAGGTTCGGACGACCAGCCTCCCGGACCGGGTTGCAGAACTGGCAGACGAGTACGAGCGGGTCTGTGGCGAGCGTGATCGGTTCCTCTGGCAGTGGATCTACTCGCTGTTCCCCGAGTTTACCCTCTCCTCTGTCCATCCGGCCCACGCAGACCACGTCCGGACACAGAAGACGATTCTCACGATGTACGTCACGATTCTGGACGATATCGTCGAGAACGACGGAGACCGAGACACCTTCGAAGAGGCCCGACGGCTTGTTCAGGACCCGTCAGCCGTTGACCCGAGCCGTGCGGCAGTAAGTGAAGACTATTTCTCCTTTATCGAGCGCATCTGGCGGGAGTTCGAGGGGGGACTGACCGACGCGCCGCGCGTCAACGAGTTCTACGACGTGTTCACGTACGATATGCGACAGACGCTGAACGCGATGGACTACAGCGCAGTCGTCAACGAGAACCCCCGGATTGCGAACCTCAGCGGGGCAGAAACTTATGGGGCACATAACATGGTAATGTTCCCCTACGCGGCTGTTGACCTCATGTATTCGCCGGATTTCGAACTCGCTGACTACGGCACCGTTCGGGACCTCATCTGGGACCTACAGGAGATGGCCCGAATCGGCAACTGGCTCACGACATGGGAACGAGAGGTCAAAGAAGGGGACTACACTGCGGGAATCGTCGTGTTGGCCCTTCAGGAGGGATTCGTCACGCCCGAGGAACTCGAAAACCCTGACGGGAAAGCCGAACTCATCGACAAAATCAAAGCCGAACAGTTCGAGGCCCGGTTCCGGGACCGGTGGGCCGACATCTACCAGTCCGTTCGCGACCGCGAGTTCGACACCGAGAGCGTGGACCTCGATGCGCTGGTTCGGGGCATGGAAACAGTGTTCCAGTACCACGAGGCCAGCCGCGGACACAAGTAACGACCGTTCGTGTCGTGGTCCCGGGAGGGGACCCGTTCTGCGTAAATCAGTTACTCAGTCGTCGGCGACGAGCGTTTCTTCGTCGTCGGCGACGAGGCGGTCCATCGCGTCCACCATCGCGCGCACGGACGCCCGGGTGATGTCCGAGTCGCTGGCAGAGACGACAACGTGATCGTCACCGCGTGACATCTCGATTTCGACAGTGACGAGTGCGTCTGTCCCGCCCGTGATAGCGTCGACGTGATAGTCTTCGAGTGTCGCGTCGGCAGTGTGGGACAACGCCACTTCGGCGGCGTTCATCGCGGCGTCGACCGGTCCAGAGCCGACCGCTGCCTCCTTGCGTTCCTCGCCGTCGACCGACAGTCGGACGCTTGCGGTCGGCGTATCGGAGCCGGAGACGGCAGTCAGGCCGAGCAGTTCGACCCGGCGGTCGCGTGCGTCGCCGGTCACCTCGTCGGCGATGGTCAGCAGGTCGGCGTCGGTGACTCGCTTGCCGCGGTCGCCGATTTCCTTGACGCGACTGACGATCTCCGAGAGCTGGTCTTCGGTGACCTCGACATCGTGTTCGTCGAGGGCCGCCTCGACACCGGCCCGGCCCGCGTGCTTGCCGAGCGCGAGGCGGCGCTCGCGCCCCACCTTCTCGGGTGGGTACGGCTCGTACATCGAGTCGTCCTTGAGCGTGCCGTCGGTGTGGATGCCGGACTCGTGGGTGAAGGCGTTCTCGCCGACGACCGCCTTGTTCGGAGCCAGCGGGATGCCGGTCCGGTTGGCGATGAGTTGGGCGAGGTCGTACACCTCGGTGAGGTCCATCGACTCGACGCCGTAGCCGTGGTCGAGCGCGATGGCGACCTCTTCGAGGGCGACGTTGCCGGCACGCTCGCCAATGCCGTTTATCGTCCCATGGACGAGGTCCGCGCCCGCCGCGATAGACACCAAGGCGTTGGTCACCGCCAGCCCCAGGTCATCGTGGGTGTGGGTGCTGACCGGACCCAGATCCGAGAGCCGAGAGACGCATTCAAGCGCGCGGTCCGGCGTCGCGTGGCCGACGGTGTCGGCCCAGCAGATGCGGTCCGCACCGGCCTCGGTGGCCGCTCCGAGCAGTTCTTCGAGGTAGTCTAGGTCGGCCCGCGAGCCGTCCTCTCCGATGACCTCAACCCAGAGCCCGTGATCGACAGCGTACTCCACCAGTTCGACGGTGTTGTCGACGTTCTCGGTCTTCGAGGTGCCGACCTTCTGTTCTACGTGCTTGTCGCTGGCCGGAACGACGAGGTTGATGCCGTCGACACCACAGTCGAGCGCGAGGTCGATATCGTTCTGGATCCCACGACAGAAGCTGGTGACAGTACTGTCGAGGTCAAGTCCCGCGACGCGGGAAATCGTCTCGCGTTCGCCGGGGCCAGTACAGGCGCTCCCGGCTTCGATGACATCGATACGCGCCGCATCGAGCGAGCGGGCGATGTCGGCCTTGTCGTCCGGCGTCAGCGAGACGCCGGGGGCCTGCTCACCGTCGCGCAGTGTCGTGTCGAGAAACTGTACCTCACCGACATCTGAGAGCGCACGCATCGCTGGGTGCCCCTCGAA
Source organism: Haloarcula taiwanensis (assembly GCA_002844335.1). Taxonomy (NCBI): domain Archaea; kingdom Methanobacteriati; phylum Methanobacteriota; class Halobacteria; order Halobacteriales; family Haloarculaceae; genus Haloarcula; species Haloarcula taiwanensis. Next base: position 2,130,402 of record CP019154.1, read on the forward strand.
CAGTGTGTTCTGACTCACAGAAGATGCTCCATCACGCGCCACGAATTTCGCGGCCAGCCGCCTCGCGGCGACTTCCTCTATCCTCCGTCGGGTGTTCCGACATAGTGGTGACTACTCTAATCCTCACGGTCTAAAAGGTGACGGAACCGACGACCACACTTCATACCGGTCGTGTTCAGGATTCTAAGCGGACCATGTCACCCACAGAGACGTCTGATGCCGCGCCACCGGGTAGTTCGATGACAGTGTCCGCGTTCGCGTAGCCGACCGAGCGCCAAGGTTGCATGGTTTCGACGGCTTGGACCTCCTCGTCGACGAGCCAGAGTACGTCCAGCGGGAACCGGACGAACAGCATGTGGATAAACTGTCGGCTGGCGCGGTTGAAGGGGAAGACAAGCGCGTAGTCGTCGGGAATCGATGACCGGAACATCAGCCCCCGGCTCTGTTCGAGTATCGATTCGGCGTATTCCACTTCCGTCGCGAGAGGGCGAGCCGCGCCGTCGGGGTCGTGGACGAGCCGCATACCACCGCGGAAGTCGTACGCAGTCAAAAAGTCTTCTGTCGGAACGGAGGGTTTGAGGGGGCATGGCCACGGACTATATGACATGGAGAAGGCTCCCGGGGGGACATCCGTCGGCGTTGACGACCCGTATGACCACGTGACGCGGTGTGACTTCGTTACCAGCGAGGGGAAGTGCCGCTGGGCGCGCGAACACGGCCGCCACGACCCCGAATTCGCCAACACACGGAGCTCTGACGACTTTCGCTGTCCGGCAGCAATCGCGCCCGACGACGCAGATGCAGACACAGAGCCGGAATGGGACTGGGCCGACTGCCCGCATTTCCGCTCCCGGAATCACGACCGGGAGTGTGTTCGCTGCGGACTCGAAGAGCGGCGTATGGCCCACTCCGACGAGCGGCCGCTACTGGAGGAACACCACCTCTCGTACCGCGGCGACGGCGACGAGCTATCGCACGAAATAACGGTGTTTCTCTGCCGGTGGTGTCACGCCAAAATCCACCAGTCCTGGGCGCGGCTCGACGACGACGTGAATCCAGACCCCGAAGCCATCGCACAACGGGAACAGCGCCGCTCTAAGGAGCAATCCGAACTGGGGTTTGAATCGGCAGCCGACCGCTACGACGACTCGTAACTCCATCTTAATATCAAATTTGATATCTGGTGGCAGACCGATAAGTAGGATCACAGTAACTGAGTAGTATAGTGACCTCTCCGGCGCTCACGAAGCAGTCGCTGGGGACGGGATATGTCGTCGCAACCGGTGTTGTGATTACCGGCGCACTGCTCGCCCACGGCATCTCTACCGTCCGCCCGTCCCTGATTGACATGGTCATCCTCAGCGTGGGGCTGACACCGGCGCTAGCTCTAGTAGCGGCGAACTACTGGCTTCCGGTGAGCGGACTGTCCGGCGACCAGATATGGACTGCTGCGGAGTGGTGCGGGCTGGGCATCGCGCTGTTTACGCTCATCAAAATCGTCGTACTGCTCGCCCCGATGCCGCAGTCCTCGATGATCCCGTCGATACTCGCAAGCGGGGTCGCAGTCGGCGGGTTCGGCGGGATTTTGTTCGGATGGCTGCTCGAACTCCGGCGGTCCAGACGCCGACTCGCACAGAGCAACGAAGTGTTGTTTCGAGTGCTCAGGCACGACCTCCGGAACAATCTCAACGTGGCACTCGGACACCTCGGCGAACTGCAGCGGGAGACGGCAGAACGCGGCAGCCCGAAGTCGCGTGCACACGTCGAGCAGCTGAGCGGGACCATCGATGGCATCATCGACACCACAGAGAAGGCGAGACAGATAGAGTTCGCGTTCGATGCGGACCGCCGCGCACAGGAGCCGATTGACCTCGTACCGTGTATCAGAGAACAGGCGAAACAGATCACGCAGTCACACCCGGAGGCCACCGTCGAACTCGACCTCCCTGAACAGTCGCAGGTGTACGCCGACTGGATGCTCGACATCGTGTTCCGGAATGTTGTCGAGAACGCAGTCGTCCACTGCGAGGAGACCCCGACACTGTATATTTCGGTCGAAGAACACGGCCGAACCGTGTTCGTCCACATCGGCGATAACTGTCCGTCGATTCCACAGCACGAACGGGAGGTCCTCGACAGTGGAGAGGAGACGCAACTGCACCACTCGAAAGGAGTCGGACTGTGGCTGACGACGTGGATCGTCGAAAGTTACGGCGGGGCCGTACACCTCACAACCTCGGACGACGGCAATGTCGTGACGCTGGAACTGTGCGGCCCGACGATCCTCGACGAGATTCGCCAGACCCTTCGAGAGTGGCCCTGAAACCGGACGCGAGGGGACCCGTCGACCGCATCAGGAGATATATACGCCTTCGCGGCCTTCGCGTCAGTAATGACCCGAATCGACGTTATCGACAATCACGGACAGTTCACACATCTGGAGCAACGCGCGCTCCGTGACATGGGCGTCGACGTTTCGCTCAGGGACAACACGACCCCACCCGAAGAGATTGACGCCGACGGCATCGTCCTCTCGGGCGGCCCGGATATGGACGATATCGGGAACTGTCCCGAGTACCTCGACCTCGACGTTCCCGTGCTCGGCATCTGCCTGGGCATGCAACTCATCGCCGACGAACTCGGCGGCCGGGTCGGCAGCGGCGAGTACGGTGGCTACGCGGACGTGACAGTCGACATTCTCGACGAGGCCGATCCGCTCCTCGGTTCGCTGTATCCCGACACGCGTGTGTGGGCCAGCCACGCTGACGAAGTGAAGGAGGTCCCACCCGGATTCGAGCGAACCGCGACTTCCGATGTCTGTGGCGTCGAGGCGATGAGCAACACGGACGAGGCGATATACGGCGTCCAGTGGCATCCGGAGGTCGCTCACACCGAAGAGGGCGAAGAAGTGTTCGAGAACTTCCTGTCGGTGTGTGATCAGCAGTCTGTCGCCCGCCAGTAACCGTCGGGGAAGAATGTAACTGGTTTTATATTCGCTCGTAGGGTGTGATACAAAAATGACGGCGACACAGGGAAATCTTGCTAGCCTTTCTCGATTTATTTTCAGGGCTCCGACCTGGTATACGAGCCTCGCCTTCGCGCTGATCATCGCCGCGATGACTGGCATCGTTGCGTTCGACTCACGGTTCATCCTTGACGACGCATGGCAGGGCGTGTTTCTCATCGGCCTGCCGACTTCAATCGCCAGTGCCGTGACGCCGTGGGTCGACCGCCAGTTGGGCGGGCAACTCACCCCAAACCGGGCCACTTTGCTTGCAGTCATCTGTGAGCTCATCACCATCGCGATGCTGACCGTTGCCGGCCTCATCGCCATCTTTACTGTCCGCCTCGGGCAGAACTTCGTCTTCGACGTGTTGCTAGTCGCGCTGGCGTCGATATTCGCCTTCCGGCTGCTGATACTGATGGCCGTCTCGCGGCACTCACTGCTGAAAGCGACGATTCCGGCGAGCGTCCAGACAGTCACTGCCGCCGTGTTGCTGGCGATATACAGCGGGGCGACCGCGTTCATCCTCGAAGACCCGATGCTCCGGGAGTACCTTTCTCGCCCCGAAGAGGTCCCGCCACAGGTCCAGGGGTTCATCCCGGAAGACTTCATCATTCTCGCGGTTATCTGTGTCATCTACGCGCTGGCGGTCTGGCTGTTCCTCGTCGTCATCGACCAACCGTGGCGCTCCTCGCTGGGCGTTTCCGCGCTAGATTTCCTCCGGGGCTTCATTGGCCACATCGCCGAGGGCACGCGTGAACTGGAGGAGTTCTTCGAGGATATCGGCGAAGAGGCCGTCGTTCCGGTCACCTTGCTGTCGGTCCGTCGGCCGGACGGTGAGGAGAAAGCCCGGTTCGTCCTGCCGATGATTCACCCCGGTCCGATGGGTGAGATCGGCGGGGGGAACCTCCCCAGACGCGTCGCCGAGTCGGCTGACGGCCTCGCATTCCCGCCCCACGCGACTGCCGGCCACGACTTCAACCTCGTCACAGAGCGGGAAGTCGACAAGATTCTGTCGACGGCCGAGACAGCGTACCAGCACATCGAATACGACAGCCATGCGACGGCAGGCCACCGAGTCACCGAGGGCGAGGCCACGCTGACGGGACAGGCATTTGGCTCCGACGCGCTCGTCGTGAACACGTATGCGCCAGGCTGTGCCGACGACGTGGAGTACGCCGTCGGACTCTCAGCGATGTCGGAAGCGCGGGCCGACGGGCTGGAAGACGTGCTGCTGGTCGACGCGCACAACTGCAACGACGGACTCGAAGGCGACGACCTCGGCCACGTCGTGCCCGGCAGTCAGCGGTCCTTCGATATGCTCCACGGAGCTGGCCAGCTCGGGAGCCTGCTCACAGACGCCGAAACTGGCCAACTCCGCTGTGGGGTCGCCTGGGACGCAACGCCCTGGGAGCCTGCGGAGGGCATCGGCCCGCTCGGTATCCGGGTCTGTGTCTTCGAGGTCAACGACCAGCGGACGGCGTACGTACTCATCGACGGCAACAACATGGAGCCGGGCCTCCGTCAGCGCATCATCGACGCCGCCGAAGGCGTGGATATGATGGAGGTGATGACCAGCGACACCCACATCGTCAATACTGTCGAGGCCGAGAATCAGGTCGGGCAGGCCATCCCCGAGAAGGAAATCGTTGCGCTCATCGGGGACCTCGTCGACAGAGCCGTCGCCGATCTTGAACCCGTCGAGGCCGGGATGGCGAGCGAACAGGTGACCGTGACGGTGTTTGGCAACGACCGAACCGAGACGCTGGCTTCGACCGCCAACGCGATGGTGTCGATGGGCGGTGCGCTTGCCGCGGCGTTTATTCTCATCGTCATGACGATCAGCGTGCTGATTTTCTTGCTGACCTGACTGGCAGTCGACCGGAAACGGCCCGCTCGGCCCCAGTGCTATCGCCCGGTGTTCAGTCAGAGAGCCCGGGGAGCGGAGGCGAACCACGGGCGGTGGTCACAGCATCGTACCGCGGCTCCTCATCCGGGTTTCTACTGTCTGCTACAGCATTCAGACTCGCGACGCTCACCGGTTCTGGTACAGAGAACGCCGAGGAGGAGATTTGAACTCCTGAGTCCGTGAGGACAGTTGCTCTCGAAGCAACCGCCTTGGCCAGGCTAGGCTACCTCGGCTCATCCATCAGTACCGCCGTTTGCTCTTTAGGGGTTTCGATTTCGGACTCGACACCCCTTTATCGGACCCGTAACATGACAGACTATGGACGCTACCGAGGCAAGCGAGGTGTCGAGTCAGATCCTCGACGAGATCGGGAGTGCCGTCATCGCTGACCGCGGTTTCTTCGAGACGGTGCTGCTGGGTGTTGTCGCGAAGGGCCACGTCCTCCTCGAAGACGTGCCCGGCACAGGGAAGACGCTGACCGCCCGCAGCGTCGCGACCGCGCTGGGACTGTCTTTCTCCCGCATCCAGTTCACGCCGGACCTCCTGCCGGCCGATATCACGGGAACACACATCTTCAACGAGGAGACCCGGAGCTTCGAATTCACTGAAGGGCCAGTGTTCGCCAACGTCGTACTGGCCGACGAAATCAACCGCGCACCGCCCAAGACACAGTCCGCGCTGCTCGAAGCGATGGAGGAAGGACAGGTCACCGTCGACGGAGACACGTACGACCTGCCCGAGCCGTTCTTCGTCATCGCCACGCAGAACCCGGTCGATATGGAGGGGACCTTCGAGTTGCCGGAGGCACAGGTCGACAGATTCCTGGCAAAGACGTCACTCGGCTACCCCGACGACGAAGGCGAGGTCGAGCTCCTCCGGCGGCGTGCCGGCCGGACGACACAGAGCCCGACCGTGGAACCGATACTCGACGCGGCATCGGTCACGGAACTCCGGAGTGTCCCGGAGACGGTCACCGTCGACGACGACCTGCTGCAGTACATGGCTGACCTCGTCCGGGCGACCAGGGACGACTACCGCGTGGATGTTGGAGTCTCACCACGTGGGACCCAGCGGCTGTTCGAGGCGACGCGAGCGATGGCGACAATCGCGGGCCGGGAGTACGTTGCGCCGGACGACATCAAGCGGGTCGCACAGCCGGTGCTGGCACACAGACTGGTGTTAACCCCTGATGCCCGCGTCGAGCAGGTGGACAAGGGAACGGTCATCCAGAGCGTGCTCGACGAGGTCCCCGTTCCGACGGTCTAACCCCACGTCCAGTGGGCGTCCAGCGCGTACCGGTACACGCCAGTAATGACGATTGCGCCGCCGTTCCCTATGAGGTACGTCACGCCGCCCCAGGTGACGAACGCATAGAGGAGGCCCAGCTGGAGCGGAATTGCCGTTCCCCGGACGAGGTTCGTCTTCCCCATCCCCAGCATGTACTCTTTGAGCGTCGAGTGTTGCGAGCGGTGAAACGTCCAGGCGTTGTTGAGGACGTACTGAAACAGTATCGTGAGTTCGATAGCGAGCGCCGCCCCGAGGATGTAGTTTAGACCGCCGACATCGACGAACGACCACAGCAACACCGTCTGGGCGGATGCCGCGACCACGCCGACGAGGAAAAACCGGACGAGTTGCTGTCGCCGGGCCGGTGTGACGACAGCAGACGCCATACAGCCTTACTGATAACCGAGCGCCTTTAACCGTGCTGTTATTTCGTCGGACGCTTCAGTGGTTCCAGCTCCGTTCCCGTCGCTGTCGAGTGTGGCGAGGTGCTCAGCGACAGCATCCGAAAGCCGGTCGAGAACGGTCGCGGGCGGGTCGGCGTCCGTCGAGTCCGAACACAGGTCGACCTGCTCCTCGGGGTCGTTCGTCCGGTCGTACAGTTCTTGACGGCCCGACTCTGTGAACTCGATGTACGTGTAGCGCTCGTCACGTGCGCTGAGGAGGAGTTCCCCGTCCGCGCGGCTCCGTGGAATCGGTTGGCTGGTCACGCTCTCGCCCCGGACCGCTGCGGAGACGATGGGGCCGCGGTCCTCGATAGCCGCGCCGTGGACCGCCGGAGCGACAGACTCCCCGTCCCACTCCGCCGCGGGCGTGAGCGACAGCAGGTCACACACTGTCGGCGCGATTGTATCGAGGCCGACCGGCGTCTCGACCGACTGGTCCTCGCTGTCCGGCGTCGAGACGATGTAGGGAACGTCGATGAGTTCTCGATAGAGCTTGGGGTAGTGGGCGAGATGGCCGTGTTCGAGGAACTCCTCACCGTGGTCGCCGGCGACGATGATGGCCGTATCGTCGCGGTGGCCCTCGGTTTCGAGGGTGTCGAGTAGCCGACCGACGCTGGCGTCGACCTGCCGGACTGTCGCCTCGTACAGGGTCCGAAGTGTCTCCAGCGTCCGGTCGTCGACTTCCCAGCCCAGCCCGGTTCGGAGGTGGGACGTGAGCATCCGGAGAACGCCGAAGTGGTTGTCCGACACTTCGCGAATATGCCGCGGTGCCGGCACGTACGGCGTGTGCGTGTCCATGTAATGGACCCACAGGAAGAACGGCCCATCGGTCGTCTTCAGGAACTCAGTCGCGTGGTCTTCGAGGTCTCCCATCCGGGACACGTCAGCGAAGGGGCGTTCGTCGGACCCGCCGCTGAGAACGGTCGCAGCGCGTCGGAACGGCGAGGTTCCCAGCTGGACCCAGGCCTGAATCGTCGGGTGGGCCGCCAGGTACTTGCTGTAGCCGCCGCTGTCGACGAACGGCTCGAACTCGTCGAACCCGCGGTCGTACCCCCAGTGATCGGTGAGAAAGCCGTTTGCGGCGTTGAAGCCTGCGGTCTCGATGCCGGCATCGGACACCTGCTCGGCCAGCGTCGGCGTCGACGCCAGACCGATGTCCTCGCTCTCCGCGAACACTGGCCGTGACCCGTGGATGCTGGGAAACGAGAACGGCGTCCAGTTTCCCTGTGCGGCGGCGTTTTCGAAGACGGCGCCAGATTCGGCGAGCGAGTCCATGACAGGGGAGACGCTGTCAGCGCCACCCAGTGCGTCCGCCCGCAGCGAATCAACCGTGACCAACACCACGTTGTTGGTTGCTGGGGCCGTCATTGTCGACTCACATGCCCCCTTGATCGCAATGGTATCGACGTATCGCGTCCGCAAACGGGGGGTTGCACCCAGCACGTGCCACCGGATTTTCTCATACCCCCTGTACCAGAGCCGGAATACTGAACGTTCCGGATAAATTCAGGCGGCTATAATAGAACCATACGCTGATAAGGTAGAATTAAAGCCTCACTTCGACAATGAGTCGTCCAGAGCGTACTCGATGACCGACCAGATTCAGTTTCGGTCCTACGACGACCGAGACGCCGCCGCCGTCTGGCGTCTCCACGAGCGGGCGATCCGTGCGACCGGCAACGACCCCAGCGACATCCCCGGGACGTCAGACCTGAAACACATCGAAACGCGGTATTTCGACACCGGCGGCGCGTTTCTCGTCGGTGTCGTTCCCGCCGTCGACGACGAACTGCCGGAGACGTTCGACGGCGGCCTCGCCGCGATGGGGGGGTTCCTCCCGAACGAGGTCGGCCACGCCGACGAGCGGACTGTGCCCGGCGCGGCCGAACTCCACCGGATGCGGGTCGCTCCGTCCCGGCAGCGGCGTGGCTACGGTCGTCGACTCCTGCACAGACTCGAACAGCAAGTGGCTGAGCAGGGGTACGAGGTCCTGCTTGCGACGACATCACAGAGCCAGCCCGCCGCGGTCGCGTTCTACCGCGACGAGGGGTATCAGGAGGTCGGCCGGTCGACACAGGGCGAGTACGAACTCGTTCACTTCGAAAAGCGGCTTTGACCCCCAACTCGGTCGGCGTTCAGTCGCCGCTGTAGGCGTCGTCGGTGTCCTCGCCGAAAGAGGTGTTGAGTCCGCCCGGACTCTCCCGGTCTTGCTCGCGCATACTCTGTCGCGTGAACTGTGGCTTGGCGCGGACAGCCTTCTTTGAGCGGAATGACCACCACAGCGCCAGGGACAGGCCGACAGTTCCGGCGATGCCGACACCGGTGGCCGGCAGCGACGCCTGCGTGTACAGGAACGCTGTCGAGAACAGCGTGCTCGCGAGCAACATCCCGAGGATGAGTCGCTTCGTCATCGTCGCGAGCAGGCCGTCGGAGTCCTCGATGTCGGCCTGTACGCGGAAGTCCTCACGCTCGACCCTGTCGAGGGCGGACTCCAGTTTCGGCGGGATACGGACGGCCGACCGGGCGGCATCGGACACTTCGGTTGCGCGGTCCTCGACGAAGTTCCGCACGCCCTCGGCGATGTACCCCTCCTCGCGCAGGTAGTCGGTGGCGACGCCGATGAAGTCGAAGTCCTCATCGAGAGTGACACAGACGCCTTCGACGACTGTGGCGACGCGCAATACGAGCGCCAGGTTCGCCGGCAGTCGGAGCGGAAACTCGTAGATCGTGTCCTCGACCTGCTGGATGATCTGCTGGACGCGGTACTGCTCGATATCCTCGCCACGAGCGTCGGCGATGGCCAGTTCCATCACATCGCCCATCACTTGCCGGTCGGCCTCCGGCGAGAGCGTCCCCATCTCGATGAGGGCGTCGAGGATGGCGTCGATGTCCTGGTCGGCGACGGCGGCGTAGAAGTCGATTATCTTGTCCTGGACGAACGGGTCGACCCGGCCGGACATCCCGAAGTCGTAGAAGACCAGCGTCCCGTCGTCCTGGACCGCGAGGTTCCCCGGGTGGGGGTCGGCGTGGAACACGCCGTCGTCGATAATCATCTGGAGGTACGCCCGCTGGAGCGTCTCAGCCAGCTCCGTCCGGTCGATACCGCCCGCATCGAGGCTGTCGATGTCGTTTATTTTCGTGCCGGGGACGTACTCCATCGTCAGAACCCGCTGGGTGGAGTGGGACTCCTTGACCTTGGGGATGCAGATGCGGTCGTTGTCCCGGAAGTTCTCCCGGATTTCGGTGAGCATCCGCCCCTCGCGCTGGTAGTCCATCTCCTCGCGGATGGTCTTCGAGAACTCGTCGGCGAGCGTCTCCAGCGAGAACGACCGGGAGTCGTCGATGAAATACATCAACAGCGGCAGCGACCAGCGGACGACCCGCAGGTCAGCCTCGACCAGCGCCTCAATGCCGGGGCGGCGAATCTTGACCGCGACCTTTTCGCCGTCGACCTCCGCCAGATACACCTGCCCGAGCGACGCGCCGCTTATCGCCTCCGTCTCGAACTCGTCGAAGCGGTCGTCGACAGGGCCGAGTTCGTCTTCGAGGACGACCCGCGCCTCGTCCCAGTTAGCCGGTGGCACGCGGTCCTGTAGCTTCGAGAACTCCTCGATGTACTCCGGTGGCAAAACATCCGGCCGCGTCGAGAGGATCTGGCCGAGTTTGATAAAGGTCGGGCCGAGCGTCAACAGCGAGTCCAGTAGTTGCTGTGCTCGTTTGCGACGCTGTTCGGACGTGACGCGGCGCGATGAGCCGATCACGAAGAACCGTTTTCGGTCTCGTGCGTACGCGACCAACAGGGGCAGGAAGTGGCGAGCGACGACGAGGAACCGCCAGTACGCGCGAAGGTTCACCGGATTGCCACCTCTGAGTCAGTCCCCGTCGATCGGAATCGTCGTACTCGGTGCGGCTGTTGCCTTCGGCAGGCGGAGTTCGAGGACGCCGTTTTCCACGGTTCCCTCTCCGCCCTGACCGGTCGTGTCCGGCGGGAGCGGGAGTTCGGCATCGAGGAAGACAGAGCGGTCCTCGCGGACGAAGGTGAACTCTCCGGGCACATCCTTGGTCCGTTGCCCGTCGATGCGAAGGCGGCCCCCTTCAACGGTCACGTCGATTGTATCCGCGGTCACACCCGGCAGGTCGAGCACGAGCAGGTATTCGTCCTCGGATTCGAGCACGTCCGCGAACACGGCATCGGGAAGGTCCCGAAGCGCTTCACGCAGGGCAGACATACGCTCGTCTAGGTGGTAGGCTGTGGTAAACCCGACGGTCTTCGCTACTACAGGAGGACGGAGAGGAGGACGGCAGCGCCGATGAGGACTGCGACAAGTCCGAACGCGACTTCGGCGATACTGCCCCGAACAATCCGTCGGGCAGTACCACGCTCGCTGGTGTCGGAGATAACGAATACCGGCGTCGCGTTGCCGTCCCCGACGATGGCGTCGACCAGATTGCTCCCCCATTCTGTTGCGGGGCCGCGCATCGCCTGGCCGTAGACGTACACGTCCTCCCCAACGTCCAGTCGGCGCTCGGTAAAGCGCTGTTTGTTCCCCAGGCTGATCTCCGTCACGAGCAGGTTCACGGAGCCGTCCTGCGCCTCGACGCCCTCCGTTCGCTCGACGTAGTCGGCCAAGCGCTCGGGGAGTTCAGTTCCGGGAGACACCGTCACTGACTGAGACTCGAATCGCACGTCCGCTCCATCGGGGTTCACTCGGACGCGGTCGTTCCCGTCGTCGACGACGAAGTCGACGCCGTTCTGTCCCTCGTCCAGCGTCTCCCAGTGTGAGTGTTTCCCGGACGACCGGTACTCCTCGACCTCGTAGGTGTATGCCAGACACTCGCTGCCGGTGAAGGGGGCCGTAACGGTCTCGCCCTCCTCGTGGGCGACAGCCGTACCGGTGATTTCGACGGGGCCGGTGTGGCCATCGAGCGAGCGCACCGGGACCGGATCGTTCCGGAGGATGTGAAACACCGTTTGGAGTTCCTGGCCGCCGCGGAAGAGGACGACGCTACCGATGAGCAAGAAGACGGTGGCAACCAGTTGCGGGAGGACCATACGTCGATGCCGGACCCGGCTGAAAAAAATGTTCCCAGTTATGCCGACCGACGGCTAGGGCGCGGCAGCCGGCTGAGAGCAACGTCGCCACACGCGGCAGCCAGCACAAAGCAGCGTCGCCGCGGTGGCTGAACCGGCACCGCATCGCGACAGCGCCACTACGCAGGGTACTTTTGATAGAGCGGCTGCTAGTACGGGTATGGCTGGCCCCTCGCCGTCGGATGCTGCGTCGCTCTCGCTGGAGACCGCCCGCCGCCGAATCGGCAGTGTTGCCGGACCCATCGACCGGACGGACAGAATTCCGCTCTCCGTCGCCGTCGGACGCATTCTGGCGACAGATACGACAGCGAACGAGCCTGTCGAGGAGGCAGATATCTCGGTCGACGATACTGTCTTCGAACAGGGCCATCAGGTACGGCCCGGCGACGTGGGGCTGCTGCGGGCAACCGGCGTCTCCGAACTGCTCGTCCGCCAGCGACCGCAGGCCGGAATCATACCAACCGGTGACGAACTCCGACCGGATGCCAGCACGGCCAGCAAGGTCGAGACGGCGGGGTTCACGCTTGCTCAGTACGTCGACCGGTGGGGCGGGAAGGTGACCTACCGGGACCCAGTCGCCGACGACGCGCCGGCGCTCCGGATGGCCATCCAGCGCGACCTTACCCGTGATATGATCGTCGTTACCGGAACGGAGCCGGGTGATACGCTCCGAGAAATCGTCGCCGAACTCGGCGAGGTGCTTGCGGACCGCCTCGCGATCGATCCCGGCCGTCGGGCCGGACTAGCCGTCGTCGAGAACCGACCGGTAGTACTGCTGCCGGAGTCGGCAGGCGCTGCCCGCGTCGGCGCTGTTCAGCTCGTGCGCCCGCTCTTGAAGACGTTTGCCCATGCCCCGCTGTCTCCTCATCCCGAAACACGAGCGACGCTCGCAGCGCACGTCGACAGTCAGACCGGCATCGAGACGTTTACTCCGGTCGCCGTAAGCGACGGGACGGCAACGCCGCTGCCCGGTGTTGACCTCGCGACAGCGACCCGGGCTGATGGCTGGGTGTCCGTGCCCGCTGACGAGGCCGATATCGATGCCGGAACGGCCGTCACTGTCGAGGACTGGGACTACCTGCCCTGAGACGACGCCAGATCGAGCAACGTGGCGACGCGTCTGTCGCCGCGCACGCACCGTCCCGTCTCCGCCGGGGACCGCCGACCAACGTGGACGCCATCAAGGCCTGCGTTCCACGCCGCACCGATGTCTGACGGATTGTCCCCTGCCAGCACGCCGCTGTGGCCGTTGTACCAGACACCCAGCTCCCGCATCGCCAGTTCGACCGGTTTCGGGTCGGGCTTCCAGCCGATATCGTCGTCACAGCAGACGACTGTTTCGAACCAGTCGGCGATGTCGAGATGGTCAAGCACCGGTTCGGTGAGGTACTGCTGGCAGTGTGTGACCAGTCCGACCGGTGTATCGAGGGTTGCGAGGAACGCCTCGGCGTCGTCGTAGAGATACGTCGCCTCCGCCCGAGCGACGGGGTCTTCCTCCTCGTGGAACAGCCGCCAGAACTCCTGCTGGTCGACGCCGCGCTCTGCAAGCGTCCGTGACCGTGTCCCACCGAATCCGTACCAGAGTGCATCCCGTTCGCGGTCGGTGAACTCGACGCCGAGGCGGTCGCCGACAGCACCCATCACCTTCCGAGGGTAGGCTGGCTCGATGTCGACGAGCGTCCCGTCGAGATCAAACAGCCAGAAGTCGTAGTCGGTGGTCATGAGGATACATCACTTGGAGACTCTCTAATAAAGTCTTTCGGGCCCTACGACCGGTTTTATTGCGTATAACTGCTCTGTAGCCATTGACTACGCAGCGGCGGCTCGTTTCACGTCACCCGGATCGAGCTACCAAGGTACTTGTTGGTCACGTCGCTGACCGAGTCGGCATTGAACAGCGACAGGTCGTCCGCAATCTCGGCTTTCAGCGCGTCGAAATACGCCTCGTCAGTCCTGAGTTCACTGAACGACGCCGAAACGACCTGACAGCCGAGTTCGTCTGCGACGAGCCGGCGGAAGTGCGGTTCGTCAGCGATTTCACCCCGCCAGAGCGTGTCCCGGAAGAACAGCCAGCCGCTTGTCCCCGGGTCGTCAGCCGCCCGGTACAGCGTCGTCTCGAACCGGTCAGGGTCGGTCCACAACCCATCTGCGGCTGGCTCCAGTCGGACCTCTACCCGGAAAACGTACCGCGCGGTCGCGCCGTCGGGCGCAGTCGGCTGGAGGGCAGCGAGTCTGTCAGTCGTGTCCACGGTCACACTGTCAGTCGTGGATGCCGTTCAAGCGCTCGGCGAGATCAATGTCGTTCTCGGTGATGCCACCGGCGTCGTGGGTCGTGAGTCGAACTTCGACCTCGCCCCAGCGGATGGTCATCTCCGGGTGATGCCACGCGTCCTCAGCGATGCCAGCCGCAGCGCTCAGAAAGCCCGACGCGTCGAGATAGCCGTTGAACTCGAAGACGCGGACGATCTCGTCGCCTTCCCGGGTCCACTCTTTCGGTAGTCGGTCGCTAATCTCTTCGTCAGAGAGCAGGTCTGCCATATCGACCACGTCGGACGGCGTGGGCAAAAAGGTGGGCGTGGTCAGTCGTCGGAGAGGCGGTCGAGCACCGCGTTCGGGATGTCGTCGCGCATGCCGTCCGGGATGTCTTCGACCGACATACCCTTGGTGAATTCGGGCTGGGTAGCCTGGTCGGGGCCGCCGAAGTCCGGGTCGAACAGCTCCAGCGCCGTGTGAATTGTCGACCAGTCGTCCTCCTCCGCGGCGTCGCGCAGGCTCTTGGTCGGTGCGGCGAGAATCTGCGAGACGATAGCGTCGGCCATCGCTTCGATGACTTCTGCCTGGTCCTCGTCGAAGTCAGCCGCGGAAAGTGCGCTGTTTATTTCTGCGGCTTTGACCTGTTCGGCGCTCTCGTACATCGTCGATATGACCCTGTCTGCGCGCTTGCGCTTGTACTGCGTGAGCAGCCGGTCGAACTCCTCGTCGACGATACGCTCGACCGCTTCGGCGGCTCGCTGTCGCTTGTTCCGCGTTTCGGCGGTCACCGACTCCAGCGCGTCGAGGTCGTACACCGTCACCGACGGGAGGCGGTCCGCGCCGGCCGGAACGTCGCGCGGTTGTGCGATATCGACAATTGACACCTCGCCGGCATCGCTGAAAGTCCCGATATCGAACACCTGATCGCCGCTTCCCGTCGCCGAAATGACCGCACTGGCCTCGGAGACCGCCGCCTCGATGCCGTCGAGCGCCACCGCACTGGCGTCGATGTCGACCGATTCGGCGACGTGCTCGGCGTGTGGGACCGTCCGGTTGGCCACGAGCAGCCGGTCTACCTCCTCGCTGAGTGCATCGGCAGCGAGTTGGCCCATCTCGCCAGCCCCGACGACGAGCGCTGTCTCGTTTGCCAGCGAACTCTCCTGTTTGAGAAGACGCACCGCGGCGGAGGCAATCGAGACGACGCCCTCGTTGATTTTTGTCTCCGTGCGGGCGCGCTCGCCGACGTGAATCGCTTTCGTGATGCCGTCTTCCAGCATCGGGCCGATGCCGCCGACGCCGCGGGCGGTCTCGTAGGCGGTCCGGAGCTGGCCGAGGATCTGGTCCTCGCCCAGCACAATCGATTCGAGCCCGGCGGCCACCCGGAGCAAGTGACGGAGACTCTCCTCGTGACCCATCTCGACGACAACTTCGTCGGGCACGGCTCGGGTAAACAGTTCGAGCGCGTCGAGCCCATCCTCGTGATCAGAGACGACAACGTACCCCTCGGTACGGTTACACGTCTGCAGCGCAATCGCTTCTTCCACTGCGGGATTCGCGAGCAGGGATTCGACGGCGTGGCGCTCGCTGTCCGCCGCAGCAGTCTCTAATTGGTCGACGCTTGCGCGTTCATGGGAGATACAGACCCCAACGATTGCACCAGTGTCCCCTCTCACGTTTGATCACCAGGTAACTCTCCGGTCACGTCTCTAGCTACTTGCTCACCCTTGGACCTGCCACTATCTAAAGCCTTCCAAACTTCCCGTGACCTGACAACGAACCTAACGGCGTCACGCCGTTTGGCCGGCGGGACCCCTCGCTCGCGCAGGTCCTCACGGAGGTCGCCGACGAGTTCCGCCATCAGACCAGCGTTTCCGAACTCGTCTTCGAACTCCTCGCGAAGGTACTTCGATAGCGCTGGTGCGCGCCCGCCGGTTGCAATCGCGAGCGTCACCGGGTCGTCCCGTACCGTGGCCGGTACGACGACATTGCCAAACGACTGGCCACCGTGGTCGTCAGCGCGGTTGACGAGTGCGCCGTGGTCATTGGCGGCAGTGCTGAAGGCGTCGTTCAGGTCCGGGTCGTCCGTCGCGGCGACGACCAGCGCCGGGTCGGTCCGCTTGACCCAGTCCATGGCGTCCTCCGGGGTCGGTGCGGCCCGGACTTTTTCCGCGTCCGCGAACGCGCGATCATCGAATTCGGGACTGAGGACGACGACGCTCGCCTCCGCGGCGAACGTTCGGGCCTTGCGCGCGCCGACCGGACCGCCGCCAACGACGAGTACCGTCTCACCCTCGAAGTCGTGCATGAGCGGAATCATCGGTTAGGGCTCCCTGATTCGACACTCCAGTCCGAGATGCGTACGTTCACGCGGTCTCGGTGTTCTGTCGCGCTCGTTCGTCCAACCTGATACCTGTCTTTTTCAGGATGCGAGTCGAGAACAGCGTGTCCCAGTCGTCCTCGGTCACGTCCCAGTGGTCGGCCATTCGGTCGCGGACCTGCTGGATGCGCTCCTGGCTCTCCGCTTCACTTCGCCCGTGGGTCATCGCGAAGAAGTTGTACGGCCAGACGCCGTCGTGGCGCGGCCGTTCGTAGCAGTGGGTCACAAAGTCGAACTCGGCGATGGCCGGTCCCACTTCGTTGATGACTGCGTCGGGCACGTCCCAGACGGTCATCCCGTTCTCACTGTAGCCGAGCGCGTAGTGGTTCGGGATGACGCCGACGCGGCGGACCTTTCCTTCCATGTTGAACCGCTGTAGCGTCTCCAGTACCCAGTCGACATCGGCGCCGATCTCGTCGGCCACGTCGGCGTACGGTGTGGCAGTGACTGGGAGGCCATCTTGAATTTCAAGCACGAGATCAAGTTCGTCGGCGGTGAGAGACTGGCTGTCAGTCGGTGTCACATCCGGCCCTAAGTTCGAACAGTCGACTGCCTGCGTCTGTGGGCCCTCGACGGGGAATTTCGCGCCGACGTGGAACTCCTGCTGTTTCGGGAGATTGTACGTCTCCTCGCCGGTTTCAGCCTCGATGTCGGCCAGGACTTCCTCGACACGTCCTTCTTCAGCCACCGAGACCACGAACCACATGTTCAGATGCGGATGTGCTCGCTCGTAATTGTGCGCGACCTCCGGGTACGCGTTTATAATTTCGGCATGGTCGTCGTAGCTCTCCTCGGGGGCGTGGGTCGCGACGAGCGTGGCAGTGCCGCCAATCGCTTCGGCGTTGATGAGTGCCCCGAACCGCGTGAGCACGCCCGCGTCGTCGAGGTCCTGTACGCGCGTCAACAGTTCGTCCGCGTCGATGTCGACACCGTGGTCGGTAAGCGCCGACGCGGCCGGCTCGAACGGCCGTTCGACGACCGGGAACCCCCCCTGAAAGGCGTTCAGCACGGCCCGGTCTACTGTTCCGAGGTCTTCGCTCATAGCGCTATCTGGGGGTTCTGCGAATAAAAGCAGTCCGGGACAGGCGGGCGAATGCAGCCCGCACGCCCGGGTCGCCGGAGCGTTTTACCTCCTTGCGTCCCTACCCCAGATGTGGTAATCTCGACAGCCGAACTGACGGTCCGGCTGCTGGTCTACCTGTTCGTCCTGATAGGGGTGCCGCTGTGGTTCGTTCTCATGTTCCGGCTCATGGACTACGCCGCACACGACACGCTTGTCGAGCAGTTCAGCGGCCAGCCCAACGGTCGCGACACCGGCCAGCTCAACGCCTACTTCGAACAGGCCGCCGTCGAAGCAACAAACTGCCGTATCTGTGGCGCAGCGAACGGCCCTGACTACACCTACTGTCACAACTGCCAGGAACGGCTGGTGACCAGCGACTAACGTAGCTACTCGCCTTCGACCCCGGTGACAGCGTAGCCGGCGTCCTCGATAGCTTTGAGAATCCCGTCGTGGTCGGCGCTCGCCTCGTAGTAGAAGACTAAGTCGAAGGAGCCGTTGCGCAGGAGCTGCTGGCACTCCCAGACGAACTCTTCGTCGTCCAGCGTGAGGCCCTGATGCTGGTTCGAGGCGAACTCGGGGTCGTCGCTACCGGAGTAGACGAACGTGTCCGTCGGGTCCAGCCCCGCGCCCTCGGCGATGATTTCACCGACCTCGATGGTGGCCTGCATCATCTCTATCTCGTCACTGCCGTCGTACTCCGTGTGGACGACAGCGCCGTTGAGCTGAATCTCGCCGGGCTCAAGCAGTTGTTTAGTCCGGCGGTAAAGGTCGTCGTCGAGTGCGTCGGCCTCGCTCATACCATGCGGTCGGCGGCCCTGTCCCTAAGACACTTCGGATTCCGAGCGCTGGTCGGCTCTACCCGAAGATATTCGGGCCGTGAGACGGCGCGGAGATAGCGATGAGAAGACACGCGCTACCGGAACGCGCCGCTCCATCGAGCAACACTCCTCATCGAAAAGCGAGTCGCTCTCGCCTACAGCCGCGTGAGGTTCTTCGCCCGCGGGCCTTTGTCTGCCTGTTCGATCTCGAATTCGACTTCTTGCCCTTCTTCGAGGTCTGGGCCGCCGACGTCTTCCATGTGGAAGAACACGTCTTCGTCGGCATCGTCGGTTTCGATGAAACCGTAGCCACCCGTATCGTTGAAGAAGTCGACAGTGCCTGTCGCCATGGTTACAGCCGCGTGAGGTTTTTCGCGCGCGGGCCTTTGTCGGCCTGCTCAATCTCGAATTCCACTTCTTGCCCCTCCTCGAGGTCAGGACCGTCGATGTCCTCCATGTGGAAGAAGACGTCCTCGTCGGAGTCTTCGGTATCGATGAAACCGTAACCGCCTGTGTCGTTGAAGAAGTCTACCGTACCGGTCGCCATTGCAATTTGAACGTTAAGCCGGGGTATATTAAAACTATGCGCATATATTTCACCATATTAGGCAGGAAATAACTGTACCCAGTCCCTTCCACAAAGCCCTTATTGAGTGGTTGAAATGATTACAACGATGCTATCGAGGGGGAAGCGACTGGGATATGCGGCCTACGAGCGATTGCTCCAGTGGGAACTGTCAGGTACGCCCGACCACGTCGCAGTCATTATGGACGGGAACCGGCGCTACGCCGAGAAACAAGGGACGAAGAAGCAAAAGGGCCACACAGAAGGGGCTCAAACGACGGAGGCACTGCTGAACTGGTGCGACGAACTCGGCGTCCGCGAGGTGACGCTGTACACGTTCTCGACGGAGAACTTCGACCGCGACCCCGAGGAGCGCGAACACATCTTCGACCTTGTCGAACAGAAGCTCCGAACGTTTGCCGACGCCGAACGGGTCCACGAGGCCGGCGTGTGTATCCGCGCCATCGGCGAGACAGAGATGCTTCCCGAGCGGGTCCGAGACGCTGTCGACTACGCTGAAGGGCGAACCGCCCGGTACGACCAGCTCAACCTCAACATCGCGCTGGCCTACGGCGGCCGGGCCGAACTGCTCGGCGCGGCTCGCGACATCGCCACTGCTGTCGAGGACGGGACTCTCGACCCGACGGATGTCTCCGCGGAAACCATCGAAGAACGGCTCTACGAGGGGCCGACCCGCGACGTCGACCTCATCGTCCGGACCGGCGGCGACGAACGCACCTCGAACTTCCTGCCGTGGCACGCCAACGGCAACGAGGCCGCCACGTTCTTCTGTACCCCCTACTGGCCGGAGTTCCGGAAAGTCGACTTCCTGCGAGCGATCCGGACGTACCAGAACCGAGAGCAGTCCTGGCGGACGACCCGTGCCGAGCGGTCGCTGGCACTGGTTCGTGCCATCGAGCAATCGGAGCTACCGACGGCCAAGCGGATGCTCGGGCGATTCCGTGACGCGCTCCCGAGTACCGAACGCGAGCAACTCGACGAAGAGTACGACCTCGCGGACTGATTACCGCCCGAACCGCCGCTGTCGCTCCTGATAATCCCGCAGCGCCCGCAAGTAATCCCGCTGCCGGAAGTTCTGCCAGTTCACGTCGGTAAAGTACAGTTCCGAATAGACGGACTGCCAAATCATGAAATCGGAGAGCCGTTCGGCCCCGGTCTTGATGACCAAGTCCGGGTCGGTCGGGAAGACGAGGTGCTCCTCGACCGCGGCCTCGTCTATGTCGTCCGGGTCGAGTGAGCCCGCATCGACGTCTTCCGCGAGTTTCTGGACGGCCGTCGCGAACTCCGACTGCCCGCCGAGTCCGATTGAAATCTGAATCGGGGCGTCGGCCGTCGTCTCGTCGTCCGGTACTCTGACCGCTATCTCCCGTGGCGCGGTGACATTTTCGAGCTCACGCTGTAGCGTCGGAATCGCCTCCTCGTCGAGGACGCTCACGTAGACGACGACGGTGTCAGTGCCGTACTGAACAGCCCAGTCGAAAAACCGCTCCAGGGTCCGATATGCACCGTCACCCAGCAGGTCTCGCTCTGTAATCACCAGCGCGACCGTTTCGGGCAGGTCGGCGTCGCTGCGCCGAACACGCGTTGCGAGATACCGGTCGTATAGTCCCACGCCCGCCGGTATGCTGACAGCCACAGTAAATCCCACGGTACCGTCGCCTCCACAGTTCGGAAAGGGTAAGTGCCTCTCGGGGATACCGGTGGGACGTGACTGGCACAGTCCGTCGGGCAGGTGCGTTCGCCGCGGTGGGGACCCTCGCGGTCGCCGTCCCGGCCGCAACGGGCTTTCGCTCGCTCGAACTCGCGACTGTCGCCGCTATCGCGCCCTTCGTGATCGTCGCCGCGCTCGGCGTAACGGTCATCGGACAGGACTCTCGGCTGTTCGACCTGTTCGCGCGCCCCGGCGACTACGAGGATGGGAAACTGTACGGGCTGGCAGCCTTTTCACTGGCCGCCGCCGGGCTCGCGTTGCTTGCCGTCCGGTTCAGTTTACCGGTGCCGGTGTTCGTCGGCGTCGTCGTCATCGTCGCCTACGGCAACCTCGGCCAGCGACTCGCATACACCGTCCGCGCAGACGAGGTGGTGGCAACCGCGGGCTTCGTCTTCGTCGGCTTCGTCGCCGGGGTCACAGGGCAGGTGCTCGGAACGCGGATTCAGGCGGCCGTCGGCGAGGGAGCAGCCGCCGTCGATCTGCCGCTCGTGCTGTTTCTCGCCGCCAGCGGCGCGTTCGTCGCCGCCCTGCTTCGCTCGGTCCTGTTCGAACGGGACGACCCGCTGGTGATACTCACCGTGGGACTGCTGCTGTGGCTGTTTTTCGAGCTCGACCCGTCAGTGACGACACGGCGCGTCGTCATCGCACTCGCCGTAACAGTACTGCTTGGCTACCTCTCCTACGCGCTCGACACCGCGTCGCTCCCCGGAATGCTCACCGGCGTCCTCCTCTCCTTTTTGACCATCGTGCTCGGCGGTTTCGGCTGGTTCGCCATGCTGATAACCTTCTTCGGGCTCGGCGGCCTCTCGACGAAGTACCGCTACGACGAGAAACTGGAACGAGGCATCGCCGAGGAAAACGAGGGGGCACGCGGGAGCGGGAACGTGCTGGCGAACTCCATCGTCGCGCTCTTTGCCGTCGTCGCCGCGGCGGCGAGCCCGAGCCACATCACCGTCGACCCGCTGCTGTTCTTCTATGCCTTTGCCGGGGCCGTCGCCGCGGCAATGACCGATACGTTCTCTAGCGAGTTCGGCGGGCTCTACGACAACCCGCGACTCATCACGACGCTCAAACCCGTCGAGCCGGGTACTGACGGGGGCGTGACCTGGCAAGGCGTAGCTGCTGGGGCTGTCGGCGCGGGTATCATCGCCGGCATCGCCGCACTCACACAGGACATCACCACGGTCGGCAGCGGTGTTATCCTCCTCTGTGGGCTGGTCGGCATGACCGTCGACAGCCTGCTGGGTGCGACCGTCGAGGGGTCAGTCGTCGGCAATCAGGGTGTCAACATGCTCGCGACCCTGGCGGCCGCATTAGCCGGAGTCGGCGTCGTGTTGGTCGTCGGCCTCTTATGATCCGTGAGGCCCGCCCTGAGGACGAAGCCCGGCTCCGGGCGATCCAGACAAACACGCTTGACGAGCCGTGGCCGGAACTACTCGGTTTCGGAATCGACGGTCCGCCGCTCGTGCTGGTGCTCGACATCGGTGAACCGCTCGGCTACGCGCTGGTCGTACCGGACCCGCCAGTCGCGTATCTGGCGGAGTTCGCTATCGCCCCCGGCAAACAGGGACAGGGCCTCGGGACGGCACTGATGGACGGGCTACTGGACAGGCTCCGGACTCGTGAGTTCGAAACAGTCAGACTCACCGCGCGCACGGACGACGAGCGAGCGCGCGGCTTCTACGACGGGTTCGGGTTCTCGGTCGCCGACGAACTCCCCGGCCACTACGACGACGGCGACGGCGTGTTGCTCGTTCGGGACCTCTAACCCTCGATACGGACCTGCACGGCCGTCGGCTGTTTGACGTACTCAC
The DNA here is from genome assembly GCA_002844335.1 of Haloarcula taiwanensis. Classification (NCBI taxonomy): domain Archaea; kingdom Methanobacteriati; phylum Methanobacteriota; class Halobacteria; order Halobacteriales; family Haloarculaceae; genus Haloarcula; species Haloarcula taiwanensis. The sequence goes on from CP019154.1 coordinate 2,152,759, forward strand.
CGTGGCCGGCGGCGACGACAACATCGACGCCGCACTGGGCGGCGACGTCGAGGAGCTTCTGCGTGCAGTCGCCGTCGACGACGACCGTCCTGGGAACAGTCTCGGCCGACGCAAGCAACGAGACGACATCGTCGGTCTCGCCCTCCGCGAGCAGCGTCGCGTCCTCGTCGAGCAGTCTGGCCGTCCCGCTGTGGTTCTGGATGACAGCCTCGATGTGGTCTGAGAGCGACGGGATGGCCGGGTTGTCGGTGGCATCCTCGTCGGTCGCGTCGGCCGCCGGAGGGGCCGTATCCGACTCGTCGGACGCCGCCGTCGCCTCGTCGGCTGTTTCGGCCTGTGCCGACCCAGCCTGTGTGCTGGGTGTGGGCTGGGTGTCAGCGGTGTCGTCCGACATCGCAGTCGCCACGGCACCGCCATCAGCGGTCGTCGATTCTCCTGTCTGGGACATCTCCTCGCGGATGGTGTCGAGGCTCTGTGCGCTTGCGACCGTCTCGTAGGGCACCTTGTCCCGGAGCGCCGCCATCACCTCGCTACGCGAGAGGTCCTCGACGGACTTGCCGGTGGGCGTGACCGCGACGTAGTCCACGTCGCCGACCTGCGCGAGTTCCTTCAGGATGAGGTCGCCGCCGCGGTCGCCGTCGAGGAACGAGGTCACCGTGCGGCCAGCTGTCAGGTCTGCGATGGCGTCGGGGACGTCCGTGCCCTCGACCGCCACGGCGTTTTTGATGCCGTACTTCAACAGTTGCATCACGTCCGAGCGGCCCTCGACGACGACGATTGCGTCGGAGTCGGCCACGCGCGGTCCGGCCGGGAGCCCCTCGTAGTCGGTCACGTCGGCGACCCGGACCTGCTGTCTGACCGTCTCGACGATGTCCGCGGTCTGGATGGACTTCTCCTCGAAGTCGTTCAGCAGTTCCGTCGCGCGCTCGACGACCTCGCGCCGCTTGGCGCTACGCACGTCCTCGATTTCGGAGACCTCTATCTCGGCCCGACACGGTCCCACCTGTTCGATGGTCTCCAGTGCCGCGGCGAGAATCGCGGTCTCGACCCTATCGAGGCCGCTTGCGACGGTTATTTCGCCAAAGGACTGTCCACCTTCGGAGCGTATTTCCACGTCGATGCGGCCGACCTTCTTCGAGTCCTGCAAGTCCCGCAGGTCCAGTTCGTCGCCGAGTAGTCCCTCCGTCTGGCCGAACACCGCGCCGACGACGTCGCTCCGCTCGACGACTCCCGCCGCCGTGATGTCGGCATGTATCAGATATTTCGCCGTATCTTGCATGATTGTCCTGTTTTCCAGCCCGTCAACCGGTGTTCCGACGGACTGCTGTCACTATACTGATGTTGGGATGTACAGCGGAATAACCTTGCGCACCCGACTCGATGGGGGAATCGTCCCACAGCTGCGTGGTGAGTCAACACTGCCGCTGTGAAACACTCTCTCCGACAGGGCAGCCACTCACTCTAGCAACGGGCGCATGCCGTCGATACCAGCCCGGATAGCGTCGACTGGGTCCGTTGGATTGTCGTGTTCGAAGACGAGCCATTGAGTCCCAGCCTCGCGGGCCGCATCGACCACCGCCTGGAGCGGCACCACGCCGTCTCCGAGGGCAGTCGGTTCCCCATCCGCAGTCATGTCCTTGAGGTGGACGACGGGCACGCGCCCGTTGAGTCGCCGAAGCAGTGCGACAGGGTCCTGTCCCGCCGCGTGCGCCCAACCGGCGTCGAACTCGAAATCAATCGTCGTCTGGTCGACGAGCGCGTCGAAGGCGGTGCCGTCGCCAAACGGGACGAACTCGTGGTCGTGGTTGTGGTACAGCAGGGGCCGGTCAAAGTCCGCCGCGAGCATCCCGAGCAGCGTCGCCGTCGACTCGACCGCGCTTTCGCTTTCGAAGTGGTCGTCGTCGAGATACGGGAGAACAATGTACGGCGCATCGAGCGTCCGGGCCTGATTGCCAACAGTGCGCGGGTCGGACTGCAGGTCGTCCAGCGGGACGTGGACGCCGGCAATGTCGAGCCCCGCATCGTCGAGTGCGCGCTGAGACGCACCCGGGTCGCCGATACCGGCGAACTCTACGCCGTCGTAGCCCGCGGCGCTGATGCGGTCGAGCACGTCCGATAGCGGTTCCCGGAGCTCGCGGAGTGTCCAGAGCTGGATCGCTGTCTGCATATCGTTGCTGCGAACGCTGTCGTAAAATAACTGGACGGGCTATCGGGGGGCATGGGATTCACTGAAACCGAGATCGACCCCGCACGGTTCCTCGAAGACGTAGAGATGCGTATCGGTGAAATCGTCGATGTCGAGCCGTTTCCCGAAGCACGCAAGGATGTGTACAAGCTCGACGTGGATTTCGGCAACGAGACCCGCCAGTCGGCCGCAGGGTTGACCGACGTGTACGAGCCTGCGGACCTGCTGGGTTCACAGGTCGTCGCCGTCGTCAACCTCGGGACAGTCTCTATCGCCGGGTTCGAGAGCGAGTGTCTGGTGACCGGCGTCGACAGCGAGGACGGCGTCGTTCACCTGACACCCGAACGGGAGGTCGACCCCGGCACCCGCGTGTATTGAAGAAGATAGTTCTTCAACCAGAGTTGATGAAGGTTCGTTACCCATTAGTACGGCCAGCGGCTAGCCCGTTGTAATATGAGTACGGTCAGGGCCGCTGGGTGGACAGTCGTCGCGCTCGTGTTGATGGCGCTGGCAGTGCCGTGGTTCCTCTGGGACACCAGCACAGTCACGGCTGGGCTACCCGTGTGGCTGTGGTGGCACATCGGATGGATGGCGCTCGCGAGCATCGTCTTCGCCGTTTTCGCGCGCACCGACTGGGGTCTCGGGGTCGAGGAGGTGCGGTGAGATGGCTGACACCGGGCTCCAGTTGGGTATCGTCGGTGCGTACATGATCATCGCGCTCGCGGTCGGCGCAGTCGCCTACCGTTTGACCGACCGGACCGCCGAGGACTACTACCTCGCCAGCCGGACGCTCGGGACGGTCGTCCTGCTGTTCACGACGTTTGCGACGCTCCTGTCGGCGTTTACGTTCTTCGGCGGCCCGAACCTCGCCTTCAGCGCCGGTCCCGAGTGGATTCTCGTGATGGGGCTGATGGACGGCATCATCTTCGCGGTCCTCTGGTACGTGCTGGGGTACAAGCAGTGGCTCGTCGGCAAGCGCCACGGCTACGTCACGCTGGGGGAAATGCTGGGCGATCGCTTCGGCTCGACGGCGCTCCGCGTTGTTGTCGCCGGCGTGAGCCTTGTCTGGCTGTTCCCGTACGTGATGCTCCAGCAGAAAGGAGCCGGACAGGCTATCGTCGGCCTCACGAACGGCGCGGTCCCGTTCTGGGTCGGGGCCGGCGGCATCACGCTGTTCATGATTGCCTACGTTGCGCTCTCAGGCATGCGCGGCGTCGCCTGGACCGACACGCTTCAGGGGCTGTTCATGCTCTCTTTAATATGGGTCGCCGTCGCCTGGGTCCTCTCTGCTGTCGGCGGCGCTAGCGAGGCGACGGCCCTGTTGGCGTCCAAAGAGCCAGCCTTCGTCGGTCTCGGCGGCGGCCTCTACACGCCGCAGTACATCATCTCGACCGCGGTCAGCATCGCCTTCGGCGTGACGATGTTCCCCCAGATCAATCAGCGCTTCTTCGCCGCCGGCTCGAAGAAGGTGCTCAAGCGGACGTTCGCGCTCTGGCCGGTGCTGGTCCTGCTTCTGTTCGTGCCGGCGTTCATGCTGGGCGCGTGGGCGGCCGGCCTCGGTGTCACGGTGCCGGAGGGCGGCAACGTCATCCCCGCGCTGCTGGGCGAGTACACGCCGACGTGGTTCACCGCGCTGGTCATCGCCGGCGCGATGGCCGCGATGATGTCCTCCAGCGACTCGATGCTGCTGTCGGGCTCGTCGTACCTGACTCGAGACCTCTACCGCCCACTGACCGGCCGTAGCAACGCTAGCGACGAAGCAACCGACCGGCGCGAGGCGCTCGTTGCCCGCCTCGGCGTGATCGTCTTTGCCACCCTCTCGTTCATTGCGAGTCTCTACTCGCCGGGAACGCTGGTCCAAATCGGCGAAACGGCCTTCAGCGGGTTCGCACAGCTTACCCTTCCTGTCGCACTTGCGCTGTACTGGCAGGGGACCACGCGAACGGGGATGTACGCCGGCGTGATCGGCAGCCAGGTGTTCTATGGCCTGCACGTCTTCCCGGTGCTCTCGACACTTGGCGGACTTGTCGGTATCAGCGTTGCCCTGCCGACGGCATACCTGGGCTGGACGCCGGGCATCGTCGGTATCATAGTCGGTCTCGTGCTGACGGTCAGCGTCTCGCTGGTGACTGCTCCCGCTGCGACCGAGAACCACACCGTCTACGCCGTCTCCGGCGTCGAGAGCGACTGAACAGGGCGCTCCGTTCTACACGGGAACCGCCGGACGGCGGCCACCGGCCGACATGTAAACCTACAAAAGCATCCAGACGAATGTGTCAATATGGACTCCGATAAGAATGTCGGCGGTCGCGACCGCCTGATCCGAGCGGTGCTGGCAGTTGTCCTGACAATCGTCTCCCTGCGCTGGCTTCGCAGCGGGAAACGCAAGCGCGGCCTGCTCGCCGGAATCGGCGCGCTCGGCCTGGGTTTCAACGCTTCAACCGGCTACTGTGGTTTCAACGATACGCTTGACATCGATACGACGGCCGATGACGACGACGTGTTCGCTCCGAACGTGGACGACGAGCCAGCAGATGAGTCGACGGACGTGAGTGTGGATTTCACGTCGTCCGACGACGCCGAGGCCTCGAACGGCCACGCCAGCGGGAAGCTTACCTGTGCCGTCTGTGAGGACCCAATCGTTCCTGGTGAGCGCCGCGGACCGAACGAAGAAGGCGCTATCGTGCACGAAAGCTGCGAATAGCGGTCGCCCGTAGACGCGTTCGGCAGCCTGAGTCTGGTCCTTTTTATAATCACCGCCCCAGTCATGCACGTATGCAGACCCACATCGTCCCGGTCGGGTTCGACTACGACCGGCGCTATATATCGATGGAGGGGGAACAGCGTCGTGGCTACTTCAAGCGAGGATAGCATTGAGACCGGCCGAACACCCCACGACAACAAGTTGAAATAGATGTATGAAACACGCTACAGCTATTGACGCTGATAATTGACCCTCACGAGGCAGGCAAGGGAGTATACGGTTCGGGCTTCGAACGAGTTCAGCGAATACGTCAACTGAATGCCTGATTCACTAGTAGGACAATTGGTGGTAGATATATACCGTTCGCGTCCTTCTGTATGCCACACGCTGTAGGAACCATTGATGAACACAATCAAAAACAAGATCGCACAAGCCTACCAGATAATGTCTGGTCATGCGGTTGAGAAATTTCTCAACCCGGTTGATTATAATGGCGTAAAGATAAACACAAACTGTGGAGCAGTACAAACGAAGAATAAAGCGCGTTTCTTTCCGTATTACTTCCGGAATGAACATTCAATAAGAGAAAAAAATCTCATTGACGCGTATCTTCCAGAAAACTATCCTATAATTGAGTTTGGTGCCGGAATTGGGTATATTTCAGCTTACATTGATAGCAAAGTTCGAGACGACGAGAGGCAAATCGCTGTCGAACCAAATCCGGAGAATGTTAACTGTAATAAAATGACGAAGCAGCTAAATCAGTCTGATTATATTCTGCTGGAAGGTGCATATTCTGCAAATGACGATGACGTAAAGTTGAGTCTTGATAATAAGTTTTCCTCCGGGAGTACGGAAAAGGAAATGTCTGACAGACAAATTAGTGTCGAAGGGTTCAGTATATCAAGCATCTGTGCCGAATATGAATTAGACGATTTCGTATTAATATCTGATATGGAAGGAGGAGAATTTAGAATGATTGACGAAGAACTCAATATTATTTCAGATTTCGTTCCCTTTGCAATTATCGAGTTCCACCCGTTTGACGAGTTTAGCGAAAGAGAATATGTGGATAAAATGGTCTCTGCTGGGTTTGTTGAATTGGACGAAATGGGGGGAACTTACGCTTTCAAAAATAAGAGTCTGATATAATCATACCCTTGGCAACAACATATCTATTGCTGACCCCCGAAGACGATAGTAGCCATTGAAAATCAATACACACCTGATCGCCCGACGGCAGTGCGATCAGTGTGTAAATCGTTTCAATTGTTACTATAGCGGCCCCACGAGACTCTTCCAAGCCTTGGAACGTCGCTAGTGGTCATAGAGAGACAAACCACATGGCGCCTGTCACTGACAACTGCACAAGACAACCTGTCCTCTTGTGGGGGAGACAATTACGACAAAATGCTGCTAACCATCGCCAGCGGTCGTAACCAAATCGTATCACTATGCCATTTTAACGGTATTCGATAAATAGGGCAGAACTATGAATCAATTAAAAAGTGTTGGACAGAATATCAGGATTTGTAACCTAGTGCCTCGAGACGGTTGTCAACAGTCTCCTTATCTGGTCTGTTAAATGCAGTAGGTGGTTCGCTAACCACTTCACGCCGGGTTTCTGAATCCTGCTCAACCTCAAACCAAGGAACAAAGCGCAACTCACGGGTGTACAAGTTATGCGGGTGAGCGTACTGGCGGTGTGTTAACGGGAATACCCGCTCTCCGAGCATTTCGCCGTGATCTGATGTTATAACGGACTTGCCGTCGAGTTCATTAACTAATGTTTCAGCATGTTCTAAAGCAATGTCAACCGATTCTTGATAGGCTTGACGAAGTTCTTCCCGTGTAACCTGCCCTTCTATTGTCGACTTCCATATATTTTGCCCACTGGAGTTCCCTGTCTTTGAGGTGTTCAGCTCCTCATTTCGCTCTCTGAGTTTCTTAGCAGTCTTTCCAAGATGAGGTGCATGAGGCGACATGATATGAATAATTAAACGCTTATCCGGATACTTTTCATGAGCATCGAGTGCCATTTGTATTGTTTTTTCAGGTTCAGATGGGTTGTGTGTTATGTCGATAGCGTGGAATGTATTATCAGGCAGTTTTGGGGTGTGCGGATTTCCCGTCACATAAACGGTATCATAGAGAGACTTTCCAGCGAAATTATTCCGCATAAACTCCCAGCTGTGGGCTCCCTTAGACAGGACTGGACGCAGCGAACCCCGAAGGGTATTTTGTTCTAAAAAGTGATCATATCGGCACGCGTCAAGAATAACCAAATTATCCCAGTCTTGGGACATTATATCAATGCCGTCTCCGTGCCTCCTCTCAAATATTTCATTATTTATGGGGAACACTACCCTCGAAGTTATACGCCCAAGTTCCCGTCTGAGAAGCGTGGGATTACTAAAGACCCGCTGTAAATTGGTAAGGTTGTACCTTTCTGGAAACATATACGATTTTCGGGAACCCACGTATAAAGTAGTGTGTTCTCAGGTTATAGAGGTGGGCAACGGGTTGTATAGCCGTGTTTATTACAACTAAACGACAATAGGGGGCATAATAGTCAGAGGTACTGCCCGGCTGACCTCATCCTTACTGGCCGACAGACGACCAAGAATGGATATCCAATCAGTTCGGTCAATAATCAAGAGTATTCGGGCAGGCGTCACATCCGCCGTTGGTTGTTGTACCGAGTGCTGTACCTCAGTGCCCGAAATCAGCGCGCCAGCGGAGTCATTCCGCGACGGTCTTCTGGAATACGGGACGGACTGAAACCGCCACGGCGGTCCTATCGCTATAGAAACACAGGAGAGTGCTGTGACAAGCATCAGGATGGGCATAACGGCGATCGAGAGGCTGATGTTTTTATAAATTCCCGCCCACTGTCCCACATATGCAGACCCACATCGTCCCGGTCGGGTTCGACTACGACCGGCTCATCGCGCCGCTGGTGCGCGAGCAACTCGACGTTGACCGCGTCATCCTGCTCGAGGGGGCGGTCGGCAGCGAGGCCAACGTCGAGTACTCGCGCAACCTCGCCGAGAAGCTCGAAAAGGACTACCAGAACCTGCTCGGGGCCGAAACAGAGCGGTTCGTCGTCGCCGACGTGTACGATTACGACGAGGCCTTCGAGCAGGCCTTCGAGCTCATCAACGCGGAACTCGACGCGGGAAGCGAGGTGTGGGTCAACGTCTCTGCGATGCCCCGGACTGTCTCCTTTGCCTTTGCGACCGCGGCCCACTCGATCATGGTCGAGCGCGAGGGCGACCGGGATCGCATCCACACCTACTACACGGTTCCCGAGAAGTATCTGGAGACGGAACTCGCCGAGGAACTGCGCAAGCAGATCGATATGCTGGAAGACATGCGCACGGGCGAGGATGTCGACGAACGCGTCGATGACCGACTCGAAACCGCACGGGATCTGCTGGCGGAGTTCGACGAACGCGGGACGACCATCGGCGCGAAAGAGATCGACGGGTCCCACATCGTCGAACTGCCGGTCGCGTCCTTCTCGAACGTCAAGCCCTTCGAGGAGGTCATTCTGTTTACCCTCGGCGAACACGGCGAGTTCGAATCCGTCTCCGAACTGGCCCAACAGCTGGCCCGGGACATGGGCGAGGAGTACACCGACTCCTTCCGATCGAAGGTCATCTACAACGTTGACCGGCTCGGCCCCGGCGGGAAGGGGTATATCGAGCAGGAAGAGCACGGAAAGTCCTACCGGACGACACTCTCGCGTATCGGACAGCTCTGGGTCCGTGCTCACTCTGCCGAGGACCGCGAACATCGCGAGCCCGACCTGCCGTGAGCCGGTCGCTGGTGTGAGCCCGCCGGGGCGCCAGTGAAAACCGAAGTCATTAATCCTGCCGTTGGTCGAGTATTGTACAGATGGTGCGTCGACTCTCCCGAACGCTGGTTCTCGCGCCCGTCGGTGTAGGGGCCCCCACGCCCCACACCACCTCCCCAAATCGACGCACGCACCGCTGATAACCACGCCGCAGTCAGATGCGACCCGGGTGTTACACCCACAGTTTGAATATGAGTGATACACAGGACCCACCGCAGGACGAATCGAGCGCAGACAAACCAGAAAACGCCCTTGAGGGGGAGTACGACCCTCGCGAGGTAGAGCCGGAGTGGCAAGACCAGTGGGTCGCGGACAAGACCTACGCCTACGACGGGGACGCCGACACCCGTTTCACTATCGACACGCCGCCGCCGACGGTGTCGGGGAACCTCCATATGGGGCACCTCTATCAGTTCACCCTGCAGGACTTCGTCGCCCGCTTCCACCGGATGCGCGACGACACCGTCTATTTCCCCTTCGGTTACGACGACAACGGCATCGCCTCGGAACGGCTCACCGAGCGCGAACTCGGCATCCGACACCAGGATTACCCGCGCCGAGAGTTCCAGGAGAAGTGTCGCGACGTGTGTACACAGTTCGAGGACGAGTTCACCGAGGACGTGCAGTCGCTTGCCATCTCGGTCGACTGGGACAACACCTACAAGACCATCGCGCCGGACGTCCAGCGGGTCTCCCAGCTATCCTTCCTCGACCTCTACGAGCAGGGCCGGGAGTACCGCCAGCGCGCACCGACCATCTGGTGTCCGGACTGTGAGACGGCCATCTCACAGGTCGAACAGGAGGACAAGGACAAGCACACGAAGTTCAACGATATCGCCTTCGACCTCGTGGAGACGGGCGAGGGGCCTGCCGACGAGGACGCGACGTTCACCATCTCGACGACGCGGCCCGAGCTACTTCCGGCCTGTGTCGCCGTCTTCGTCCACCCCGAGGACGACGACAATCAGCACCTCGTCGGCGGGACGGCCCGGGTCCCCATCTTCGAGCAAGAGGTTCCCATCATCGCCGACGAGCGCGTCGACATGGAGACCGGCAGCGGCATCGTGATGTGCTGTACCTTCGGCGACCAGAACGACATCGAGTGGTACCAGGCCCACGACCTGCCGCTGCGGCTCGCCATCGACGAGTCCGCGACGATGACCGACCTCGCCGGCGACTACGAGGGGATGCACACCACCGAGGCCCGCGAGGCCATCATCGAGGACCTGCGCGAGGAGGGGTCGCTGCTGGAGAGCCGCGACCACGACCACACCGTCCAGGTCCACGAACGCTGTGAAGAGGAAGTCGAGTACCTCGTCACCGAGCAGTGGTACATCGAACTGCTCGACAAGAAAGAGGAGTACATCGAGGCGGGCCGCCAGATGGAGTGGTTCCCCGAGAAGATGGCCACCCGCTACGAGCACTGGATAGAGGGACTTGAGTGGGACTGGTGTATCTCCCGCCAGCGCGACTCGGGCATCCCGATTCCGGTGTGGTACTGCGACGACTGCGGCGAGCCCGTGATGGCCGAGCGCGAGCAGCTCCCGGTCGACCCGCTGTCAGACGACCCGCCGGTCGATAGCTGTCCTGAGTGCGGCCACGACTCGCTGACGCCCGAGGAGGACGTGTTCGACACCTGGGCGACCTCGTCGCTGACGCCGCTCGTGAATGCCGGCTGGGACTGGGACGCCGACAGCGAGTCGTTCACCATGGAACTGCCGGAGCTGTACCCCTTCGACCTGCGCCCGCAGGGCCACGACATCATCTCGTTCTGGCTGTTCCACACCGTCGTCAAGTGCTACGAACACACCGGCGAGGTGCCCTTCGAGAACGTGATGATAAACGGGATGGTCTTAGACGAGAACCGCGAGGCGATGTCCAAGTCCAAGGGCAACGTCATCCCGCCAAGCGAGGTCTTAGAGAAGTTCCCGGTCGACGCCACCCGGTACTGGGCCGCCGGCACCTCCATCGGCGACGACTTCCCATACAAGGAGGGGGACCTCGAAGCTGGTGAGCGACTCCTCCAGAAACTCTGGAACGCCTCCCGGCTGGTCGACCAGCTGACCCCCGCCGAGCGCCCGGCCGAACCGGACGACCTCGCCTCGGTCGACGAGTGGCTGCTGGCCGAACTGGACGCGACCATCGAGTCGGTCACGGCGAAGTTCGAGGCCTACGAGTTCTCGAAGGCCCGCAACGAACTCCGGTCGTTCTTCTGGAACACGTTCTGTGACGACTACCTCGAAATCGCCAAGCAGCGGCTTTCGGACGGGACCGCGGCCTCGACCGAGTTCACGCTGCTGCAGGCCCACCGGACCTTCCTGCAGCTGTTCGCGCCGTTCCTCCCCCACATCACGGAGGAACTGTGGGACCGCGTCTACGACGAGGACGGCTCGATTCACACGACGGACTGGCCGACTTCGGGCGGCTACGACGCCGACCTCGAAGCGGGCGAGACGGCGATGGAGGTCGTTTCCGCGCTCCGGCGGTACAAGACCGAGAACGGTCTGCCGCTGAACGCCGACCTCGACCACGTTGAGGTGTTCGGCCACGTCGCCGGCTTCGAGGACGCCGTCGCCGAGGCGATGCACGTCGCGCAACTAGACACCTACGACGAGGCCCCGGACATCACGACCGAGGTCAGCGGCATTGACCTCGATTACTCGCTGGTCGGCCCCGAGTTCGGCAGCGAAGTCGGCGCTATCGACGCTGCTATCGAAGATGGCGACTACGATATCGACGACGACGAACTGCACGTTGCCGGTGTCACGCTCACCGACGAGATGTTCACCGTCGAAGAGTCCCGGACCTACTCCGGCGAGGGCGAAATGACCGAAACCGAGAGCGCCGTCGTCGTCGTTCGGTAGACTCGGCTCGTTTTGCAGGTGTTCCCGGCGGTCACTGACCGCACATCGCCGGGACCAGTAGCATCAAGACCTGCGGGTCCGGTCATTTGAACCATGCGAACAGAGGAAACGATTCGGGACCGCATCGAGGCGCTGCAGGACGAGTACGACAAGCACGACCCGCCGTCGACCGAACTGGAAGACGAGGCGGAGGTCGCCATCCTGCGCGCTATCGAGGAACTGGAGTGGGTGCTCGACGAGCGCGAGGCAGAGGACGGATTCACGACCTGAGACACTACCGAAACCACTGGCGGGAGACCGAACCGTTCACGCCTGTCGTTTTACTTTCTCTACACGCGTCGCCAGCGCGAGAAATGTCGCCAAGAGCGTCAGTACGACCGCCCAGCCGGCCGCAAGGTCGTGGGCGAGCACCGTGTGGTCGAACCCACCGGTGGCGGCGAGAGGTTCAGCACGCAGCCAAGTGTGGTGGGGACCGTCCAGAATCGGGAGGAAGTAATCCACGATGTCGTTGAAGCCGTACCAGAACACCGCAACGGCAACCGAGATGACCGAAAAGCTCGCGTAGCGGTGGATGAGAAACGCCTCCAGCGCCATCGCCAGATGGCTCAGAATCAGGAACCAGTAGAGCCACAGCGGAATTCCGCCGGGACCATTGAGAGCGAGCTGGACGTACGGCGTCCAGAGGCCGAGCTTGATGCAGCCGAAGAAGCCGAGCATGTGGAGCCACTCAGCGTTCCAGTCGAGCCGCCAGGCCACCAGCGAGAGCCCGATGAACATCGTCGCCACGGGTGAATCCGGAATCAGGGGGTAAGCAGCTAGCGGAGCCGCACCGAGCTGCCCCTCTATGAGCGGCGGCGCTGTGTTCAGCGGCCGGCCGGCGTAGTACCAGAACCCGAACAGCGTCCCGACCAGATTGACGAGCGCGATTGGCCAGGCGAGTCTGAGGCCGACGTTCTCTAGCCACGCCGGCAGCGGCGCGACGTACCGCGGAAGCCCTTCGGCATCGGGGAGCCGCCGGCTGAACACCCGCGCGACAGCCGCGTCGATGCGTCCGCCGACACCCTCATCCGGAGCCATGTCGATGGAGTGGGGAGACGCGATGAAAACGGTAGTGGTCTCAGCTTCGTCCTGTGATCGCTGGCCCGATACCGGGTCCCCGCGGGTGGGTCAAACGGCGTTCTGTCCCTCGAAAGGACACGCGTTAAGTAAATCCAGCACTAAGTCTGGATAATGACTGAAGAGACCGACCTCGAGGACCTCCGTCGCGGGACTGACCTCGTCAAACGCGGCTTCGCGAAGATGCAGAAAGGCGGCGTCATCATGGATGTCGTCAACCGTGAGCAAGCCCGGATTGCCGAGGACGCCGGCGCGGTTGCCGTGATGCACCTAGAGTCGGTGCCGGCCGATATCCGCAAGCGAGGCGGTGTCGCCCGGATGGCTGACCCCAGTAAACTCGAAGAGATAATCGAGGAAGTGTCGATTCCGGTGATGGGCAAGGCCCGCATCGGCCACACCGCCGAGGCCCAGATTCTGGAAGCGGCTGGCGCGGACATGGTCGACGAGTCGGAAGTGCTGACCCAGGCCGACGACCGCTACCACATCGACAAGCGCGAGTTCACCGCTCCATTCGTCTGCGGGGCGCGGAACCTCGCCGAGGCGCTGCGCCGCATCGACGAGGGCGCGGCGATGATTCGCACGAAGGGCGAGGCGGGTACCGGCGATGTGAATCAGGCCGTCACGCACCAGCGTAACATCCAGCGTGCTATCGGCAAGCTCGAAGGGATGGCCTACGAAGAACGCGACGAGTGGGCCCGCGAACACGGCGCGCCCCGGCGGCTCGTCCACGAGACGGCCGACCGCGGTCGGCTTCCGGTTGTCAACTTCGCGGCCGGCGGCATCGCCACGCCCGCCGACGCCGCGCTCATGATGCAACACGGCTGTGACGGCATTTTCGTCGGCTCGGGTATCTTCGGCGCTGAGAACCCACAGGCGATGGGTGAGTCCGTCGTCGCGGCGGTCAACAACTACGACGACCCCGAACAGCTCAAAGAGATCGCAAAGAACCCCGGCAAAGGGATGAAAGGCCAAGCGAACGCGGACCTAGACGAGGAAGAGCAGTTGCAGGGTCGCGGCGTCTAACTGGAGCCACAACGAGTCGCTTTTGACCGGTTTCAGATACTTACAGACCGTCTCAAAGACGAAGACACAAGTTCCTACGGCGGCGATACGTGGCTGTGCAGGGGACGGCCACGCCTACGCCGACGGCCAACGACACCGGAGAAAGCCTTCTGGACCTCTTTACCGTGTTACAGCGGTCGCTGGACCAGTTGGTCGCAACGCAGGGGCGACTCGTCGCGACGCTCATTCTCCTGACCGTGCTCCTTCTCAGCGTCGTCGTCGTTCCAGCAGTCCTCTCCCGGCTTCGATCTGTCGCATCGGCCCGAACCGGGGACTGGCTGCAGCTCATGGCCGACTACACGCCGACGACCATCCGGGGCGTGTTTCTCAGGATCGCCCAGTTCTCGATGGTCGTTCTCGTCGTCGTCTCGTTTCTCATCGTCTGGGGCGTTCTCGATATCGTCCAGACAGTCGGGCCGTACCTCAACGGGAGCGATCGGTCAGTACTGGCGACGATACAGACGGTCGTTCTCGTCATGCTGGCCTTCGTCCTGTCTGACCAGATGCAGCGGTGGATTGGACGGTTCAGCCAAGCTGTTACCGGCTTCACAGAACATCAGGAGGAGATCCTCCTCCGACTGGGGCAGGTCACCGTGTTCGTCACCATCGGTGCAACGATCTTCGCCGTCTGGGGTATCGATCTCAGTGGCCTGCTCGTCGGGGCCGGGTTTCTCGGTATTGTTGTCGGTCTGGCCGCCAGACAGACGCTCGGCTCGCTCATCGCCGGCTTCGTCCTGATGTTTTCCCGTCCGTTCACTATCGGCGACTGGGTGCTCGTCGGCGATCAGGAGGGTATCGTGACCGACATAACGATCTTCAACACGCGGCTGGAGAACTTCGACGGCGAGTTCGTCATCATACCGAACGACCGCGTGAGCGACCGCGCGGTGACGAACCGCAGCCGGAAGGGACTGTTGCGGCTCACAGTCGACATCGGTGTGGACTACGACACCGACATCGACCGGGCGATGGACCTTGCCCGTGAAGCGATGGCGGACATCGAGCACGTCGTCGATTCGCCGACGCCGGACGTTGTCCCGAAGGACTTCGGCGATTCCGCCGTGGTGATGGAACTCCGGTTCTGGATCGATCACCCGACGCCACCGCGGAAGTGGCGCGCCATCTCGGCGGTGGTCCGGGGCGTGAAAGCCACGTTCGACGAGGAAGACATCTCGATCCCGTTCCCTCAGCGGACCCTCTCGAACCGCGTGGACGCGGCGGACGAGGAGTCACTGCAAGGCAGCGTGGAGATGCGTCCGGACGGCGACGGCTGACCTACAGGTCGAGACCGTCGAGAAGGAGCCCCAGCCCGAGAGCCCAGCATCCCAGCGCGGTCCCGAGCGCACTGACGTAGAACAGCCGAGACAGGCCCTGCGCTGCTGTCAGCGGCCCGCTCATTGCGCCGGCCGTGGCATCGGTCGCGGCCGAGAGCGACCCGGCGGTAAGGGCCATGCCGGCGAACGCACCGACTGCAACCGGCAGCGCCACGGCGACCAGCGCCAGACCAACACGTTTGGCCAGCACGGCGACTGCAGCCGGCTCGAGTGGGCCGTCATAGGTCGGAACTGGCTGTCGCTGTGCCATGACAGAACATAACATGTTCGGCTGACATAAAAGTGCGTCCCTCGACCGAGACCGTAGCAGGCCTTCGGAGCGTGCAGACGATCCGGAAATCCTCACAAAGGAGCTGTTTCAAGCGCTAAAATAGTGGTTCGCTTGTCCCTCTCTACGAGAAAGCCCGCGCGCCAGAGCGACCGCCGGTCGAAACTACTATCCCCAACGGCACGAACGGACTGGTATGAGCACTCCGCCGGGGGAGTATTACACCGAAGAACGCTGGCAGAACTGGCTAGACCGTATCGAGGAAGAAGACGTCGACCCTGAAGACGAGGATTCGGCGCGTCTCCTGTTGAACCTCCAAGACGACGCCGCGATCGCGGTCGCGAAGATTATCACCGACTACGAGGACGGACCACTTGACGAGGAGGCGACGCTCGACGAGCTTACCGGGGTCCGGGAAATCGTTCTCGATGACATCAACATCGACGACGAGGAGACCGTGATGCTGATCGACGGCGTCCAGACCTCGCTTTTGTGCGTGTTCTACGCGGCCGAGGAGTTCGTTGCTGAGGGGGCCGCGGACGACGCGACCATCACGGACTACATTGAAGCTGCCGCAGACGCGGAAGCCCAAGAGGATCTCGATGCGGCGCTCGGGTACTGTGTGCAGGCCGGCACGCAGATCATCGGCGGGTCGGAGCTCCCGATGGAGGTCGCTGAGGACCTCGAATACGGACTCGTCTCCGAGTGGGTCAATGGACTCGACAGTCTCCAGACTGCGATGAGCGATCCGGAAGTCGTCGAAGAAGACGAGAGTTGATAATTCGGCAGTCAGGTTTTTACCGCCGTCTCCGCAACTCATCGCCATGACTTTCATGGGCGATGAGCGTGCGCAGTCAGTACAGGTCGGGGCTGTACTGCTGTTTGGCGTGCTGATCATCGCCTTCTCATCGTACCAAGCGTTTGCCGTGCCGGAGCAAAACCGGGAGGTGGAGTTCAACCACAATCAGCAGGTCCAAACGCAACTACAGGACCTGCGAAACGCAATCGTCTCTGTCCCGGGACAGCCGAGCCGGCAAGCCGTCTCGGTCCAGTTGGGGACGCGATACCCGAGTCGGCTGGTGGCGACGAATCCCGGGCCACCGTCGGGGTTGCTGTACACAGATGGGACCAGCAACGAGTCGCAAAACCTCACGGTTCGCAACGCTGAGGCGATTACCCCTGAAACGGCAGATTACTGGGACGGAGCCACGCCGCGACACTACAACACGGGGGCCATCGCCTACAAGCCGGAATACAACGTCTACGGGGAGGCGCCGGAGACTGTCTACGAGCACTCGGTGGTCTACAACCAGTTCCGCGGGGGGAACATCACGCTCTCGGAACAGGCGATGGTCGACGGGCGCGACATCACGCTCGTCACGCTCAACGGGTCGATGAGCCGCTCGGCGAGCGATTCGGTCACGGTCGACGTAGAGCCGAAATCCCAGTCCTCCCGGACGGTCCGCGTAACAAATACGACGGCGACATCGAACGTCTCGGTCTCGTTTCTCTCCCGTCTCCCAGAGGAGGAGTGGAGTGTCCTTCTTGAGGACCAAATCGACCCGAATCCGGGCGACATGAGCAACGAACGATACGTCGCGAACGTCACCGAGGCTGATGGACCCGGATCGCTCTACAACATCACCATCGTCTTTGAACGAGGGACGAACTACCGCCTGAAGATGGCGAAAGCAGGTGTCGGTACTCGGGTTACCTCCGAGAGCGAGGCGTACCTCACGACGGTCGACAGTGAGAATATTACTGTCGCGAAAGGCGAAAGCGGAGAGGTTGTGCTGGAGGTTCGGGACGCGTACAACAATCCCAGCGGCGATATCCAAGTCAACGGCACAGTCGACGGGAGTAACGCCGGCTCGCTTACCACGGGTACGGAAGTGTCCGACAACGACGGTCGGGTCAAGTTCGTCTACGAAGCGAACCAGTCGACGGCAACTGGAACATACACCGCACAGTTCAGCCTCGGTGAAATCGACGGGTCGTTCGATGGGGAGACCCCAGAAAATGTCTCGATTCCGGTAACGGTGACGGAGCCAAACCAAGGATCCGGTGATGGGTCCGGCACCAGTGGTCTCATTTACAACGAGGACGCTGTTGCCCTCGATAGCAACGGGGACACTGACGGTGGCGTCCAGTTTACTGTCACCAATGAATTGGATGAGGAGATCACAATAACGACGGTGGCAATCGACCCCGTTAATGACGATATAATCCGACTCAGCGACAGCTTTAGCAACGACCGTCCCCCGGCACCACAAGAGAATGAGATATATATCCAGGCAGACACGGACGGATATACCGACTTCGGTGGCGGAACAGATATCCCACGAACTGTTGATGTCGACAGTGATGGCAGCCTGAACGGTCCAAACCCGGTACTGTCCGACACATCAACTGCGACGTTCCACCTGTTCGAGTTCGTCCAGGACACTTTATTTGGCACCTCCGAGGTGGATATGGCCGGCGAGAGCGTCACGATAACAGTCACCTACGAGCGGGCAAGCGGCGGTACTGATTCGAAGATGTTCACGGTCACTCCCGGCGGCGCGAACACGAACGAGCAACCGAACGCCGACTTCACGATAGCCTCCAATGGACCGGAATCGAACGACAAGTGGGACTTCGATGCCAGCCCATCCAGCGACCCGCAGGGCGACATCGCAGCCTACGAGTGGGACCTCGACGGCGACGGTATCTTCGACGATGCAACCGGACAGACGGTAGAGAACAGAAAGGTAGACTCCGGCACAGTAGTCGCACTCCGCGTTGTTGACTCGGGAGGAAATGCCGATACTGTTCGCAAAGAGGTGCCGTAACGGCCGCTCTGTCGCCGGTCTCAGCAGAGATTCACGGTAATATAGACAACACCGTCAGCAGTCGCCGCGCCGACGCCGATGTGGTTCGCGTTCGCCACGTACAACGTGTCACGGGGGCCCGAGAGGTCGAACCAGTGGTCGGCGACGGCGTTCGCCGTCCGGGTCGCGTTCGCCCCGTTCGGGTCGATGCTCGTGACCAGTTCGAGGTCGGTCACCGGGCGGAGATACGCATTGCCTTCGTGACGGAGGCGACACTGCTCGGACAGTCCAGCGGCTGCGTATCGATCTGTCGTATCTGACCCGTTCGCAATCGGGGAGGCCAACCCCTGTGCAGCCATTCGCTGGCTGTGGTTGCCGGCCATCGCTGAGAGCTTCTGTCCGGTTTTGGTCTCATCCGAGAGCGAGCCGTCGAAAGCGTCGTTGGCAACCGGGTTGCCGCGTCGGTCATTGATTGCCGCTACGAGCCGGTCTTCGAGGCGGGCCGTATCGATATCTGTCCCCGAGTCTGCCGGTGTGGGCTGTACCGCTTCCGGCGTCGAGGGAGCTTCGGTGGATTGTGTGACCACGGCCGCGGTCTTCTCACTGCGTGGCGTATCGGGTGACACACTGTCCGTGTGGGGCGTCGTCGCCGACGACGCTTCTACGGACTCCGTCGGGGCTGGCTGACTCGCGTCTACGCCAAGCGTTCCCTCGACCGCTACTCCCGCAAGTCCCGAGACACTGAGTACCGCCAGAACCACTACTCCGAGTGTGATGACCGACCTGTTCATATGAAACGTTCCTGTTCGGTTCCGAGAAATGATACCTTGGATACAGTTATCTCGGACCCGTCTCGAACGGCGTAGATTCGGCTCTCTCTCCACAAATATGTTTGGGAGGGGGCGGCGATCCAATTACCAGCGACGAGAACCCGCCCGTAAACATCTTTACTGTGGATGAGTGTCCTGAGGTATGGGTGACCTGTCGCGGCGCGGCTTCGGAGCCTCGGTGCTCGCCGCGCTCTCTGCCGGCTGTCTCGGGAATCGACCTGAAGAGGAGTCCGAGACGACGCCAGTCCCGGAACCGACAGCGTCACAACGCACCGCGACAGCGGATCGTGTTAACACTGCCTCGTCAGCGAATAGTGCTGCTCCGGCAAACACTTCAACAGCACAGCGCGCCGAGGCGTCGCAGGCGAACAGCACTACGGAAACATCGGCACGGCTGCAGGTCGAGACTGAGACACCGACGCCGACACCCGAGCCGAACCACCGGTCGGTTGATACGACGTTCCGATTGGAAGAAAACGAGTACGAAGATTTCACAGTCGACGTGACTGGCCAGACGACGCTCACCTACGACCTCATCGTTCGGCGCGGCCCGGCCGTGGATGTCATTCTGTTCACCGAAGAAGAGTACCGGGCGTTCCAGAGTCGCTACCGGGCCCGGTACGCTGGTGAGGTGTCACGGTTCCACAAGACGAACATCCGCGACAACCGGATTACTATCGAGCCGGGAACGTATCGGCTCGTAGTCAACAACACCGACTGGTCGCGTGCCGTTCCGTCACCAAGTGAGCCGTACGACGTTCTCGAAGACGAATGTATGGTCGATTTCTCCTTTAATACGAAGCCGGCAGCCAGCGAATAACTATCTCACGGACCGTTCGCGCCATATTGGCGCAATACTAGGCAATCGTCGAAAGACCAGTCGACAAACCCATATACATCCACACTGACGTTAGACTCATGACTGCAGTCGGTATCGACGCCATGGAGATCTGGACCGGGAAGCTCAAACTCGACCTCGCTGAGACGTTCGCACCGGCTCAGGGAGACGATCCGGGGAAGTACACGAAGGGACTGGGCCTGCGCGCATCATCGTTCCCCGATGTGTACGAGGACATCGTCACGATGGGGGCGAATGCGGCCCATCGCCTGATGAAGCGCAAGGGGCTAACACCGGAAGATATCGGCCGCATCGACGTAGCGACCGAGAGCGCTTTCGACAACTCAAAACCCGTCTCGACATACATCGCGGGCTGTCTCGAACAGGTATACGACGAGAACTTCCACCACGCCAACAAGGGCGAGCGGAAGTTCGCCTGTATCTCCGGGACACAGAGCCTCGACGACGCCTACAACTGGATTCGCGCCGGACGAAACCGCGGTCGGGCCGCGCTCGTCATCGCTACTGACACCGCACTGTACGCCCGCGACGACCCCGGCGAGGCCACGCAGGGAGCCGGCGCGGTGGCGATGCTCGTCGACGAAGACCCGAATCTGGTCGAACTCTCTGCCGAACAGGGATACGGCAGCGCCGACGAGACTGACTTCCTCAAGCCCAATCAGCAGTTCCCGTCAGTCGACGGGAAACGCTCGGTGAACGTCTACCTCGCCCGCATGCGCGAAGCGCTTGAGGACTTCGCCGAGGTGGCCGGCGACATCCACCCGGG
This sequence comes from Haloarcula taiwanensis, assembly GCA_002844335.1. Lineage (NCBI taxonomy): Archaea > Methanobacteriati > Methanobacteriota > Halobacteria > Halobacteriales > Haloarculaceae > Haloarcula > Haloarcula taiwanensis. The sequence goes on from CP019154.1 coordinate 2,173,416, forward strand.
CGACTACGAGATGATTCCCTTCCACACGCCGTTCCCGGGGATGGTCCGGAAGGCCGCGGCACTCGGCTACCGACACATCGTTCGCGGCACGGACGTGGGTGACCTGCTGGCCGAGGAAATCGGTCACCAGCCCATGCGGTCGGACTTCGAGACAGACGACGAGTTCCATGCCGCAATCAAGGAGTACACCGACGCACTCACCGAAACCGAGCGCTATCAGGACTGGTACGCCAATACTATAGAGCCGACGCTTGAAATCTCCCGCGAGGTCGGCAACTGGTACACCGGCTCCGTCCACATCGCCCGTGCCTCCGGACTGAAACACGCCCGTGAGAACGGACTGGATCTGGACGATGCCAGATTGTTAGTTGCCTCCTACGGGTCCGGCGCGCAGGCGGAAGTCCACGCCGAGACTGTCGTCCCCGGCTGGGAGGAGGAAATCGGCGCGCTCGACATCGACGAACAGATCCGGAACCGCTACGACCTCTCCTTCGCCGAGTACGAACAAGTCCACGACGTCCATAATCACGAGACTGAGACCGATGTCGAGGAGTTCACCGCCCCTGAAAACGAGTTCGCCTTCGACGGCTGGGGCCGGATGGGTGAGCGGAAATATCGGTACGTGGAGTAGCGAGAGCCCGAGCGAAGCGAGGGGTTTCGTACAGACGAGCGGCGCAGCCGCGAGAATAGCGAGGTTCGGAGCGAGCAGCGCGAGCGAGAACCTCGAAATGCGAACGGGGAACGGAGTGACCCGTGAGCAGCGAGAGGCACGACCGAAGGGAGTGGCTCTCGAGTCGGAACGGCGACCGCAGGGAGCCGTGGAGAATAGCGAGGGGTATCCCATCTATTGTCGTGGATACGTGGAATTCTATTTGTACTGCACTGGACAGTATACACTACCCGACTACGGCTTATCGTTGTTGAGGCGGCTAATACTGTCGTCGAGAGACACAGAGAGGGTTCCCCCACTGTTGTAGTATTGAAGCGCAAGCATCGTCCCGACGAATGAGGCAGCAACAAGAAGTCCAAAGCCGGCGAACGCCCAGAGGATAAGATAGCCCAATTGCACCATGCGTGGACATGACACCTCGGTATCAAAGTAGTTCTCCCTAGAAACTCTGCAGTCCGACGGAGCAGTTGTGTCACGCTGTCCGGTGAACAAAGAGATCGCAGTCACGACAACAGTCGTTTTCCAGAGAGTACGTCGACGGGCGCGAAACAGCACGGCCAGAACCGGCGCGCTCAGGGAAGCTCTCGAAGGCCACCCAACAGATCCTCAAGATCTGTATTGGTGATCGCAAGCGAAAAGTCGTCGATGCGGGCGAGGTCCTGCGCGTGCTCCCAGACGGCCTCGTCGTCAAGTCCGTGGAGGATGACGGCGTTGGGCGTCGGTGAGACGACCCGAAGTGCGACCAGGGGGGATTCGCCGCGGGTCACATTGGTAAACACGAGCGCGCGGTTCGTCGACTGACCGTACAGCTGGTAGAACTCGTCCGAAGAGAGGCGCGTGATGGCGGCGATGGAGTTGATGACAGTGTGGCCCGCCACGGTGTCTTGACTACCTCGGAACAGTTCCTCGGCGTCGATAGCGTCGTAGACCCGCTCGACGCCCACATTCGCGGAGTATTCGCGGAGGTCGTGGACCACGTCGCTGTCGAATCCAGCCGAAAGCACGCGGGCGTGCTGGCGGATGTGGTCGCCGCCGCGGTTCTCGTCGATGTCAAGCAATGCGACGACGAGTCGCCTGACAACGCCGATACCGGGGTTGTCACGCCGACCGCTCTCGTAGTCCGAGACCACGGACGGGGAGACATCGAGTTTGTCGGCGAGTTCGGTCTGTGCAACGTCGAAGTCGGTACGCCACTTCCGCAGGGTCGCCCCTGGGTCGTCGCTCAGTGCCACCTCGCCCGCCATTTTTTCCGCGAGGTCGTCACGTGCGCCCCCTGCCATTAGTTCACACGCTGGGGGGTCGCGAATAAAAGGGTATCGGAACCACGGGCGCTTACCGGCGAGCGGTCAGTTCGGCCTCGACAAGGACACCGTTCGTGGGAGCGTGGACGACGCGTACTTCGATGCTGTCGCCCGGCTCGACGGTTCCACCGCCGGCGTTCAGTTGGAACGCGATTATCCGGCCCGCAGACCACCGCTGTCCGCCATTAGCGATGACACCGCCGACACAGTAGTCGTAGACGACGTTGTCCGGATCAGCAGTATTCCTCGCTGATAGCGCCGTCCCGGAAACTGGCAGCGCAACGATGCGGGCGCCGTTGTCCGGCAGTCCAACAGCGACTTCCAGTTCGTCGGCCGGGACCGGGTCGCCGCCGTCGTGTCGAATCGTCACCGTATTCTCACCGCACCTACCCGACGGACCAATCACGAACTCCCCTGTCGAGCGGGCAACGGTCGGTGTCTGCTGGTTCAGGTCGCTGCTGGCACTGAACACAACACTGCTGACTGTTGCCGCCAAAAGGACGCTAATCACGAGCATGAGGACCACGCCGACGACGGGACTGACGCCGCGACGAGCAGAAGGGAGATTTCGTCCGGCCACTGGTGGGACACACTGTCCGGTGCTTTCAATAAAAATCTCAGTAGTGGACCGACACCGCTCCGCAATCCCTAAACGCCGGTCGCGCCAACAACGAGCCAATGGATTGGACGGAGAAGTACCGCCCGACGACACTGTCGGAGGTGCGGGGCAACGACAAGGCCCGCGACGCACTCAAAAAGTGGGCGGAGACGTGGGACGACCACCGTGAGGCGGTCATCCTCTATGGCTCCCCGGGTATCGGGAAGACCTCAGCGGCCCACGCGCTGGCAAACGACATGGGGTGGCCGACTATCGAACTCAACGCCAGCGACTCCCGGACCAAGGACGTTATCAATCGGGTTGCCGGCGAGGCGGCCAAGTCAGGGACGCTGACCGCTGGCGGTGGCGGCCGCCGGCTCGTCATCATGGACGAGGCGGACAACATCCACGGCAACGCCGACCGCGGGGGTGCACGAGCGATCACGGCCCTCGTGAAAGAGGCCAGTCAGCCGATGATTCTCATCGCCAACGAGTACTACGAGATGTCAAACGGCTTGCGAAACAACTGCCAGGACATCGAGTTCCGGGATGTTTCGCCCCGCTCTATCGTCCCCGTTCTCCGTGACCTCTGCCGCCAGGAGGGCGTCGAGTACGAGTCCGACGCGCTGCAGGAACTCGCCGAGCAGAACAGCGGCGACCTGCGTGGCGCGGTCAAAGACCTCCAAGCCATCGCCGAAACGACAGAGCAGCTGACCGCCGACGACGTGGTAACCGGCGAGCGCGACACGACTGAGGGCATCTTCGAGTACCTCGACGTGGTGCTCAAGGAGGCCGGCGCACAGGAAGCCCTTGAGGCCAGCTACGACGTAGATGAGACGCCCGATGACCTCATCAACTGGATCGAGGACAACATGCCCAAGGACTACGAAGGGGCCGAACTGGTCCGTGCCTACGAGTTCCTCTCGAACGCCGACCAGTGGCTTGGCCGCGTGCGCGAGACGCAGAATTACTCCTTCTGGCGGTATGCCGGCGACAACATGACCGCCGGCGTCGCCGCAGCGCGGGACGGGACAAAGGGCGGCTGGACTCGCTACGGCCCGCCGAGCTACTGGTCGAAGCTCGGCCGGTCGAAGGGAACCCGGAACACACGGGACTACGTCGCCCAGCAGATTGCCGCTATCGACGGCGTGTCGATGCGGACCGCCCGCCGGGAGATCATGCCCTTCCTCTCGACGATGACTCACCACTGCCGGAACCGGGACCTGACGGTGGCAATGGCGGCGACCTACGACATGGAGGCCGAGCACGTCTCATTCGTCACTGGATCGGGCAAAGACACGAATAAGGTGCAGGACATCGTCGCTGACGCCGAGGCACTCAAGGAGGAAGCTGCCGTCGAACACTCCGGTGGGGCATTCGAGGATGCGAGTGCCGACGGGGACGGCGAAACCAATACGGAGACCGATAGTCAGGATACCAGCGCTGACGAGGAGAACGGCGAGCAGCAGGTGACGCTTGCGGCGGACGATGGCGCTGGCTCCGACGCCGCCGAGGACGACAGCGCTACCGACGACGAGACGGAAACAGCGAGCGAGACAGCCGATGACGACCAGCAGTCTGGCCTTTCTGACTTTATGTAGTCATCGGCTGGTCGTGCCGAGGCCGGGAATGGCGACCCGGTCCTCGACGAATTCCATCAGGAGCGACGCCGAGAGCACCAGCGCCAGATACAGCAGGCCGGCGAGGACGAACAGTTCCGTGTACCGGTAGGTCTCGCTGGCGATGGCGTCGGTCCGCTCGAACAGTTCACGGACAGTGATGAAACTCGCAAGCGACGAGTACTTGATGAGGTACACCAGTTCGTTCGACCAGCCCGGAATCGCGTAGCGCAGGCCCTGCGGCAGGACCACGTGCCGTATCCCATCAACCTTCGAGAGGCCGATGGCGCGCGCGGCGGTGAGTTGCCCCTCCGGGACGGAGTTCAGCGCCGAGCGGATGTACTCCGACTGGTAGGCGGCGCTGTTGAGCATGAACGCGATAACGGCCACCCAGAACGCCTGTGCGGGAATGAATCCGGTCCCGACTGTGGGCAGTTCGCGGATGATTGCCGTCAGCGGCGTCGCGAAGTAGAGGACGAACAACTGGGCGAGCAGCGGCGTCCCGCGGAACAGTTCGGTGTACGCCAGTGCGACCAGACGGGTGATAGACCCGCCGTATACCCGAGCGACGCTAAGCGGGACGGCGATGACGAAACCGAGCGCGATACCCAGCCCCGTCAGCAGTATCGTCGCCCACACGCCGGTCGCCAGCGGTGGCAAGTACGGGATCGATGCCGCCAGGAACTCGAAGAAGCCGGCGACCCAGCCGACGGGGACCCCGACCGGACCGAGACTCGTCGCGAGCCCACCGAGCGTTGACGCGGCCGCCTCGAACGGCGCAGTCGGGAAGAACGACGTATTGCGCTCGATGAGCGCCCCGTCCAGCAGGAAGTCGTTCGTCCAGCGCACGACGAGCCACGTCCAGAAGGCGGCGACAGTAAGCAGCGTCAACGGCTGGTCGGTCAGCCCGGCAGCGCGGGCGCGAAGCGTTCGCCCGGCGGTCGTTGACTCCGGCGTCCCCATGGGTCACTCCCCCTCGTGGGTCGTCTCCAAGCGACTGAGGAACTCGCCGGTCCGTGCCGCCTCTGGGTTCTCGAACAGCTGTTCCGGCGGGCCGTGTTCGACGATACGCCCGTCATCAAGGAAGATGATGTCTGACGCCGCCGACCGCGCGAATCCCATCTCGTGGCTGACGACGAGCATGGTGATGCCCTCGGCGGCGAGGTCGCGCATTACCTCGACGACTTCGCCGACGAGTTCGGGGTCGAGCGCGCTGGTCGGCTCGTCGAACAGCAGGAGCTTCGGGTCCATGGCGAGTGCGCGCGCGATGCCGACGCGCTGTTTCTGCCCGCCGGAGAGTTCAGCGGGGTACGAGTCGGCCTGATCCAGCAGTCCGACCTGTTCCAGATGTTCGTACCCCTTCTCCTGGGCCGCCGATTTGTCCATGCCGCGGACTTTCCGCAGGCCAAGTGTGACGTTCCCGAGCGCCGTGAGATGAGCAAAGAGGTTGAAATCCTGAAACACCATCCCGACCTGTTTTCGGAGTTCGTTGACGTCGGTGTCGGCGTCGGTGACGCAGTCGCCGTCGAGGTAGATGTCGCCGCTGTCGATCTCGGTGAGGCGGTTCACACAGCGGAGCATCGTCGACTTGCCGCTTCCGCTGGGGCCGATGACCACGTCCACGTCCCCGGCGTCCATCTCGAAACTGACGCCGGAGAGCACCTGTTCCTCGCCGTAGGACTTGTACACGTCGTCAAGTTCCAGTAACGGGTCGCTCATGCACGCTCACCGCCGGGGATGCTGAAGCGGTCGTCGACGTAATCGAGCGAGCGGTTCGTCACGAACGTGAGAACGAAATAAATGAGGCTCACAGTCAGGAAAATTTCAAGCGCAGCAGTGCTTTGACCGCCCTGGTAGAGGTTCTGGCCGACAGTCAGCAGTTCGCCGAGACCGATGACGATGGCGATACTCGTGTCTTTCAGGACGATCGTGAACTCGTTCTGGAAGCCGGGCACGCTTCGGCGGAGTGCCTGGGGCACGACGACGCTCCGGATGGCCTGGAGCCGGCCCATGCCGACGGCGCGAGCGGCTTCCAGTTGTCCCTCGTCGACGCTCTGGAGTGCGCCGCGGAAGATCTGTGACTGGTACGCGGCACTCCGGAGTCCGAGCGCGATAGTCGCCGTCACGAAGGCGCTGCTCGACACCGAGAGACCGAAGAACAGCAGGATAATGATGACGAGCAGCGGCGTGCCGCGAAGGACGACGCCGGCCGTCTCGACCGCGCGTTTGAGCGGCCCACGGCCGTACACTTCGACGGCCCCCGCCGGAAAGCCGAGCAGAAAGCCGAGCAGAATACTCGCGGCTGTCAGGCCGACCGTGACACCCGTGCCTGCGAGCAGCAGGTCGAGGTTCCCGGCGACAAACGCCCAGTCACTCTGCAACGGGAGCGGTGGCATCGGTTACTGCTGGCCGAACCACTTGTTCGTCAGGTCTTGGTACGTGTTCCCGTCGCGGACTGCGGACAGGCCATCGTTGAGCGCCTGGGTGAACTCGTCGTCGCCCTCCCGGACGCCGAACCCGAAGTTCTCGCCCGTCTCGTACGTGAAGGCGATGGTGACCGGACGCTGTGCGGCGAAGGTCTGTGCGACCGGCTCGTCGATGACGACGGCGTCGATGTTGCCGTTCTGGAGGTCTTCGACCGCCAGCACGTAGTTGCCGTAGGAGTTGTAGTTTGACTCGTCGAGGTTCCCCGGTTCGATGAGTTCCGACTGGACCGTGCTCTCGCCCGTCGTGCCCTTCTGTGCGCCGACTGGGCGCCCGGAAAGGTCCGACATCGACTCCGGTGAGAAGTCACCGTCTTCACGGACGACAATCGCCTGGTTCGAACTGTAGTACGGGTCGGTGAAGTCGATGGTCTCGTCACGCTCGTCGTTGATCGTCATCCCCGCGGCGACTACGTCGATATTCTCGTTCGTCAGCGCCGGGATCAGAGACTTGAACTCGAATTCTTCCCAGCCGGCAAGGGTGTAGTCGGTCTCGTCGACGACCGCTTCAAGCAGGTCGATGTCGAACCCGACGAGTTCGCCGTCCTGTTTCATCTCGAACGGGGGGAACCCCGGTGCAGTTCCGGCAGTGATTTCGGTAGCGCCGCCGTCGCCGCCACCGCCCCCGAAACACCCAGCGAGCGAGACAGCTACTGCAGTTCCACCGACAGTGGAGAGGTACTGGCGTCGTGAAAGACCGTTGTCTGACATAGTCCTCACCACACGACAGACCGGAATATATCTTACGTGTTACCCACAGAGGTGGGACACGTGTTCAATCGTCAGCGCGTGCTGTGTGCTGGGTCTCGGTCGATTGTACCGACGGCGACTCCGCCGTATCGGTGTAGGCCCACGCCGTCGCCGCGACCATCGCACCGAAGATAAGCTGTGCGGCCCCGTGGTGGAGTACCTGCGCCGTGGCACCGAAGTTGAAGATAGTGTTCGCGCCAAGGAGAATCTGCACCGGGAGCACGACCGTGGCAACACCTGTCGCAAGCTTGATCCGCCGGCTGTACTCACCGCGCCACGCGGCGATCGTCGAACCGAGGATGCCAAAGCCAGTGATCATTGCGACTAAACGGTGGAACCACTCGACGAAACTCGCCCAGTTTGCGGGGAACAGCCCCATCCAGCCGTCACAGAACGGCCAGCGTGCCTCACAGGTCAGCCCGGCACCGATAGCACCGGTGTACACGCCGAGCAGGATGAGTGCGAACGTCAGCACCGTCGTCGTCGCCACCAGTCGGCGGAAACGGGTGGTCATACCTAGACCTTCGGTTGCACGTACTTATGCTCTCTTTTCGCGCTCGGCCACCGAGCACAATTATCTTTACTGATACTCTCGGAGTCATCTTTATCTACAGCTGTTAGCCAATGTAACATAACCACCCTATGTTCGAACAGATCCGCACCTATCTCTACGGCCAGCGGTCCCGTTCTCCGGACGCTGCGGCCAGACGGGCGGACGGCGGATTCGTCGCGAGTGACGGACAAGCTCGCTTTCTGGCCGACGCCCTTGACCCGAACTCGCCACGCCTCACTGATCGCTTCGACGACCCGGAGACGGCCGCTATCGGGACACAGCACGTCGAGCGGCAGTTCGAACTCGAGCCTGACGAACTCCGGGCGCTGATTGACGACTACGAAACAGCTGGCATAAGCCAGCGTGAGTTCATCGCCACCCAGGGCTTTGTCACGGAATCGCTCGTCGAAAGTGCGTTCGAACAGCTTCGGGACGAACTCGGCCCGGATGCACAGAATGCTATCGACACTGTCGAGGCAGAGCTTCACGAAGGGCTGGAAACAACACAGTCAGTCACCCAGGCCGGTATCGACGCCTTCACTGACGCTACAGCTGAAAACAGCGCTACCGATGGGTTCGACTACCACGACGTACTGCAGCATATCGGGACGCCGCTCTTTGTTCTGGATACGAACGGTGATATCCGCAGCTGGAACAGTTCGATCGAAAACCTGACTGGTGTCTCCGAGGCCGAAGCAAAGGAGATGGAGATGGCGAGCATGGCGTTCTATCCGGACGGTCGACGCGGGAAGACCCTCGCCGACAAGGTCCTCGACGCACCGGAGACGACCCACAGGAAGTACGACGTGCCAAAGGTCGAAGACGAGGACTTCACGCTGTACCGCGATACGAGCGTGATGGCCGACCAGCACGGAAACGAGCGCAACATCTCGTTCAGCGCCGCCCCCATCTACGACGAGGACGACGAACTCATCGCGGTTGTCGAGATGGTCCAGGACCGGACTGATGAGGCCAAGCGCCACGAGGCGGTGACGGACCTAGTCGATGAGGTCAAATCGACCATGGCTGCACTCAAGAACGGCCGCCTCGACGCCCGGGCGTCGTTCGACCGGACTGACGGCGGCGAATACGTCGACGATCAGCTGTACGAAGTCATCGGGTCGCTCAACGATATGGCAGAACAGGTCGAGGAGCTGGCGGACCAGGTGGACGAGCAGGCACAGCAACTCGCGGTCACTATCGAACAGGCGAACTCGTCCGCAGAGGCCGTCGAAAGTCGCGTTACCGAACAGACCGCCTCCCTCACTCAAGCGGCCGACAACATTCAGGACATCGGGGCTGGGATGGAGGAGGTCGCCGCCACGTCCAGCGAAGTGGCGTCAGCAGCACAGCGCGCGAAGGCGGCCGCAGAAGACGGCTCAGCGGCCGGTGAAGCAGTCATGGATGTCACCGATGGGCTTGCCGAAACGAGCGAAGCCCTCGTGGACACCGTCACTGATCTCGACGACCAGATGGACGAGGTGAGCGAGATCGTCGAAATAATCGCCGACGTGGCCGAGCAGACGAACATGCTCGCGCTGAACGCCAACATCGAAGCGGCCCGGGCCGGTGAAAGCGGGAGCGGGTTCGCTGTCGTGGCCGACGAGGTGAAAACGCTCGCGAACGAGACAAGCGAATACGCCTCCGAGATCTCGACGAGCATTACTTCGATTCAGGACCAGGCGACCGAGACAGCCGAAATGGTCGAGACATCACACGAGCAGGTCGAGCGTGCGGAGTCCGAGATTGAGGACGCGCTGGATGCGCTGGACGAGATTTCCGACGCCGTCGAGGAGGCGACGAGTGGTATCCAGGAAGTCGCCGACGCCAACGACGATCAGGCGAGCGCTATCGAGAACGTGACTTCGATGGTCGAAGACGCGCAGAACCACGCTCGAGAGGCCGAAGCGGCGACGAAGGAGATCGTCGAGGCGACCGACCAGCAGGAAGACGCAGTCACCGAACTGACCGACCGAGTCGGCGAACTCACGAACGCGAACTGAGGGCCAACGGCGGTCCAGCACGACGCTGTCTCGGCAGTGGATATTTTCCAATTGATGGGATACAACCGGGGCAAAATCCGCTGCAACCGGCCGGTATTCGACAACCGTCGTTGTACCGCTCGTCCGTTGACGGTAAACTTGTCTTTTTTACAGTTGGGTTCGACATCCGGGTATGGGACTTGACGAGGACGCACTGGAGTACCACCGGAGCAAGCCGCCGGGGAAGATAGAGATTGCGACAACAAAGCCGACGAACACCCAACGTGACCTCTCGCTGGCGTACTCGCCCGGCGTGGCCGCACCGTGTAAGGAGATAGACGAAGACCCCGAGCGGGCCTTTGAGTACACCGCGAAGGGGAACCTCGTCGGCGTCGTCTCCGACGGGTCCGCCGTGCTCGGCCTGGGCGACATCGGTCCGGAGGCCGGGAAGCCGGTCATGGAAGGCAAGGGCGTGCTGTTCAAGCGGTTCGCCGACATCGACGTGTTCGACGTGGAACTGGACACGGACAACGCTGAGGCGATGATACAGACGGTGGCGGCGATGGAACCGACCTTCGGCGGTATCAACCTGGAAGACATTGCCGCCCCGGAGTGTTTCGAAGTCGAGCGCCGACTCAGCGAGAAACTCGACATCCCGGTGTTCCACGATGACCAACACGGGACCGCGATCATCTCCGGCGCGGCGCTCGTCAACGCGGCCGACATCGCCGAGAAGGAACTGGAGGACCTAGAGGTCGTCTTCTCCGGGGCCGGAGCGTCCGCGATTGCCTCGGCGAAGTTCTACGTCTCTCTGGGCGTCTCGAAGGACAACATCACAATGTGTGACTCCTCGGGTATCATCACTGAGGAGCGGGCGACCCACGAGGAACTCAACCGGTTCAAACAGGAGTTCGCCCGGGATATTCCGGAGGGTGGCCTCGCCGACGCGATGGACGGGGCCGACGTGTTCGTCGGGCTCTCAGTCGGCGGCATCGTCGACCAGGAGATGGTGCAGTCGATGGCCAGCGACCCCATCATCTTCGCGATGGCGAACCCGGATCCAGAAATCGACTACGAGTCTGCCAAGTCCGCCCGTGACGACACGGTTATCATGGCGACCGGTCGTTCAGACTACCCGAATCAGGTCAACAACGTCCTCGGGTTCCCGTTTATTTTCCGCGGCGCGCTCGACGTGCGAGCGACCGAAATCAACGAGGAAATGAAGGTGGCAGCGGCCCGAGCGCTGGCCGACCTCGCCAAGCAGGATGTGCCCGACGAGGTCGTCAAGGCTTACGGCGACCAGCCGCTGCAATTCGGCCCGGACTACATCATTCCGAAACCGCTGGACCCGCGGGTCCTGTTCGAGGTGACGCCCGCGGTCGCCGAGGCCGCCATCGAGAGCGGCGCGGCACGGACGGAAATCGATACGGAGGCCTACGTCGAGGAACTCGAAGCCCGGCTTGGCAAGTCCCGCGAGATGATGCGCGTCGTGCTCAACAAAGCCAAGAGCGACCCCCAGCGCGTCGTGCTCGCCGAGGGCCACGACGAGAAGATGATCCGCGCGGCCTACCAGCTGGTCGAACAGGGTATCGCCGAGCCGATACTCATCGGCGACGCCGACCGCATCGAGTCCACGCGCCGGAAGTTCGGGCTTGAGTTCGACCCCGTCGTCGTCGACCCTGAGACGGCCGACGTGGCCGACTACGCCGACCGGCTGTACGAACTCCGCCAGCGCAAGGGCGTCACGCGCCGCGAGGCCGACGAGCTCATTCGGGACGGGAACTACCTCGGCAGCGTCATGGTCGAGATGGGCGACGCCGACGCGATGCTGACCGGCCTGACCCACCACTATCCCTCGGCGCTGCGCCCGCCGCTCCAGGTTATCGGGACGGCTGACGACGCCGACTACGCGGCCGGCGTCTACATGCTGACGTTCAAGAACCGCGTCATCTTCTGTGCCGACACCACCGTGAATCAGGCCCCCGACGCGGACGTGCTGGAGGAGGTCACCCGCCACACGGGGGAACTGGCCCGCCGGTTCAACGTCGAACCGCGGGCAGCGATGCTGTCGTACTCCAACTTCGGCAGCGTCGACAACCTCGGGACGAAGAAGATCCGCCGGGCTGTCTCTCGCCTGCAGGACGACGACCGCGTCGACTTCCCGGTCGACGGGGAGATGCAGGCCGACACCGCCGTCGTGGAGGACATCCTGCAGGACACCTACGAGTTCTCGGAACTCGACGACCCCGCGAACGTCCTCGTGTTCCCCAACCTCGAAGCCGGGAACATCGGCTACAAGCTCCTCCAGCGGCTTGGCGGCGCTGAGGCCATCGGGCCGATGCTCGTCGGCATGGACAAGCCGGTCCACGTCCTCCAGCGCGGCGACGAGGTCAAGGACATCGTGAACCTCGCCGGCGTCGCTGTCGTCGACGCGCAACAGGAGTAACGGACAGGCGACTGCTTTTTTCGAGTTAGGTCGGAATCATCCGTCCGAAAAAACATAGCGTTCAGGCCTGTCGCCGGAACGCGATGTCACGTATCGCCTCGCCGTCGGCCGCGGGTCGGCGGGTGGAGGAAGAGCGCGTCGACGACCGCCACGGCGCCGACGAGCGACGCGCCGGTTATCGCCGCCTGCAACGAGAGGCCCAGAACGACCGCGGCGGCGAGTGTGAGGACAAACACCGCGGGGATGACGGCGAGGACGAGGTCGTGCCGCGTCGGCGACTGACGCGGCAACAGCTGCTCGACGTACTGTCCGCTGAAACCGTCGGGTCCGTCAGTTCTGGTACTCAACGTAGCTCACCTCCCACCGTATACTATCTCATTTCTAATACATAAAATTTGGTCTGTGTGACGTTACCCGAACGTACGCGGCCACTCGCTACGCTATCTGCATAACTTATAGAGATAATCTACTGTGAAACAGGACCGGTACAGCACCCTAGAGCCGCTCGCTACGACACGCTCTCACCGTGGCTGTCGAATCTCGCAGAATCGTCGCCGTATGTTAGTATCCCGAACTCGGGGGCAGGGCCGGAGAGAACCAGATGGCGACGCGGCGCTGTCGACAACGATTCGAGAGAACAGGGGGCCGCCGGTCGGTGGGACCGACCGGATGCCGTCAGTCCGATGCCCCGCCGCGCTCGGCACGCGACGGCGGCGGGACGCGTTCGTTCACGGTCGGCGCGTCGGGGAGGACACACCGGTCCGGTTCGCCGTTGACGTGGGCGTACTGGTCGGGCGCGTTCGCGAGCGGATGCGCGGGGTTGCGGTCGCCGGAAATCCGTGCGGCGCGGACCTCGCCGAACCCGTTGATACGTGCCTGAATCCCGCGCCAGTGCAGCCCTGTCGCCGGCGGGACCGACACGGAGTGTGGTGGGTCGTAGGCGGAGCCGTGAGAGGCCAGTACCTCCGCGTTCACGTTCTCAGCGAGCTGGTCGTGGTCGATGAGTAAGCCGACGCGGGCGTTGGGCGGAGCCCGTCTCGCAAGCACGTCAAGCCCCAGATGGAGTGCCCGATACTCCGCAACGTTGTTGTCGGGGCAGGTGTCCGGGACCGATAGCCTGACGACGCGCTCACCGTCGAGAGTTTCCACGACGACACCCAGTCCGCCGGTCGAGCTAGCTGCCTCGCTGTCGGGTGATGTGGTGCCGTTGTGGGGTCTGAACGACCCGTCTGTGGCGATGTAGAAGTCTCGATGGTGACTCCGCGGTGGATGCGCGATGTGCGGCGTCGGTGATTCATCGAACAGGTCTCGAAGTGACGGCCGGCCGTAAGCGGCCATGGTTTCTGTTGGGTGAGCAGGGTATTAAATATATTCCCTCAACGGGGTGTTCCCGTGTGATGGTTTTGGCGGCCCACCGGGCGGCCCTGCTGCCGTGTCAGACCTGCGCTCGCGTCGAATGTGTTAGCAGGTGAGAAAGATTTATACCGGTGTAGAACCATGTTACCAACACACATGACTCCAACGAAAATTCGTGAACGACTCGAAGAGTCCGAGGAACGAGTCGACACAGAACTGTTCCTCAGTGCGTTAGAGTACGTTCGGGACGACGGCCGAACTCGCCGTTAACCGCGTTTGTATCGTGACCGGCGGCGGTGTGTATTGGACCTAGCGGCAGTGGGCGTCGGGACTAGCGAGCGTGAGCGATACCTGCCGGGCTGTCGCGGCTGACCTGCTCAGTCGTCGGTGAGTTGCCAGCCGTCACCGACCGATTTGACGACGTCCCGCCGTTCCATCTCGGTCGTGACCTCGCCCAAGCGGTTCGGCTGTGCGATTTCCAGATTCGTCCGGCTAACACCGTGGTACTCCCGGAGCAGACGGCGGATGTCATCTTCGGTGTGGGTCTGCTGATCGCTCTTTGCCATCACGCCCGCGACGAGTTCGACCATGTCCTCGACGAAGTTCCAGGGGTAGACGACCCAGGTCCACTCGTCGAGGCGCTCGCCGACGAACTCCGGTTCGTGGTCGCTGGTCTGGAGCAACTGGAGCGTCGCCGTTCGGACGCTGCTTGGGTTTCGGTCGCGGACGCACTCGGCGGCTGTCTCGATTGACTGGCCGGTGTCGGCGATGTCGTCGACGACCAGCACGTCCTTGCCTTCGACCGCGCCGTCGGCCAGCGGGTACTTAATCTGTGCCTCCTCGCCTTTCGCCGCGGTCCCGACGTAGTGTTCGACTTTCAGGCTCGCCAGGTCGTCCAGCCCGAGGAAGTCACAGAGACAGCGCCCGCCGAACCAACCGCCCCGCGCCAGCGCGACGACCACGTCGGGCTCGAACTCGGCGGCCTTCACGTCGTCGGCCACGTCTCGACAGAGGCCGTAGATGTACTCCCAGTCGGTGATGGTACACGAAAACTCGTCCGGTAGCTCGCCCATACGAGATGGCGTGTGTGGCCGGACTTAACCGTTGCATATTCCGCGTCACTTGCGCCACAAGCGACTGCTCACTCTGCCGGGTCGCCTTTCCGGAACTCCCGGAGGACGACTGTCGCGTAGCTCCCCTTCGGCAGCGAGAAGGTGAACGTCAGGTCGTCGCCGGTACGGTCGACGCCGAGGTCGGTCCGGAGCAGTATCGCGCGGCGCGTCCCGTCGCTGTCGAACGCCCCGGGGAGGTCGAAATCGCCGCGTTCGAGCCCGAGGTCGTCGAGGACCCCGCGGGCGATGTCGCCCGGCTCGCCGCCGCCGAGGTCGGTGTCGGTCCCGACCAGCGGCGCGGTGACAAACGCTCGACCACGCTCGCAGTGACGCTCGACGGTCGAGAGCCGCTTTGCCGTGACCTCTTGGGTGCGGTCGGCGTCCGGAATCGGGAAGTCCTCGGGCGCGTCGCTGTCCCGGAAACAGACCACGTCGCCCTCGACCGGCCGGTCGAAGGGGAGCCCCCGCTCCAGCCGCTCCGAGAGGATGCGGTTGAACACGTAGGACTGTGCAGCGTTGACGAACAGCGACTGGAGGTTCGACGGTAGCGCTTCTAGCGCCTCACGGAAATCCGTCGGCTCATCGGCCCCGTTCTCGACCAGGCGGTGACAGATGGAGCGCTCGTAGCCCAACGCGCCGGGCAGCCTGTCCAGCGCGCCGGCCCAGTCGTGAGTTTCGTCGACGTACGCGCGGGCTTCCCGGGTTGACTCGGGTTCGCGGTCGTGGGGGTTCCCGACGTAGGCGAGAACCGCATCCTCCCACTCGCCGCGAGCGATGGCCAGCCCAACCTCGTGGGTGACCGGCCGGCGGGACCCGAACCGCTGCTGGCCGAAGTAGTTGGGCACGCCGACCGTCGTGTCGCCGGCCGGTAGCGCGGCGTCGCTGGAGCGGTCCTCGCCCGCAGTCGGGTCCTCCCCGGCGGCGAACGCCTGGAGGTCCGCCACGACGCTCGCGGCGGCGTCGGCGTTCTCGGTGTCCCGGACGACGATTTCGAAGGCGTTGCCAGCCAGGTCGCCAAAGAGGATGGGGCGGCCGGCGCGGCCGACGACTTCGATGTCCGTGCCGCCGATATCCGGCAGGTCCCCGGCCGCGACGCCTTTCACCGAGAACAGCTGGGTCGTGACCGCGCGCTTGTCCTTCGTCCCCGCCCACGACACCCGCTCGCGGGAGATCCCCAGTCGGTCGGAGAGTTCGCTGGCGAAGTCGTTGGTCTCCCAGTTGCGAAGCTCCGCCCGGAAGACGAGATGCGGGTACGCGCCGGTGTCGGCGTCGACCGGCTCGGTGTCGAACGCCTCCAGTTCCCGAACCCGGAAGTCCGCCGGGGCGGCACGGAGGCGGCCGCCCACCCCGTCGGCGTCGCTGACGTAGTACTCCATGCCGACCGCTCGCTCGATTGGATGGGCGTCTCGCATTGGTCGAGTAGTTCGTTGCTCGGCGCTTATGGCTGGCGTTTGCGGACTCGGCGTGGGTCCGTCTCTCAGCCGATACCTAGTGTTATCACGGGACATACTCTATCTAGCACAGGTCGTGGCTGTGCAGGCGACCCGAGAGCACCACGATGCCAAAGCTAGCATGTGAGAGCTGTGGACGGGAGATAACGTTCGACAGGGACGGTCAGGAGTCCCGCGCACCGATGCGGTACTGCCCTCGCTGTGGCGAGGAGTTCCCGCCCCGCGAGGAGTGGTAAGCCCGACTACTCGTAGGCTTCGAACTCCCGACCGAAGGCGACGAAGTAGGCGACGCCGGCCAGTCCGACGGCGGTAGCGACGCCGAAGGCGAGTTCGGGGCCGGCCCGTAGCGTCACGCCACCGACGCCGACGGCCCACTCACTGCCGTACAGCCAGCCACCGAGCGCAGCGCTGGGGATGACCAGCGTATTCCGAAGCAGGTAGTACGTCCCGGTGACGCGGCCGCCAGTATCCTGTTTCGCCGGGCCGACGATGAGCGCCTTGTGAGCGGGCAGGCCGGCAAATCGCAGGCCCGAAAACGCGAACAACAGCACCAGCACCCACTGGTCACCCGGTGCGAAGATGAGCAAGAGTGGAAAGACGGCGTAGACGAGAAAGCCCAGTGCGACGGCGGGCTTGAGGCCGGCCCACTCGGTGAGTTTTGCGACGGGGGCCATCGAGAGGATAGCGACGACCATCTCGACGCCGAGCAGGACGCCAAAGAAGGCGTCGGGCCGCAACTGGACGCCGAAGCCGGTGAACCCCACAGCGAGGAACTCGGTGACGACGATGACGAAGAAGACATACACCATGCCGTTAGCGAACCGGACGAGCGTATCGGCGACCAGCAGCGGGCGGAGCGTCGCCGGCATCGTCCGCAGGTCGGCGAGAATCTGGTCGATGCCCTCGAAGGACTTCCCGAGCGTGTCCTCGCTGGCGTCGTAGAGGACGTGCTGAGCGACAGTGGCGACGACGCCACAGGCAAGCGCGACCGCCAGCACGCGCTGGAACCCCTCGACGAACGTCGCAGTCGTCGCCAGCAGCGCCGCGGCGGCGAGCGGTCCGAGCAGGAAGCCGATGCGGCGGAACATCTCCGTGCTGGCAAATCCCATCGCCAGTCGCCCCGGCGGGACGCTCTGCTTGACGATAGCGAATGTCGCACCCAGCCCGAAGGACTTCCAAGCCTGTGCGAGAAAGAGGCCGACGAACACGAGCGTCCAGGCCGGCAGCGTCACCGTTCCAAGCGCGATGTCGCCGATGACCGAAGCGAGATACCAGATACCGAAGCCGACCGTCGCCAGCGTCGCGAAGGCGGTCAGTGCCAGCCGCGAGCCGATGCGGTCAGACACCGCGCCGCCGGGGTAGGGGTACACCGCGCTGATGAGGTTCCCGACGCTCCCGTACAGGCCGATGACGCCGGCACTGGCCCCCAGAATCCGCATGTACTCGGGGACGTACCGGCTGGTCATCTGGAACGCGAGGCTGAATGCCAGCATGGACAGCGACAGCACGAGCACGTCCCGCTCCAGCGCGAAGAACTGCCGAAAGGAGTCGAGAAGATCTACGTCCCCCTCGGCTCCCGTCTCAGTTGCCATTGTCGGAGTGCAGTTTCTCTAACAACTTAACGCTCGAAGAAGAGGCAATCAGCCTCGGCTGTCACGCCGCTGCCGTCTCAGTACGGGAGGACGAACAGCACGACAGCCAGAAACGGCGTCAGCGCGAGCAACATTGCAATGGCGTAGCCGAACATCTCCCGGGCCTTGATGCGGGTGATAGCGAGCAACGGCAGCGCCCAGAAAGGGTTCAGGAGGTTCGTGTGGGCGTCGCCGACGGCGTAGGCCATCGTCGCCTGACCGGCCGGGACCCCGAGGTTCTGCGCGGCTTCGAGAATCGGCGGCCCGAGGATGATCCACTCGCCGCCGCCGGAGGGAGCAAAGATGTTGACCGTCGCGCCGGTGAGCCAGGCGATGACCGGGAACGTCTGTGGCGTCGAGACCGAGATGAGCGCGTTTGCCATCAACTGCGCCAGCCCGGAGGTGGCCATCATGCCCTGAATGCCGGCGAAGAACGGAAAGAGCAACACGATGCCCGAGGCGGCGGTCGCCGCCTCGCCGAACTTCTCCCGGTAGGTCTGTGGGTCCATGTAAATGAAGATACCAATCGTCAGGAAGCCGAAGTTGACGATGTTCAGTCCGAGCGCGTCGATGCCGGACTGGACGAACTGTGAGGCGACCAGCGCGATGCCGGTCAGGCCGATAATCCCGCCGAGAACGCGACTGTGGTTGATGCGCTCGGCCGGGACCTGATTGGTGGTTGCGGTTGCTTCCACGCCGCCGTCACTCGCGGATTCGAACAGGTCGTCTTCGGGGATGTAATGCGTGATGCCCCGCGCCTGGTCTCCGGTCGGCGTGATGACGTAGAGGACGACGAGCGCGTAGGCTATCGACAGGCCGGTCAGAATGAGGCCGTAGGGGTGGAAGATGGTTTCTGAGGCGGAGACGACGACGTCAATGACGCCCTGCTGAATGAACTCATTGCCCTCCGTCGCGAGCAAGAGCGGTGCAGACCCGGACAGCCCCCAGTGCCAGGTGAGACCGAGACCGAGGTAGCCCGCGACACAGAGGACCGGATAGTGGACGTTGATGTCGTTCTCGTGGGCGGTCTTGCCCATCTCCCGGGCGAAGATCGCGCCGAGGATGAGGCTCAGTCCCCAGTGGACCCAGCCAAGCAGCATCGTCAACAGTCCGACGAGGACGACCGCCTGCTTTCCGGTGCTGGGTAGCTCTGTCAGCCGGCGGATGCCGGCATTGACGCGCGGATGGTACGCCACAACGAAGCCCGTCATCAGGATGAGGACCATCTGCATCGAGAACGTCAGGAAGGCCCAGAAGCCGTCGTACCAGAACTGGACCATCTCCACGGGGCCGGAGCCGGTGAGGCCGACGCCGGCCAGAAACACGACGTAGCTGAGGATGAGCGCGAACAGGAACGGGCTTGGCATCCACCGTTCCACCCACGCAGAGAGTCGATAGCCGATACGTTCGAGCGC
This sequence comes from Haloarcula taiwanensis, assembly GCA_002844335.1. Lineage (NCBI taxonomy): Archaea > Methanobacteriati > Methanobacteriota > Halobacteria > Halobacteriales > Haloarculaceae > Haloarcula > Haloarcula taiwanensis. The sequence goes on from CP019154.1 coordinate 2,192,783, forward strand.
TGTCTCACCTGTGTTACCAGCCGACATACTGTTGCCACCTCCTCGCGAATGTATCATAAAAGTTTGCTACTATTCTGTCAGTTCTGTGCCGGTTACCGGGGCGCAGTAGTGCCACAGTGACGCGGTTTCAATGACTGAACCGATCCTGACAGATGATTTTATTTCCGGGGCAGAGCAAGCCAGAGTATGTCTCACAAAGTTGTCGTCTCTGACACCAAAGTGATGGACGGAGAGACACGGGCGGCGGTGCTGGATGCGGTTGAAGCGACCGTCAAAACGACAGCGGCGAAAGAACCGGCGGCCGTCGCGCGCGCAGTGAACGACGCTGATGCGTTAATTGTCGACGCCGGCACACAGGTCACAGCCGAGGTCGTCGAAGCCGGGGACTCGCTCAAAGTGGTGGGGCGGGCTGGCATCGGCGTGGACAACATCGACGTGCGAGCGGCGGTCGATGCCGGTGTGAGGGTGGTCAATGTCCCGGACTACTCTGTCGAGGAGGTGTCAACTCATACGTTCGCGCTCACGCTGGCTTGCCTGCGGAAGATACCGACGTTTGACCGCTCGGTCAAGCGTGGTGAGTGGGAGTGGACTGTCGGCCAGCCGATGCGCCGTCTTGCCGGTAGTACCGTGGGTCTCGTTGCCTTCGGTAAGCTTGCCAGCCGCTTCGCCGCGAAGCTTCGAGGGTTCGACGTCGATGTCGTCGCCCACGACCCGTACGTGCCCGAGTACCGGATGGGCGACCTCGGTGTCGAGTCAGTCACCTTCGAGACGTTGCTGGCCGATTCCGATATCGTCTCGCTGCACGCCCCGCTGACCGACGAGACACGGGAGATGGTCGACGCGGACGCGCTCGACCGGATGCGCGACGACGCGCTGCTCGTGAACACGGCCAGAGGCGGCCTCGTCGACGAAACGGCGCTGTACGACGCGCTCGTCAGCGGCGACCTCGGCGGGGCCGGACTAGACGTGCGCGAGCCAGAACCGCCCGGAGACGCACCGCTTCATGACCTCGATAGCGTTGTCTGTAGTCCCCACGTCGCGTGGTATTCCGAAGAGTCCCGGGTCGAACTGACACAGACCGTGGCCGAAGACGTCATCCGGGTACTGCGGGGCGAGGAGCCCGAGAATCCCATCGACCCCGCGACCGGCTGGTTCTGACGGGTTCGGCGACCGAAACCGCTCAGGAGTCGGCCGCGTCGAGAAGTTCGATCATCAGTTCAGCAGCTTCGACCGCCGACTCACCGAAAACGTAGGTTATCGGTTCGATACCGAACGCACCGCTGTGGTAGATGACACGCGGAACAGCGCCGCGTTCGCGGAAGGTGGCTTCGAGCCGTTCGTTACGGTCTTCGTAGCCGGCGTCGAACTTCAGCGGCTCGACACCGTGTTCCCGGGCAGCATCGAGAAATGCCTCGTCAGTCGTCAGATTGAGCGCCGCTCGGCACGAGGGATCGACCGCCATCGCGGTCAGTATCGTCCGGGCGACGTGTTCCGACGCCCCGAACTCGGGGTTCGACGGCACGTTGACCCGCCCTCGAAGGTTGTGAATCCGACCGGGAACTGCCGCCACGTCGAGCGCGTCTTCGGCGTCCGGCAGTGCCATGCCGACGTTCATCCCCACATTCGGGATGGCGTCGACGACGGCGTCGTTGTCGGCCAGCAGCCGCGTGGCTCGCCGGACTGACGACAGCACAGCCCGTTCCGCCTGTACTGCGGTGTCTGTCCCCCGAACACAGAGGTCACAGCCCATCCCCTGCAGCGCCGGCATCTCCTCCTCGTGGACCGCACAGATGGGACCCCGGTCCTCGAACTCCCGTACCAGGGTGAGCAGTTCGTTCAGCACCGCGTACTCGTCCATCTCGCCCGCGACCAGGCCGTCAGCGATCCGCTCGATGGTCTGTTGCATCCGGGCGTCGTCCCGGAACCGCTCCTCGATGGTGACCGAGCCGCTGCCGTATTTGCTCACTGCGGCCTGTGTCACGCCGAGCTGGTCGGCGATCTCCTGTTGCGTCCAGCCCTCCTCGTCGAGTCTCGTGGCGAGCATCGCCCGGGCCGTCGGGAGAAACCGCTCGACCACAATTTCGCTCGGTAACTGCAGTGTCATTGCCGGAAGTGAGGGGCGTAGTTCGCTTAGCAGTTGGGACTACGGACGCTGTCGGTCGACTGCGTTGTCGTGATTGCCAGCAGCGAAACCGGCCCGGAGACGCGCAGCACCTGTAGCTCACTGCGCGCACTGCTCGTCTACGGATTTACAACCTAGTTGTATTAGCAGGATATATTACCTCGGAGTTTGTTGTATTTGCTACCAATGGCGTTCAGCGACCACCTGCTTGACATCGGCGAGAACATCTGGGACGCACAGAAGGACCACCCATTTGTCCGCGAACTGGCCGACGGGACGCTCGACGAGTCGGCGTTCAAACACTGGGTGAAACAGGACTACCGGTACCTGCAGGACTACGCGCGGCTGTTCGCGCTCGCCGGCGCGACGGCAGACGACGAGTCGACGATGACGCATCTACTCGGGGTCGCCCATCAGGTGCTGGATACCGAGATGGATCTCCACCGGGAGTTCGCGTCGGAGTACGGTATCTCGGAGCGAGAACTGGAGTCGACCGAGAAAGCCCCGACCTGTCTGGCGTACACGAACTTCCTCGTTCGAACAGCCTACGAGGGCCACGAGGCGGAGATTGCTGCTGCGCTGTACCCCTGCATGCAGGGCTATCTCGACGTGGCCGAGCACATGGCCGATTTGGCTGACGGCGAACACCGGTACACACCGTTCATCGAGATGTACACCAGCGATGACTTCCGCGAGGCGACGGGCTGGTGTCGGGCGTACGTCGACCGCTGTGGCGAGCGGTATCCCGGCCAGCGCGACGCCATGGAGGACGCGTTTCTGACGAGTGCGAAGCTCGAACACCGGTTCTGGGAGATGGCCTACACGCAAGAAGGGTGGGCGCTATGACAGCCGAGACGTACTCAGCGTACGCCGAGCGCACCGACGAACCCCGATTCACCGAGTGGCTCCGCGACCAGAGTCAGCCGGACTGGGACGACGCTGTCGGCCACCGATTCGTCGAGGAACTCGGGACCGGCACGCTCGACGAGGACGCGTTCGCACACTACCTGGTGCAGGACTATGCCTTCGTCGGCGAACTCGTCGGGACGTTCGGCCACGCGGTCGGACAGGCTCCGGACATGGCGGCCAAGCGCCGCCTCGTCGAGTTCCTCGATACCGTGACCGACGAGGAAGACGACTACTTCGAGCGCTCCTTCGCCGCGCTGGGGGTCGACGAGTCGCGCCGGCAGGACCCCGAGCCTACGCCGACGACGGCGGCGTTCGTCGACCTGCTCGGCCGCGCCGCACGGGAAGGCGGGTACGCAGAGACGCTGGCCGTCCTCGTCCCGGCAGAGTGGATATACGAGTCGTGGGCGACAGCGGTCGCTACGGACCACGGCGACCCGGACGGCCCGCCCAGCGCCGGGATGGGACTGCCCTTCTACTTCGCCGAGTGGGTGGACCTCCACGCCGTCGACTCGTTCGTCGCCTTCGTCAACTGGCTCCGGAGCGAACTCGACGCCGTCGGCCCGACGCTCTCCCCGCGGCGAGCGGCACGCGTCGCGTCGCTGTTCGACCGCACGGTCGCGCTCGAACGGCGGTTCTTCGAGACGGCCTACGAGAGCGCGGCCGACGGGGAGGTGCGCCCGTAAATGGTCTCCTCGACCGTGGCTCTCGGCCTGACGGCGGCGACCGTCCTCGTGTTCACCGGCGTCGGCCTCTTCGCCGCCCGCGGCCGCATCGACTCAGTGGAGACGTACATCTCTGCTCGTGACTCGGCCGGCAGCGGAACCCTCGCTGCGACCGTCATCGCGTCGATGATGGGCGTCTGGATTCTGCTGAGCCCGGCCGAAGCCGGGGCCGCCTTCGGTGGGCTGCCCGCCGTACTGGGTTACGCCATCGGCAGCGCGATCCCGCTCGTCCTCTTTATTCCGGTCGGCGCTCGCATCCGCGAGGTGATGCCCGCGGGCCACTCGCTGACTGAGTTCGCCTACGCCCGCTTTGGCTCCGGGATGTACCTGCTCGTCCTGCTGGTCTCGGTGTTCTACATGTTCATCTTCCTCGCTGCGGAGATGACTGGCATCGCCGGCGCGCTCGCACTCGTCGCGGACGTACCCCTCTGGCAGACTTCGTTGCTCATCGGCGGCTTCGTCCTCATCTACACGACATACGGCGGCCTGCTCGCCAGCATCGTCACCGACACCGTCCAGACGCTGGTCATCCTGCCGCTTCTGGCCGTCGGCTTCGGCGGCGCGCTGCTCTCGCTGGGTGGCACGGGCGAATTCCACGCGACGGTGGTGTCGGCCGACCCGACGCTGCTCGACCCGACGTTCGGTCCCGGCCTGAAGTTCGGCCTGTACGTCGCGTTCGCTCTGCTGGGCGCGAATATGCTGAACCAAGGCGTCTGGCAGCGGGTGTACGCCGCCGACGGCGAGCGTACCCTCCGCCGCGGAATGGGCATCGCCGCCGTCGTCGTCGTCCCGATGCTCCTGCTGTCCGGACTGTTCGGCATCGCCGCCGCAGGGCTGGGGCTCACGGAATCCGGCTCCGCCAGCATCGCCTTCTTCCTCGTGGTCGCGGAGGCGTTCCCGGCGTGGGTGACCCTCGCCGTCGTCGTCCTCGCCGTGTTGCTGGTGATGAGTTCCGCCGACACGATGTTCAACGCCATCGCCAGCGTCGTCACGGCCGACCTCGCCCGACTGCTCGACGACCCCGACCAGCGGACCCTCTGGCTCGGCGGGCGGGGGCTGACCGTCGCCGTCGCCCTCGCCGCGATGTTCATCGGCGCACAGGGGTACAGCGTCCTCCAGTTGTTCCTGACGGCCGACCTGCTTGCCGCCGGCGTCTTCGTGCCGTTCCTCGCCGGCCTCTACACCGAGCGACTCACTGGGCCGGGCGCGATGGTCTCGGGAGTTGCGGGCCTGGTCGTCGGCTTCGCGTACTTCCCGTCGCTGCGTGGCCTCGTCGCCGCCGTGCCGGGCATCGGAAGTCTGCTGCCAGCGCCGTCGTTCCTGGTCGCCTTCGCCGGCGCGACGCTGGTCTCGGCCGCGCTCACCGCCGCGGCGACGCTGCTCGGCGGGGCCGACGCCGACCTCGACGACCTCGGCCGGGAGGTCCGAGCGCTCGACGACCCGGTGGCCGACGGGGGGTCCGAGCGATGACCGCGACGGCCGCGCTCCCCCTCGCCGCGCTGGGCTCGACGGCCTTCGGGGCGCTCGTCTGGGGGTCGATACTGCTCGTCCTCGCGGTCTTTCTGGCGGTCTGTTGGCTGGTCGTCACGGAGCGTCGCTAGAATGTGGATTGGTAACTAGAAACATACTTATAACGGCGGCGGTCGCACCTCGGCGTATGCAGACCTTCGTGCTCGCGACGAACTCAGAGACAGTCAGCGAAACGCTGTGTTCGTACCTCGAAGGGGTCCTCGATCCCGACGACAGCGTCTACGCGGTCAACTCACAGCGCGGCGGCGACAGCACGTCGTCGGCGGCGGTCGCCGACGGGAAGGCCGCGCTCGAAGTCGTCTCGGACCGGCTGGGCGACCAGGTGTCCGTCGAGACCTACCAGATAATCCGGGGCAACAGCCCCGCGACGGATATCTTCGACATCGCGGCGGAGGTCGACGCCGACGAACTCGTTATCGGCGTCCGCAAGCGGAGTCAGACCGACCGGCTCATCTTCGGCAGCGTCGCACAGGACATCATGCGGCAGTCGGAGTACCCGATGCGGGTCGTGCCACGAGACTGAGCAGCAACTGCCGGGAACAACTGACCGCAAAGAAACCGAAAACCGAGGGAGCCGAGCTATTCGGCCGACTCGTAGTCGTCGAAGGCGTCGATTTCGACGCCCCCGTCGGTGATTTCGGCGATGACGACGCCGTTGCCGGAGCCGGTGTCGCGCTCGGCCGCGGCGTTGACCGCGCGGATGGCAAGCGAGCGCGCCTCGTCGAGGGTCATCTCGGGGTCGTACTGCCCTTCGATGGTCCCCGTCGCGACCATCGTCCCGGAGCCGGTGACGGTGTAGTCGTCTTCCAGCACGCCGCCGGCCGGGTCGACGCTGTAGACGTGGCTGCCCTCTTCGTCGACGCCGCCCACGATGGGGTTGATGGCGAAGTACGGGCCGCCGCGGGCGAAGTTGCCCGCGAGCGTCGCCAGCGCGTGAATCGAGAGCGGTTCGTCGCGGCGCACCTCGTAGAGGTCCGCCTCCGCGCGCAGCGAGCGGATGAACGACTGGGCCCCGCCGACGCTGCCGACCAGCGTCATCGCGGCTGTCGGGTGAATCTGCTCGACCTTCGTGACCTGCTTGTTCGAGACGAAACGGCCGCCGAGCGACGCGCGCCGGTCCGTGGCGATGATGACGCCGTCCTCGGTCGAGAGGCCGACGGTCGTGGTCCCGGTCTTGACGACGTTCTCCTCGTCGCGGCCCTCGCTCTCGTTGGGGAGGGTCCCGACCTCGGGCTCGTAGGCGTCGGTCAGCCGGTTCTCGGGGTCGTACATCAGTTCTCACCTCCGAGTTCGAACTCTTCGAGGCGCTCGGCGATGTCGTCCTCCGAGAGCTTCTCGAACTGTTCGGTCTCCACGTCGATGGTGGCGATGTCGACGCCCGTGGCGTCGAGGCCTTCCTCGTTGACCGACGCGAGCGCCCGGAGCGCGAGTTCGATGCCGCTTTCGAGGTCCATCTCCTCGGCGTACTCGTCTTCGAGGAACGACTGGATGTCCTCGCGCGAGCCGCCGATGGCGACGGCCTGCCACTCGTAGGGCGTCCCCGACGGGTCCGTCTCGAACAGCCGCGGCTGGCCGTCCTCGATACCGGCGACCAGCAGCGCGACACCGAACGGGCGCGCGCCGCCGGTCTGGGTGTACTGCTGAATGTAGTCTGTGATCTCCTTCGTCAGCGACTCGACGGAGGCCGGCTCGTCGTAGCGCAAGCGGTTGACCTGGGCCTGACGACGAGCTACGTCGATGAGCTGGCGCGCGTCGGCCACGTGGCCGGCGCTGGCCACGCCGACGTGGGAGTCGATTTCGTGGATCTTCTCGATGCTGTCGCGCTCGATGAGCGGCGACCGGGCGTGGCGGTCGGCGGCGATGACCACGCCGTCCTCGGTACGGACCCCGACGCTGGCGGTTCCGCGCTTGACGGCTTCTCGTGCGTACTCGACCTGATAGAGGCGTCCGTCCGGGGAGAAGATGGTAATCCCGCGGTCGTAGGCCTGTTGTTCGTTTCCTTGCATGATGTATCGTGTTGTTGTTCACCTGAGGTTAGGGTTGCTCTTATATAACCGTATCGCGGGCCGCTGCCCTCAGAACAGCGGCAGGTCGCCGGTGACGCGGTCCACCAGCTCGTCCTCGGCGGGGCCGACGGCGAGCGCCGTGACGGTTCCCGGGTCGAGCTGTGTGCGGCCGGCGTCCCGGACGACCGCATGCGGCAGGCCTTCGCGCTCGGCCACGTCCGCGAGTTCGAACAGCTCGGACTCGCTCGTGGCTTTCAGGACGACTTTCTTCTGGCCCGCGCCCTTCCAGGCTTTCCGGGGTTTCGGGCCGGCGTCCTCGTAAGCCGACAGCGAGGCGTGGGCAACCTGGGCGGCGAGCTTGCCCTCGCCCATGCCGATGTCGGCCCGTGCGACGATAGCCTGCTTCATGTGCTTACATGGCCACCCGTACTTAAACTCCCGTCGGACTCCCTCCACGGTTGCACATACCACAGAGTACATACGCCGTGGTCGAGCACATCCCTAACGATTCTTCGGCTGGTGCGTCCGAGATACATATCGATTACCGTTGGCTCATCAGCGTTTGCGACACTGGCAAACTGCCGGGTCTCGTCTTTCTAACGGGGCCAACGCCGTGTGTCAGCCGTAATAGCTTCAGTCGGCATCTCATCCCCGACCAAGATACGAAACGAAGTATCGCCTTACTGGCATAAGTTGGGTATTAACGAAAAAACACCCCTTGTTACTAATGGTCGATGTCATCGATATTACCAATCGAATGCAGTGTAGCTGGGAGGCTGTATAGTTCAGGCCGAACAACAGCCAGGGAGTCTGTCGATGAGTGACGACCCAGGGGGTGTCGATATCCCATTCATCGCGGTCACGGCCGTAATCACGCTGTTCGTCGTCGGGACGACAGTCGCCGTCGCAGGCGTCGGCCTGGGACAGGTCACTCCATCGGCACAGTCGTTTCTGGTACAGACTGACGACCGGAGCCCGTCCCAGCCCTGTGCCCCGGGCGAGGACCTGTTGGCGAAGTACAACTGGGAATCGACCGATGACGGGTTCGGATTCGTCTTCGAGAAGGGAGCAAGCGACGCCGTCACGTTCAATGTGAGAGCGTATGATGGAGGCCCGTCCGAAGGACCAACTGAAGTCGAGTGGACATCGCAAGTCCCCGTCGATGTCGAGGTTGTCAAGTCTGGCGGCGGGAGCAGTATAAACCAAGCCAACGAACTGGACCCGGCGGCAACATCGGGAACAGCTACGTCACAGCAGGGAATTAGTTTCCTGGCTTTTTGTACGGTGCCCTCGACACCGACACCAACTGAGGAGCCCACTGAAGAACCAACCGAACAACCCACTGAAGAACCAACCGAACAACCCACTGAAGAACCAACCGAACAACCCACTGAAGAACCAACCGAACAACCCACTGAAGAACCAACCGAACAACCCACAGAGGAGCCCACGAAGACGCCGGAAGACACGGTGTACTGGCAGGTAGACTTCGGACCGGGCGAAGAACCGCCTGATCCGCCGTATTACGGCAAGAACGACCGTGACCTGATGGCCGCACTCGGAAACTCCGAGGACGGGGTCAGACAGAACCCCTCCGTTCTCCACCAGAACAGGCCGGGGCAACTGCAGAACGTCACCATCACCGGCAAGTCGTTTAGTTTCGACGACCCGGACGACCCGACGCAGGTCACCGTGGAATTCACCATTCCGGAGGACGGGCCAAACCGGACGCTCCACCTTGCATCCTTCACCTTGCCCGGGGCGTTCAACTACTCTGAAGTCCCCCAGCAAGAACTGCACACGGTCACAAGCGGGAACTTCACCGCTGGCGAGACCGGGACGCTGACCATCAGTATCCCACAGCCTACCAGCGGGCCGAGTTCGTCGGCAGGGCGGCGGTCGGCGCTCGTGCTGTTCGGGTTCGGCGCCACGCTGCTCGGTATGACAGTTGTCGGCCGACGACGGCAGCTGTAGCGGACCGAGTGCTCTCGCGCCGACCCCGCGATGCGGTCGAGCGTGGGCCGGAACCGGGAGGTTTAGGCCCGCGGCCGCAAACGCCACTCTCATGATACTCTCAGATGCGGATATTCTCCGACGGCTGGAACAGGGTGACCTCGTCGTCGAGCCGCTTGACGACCCGGACATCCAGATTCAGCCCGCCAGCGTCGACCTCCGTCTCGGCCGGGAATTCCTGGAGTTCCAGCACGCCAACATCCCCTGTATTCATCCGAACTCCGAGGACGAAGTCGCAGACTACGTCGAGGAAACCATCATCGAGGAGGGCGGGGAGTTCATCCTCCACCCCGGCGACTTCGTGCTGGGGACGACACACGAGCGCGTCGCCATCCCTGACGACCTCATCGCCCACGTCGAGGGCCGGTCGTCGCTGGGCCGGCTGGCGATTGTGGTGCATGCGACCGCCGGACTCTGTGACCCCGGCTACGAGGGACAGATCACGCTCGAACTGTCGAACCTCGGCACTGCGCCGGTCGCGCTGACGCCCGGTATGCGGATCTCACAGCTCACGTTCACGGAACTCAAGACACCCGCCGACCGCCCGTACGGGGCCGAACGCGGCTCGAAGTACCAGGGCCAGTCCGGACCGCAGGCCAGCAAGATACAGGGGGACCGCGAGTTCGGAGGCGACCAATAGATGCGGTTCATCGAGGAGATCGTCGTCGACGACTTCCTGCCGACGTTTCGCTCGCTGCTGGCCGACGCTCTCAGGGAGCGCGGGCTGACACAGTCCGAAGTCGCCGACCTGCTGGGAATCAGCCAGAGTGCGGTCTCGAAGTACGTCCACGGCGACGTGGCGCGTCAGGAGGACTTGCTGGCCCACCGCGGGCTGGAAGAGTTGGTCGAGCGGCTGGCCGACGGGCTGGCTGACGGCGATATGAGTCCGGTACAAGCGCTGGTCGAAACGGAGGTGTTCATCCGCGAACTCGAACAGGGCGGCGTGCTGGCGCAGATACACGAGGACGCCGTCCCGGAACTGGGCGACTACGACGACGAGTTCGCCGTCCACGACCCGGACTCACAGCTCCGAGCAGCAGAACGAACGCTCGCGTCGGTGCGGCGCGGACTCAGTGTGTTGGAAAACACCAGCGGGTTCGCGACGCTCATCCCAGCAGTGGGGTCGAACCTCGTCCAGTGTCTCCCCGACGCCGAGAGCATCGAGGACGTGGCCGCCGTCCCGGGGCGGATTCTCGACGTGAAAGGGCGGGCAACGATTCCGGCAGACCCGGAGTTCGGCGTCAGCGAACACGTCGCGACGCTGTTGCTGGCGGCGCGGACCGCCGGGAGCGACGCCCGCGCGGTGTTGAACGTCCGGTACGACGACGGCGTCGTGGCCGCGCTGCGAGAGGCGGGCCGGACCGTCGTCGAGTTCGACGCCGAGGAGCGCGTCGAACCAGCCGTCGCAGCCGCGCTGGCCGACGACCCGGGCGTCGACGTGCTCTATCACACCGGCGCGATGGGTATCGAACCGGTGGTGTACCTGCTCGGGGACGACGCCGTCTCGGTCGCTGAAACGGCCCGCGAAATCCTGTGACCGACGCGCAGTCGTTTTACGGCCGGTGGGCGCGGGTGTACGACTGGATAGCGAATGCACCCGGTGTGACGGCATGGCGCGACAAGACGGCGGAGGCGCTGGCGCTCGCGCCCGGCGATACCGTCGTCGAGATGGGCTGTGGCACGGGGGCGAACGTGCCGGCGCTCCGTGAGCGAGTCGACCCGTCGGGTCGGATCGTCGGCGTCGACGTGACGCGGGCGATGCTCGAACGCGCACGCGAACACGCCGCGCGGACGGGCGGGACCGTACACTACGTGCAAGCCGACGCCGCCAGACCGCCTGTTCGAGAGGCGGACGCCGTCCTGGCGACGTTCGTTGCCGGCATCTTCGAGGATCCCGCGGCAGCGGTCGATGCGTGGTGTGACAGCGTCGCCCCCGGCGGCCGTGTCGCCCTGCTGAACTTCCAGCGGAGTCCCAGCGCCCTCGCCGCGCCGCTGAACCTCGCGTTCGAGGGGTTCGTCCGGCTCTCAGCGCCGGGGACGCGGCTGTCGCGGCGGTCACACGCCAGCGCGTTCGAGCGGCGGGTCCGGGCGGCCCGGGAGCGACTCACCGAACTGACCGTCGACAGGCGCTACGAGGCGCTCGCCGGGGGATACCTCGGCCTGCTGAGCGGGACTGTGCCCTGACGGGCGCGGGCCGAACCGCTACGGTCGGTACCGTTCAGCGTGCGCCGGACAGAACTCGGGCTTCCGTAGCTGTGCAGCGACGACGCCGGGCTGGCGGTGGGGGTTGTGGAGCCGACAGGTCTCCTCGTCACAGAACGCCTCGCCCGTGTCGAGGTAGTGGTACGCCTGCAGGACGTAGCCCTTGAGCGCCTCGGTCGTCCGCGGGTCGTCCTCGACGAGAAACTCCCCCTCGACCTCGTTTTCGAGCACCTCGCGGGGCGGCGTACCGCCGGAGAGCAGGGCGTGTTTCTGCTGTTCCTTGTAGTACTGCTCGGGCTTTGCGGGGGCCTCGTACAGCCCCGGCACCGAGACGACCGCGGGCTGGCCGAGGACGTGCACGCGCTTGTGCCAGCGGCCGTCGTGGTCGCCCCAGGTCCCGACGACGCGGTCCAACAGCGGGACGTGGAGGTGGTCCAGCGACCGCTCGGACTCGGGGAGTCGCTCGTGGAGCGCCCGCTGGACGGCCAGCCCGTCGTAGATGACGCCGCCGGCCCGCTCGGGCGACTCTATGGCTCGCTCCTCGTAGCGGACGATGCCGAGCATCGTGTTCCCGGTCTCGCGATCGTACGGCGAGAGCACCCGCGCCTCCGCGAACGACTCCGCCAGGTCCGAGTCGCCATGCAACGAGAGAAACCGGTCCCGGACGGAGACAGTGGCCTCGACCCGTTCGTCGAGCCAGTCGGCGATCGCGTCGGCGTCGACGACCGCCGTCGGGGCGCGGTACAGCGTGACGGACTTCATTGTATTAGCCAGTGGTATCGTTGGGTAATACCATTTGTGTCTCGGAGACCCCCGCGCATTGAGACGGCGAACTGAAGAATCAGAGCGAACGGGTCGATGCGGCGCTACCGGTGAGAGACAGCCACCTACCGCAGTGCTGGCCAGAACCGCCACGGACAGTCTGTGACGTTCCAGTGGCGAGCACTACTTCGGTTCGTGCGGGAGTGCCGTCGGGTCCGCAGTGAGCGCGTCGATGCAGTCCGTGACCGACCATGTGGTTTCCCCGTCAGTACACGGGTATACCCCGACCAGATCGTCGTCCGCGTAGACGGCGACGGCTATCATCGGGAGTCGCAGCACCTCCGTACTGCCGCCGACGAGTAACGACGAGGTCCGCGTCTCAAAGGGCGGTCGGAGACTCAGTCCTCGTCTGGTCGCCCACTGTTCGTATCTGTCGACAGTCGCAAGCATCTCTCCATGCTCGCTCCGCTGGGACACGGGAATTTCCTCGGGCCACGTCTGGATATCGAAGTCATCGATAACTCCCGTTGCGGCGAGTTCTGTGAACCGGTCGATAGCTGTCGTTCGAGGGCCACAGACCGGTCGCCGACTCCAGAGCTGGACCGCAATCTCGCCGCCGACTGGCTCGTCAGACCCGTGGTTGTCGCTCCGCTGCATCTCTTCAGGCATTGATTGTCAATCACTAACATAACTATCGCACGGTTGTATAATTGTTTGTATTAATGCGATATTATGGCCTGAATGGATTACTGAAACGTATAAAAGATGGGTTTTTAAAACCAGTGACGTGGGAGGGGATTCAGTCGTCAGCCGGGGTTGCGTCGCGACTCGTGACGTCGACCGGCTCGGCATCGACTTCAAGCTCATCAAGCGCGACCTGCGCCGCGCGCTTGCCAGAGACGAGCATCGCGCCGAACGTCGGGCCCATGCGCGGGAGGCCGTAGGTCGTCGCGGTGGCCATGCCGGTGACGACGAGGCCGTCGTGGGCGAGGCCTGTGTGTTCGACGACAGCGTCTTCGCTCTCGCCGACCCACATAGAGTCGTGGCCGGGTGAGTCGTGGCCAGGCGCACCGTAGGTGTCGTCGTCGGTCTGGTCCATGCCGCTGGCTTCGTCTTCGAGGCCCGGCGCGTTGAGGACGCCGCGCTCGTCGAGTTTCTTGACGGCCATCGCGTCGTGGCCGGTCGCGTCGATGACGAGGTCGGCCTCGACGGCGATCGGGTCGACGCAGGTGATTTCGCGGGGTAGCGCGTGGACCGGCGTCCAGTTCATGACGATGCCTCCGACACGGTGGTCCTCGCGGATGACGATGTCGGTGAACTCCGTCATGTTCTGCATCTTCGCGCCGGCGTCGCAGGCGGCCTTGATGAGGCCGGAACAGGCCTCAGGCCCGTTGGCGACGTAGAGCCCCTCGCTGTCTTTGGACTGTTTGTGGTCGACGTCGAGTTCGTCGAGTACCTGCTGGGCCGGGTCCCGAACGGTGACTTTGTTCATCAGGAAACCGCCGAGCCAGAAACCGCCGCCGAGGTAGTTGTTCTTCTCGACGACCATCACCTGCACGCCGCGCTCGGCGAGTTCTTTCGCGGCCATCAGCCCCGAGGGGCCGCCGCCGACGATAATCACGTCGGAGTCCGAGAAGTCCATGAACTCCTCGGTCCACTCCTGCCCGATGGCGCGTGTGACTTCCGCCTCGCCGACGTCGCTGAACTGTTCGAATGAGTCGGAATCGCTCATACCACTTAGTGATATTTTGCGGTGATACATAGTCGTTCTGATGCAGACACCAGTCGCTGTCCGCACAGTAGCAGGAGAAAAGACCCGCCGTCAGCCCCAGGCACTCAGTCCAGTGACGGTCAGTACGTCCGTACCGCCATCGGGCTGGCAGACGGCCCACCGTGAGCTGTCCGCGTTTTCGGGGAACAGGTGCTCAGGGACCAGCGGCATCGGCACGGGCGGGTAGCCGCCGCGCCGCATCGCTGTCGGACCGGGGAACCGTTCGATTACGTCGCCGCCGGCTGTCACCTCGAACTGCCCGTTATCCGCCCGGCGGTAGGCGTGCTGGAAGGCGTGGCGACCGGCCTCGGCGAGCGAGTCGACGTGTTCGAGAACTGCGATCACCTCCGTCCCGACGCCGAGTTCGAGTCTGGGCCGACCCTGATCGACTCTGACTTCGCGCCACTGGAGGTCACTGGCGGGGGCTCGCGCACAGGCGTAGGTTCCATCTGAGAGCGGGACGCGGTCGGGGCCATTGTAGAACTGCCGGCCGTCAGGGCCGTCGGCGGCGAGACAGGCGGGCTCACCCAGGATGGTAGCGACCATCTGTGTCAGTGTCGTTCCCATCGCCTCCGTCGACGGGACCACGAACAGGCAGTCCCGGCCCTCCCGAACCGCGTCGACGAACCGGGGAATGAGTCCATCGGGGCCGACGTTGGCTTCGGTCAGCGGCTCGATAGCGACGGGGCGCGGGTCTGTGGCATCCACGAGACCGACCGCGTCGTCGTTCGGCGTCGCGAGCGCGGGCGGTCCGCCGTTATCGTCACGCACCGCCACATCGTAGCCGGCCCGCTCACACAGCGAGACGCCGTGGTCTCGGACTGATGGGTAGATGAGCATTCGCCATCTATACGGGCGCTTCCCGCTTGAACCCTCGCCCCTGATAGCGGGGTGTTGCGTGGGCTATCGGACCCTGCTCAGGTAGTCGCGGTAGCAGCCAGCGCCGAGAGCGTATCGGTGGTCCGTAGGTTCTCAATAGTGCAGTACCACGCCCCTCGGAGGCCGTGCTGGTCGTTCTCGACAGGACTTCCGAGCGGTACGAGGTCGGCCAGTTCGAACACTACGACATCGTCCGTCTCCGAGAACGGGTCGATGAGGGCGGCCCAATCGTCAGCGTCCATCGGTCCCGGGCCGCCACGGGTCTGCTCCGTTCTGGCGGTCACCGGAGCGTAGTGCGTGACCGCCGATACCGGGGCAGTCCGGTAGAACGCCATGTAGTCGAACGGTTCTGTCGTTCGGTCATACGACTCCGGAGACGGGTAGAAACCCTGCCGACAGCGTTCGAACGTCTCCGTCTGCGCGGCGACAACACAGACCCTGGCCTCGCCGGGTGCGTCGTCGGCCGGCGTGTCGTCGGTAAAGCGGTCGAGGTCCATACTCGGCCCTTCGCCCGGACACGGAAATACACCCCGCCAGCGGCAGCAGGACACTGATGTGGACGCAGACCTGCATTACTGCTATGGCACAGCTACTCGTCTGCCAGCAGTGTGACACCGGCTTCGAGTATGACGCGACGGCGTTCAGCGCGACGTGTCCGGACTGCGGGCATCGATACCATCCCCGAACAGGGTGCTGCTAGGACAGCGTATTGGTCGCACCCGCCGTCGCTACAGGTACCCCACCAGCGCGTCGGCCAGTTTCTTTTCGGCGCGCCGCAGGTGGTCCTCCGCAGTTCGGCGCTGGACACCAACACGGTCCGCAATAGCCGCCGTCGTCGTCCCGCGCGGCAGTTCGTAATACCCCTGCTCGTATGCCGTCAGGAACACCTCGCGCTGGCGTGGCGAGAGCGACGGGACCACGTCGCCAACGGTCACCAGCGGCGCGTCGGGCGTCAGTGATCCGACCTCGCGTTTCGACTCGACAGTGACCTCGAACGCCGACGCTAATGACCGGTACACCGCCGACAGCGCCTCGGAACTGAGCCCCAGCGCTCGAACGAGCTTGTGCCCCTCCGCGTACCGAAGTGGCGGCACGAGCAGACACCCCTCGTCGGCCAGATAGTGCTCGACGGTATCCGCTAAGTGTACCTTCAGACACGCCTCTGTGACCAGAACCTGCCCGTCATCTGTTTCGAGGCGCTCGGCGACGCCGACAGTCTCACGGACCTGCTCGACGACCGGCCCGACATCCCCTCCGCGGACGTAGAGGAGGTCGCTGTGGTCGGTACACCACAGCTCGATTCGCGTGCCCGTCCCGTCGGTCGCCGCCTCGTAGGCCCCGTCACCGGCCACCCGGAACACCGCCTCGTACATAGCAACCAATACACACATACATATAAAAACAGTTCCGCAAGGAGGGCCTCTGCTATCACACTCGGGCGCAAACAGGAGGGTATGGCACAGCAGTCTGGCCCAGACACCGGCCACGACGTCGGGACGCCCTCAGAACAGTGGCGCGAGTACCAGGGTGCGCCCACCGGCACTGATATCGAGTGTGAAGGGTGGCGACAGGAGGCCGCGCTACGGATGCTGAACAACAACCTTGACCCCGACGTCGCCGAGCAGCCCGAGAAGCTGGTCGTGTACGGCGGAACCGGGCGTGCGGCCCGATCGTGGGACGCCTACGACGCCATCGTCGACGAACTCCGCGAACTCGGTGCTACCGAAACACTCCTCGTCCAGAGCGGCAAGCCGGTCGGTCGATTCGAAACCCACGAGAAAGCCCCCCGTGTCCTCATCGCGAACTCGAACCTCGTCGGCAAGTGGGACACCTGGGAGCACTTCCACGAACTCGAAGCGAAGGGACAGATCATGTACGGCCAGATGACCGCCGGTTCGTGGGCCTACATCGGCACGCAGGGCATCATCCAGGGGACCTACGAGACGCTGGCCGCACTTGCCCGGAAACACTACCCAGAGAACGACGGCCTTCGCGGGAAGATTGTCGTCACCGGCGGTCTCGGCGGAATGGGCGGTGCGCAGCCGCTCGCGGTGACGATGAACCACGGCGTCTGTATCGCGGCCGAAGTCGACGCGGACCGTATCGACCGGCGCATCGAGACGGGGTACTGCCAGGAGAAAACCGACGAGCTCGCGACGGCCATCGAGCGCGCACAGGCGGCCGCGGCGAACGGTGAGCCCTACAGCGTCGGCGTCCACATGAACGCCGCCGACATGCTCGCGGAGATGTTGGACATGGGGTTCGTCCCCGATGTAGTGACCGACCAGACGAGCGCACACGACGAACTCGAAGGGTACTACCCCGCTGGCTACACTGTCGAGGACGCCGACCGGCTCCGCGAACGCGACCCCGAGACGTATGTCGCAGAGAGCCTCGATACGATGTCGCGACACGTCGAGGGCATTCTGGAACTGCAAGACAGGGGAGCCATCGCCTTCGAGTACGGCAACAACATCCGTGGACAGGTCGAGGACCAGCGCGACCTCGACAGCGCGTTCGACTTCCCGGGGTTCGTTCCCGCGTACATCCGCCCACTGTTCTGTGAGGGCAAGGGGCCGTTCCGCTGGGCCGCGCTCTCGGGCGACCCCGCGGACATCCATCGGACTGACGACGCAGTCAAGGAGCTGTTCCCGGAGAAGGACGACCTCCACCGCTGGATCGACCTCGCTCAGGAGCAGGTATCCTTCCAGGGGCTCCCCTCGCGAGTGTGCTGGCTTGGGTACGCGACCGAGGACGGGCTGACCGAGCGTGCCCGCCTCGCGCTCCGCATCAACGAACTCGTCGCTGACGGGGAGATTTCGGCACCCGTCGTCGTTACGCGGGACCATCTGGATGCCGGGAGCGTGGCCTCGCCGAACCGGGAAACCGAGGCGATGAAAGACGGCACTGACGCCGTCGCCGACTGGCCGATTCTGAACGCCCTGCTGAACTGCGCCGCCGGCGCGGACATCGTCAGCGTCCACGACGGCGGCGGCGTCGGCATCGGCAACTCCCTGCACACGAACAACCACGTCGTCCTCGACGGGTCTGATCTCGCAGCCGAGAAGGCCCGCCGTGTGTTCACGACCGACCCCGGGATGGGCGTCATTCGCCACGCCGACGCCGGTTACGAAATCGCACAGGAAATGGCCGACGAGAACGACGTCGCGGTCCCGATGCGTGACCGCAACCGCGACCGATGACTGACCTGACAGCCCCGTCGCCGTGGACCGGCCCCTCCGGCGACCCAAACGACGAGCAGTTCGGCGGCATCGTCGAGACGGCCACGCTCGCGACCGCGTCTGAGTACGACGCTGTACTGGTGGGAGAGCCGTACGATAGGGCCGTCATCGGACGGTCGGGCGCGCGTGCCGGTCCGGCGGCTCTCCGACGCGAACTCGGCGGAGCGAAGACGCATCACATCGAACGCGGACCGGTCCGCTCGGTCGCCGACCTCGGCGACATCGAGATTCCGGCCGGCGGCGTCGAACGGGTCCAGAGCGCTGTCCGCTCGATGACTGCCGAGATTCACGCGACGGGCGCAGTACCGGTGTTTCTCGGTGGCGATAACTCACTGACGTTCCCGAACGCCGCGCCGCTGGTGGCTCACGAAACGGTCGGCGCAGTCAGCTTCGACGCCCACCTCGATTGCCGCGCCGTTCGGGACGAGCCGACGAGCGGGACGCCGTACCGGCAGCTGCACGATGCAGGCCTCGACGCACTGGCCGTTGTCGGCGCGCGCCACTTCGAAACCTCGACGGCGTACCACGACTACCTCGCCGAGCAGGGCGGGACAGTCCTGCCGCCGGCGTCGGTGGCCGGTGATCCAGCCGGCGCGGTGGACGACGCGCTCGACGCGCTTGGTGACGTAGACGCCGTCTATGTTAGCTTAGACCTCGACGTGCTCGACGCCACAGCCGCGCCGGGCGTGAGCGCGCCGACGCCGGGCGGCATCTCGACACGGGAACTGTTCCGGATGCTGGGCCGCGTGGCGTCGGACAATCGTATCGCCGGCTTCGAGGTGGTCGAGTGCGCGCCGCCGCTGGACGCCGGGGACCGGACCGCCCGCGCCGGGGCCCGCGCCGTCGCACACTTCCTCAGCGGCTTAGGAGGGAGCCGATGACAACCCTCGATGCGGTGGTCTACGGTGCGGCTGAACTCGTCGCAGGCCCAGCGGCGGACGGCCGCGGCCTAGAAGCCTATGAGGACGGCGCAGTCGCCATCGTGGACGGCACTGTCGCCGCTGTCGGTCCAACCACGGAGGTGACTGCCGAGTACCCGCCGGAGAACGCCGGGCACGCTGTCAATGCCGACGGTCAGGCCGTCGTTCCGGGCTTCGTCGACCCCCACACCCACGCGCTGTTCGCCGGCGACCGCTCGGACGAGTTCGCCGCCAAACTGCGCGGCAAGTCATATCAGGATCTCCTCGCAGCGGGCGGCGGCATCCTCAGAACGGTCCGAGCGGTCAGGGAAGCCGACGAGGAAACGCTGCTGTCGAACCTGCTGGCCCATCTCGACACCATGCTCGCTCACGGGACGACGACAGTCGAGGTGAAGTCCGGCTACGGACTCGACACGGAGACGGAGCTACGGATGCTCCGAGTTATCGACAGGGCCGACGACGTCCATCCCGTCGACGTGGTCCCGACGTTCATGGGCGCACACGCTGTTCCCGAGGGGTGGGACGCCGACGACTACACCGCGGCGGTCGTCGACGAGCAGCTTCCGGCTGTCGAATCGCAGGGCATCGCCGAGTTCTGCGACGTGTTCTGCGAGGAAGGGGTCTTCTCGGTCTCGCAGTCCCGACGGGTCCTCGAAGCAGGCGCGGCCGCGGGGCTGACACCGAAGGTCCACGCCGAGGAACTGGCCCATATCGGCGGGACGCAGTTGGCGGCGGACGTGGGCGCGGCCAGTGCCGACCACCTCCTGCACGCGACCGGCGAAGACATCGACGCGCTTGTCGACGCTGGCGTGACGCCGGTGTTGCTACCCGGGACAGCGTTCGGTCTCGGCGCAGCGTACGCGGACGCGACGGCGTTCCGCGACCGGGGTGCGCCCGTCGCGGTGGCGACGGACTTCAATCCGAACTGCCACAGCCACAGCATGGGCTTTGCGCTGTCGCTGGCCTGCGTCGAGATGGGACTGACGCCGGCCGAAGCGCTGGTCGCTGGGACGAGCCACGCCGCGCTCGCACTGAACAGGACCGGCGGACTTGGGACGCTTCGTGCGGGTGCGCCCGGTGACGTTGTCGTCCTTGCCGCGCCGAGTCACGTCCACATACCCTACCAGTACGGGACCAACGTCGTCGACACTGTCCTGAAAGACGGCTCAGTCGTCAGCACCCCAACGCATGAGTCATACGACCGGGGGGTCAACCCATGACCGCCGAAGTTGTCCTCGACGGCGAGTCGCTCACGCCCGCCGACGTGGTCGCCGTCGCCCGGAACGGCGCGACCGTCACGGTTGCCGAAACCGCTCGCGAGCGAATCCGTGAGTCCCGCGAACGCGTCGAGAGCGTGCTGGACAGCGGCGAGGCGGTGTACGGCGTCACTACCGGCTTCGGCGATCTCGTCGACGAGCGCATCCCACACGCGGACCTCGACGACCTCCAGCGGAACCTCCTGCGGAGCCACGCCGCCGCTGTCGGCCGGGAGTTGACGACTGCGGAGGTCCGGGCGATGCTGGTCACGCGAGCGAACACGCTGGCGAAGGGGTATTCCGGCATCCGCGAGTCCGTCGTCGATCTGCTGGTGGCGATGCTCGACGCTGGTGTCCACCCGGTCGTCCCATCGCGAGGCAGTCTCGGTGCGAGCGGTGACCTCGCTCCGCTCGCCCATATGTCGCTGGTACTCATCGGCGAGGGGGAAGCCGAGGTGAAGGGGGACCGACTCCCCGGCGACGAGGCACTCGACGCAGCCGGCCTCGAACCGGTGACGCTCCGGGCCAAGGAGGGGTTGGCGCTCATCAACGGGACGCAACTGACCGTCGGCGTGGCCGCGCTCCTCCTCACCGACGCCGAGCGACTGGTCACTGTCGCCGACATCGCTGGTGCGCTCACGACGGAGGTGACTCTCTCTTCGACAGTACCCTCACACGAAGCCATCACCGCCGTCCGGCCCCACGCCGGTCAGGCCGCAAGCGCGCGAAACGTCCGGCGACTGACGGCCGACTCCGACGTGGTCGAGTCCCACCGCAACTGCGACCGCGTGCAGGACGCCTACGCGATGCGCTGTCTGCCACAGGTCCACGGCGCGGTCCGCGACGCCGTCGCCCATCTCCGGGAGGCCGTCGAGGTAGAACTCAACAGCGCGACCGACAATCCACTGGTATTCCCCCGCGAGGCGGTTGGGGACCGGGCCTCCGGCTCCGACAGCGCGGGCGTGCTGTCCGGCGGGAACTTCCACGGCGCGGTACTCGCCATGCGCCTCGACTATCTGACGAACGCGCTCACCGAACTCGCGGCCATCTCGGAGCGCCGGACGGACCGGATGCTCAATCCGAATCTGCAGGAGCCACACCTCCCGCCGTTTCTCACCGAGCGAAGCGGCGTCCGGTCGGGCTACATGATCGCACAGTACACCGCTGCCGCACTGTTGAACGAATGTCGGTCCTTTGGCCGGCCCTCGATGGACAACACGCCCGTCAGCGGCAATCAGGAGGACCACGTCAGCATGAGCGCGCAGTCGGCCTATCTGGCCCGAAACGCGGCCCGAAACGCCGCCGCGATTCTCGGCGTCGAGCTGTGCTGTGGGGCACAGGCCGCTGATTTCGTCGATGACGCCCTCGAACTGGGCGTCGGGTCGGCCGAGGCCTACGACGCCGTCCGTGCAGTGGTCCCGAAGCTGACCACAGACCGACCGGTCCACGAGGACATCGAGGCCGCGGGCGCGCTTGTCGAGTCACCGGCCTTCACCGAGCGGGTTGCTGCGGCCCTCGACGAGGAGCTAGAGTGAGCCGTCCTCAGGGCCCGAGCCCCAGGTCCGCGGTGCCCTCAGCCCCCTGATAGCGGTCGCGGTCGTCCCAGTCGGCAATGCTCGAATGCGTTTCCCAGACGGCGGTTTCGAGGTGCGCCTGCGTTATGTCCGAGCCGTCTCGCAAGGCGTGACGCGCCGCGTCCTCGGCGACGAGTTCGAGGTCGCTGGCGGCGTAGCCAGCCGTCGGCTCGACGATGGCGTTCCAGTCGATGTCGCCGGCGACGGGTCGGTCCTGTAGATGAATTTCCAGAATCTGTCTTCGAGCCTCAGCATCCGGCGGCGGGACCTCCACGCGCTCGTCGAAGCGGCCGGAGCGCCGGAGCGCTGCGTCGATGTCCTCGACGAAGTTCGTCGCGGCGACCACGACGATGTCCTCGGCCGCCGCGCCTTCGAGTTCGGTGAGCAGCTGATTGACCAGCTGTTGCTCGCTCGTGTTCATCGAGCCGCGTCGCGAGCCAGCGATACCGTCGATCTCGTCGATGAACAGCACGCAGGGAGCGTTCGCGCGGGCCACCTCGAACACCTCGGCGACGTTGCGGGCCGGCTCGCCCATCCACTTGCTCGTCACGTCTGCCGGGCTAATTTCGACGAAACTGTGGCCGAGTTCGCCCGCGAGCGCACCGGCGAGGTGGGTTTTTCCGCAGCCGGGCGGGCCGTACAGCAACAGTCCGGACAGCACGTCGATGCCGTACTCGGCGTAGGCGTCGGCGTTCTCCAGGGGGTCGATGACCGTCTCTTCGAGCCGGGCCTTCAGTTCGCCCATCCCGCCCACGTCGGCGAAGTCGCGTCCGGGGTCGGTCTCGACCAGCGAACTGGCCTGCAGGTCGACGCCGTCGGGCTGGACGACACCGTTTTCCGCGACCATCTCGGGGTCGACCCAGTCCGGGATGCTGGTGTCGGTCTCCGCGGCGGCCTGCAGCAAGTGGTTCGTCCCGATGGGGGCGTCCGCCCGCAGTGCCTTGCGGGCGGCGTCCTCCGCGAGGAGTTCGATGTCGCTGGCGGCGAAGCCGGCGGTCTCCTTGACGACTGGGTCCAAATCGATGTCGTCGGCCGTCGGCCGGCCGGCGAGGTGAATCTCGAGAATCTGTTTTCGGGCCTGCGGGTCCGGCGGCGGGACTTCCACCCGCTCGTCGAACCGCCCCGAGCGGCGGATGGCGTCATCCACGTCTTCGACGAGGTTCGTCGCGCCGAGCACCACCACGTCCTCGTCGGCGATACCCTCTAGTTCGGTCAGCAGTTGGTTGACCAGTTGCTGCTCGCTGCTGTTCATGTTGCTATCGCCGTCACGCGCGCCAGCGATGCCGTCGATTTCGTCGATAAAGAGGATACACGGGGCGTTCGCGCGGGCAATCTGGAACAGCTCCTCGACCTTCTGTGCGGGTTCGCCCATGTACTTGCTGGTCACGTCGGCGGGCGTGACCTCGATGAAGGCATGGTCGACCTCGCCCGCAAGCGCGCCGGCGACGTGGGTTTTCCCGCACCCGGGCGGGCCGTGCAACAGGACGCCGTTGACGACACCGATGCCGTACTCCTCGAAGGCACTCGGGTCCTGCAGCGGCCGGACGACCTTGTGGTTGAGCGTCTCCAGTAGCTCTGACATCCCGCCCACGTCGGCGAAGCTTCGGGACGGGTTCGGGTCGACCAGCCCGTCGGCCTCCATGTCGACGCCGTCGGGCTGGACCACCGTCCCATCGTCCGAGGGTCGCTCGCGGTTTATCGAGGGCGCGCCGTCGGCCCGGCCCGGGTCGGTATCGCCGCTCGTCTCGGCCGAGCCGGAGTCGTCGGACTGGTCGATCCGCTCCCGAATGTTCCGTTCGAGCCGGTCGGGGTTGACCTCGTAGCCGTACTCGGCCAGCCGTCGGGGTTCGGCGCTCAAAAACTCCGCGAGCCAGCCGTGGCGTTTGAGGTCCTCGGTTGAGGCGTCCGGGTCCCGGAACGTGACGAGCTTGACATCCGTGCTGTCAGGCGAGTGGTACTCGGCGAGCCAGAAGGGGAGGTAGAGCCGGTCGACGGCGGTCACGCCGTCGAACCCGTCGGGGTCGAAATCACCGGGCAGGCCGTAGGACTCGCGCAGCTTCCGGAGGAACACGTTCGCCGCGCCCGAGGCGGAGTCGTGGCGCTGTTCGCGGTACTCCGCGACACGCTGGGGCAGTAGCGACCGGGCGTCGTCGTCGGTGACCTGGAACTGCAACAGGACCGAGCGACCGAGCGCCGGGTCGCTACGGCCGAAGTCGTAGTCGCTGGTCGCCCGCCGGACCACCGCGTCGGTGTCGTCGACGTACTGGGCGACGGCCCGGTCGTTGTCCGCCCAGAGGCCGTCGAGAAACGCCGTCTCGGATTTGCTCGTCGTGCCGAACAGTCTGCCCTCGCCGGTCTCGTACTCGTAGTCGACCTTGAACACCGGATAGAACACTCGGTGGAGCCGTTCGAGTCGCTCGGTATCGCCGAAGGCCGTCATCGTCCGCTGGTCGAGCGTCTCTCTGACGGCCTCCTCGTCGGGGACCCGCCGGTCGGCGTAGATGTACGGCGGCAAGCTCATTCGAGGTCGCCCTCCCGAATCCGCCGCTCGGCGGCGGTCAGGGCGCTGTCGGCGTCGAACGTGTCGATAGCGTCCTGCTGGGCGGCCGGGTCGCCGCAGAGGTCACGGGCATGCTCGGTGATGTTCGGTATCGCGCGAATGATGTTGTCGATGATGGGGACCGCCGCCACCTCTGCCGAGCGGCTCTGAGGGTTGAGGTCAATGACCAGTTCCGTCTTCCCCATCTCGCCCAGCGCCTCGGCGCGGTCGCCGTCCTCCAGCGGGACGAGCACCACGTCCGCCGCGCCGATGCCGTCGGCGTCGACCTTCGCGCGCTCGTGGTCGAGGCCGGGGATGCGCCCGTCGGCGGTCAGCCCCTTCACGTCTGTCGCGCCGTGTTCGCGGAGGTACTCGGCGATGGCCTCGATGCGCTCCTCGGTTCGGTTGAACAGGTTCACTTCGAGGTCAGCGCCGGTCACCTCGGCCAGTTCGACCAGTTCGCCGGGGACCAGCGCGGCGGCGTTGCCGTTGACCGAAATCACGGCGTGGTCGGCGGAGAGGATGTGTGCCGCAGCGGCACGCTCGGCGTCGTCGGCGCTGTCGAGCGTGTG
This sequence comes from Haloarcula taiwanensis, assembly GCA_002844335.1. Taxonomy (NCBI): domain Archaea; kingdom Methanobacteriati; phylum Methanobacteriota; class Halobacteria; order Halobacteriales; family Haloarculaceae; genus Haloarcula; species Haloarcula taiwanensis. The sequence goes on from CP019154.1 coordinate 2,217,802, forward strand.
TTCACCCAGCAGGTAGTCGAAGGCCTCGCCACGGCCCTGTGCGATGAGGCCCTGTCGGGAGGTGATACCGCGGTCGACGCCCGCCTCGATCCGGTGGCGGGTCAAAAGCGACTCGTAGCGGGGGTGGCTCTCAGGGAGGTCGACGTCATCGCTCATGCGTTCCAGTGATACCTCCCTGTACTAAAGTCGTCCGTCAGGGGTGCGTCCCGGTCATCGACGCATGTCTCACCACCGGACGGCCACGGCTAGCTCCGGAAAAGGTTATCTGCGGGTCAGCACAACTCCGTGCCATGGATACCCGACAGGCGCTGCTTGTCGACGCGTTCGCTGCGGAGCCGACGGCCGGCACACCGACCGGCGTCGTGCCCGATGCCGACGGACTGACTGCAGACCAGATGCGGGCCGTCGCCAGCGAACTGAGGGCCGCCGAGACAGCGTTCGTCTTGCCGGCGGAAGACATCGACCGCCAACTTCGCTGCTTCTCGCCGACCGAGGAACTGGCACAGGCGGAGACGGCAGTGGTCGCCGCGCACGCAGCGCTCTCCGAGCGTGGTGAAATCAGCGACGGCGAGTGGACGGTCGCTACCGCCGCCGGCGAAGTCGCTGTCGAGACAAAACAGAACGGGATGGTCTGGGTCGAACAGGGCCGGGCCGACATCACCGAAGTCGACCTCCCCTACAGTGATGTTGCGGACGCACTCGGTCTCGACGAAGCCACGCTCAAGGACGTGGGCGCTGATCTCCCGCTCGTGACGGCCGACACGGGCGAGCCGTGGCTCATGGTCCCAGTCAACTACTTCGAGCATCTGAGCGCTCTCAGCGTTGACGTGGCCGCCGTCGCCTCACTCTGTGACCGCTTGGACGTAGCCGGCGTGTATCCGTTCACGTTCGATACCGTCGGTGCCGACGCGACGCGCCGGTCGACGTTCCACGGACGCGCCTTCCGAGCGGGGAGCCGGACCGAGGAACCGGTGACCGCGGCGGCCTCGGGGGCCTGTGCGGCGTTTGTCCGCCGCTACGGCGCGCTTGATGACACTATCGAGCAGATTATCGCTGAGGGCGGGCACTTCCGTGACAGACCCGGGACGGTATCAGTCGATACTGACGGGACCGAGGTGTGGGTCGGCGGGCGCGCCGTCACTGCACTGGACGGCACAGTGACCGTCCCCGCTGTCGACGACGATGACATCATCGAGGCGTGACCACGCAACCGCACCGGCGGCGTGACCGCCTAATTCACTCGAAATCGAGTGAAGAGCGGCCGCATCACTGGCTGTAACCGGAACTTCCTTAATTGTCGTTGGAGATGGTACGAGTGAGTCCATGCCAACACTGTGGCTCGATGAAATCGGTGCCGACGACCTGGCGCGGGTCGGCGGCAAGGCGGCGTCTCTCGGAGAACTGACCGGAGCGGACCTGCCCGTTCCGTCGGCGTTCGTCGTTACCGCCGACACGTATCGGTCGTTCATCGAAGCAACTGGAATCGACGAGCCGTTATTCGAGGCCGTCGATGTCGACAGCGACGACTCGCAGGCACTGGCCGAGGCGGCTGAACGCGCCCAGGAGTTGATCCTAGAGACCGACACCCCGCCGTCGGTCCGCGAGGACCTGCTGGCCGCCTACGACGAGATGGGGGACGAGGACGTGGCGGTGCGGTCCTCGGCGACCGCGGAGGACCTCCCGGACGCCTCCTTCGCGGGCCAGCAGGACACGTACCTGAACGTCTCGCGTGCAGACCTCCTGCAGCGAGTCAAGGAGTGCTGGGCGTCGCTTTTCACCCAGCGGGCCATCTACTACCGCAACGAGAACGACTTCGCCCACGACGCCGTGGACATCGCCGTCGTCGTCCAGCAGATGGTCGACGCGGAGAAATCGGGCGTCATGTTCACCAGCCATCCCTCGACCGGTGGTCCGACGGCCATCATCGAAGCTGCCTGGGGACTGGGTGAAGCGGTCGTCTCCGGCGCGGTCTCGCCCGACAACTACATCATCGACCGCGAGACGGGGACCATCGACGAGGTGACTGTCGCCGACAAGAAGGTAATGTGTGTACGGGGCGAGGACGGCGAGACCATCGAACGCTCCGTTCCCGAAGAGAAGCGCAACGAACGAGTCCTCTCCGACGAGGAGATACACCGGCTCCTGGAGGTCGGCGAGCGCGTCGAGGACCACTACGACACTCCACAGGACGTGGAGTGGGCAGTCTACGAGGGCGAGGTGTATCTGCTCCAGTCCCGCCCGATTACCACCATCGACGACCCCGAAGGAAGCGCCGGCTCGGCCAACGAAGCCGAGAGTCAGCCGCCGGGGGCGCAGTCGGGCGTCGCCGACGGTGGGGCGATGGAGAGCCAGTCGGAGTCGGTCCGGCTCTCCGGCATCGGCTCCGCGCCGGGCCGGGTCACCGGCGTCGTCCGTATCGTCGACAAGCTCGACAACCTCGACAAGGTCGAGGACGGCGACATCATCGTCGCCGAAATGACCACGCCGGACATGGTACCGGCGATGAAACGGGCAAACGGCATCATCACCGACGAAGGCGGGATGACAAGCCACGCCGCCATCGTCTCCCGGGAACTCGGTGTCCCGGCCGTTGTCGGCGCGGAGGACGCGACACAGAAGCTCCGTGACGGCGAGACGGTCACGCTCGACGGCGACAAGGGCACAGTCGAGAAAGGGGCGAAGGTCCCGGAGACGAGCGAAGACGAGGACGACGCCGGCGCGGTCGAGGGACACTCGCCGGTCAAGCCGATGACCGGAACGGAAGTCAAGGTCAACGTCTCCATTCCGGAGGCCGCCGAGCGGGCCGCCGCGACGGGGGCCGACGGCGTCGGTCTGCTGCGAATCGAGCACATGATTCTCTCGACGGACAAGACGCCCGCCCGCTACGTCGAGGACCACGGCGAGCGCGCCTACGTCGACGAAATCGTCGAGGGCGTCCGCTCGGTCGCCGAGGCGTTCTACCCGCGGCCGGTACGGGTCCGCACGCTCGATGCCCCCTCCGACGAGTTCCGCCAGCTCCAGGGCGGCGAGGACGAACCCAGCGAACACAACCCGATGCTGGGCTACCGGGGCATCCGGCGCTCGCTCGACCGGCCAGGCGAGTTCAAGCTCGAACTCCGCGCGTTCGAGCGCCTGTACGACCTCGGTTACGACAACGTCGAGCTGATGCTCCCGCTCGTGACCGACGCCGAGGACATCCTGCGGGCGAAGTCGCTGATGCAGGAGGTCGGCATCGACCCCGAGAAGCGCGACTGGGGCGTCATGGTCGAGACACCGGCGAGCGCGCTGTCCATCGAAGATATCTGCGAGGCCGGCATCGACTTCGTCTCCTTCGGGACGAACGATCTCACCCAGTACACGCTGGCCGTCGACCGCAACAACGGCAACGTCGCCGACCGCTTCGACGAACTCCACCCGGCCGTCCTCGAACTCATGCGCCAAGTCATCGGGACCTGCCGCGAGCACGACGTGTCGACGAGCATCTGCGGACAGGCCGCCTCGAAGCCACAGATGGTCGACTTCCTCGTCGACGAGGGAGTCACCTCCATCTCGCCGAACATCGACGCTGTGCGTGACGTACAACACGAGGTCAAGCGCGTCGAACAGCGCCTGTTGCTGGAATCGGTCCGCTGAGGCCGCCGCCTGACGTAGCCAGCAGGCTTTTTTGCGCCGTTCGCCTCGTTGCGGTATGGCACCCGAATCGACGCCGGAAGCCAAGAGTATCAGCTCCGGCGTGTCGTACATCCCATTCGGCATCCCTGGGCTGGACGGACAGGTCCGCGGGATTCCGACCGGGAGCACGGTCCTGCTGGCGGGGGCCTCCGACGCGGGAGGCGACGCCTTCACGTACACCAGCCTCGCCACGCTGATGCTCGCGAAACACCGCCCGGAAATGGTTCCGAACGGCATCGCCCGGCGCAGCGAGGCAATTCCAGAGTCGGTGACCTACATCACGCTCTCGCACGACCGCGAGCACGTCTACAGCGAACTCGACGCCGTGCTCGACGGCTACCAGTTCGATACGCTCACCGATAACATGGCCGTCGCCGATTTCTCCCAGCGGTTTATGGAGCTGTTGCCAGTCCCCGAACCACTGTTCGATGCCCGCCGGAGCGACGCCGAAATCGAACAGCCCGACGCGGAGCTACCGGAGCGAAAGCCTGCTTCGGAGACGTTCGAGAAACTTCTCTCCGATATCAGCGACCGGGTGAGCGACGCCGCAGAGACGCTCATCGTCATCGACTCGCTGACCGACCTCGAACGGGCGACGGAGTTCGGCCTGCCACAGAACCACGAGATCGCGTTCCTGATGGGGCTCCGGGAGGCGGTCGTCAACTGGGGGAACGTAGCCTTCGTCAAACTCGACCGACCCGCCGGCGACGTGCGGTCGGACGCGCTCATTCATGGGCTGTTGCACGGCAGCGTTTACTTCTACTCCAACGACAAGGGCTTCGAGACGTATCGGACCATGCGGGTCGGCTCCTTCGGCGGCGCGCTCGACTCTGAGCGCCAGACTGTGTTCGAGTCGCTGATCGGTCCCACAGGCTTTCGCGCGAAGGCGACGAAGAAAATCGGGCCGTCGAACTGGTAAGTCGGCTGTGAAGCGCGCTCCCGGACCGAGTACGAGTGGCTCTACCGCCTGACTACGGTCAGGAAGAATAAACAGCAGACAACGGACACGCCCGAGCACAACGGCTAAACCACTCCCCCCTCTATACTGGCGATAGATGCTCCAGCGGGCAGAGCCACAGGACTTCGAGCGCGTCCTCTCGTCGATGTGTACCGTGCCACACCCGTCGGCACGCGAAGCGGCGGAACGCTTCCTCGCGACGAACCCCGGAGACCCGGGTACGTACGAGACCATCGCCGATCTGGAACGCGAGGCCGTCGACTATCTCGGCGGGATGACCGGCCTCTCGGACCCCGCGGGCTACGTCGCCTCGGGCGGGACAGAGGCCAACCTGCAGGCGATACGCATCGCCCGTAATCGCGCCGATACAGACGACCCAAACGTGGTCGCGCCCGTCCACGCGCACTTTTCATTCACGAAGGCCGCTGACGTGCTCGGGGTTGAGTTGCGGACTGCGCCGGCAACGGACTACCGTGTCAACATGGCGGCGATGTCGGAACTCGTCGACGAAGACACGGTGTGTGTCGTCGGCGTCGCCGGCTCGACCGAGTACGGCTACGTCGACCCGATTCCGGCCATCGCCGACCTCGCAGAAACGGTCGATGCCCTCTGTCACGTCGACGCCGCGTGGGGCGGCTTCTACCTTCCGTTCACCGACCACGACTGGCACTTCGGCCACGCGGACATCGACACGATGACCATCGACCCCCACAAGGTCGGACAGGCGGCGGTTCCCGCCGGCGGACTGCTGGCTCGGGACCGGTCGCTGCTCGACGAACTCGCCGTCGAAACGCCGTATCTGGAATCGACGGACCAGCTCACGCTGACGGGGACGCGGTCGGGCGCTGGCGTGGCCTCGGCTGTCGCGGCGATGGAATCGCTGTGGCCGGCAGGCTACGAGCAACAGTACGAAACGTCGATGGCCAACGCCGACTGGCTGGCTGACCAGCTATCAGCGCGGGGCCACGACGTGGTCGGGCCCGAACTTCCGCTTGTCGCGGCCGACCTCTCGATGCCGATGACCGACGAACTGCGGGATCGCGGCTGGCGGGTCTCGAAGACCGGGGCCGGTGAGATGCGCGTCGTGTGTATGCCCCACGTCACGCGGTCGATGCTACGCTCATTTGTCGCGGATCTCGACTGGTACTGAGCCGCTGGCCTCGATTGGTACTGAATCGCTTCTCTAGTGTCAAACGTATCCGTACTGAGCGCTCCCGAGAAGACATACGAAGGTTTAGAAGTGCCTGTTTGCTACAGAGAGACGTGGACTTGGTAGTACCGACCGCAGCGTTCATCGCCTTCATCGGTGACTGTACGACCGCTGGCACCCCACTGTCGCCGCTCGAAGAAGCCGTCTGTACGGCCACTGGTCCGACCGGACTGGGTATCATCGCGGTGTACTCGTTTCTGATCGCGTTCATTCTCCCGCTTCCGAGCGAGGTCGTGCTGGTTCCGGCCGAAACCCTTCGACTTGGACTCTCCACGAACGGGAATCTGGTGGCGATTATCATCGTCAGTGGTCTGGGGAAGGCGTTTGGCAGTCTCGTCGCCTTCCATATCGGTCAGGAGGCAAAGGAGTACGGCCCGCTCGTTCGCCGAATCAAGCGCTCACGGTTCAACATCATCGAGTGGTCGGAAAAGAAAACGGTCCAGCTAGCACAGAAGTACGGGTACGTCGGTCTGGCGCTCGCGCTCTGTGTGCCGTTTTTCCCCGACACCATCTCTATCTACGCGTTCACCGTCCTCGAACGCGACTACTATCGGTTCGGCGCAGCGACGTTCTTCGGCAGTGCCGGACGGCTCGTCGTGACACTCGGGCTGGCAGGCGGTACGCTCGCGTTGCTGTGACCCCGGAGCGCGGCCACCACGCCGAAACCAACCCCCTTTTGACCCGTCGGTGGCACACGAACAGGTATGAGCAACGACGAGTTTCCGACGGACCAGCCGGCGGTCGTGACCTGTGGGTTGCCCTACGCGAACGGTGACTTGCACGTCGGCCACCTCAGGACGTATGTCGACGGAGACGCGCTGTCACGCGCTCTCCGACGGATCGGTCAGCAGACGGCGTTCGTTTCGGGATCGGACATGCACGGCACGCCAGTAGCGGTCAACGCCGCCGAAGCAGGCGTCGAGCCGCGAGAGTTCGCGCTTGACTTCCATGAGACCTACGCCGAGACGTTCCCGCAGTTCAACATCGAATTCGACAACTACGGGCACACCGACGACGAGACCAACGTCGAACTCACTCAGTCGTTCGTCCGC